>NZ_NHNT01000006.1:0-187536 GCF_002174535.1 Solibacillus kalamii | reverse complement strand
AAGTGATGATGGCAAAGAGGTCACACCCGTTCCCATACCGAACACGGAAGTTAAGCTCTTTAGCGCCGATGGTAGTTGGGGGCTTCCCCCTGTGAGAGTAGGACGTCGCTTCGCACACGCAAAACCACTGAGGAATCAGTGGTTTTTTTGTTGTTATAAATAGTTTTATTTTTTATATTCTCACCATTGTCATAAATTCTGTAACGTCATTACTGAATTCATCTTCTTTAACAAAACCAAGCTTTTTATATAAATGAATGGCTCTCTGATTAAATGTCGCTACGGTTAATCTTAGCGATTTACTTGGATACTTCTCCTCAATAAATTTCATAATCCCTGTACAAAACTCGAACCCATTGCCTTTTCCAACAAGATTTGGGTGCATTCCGACTCCCATATCTATTAAATCTGCCGTATAAACACCGAAATGGTTCCCTCTAGGTACTCGAGCACTCTCTCCGATACAGAAAAATCCAATTACTTCTTTATTTTTATCTGCAATGGCATAGTAGGATCCATCCATTAATTCTTCCAAAGCCTCATCAGTTTGTTCATTATTATAAAAATCGTAAGGCTGTTCATATTTCCATCCGAGAATTGTAGTGGCCATCTTACTGTTCATCTTTTCGATAAAGAATTCCATTATTGCGACACCTCTTTTATTTATTTACACAATTGATAGTAACATAAAATTTCCATTTTAAAACGACCATCTTTACAGTGAAAGGTAACTTTGGCTATCTTTAAACAGCCATAACAAAGTAAGATAAAATATAAAGGATTTATAAAGTCACAATTATCGATAAAATTACTTGTTATAGTGATGGTAGGAGGCGTACATGATGGAACAACAAATTCTTTTAGTGGAAGATGACCGTGAAATTGCGCGCATTATTAAAGACACCTTAATAAAGGAAGGCTATGCAGTGACATGGGCAACGACTGGGATTGAAGGATTAGAAGATTTTTCTGCCGGGAACTATGATTTAATACTTGTTGATTGGATGATGCCTGAAATGGATGGGCTATCAATGATTGAACATATTCGACTGCAAAGTGATGTTCCAATTATTATGATCAGTGCAAAAAGTAATGAATCGGATAAAGTCACAGGGTTACAAGATGCCGATGATTATTTGGCAAAGCCGTTTTCTTTAGAAGAATTAAAAGCGCGTGTTCGTTCTCAAATACGACGATGGCAGAGATATAATAGAGTTTTCGCAGCAGAAGATATGATTTCATATGTACATGGATTAAAAATTGATTGGGTAAAAGAATGTGTTTATATCGAAGAGGTTGAAGTTAGCTTGACACAAAAAGAGTTTGCGTTACTGAAAGTATTGGCACAAAATCCTTTCGAGCTATTTACAAAGGAAGCGTTGTATACACATGTTTGGCACCAAGTTGAGCTGGATCAAACACATACGGTAACGGTGCATATTAAAGCATTGCGTGAGAAGCTGAAGGATCCTGTAAAATCACCTAACTATATACAAACTGTATGGGGAAAGGGCTACCGCTTTATAGGTGAACAAGTATGAAAATTAAATCATGGCTTCTCCTTACGTATTTGCTTGTCATGATATTACCGTTACTTGCACTGTATGGGCTATATATATCCATTAACGATTACTACCAGGATAAAAGTCTTGATGAGTATTTTGAAAAGTGGGCAGTTGTATCAGATATAAAAGATTATTTGGATAATCCGTCGCTTTACACGATTAATGCTAATTATAAGGAAATCGAGAAACTGACATCCGATCAGTTGATGATTACGCTGTACAGTCCGAATGGCAAGATTTTTTATTCCTCGAATTTAATCAACTCTTTGAACGGTTTTGAATCAAAAAGTGCGGTTTATAAAAATCTGTTTGAATTTAAACAAAACTACGAAACATTCGTTTATAAAGAACCTGTTTATGAAGATGGGGAAATTAAGGGGGTATACAAGATTACGCTCGTTCGATCTGAATGGCTGGAACAAGTAAACACAAAATCACTTATTGTCGTAACGAGTTTAATTGTAGTAATGCTGTTGTTATACGGGTCGGTTGTCTATATGCTGAATAGGCGCCTCAATAAGCCGGTAAAAAGACTAATGGAACAAATGCGCGCTTTCGCCAAGGATGAAGCAACAAGTCCGCTACCGGTAAAAAAGGATGAAATCGGAGAACTAACCGAGAGCTTTCAATTAATGCTGCAGGAAATTACAGCGACGCGAAAAAAGCTTGCATTAGAGCAGCAGCAAAAGGAATTTATGATTGCCAGTCTGTCACATGACTTGAAAACGCCTCTAACATCAATTCAAGCATATGCAGAAAGTTTACGGCATGGGACCCATACTGAAAAGGACCATCAGGAGTATTTGCAGATTATTCAGTCCAAATCAGATTATATGAAGCAGTTGCTTGATGATTTAATGATGCTAACATTATTGCAGTCACCGACATATGAACTGGAACTTGTAAAAGTTGAAGGCGAAGAGTTTTTTGATATGCTCTTGGGCGACTATGAACAAATCAGCAAAGAAAAGGGGTTTGAAGCAAAGACGACAGCCAATGTGGAAGGGAGTTATCTTGTAAATCCGAAGCAATTGATGCGCGTTGTCGATAATGTTGTCGCAAATGCCTGGACGTACACAAATCCGGGAGGAGCGATTTATATATCCGCATTTGAAACGCTGAATATTCCTGTATGCAGTACAAAAAGGTTAGCAGAAAACTTTACGGAAAAGGGCGTATATATCGTCGTCCAAAATAGCGGGGTGACCATATCGGAACAGCAGTGTGAGCAAATGTTTGAGCCGCTGTATCAGTTTGATGTTTCTCGAAGCCAGATAGGTGAGCGAGGGGCTGGTCTCGGTTTGAGTATTGCAAAGCAAATTATGGCTAAGCATAATGGGACAATTAAAGCTATAACACAGCAAGATCAATTAGCGATTATCATCTGGCTACCACCAATTGAAGAAGAGGGGAATGGATAAAATGAAAAAAATGATATATTCAGCAGCATTAATTTTAACGCTGTCTTTAGCGGCATGCAGCAATGAGGAAAATTACTCGCCCCAAGAAATATTGAATCAGGCGATGCAGGAAACATCTGAACTTGATTCTTATTATGGAGAATATAAGATAACAATGGACGACGGGACCGAGATTCTTTCGAAGCAATGGGAGAAAAAAGGAAAGACACGTGTAGAAATGGTTGATTCCACAGGAGAAGAATCGATTGCAGTTAATGATGGCAAAACATTAACTTCCTATTCGAAAACAACGAATGAAGCAATGATTTTTGGGCTAGGGCCAGAAGTAGAAAGTTTAGTTCGTCCAACGTTAAAAGAGCAGGCATTGCATACGTTGGAACAAATAAAAAATTCCCACGATATTACGATTGGTGAAGAAGAAAAGATTGCTGGGCATGAAACGTACCATTTAATTGCAAAGGCCAAAAAGCAAAATACGCTTATTGGGGATATGGAAATTTGGGTAGATAAAAAAACATGGATGACATTAAAAACGATTTCGGCAAGTGGCGATATGAAAATAACTTCTGAATTTACGAAATTTGAGCCAAACAGTAAAATTGACGATGCTAAATTTAGTGTAGATATACCCGAAGATGCCGTTGTTAAGGTCGAGTCTTTCAAGCCATTGGAACAATTGACAGTAGAGCAGGCTGTCGAGAAGATTGGACCATTTTTAATATTCCCTGAATCCCTTGGTTACACAATGGAAGGAATTGAAGACATGGGGGTTACTGATACGGGAGAGATTGCCTTAACATATTCCAAAAACGGTGATAAACAATTCTCGCTTTCAATCTTTAAGCCAATGCAGTCAATTGGAGAGGAAGAAGAACTGATTGAAGTGCGCGGACAAAAGGGTTCTAAAATCGAGTTGGGTACTTTCAAAACAATCCAATGGGATGAAGAAGGTTTACGATATAATGTGATTTTAGAAAATCCGGACTTAACATTTGAGGAAATACTGCAGTTAACAGAGCAAATGGAGATTATAAAATAAACAATTCGGAGCAATTACAGGAAATTTGTGATTGCTCCGTTTTAATTTTACTTGTGACAAATCGTTCACAAAATAAAACCATTCTATTAGAAAGTACTAAAAGTATCGTGGTATAGTTAGAGCGATATTTTACATGTGGAAGGATGACCTTTTTGGCTAAAAAGCAAGTATGGTATGAAGTAGAAGAAAATGAAACAATCGAGCAATGCCTTGAAAGAATGAAGAAAGATGGCTATATGCCTTTTGGACGCAGAGAAGAGCCGGTGTTCGAAGAAGTAAATGGCGAGCCTATCTATTTGCGTCAAAAAATACAATTTAAAGGTGTATTAATAGAAGAATAACGTACTACTCGATTAAAAACCGAACAATATCTTTTGCTTTAAAAATATTGTTCGCATTTTTGCATTGATTTTATGCGTAACCCTTGTTAAAATGTGTACAGGAAAAACATTTAATCCCTCATATATGCTAGAGAATATGGCTCTAGTGTCTCTACCCGGCACCGTAAATACCGGACTATGTGGGAAAGCAACTTCAGGTATGATGAAATAAAGGATGTGGATCTCAATGCAATTATCTACATATACTTTTAATGCTCAGTCCTCAAGTAGATTGCTTTCTCATGCGTAGAGCGTAGAGAGCAATTTATTTGAGGATTTTTTTACATTTATTACACAAATGGCGAAGATGTTTAAAGGAGCGAAACTCATGAATCCGAAAATTGGCGTTATTATGGGAAGTTCAAGTGATTGGGAAACGATGAAGCATGCTTGTGACATTTTGGACGAGCTGCAAGTGCCTTATGAAAAGCAAGTCGTTTCAGCACATCGCACACCAGATTTAATGTTTGAATATGCGGAAGCTGCGCGTGGACGCGGTATTCAAGTAATTATTGCAGGGGCTGGTGGAGCAGCTCATTTACCAGGTATGGTAGCAGCAAAAACGACGTTACCTGTAATTGGGGTACCTGTACAGTCACGTGCGCTAAACGGACTCGATTCACTATTATCGATTGTCCAAATGCCAGGTGGTGTACCTGTCGCGACTGTAGCAATTGGCAAGGCAGGAGCAACAAATGCAGGCCTGCTTGCAGCGCAAATTTTAGGAGCGTTTGATCAGGAACTTGCTGCAAAGCTTGAGGCACGACGTGAAGCGACAAAAGCGCAAGTTTTGGAAAGCACAGGTGACTTAACGTGACGAAAATGATTTACCCTGGACAAACAATCGGCATCATCGGCGGTGGTCAGCTTGGTCGTATGATGGCAGTTGCCGCAAAAGAAGCCGGCTATAAAATCGCAGTACTGGAGCCAACAATGGATTCGCCTTGTGGACAAGTGGCAGACATACGAATTGTCGCAGCTTATGATGATGAAGCAGCATTGGAAGAGCTGGCGGAAGTTAGTGATGTCATAACATATGAGTTTGAGAATATCGATTACGATGGTTTGAAACGTTTAACACAAATGGCCTATGTTCCTCAAGGCGCAGAGCTTGTGCGCATTACACAAAATCGTGTCACAGAAAAGCAAATGATTGTTGAGGCAGGCTGTCCGGTTGCACCGTATATTGTCGCATCTACCTATGAAGAGCTGCTAGAAAACATTGGAGAAATCGGCTTCCCATGTATCGTTAAAACAGCACGGGGCGGTTATGACGGGAAAGGACAGCAGTTATTGAAATCAGCTGAGGACTTACCAATGGCAAAAGATTTATTTACACATTCACAATGTATTGCAGAGGGTTTTGTTCCATTTACGAAAGAGATTTCTGTCATCGTTCAGCGCAATGGTGATGGTGAAACATACTGCTTACCTGTCGGAGAAAACATTCATATAAACCACATTTTACATGAAACGATTGTCCCGGCCCGTATCGAACAGTCGACAGCACAATTAGCTGAAGAAGCTGCACTTAAAATTGCCGATTCTCTGAAACTGATCGGAACATTGGCAGTGGAAATGTTCGTCCTTGAAGATGGCAGCATCGTTATAAATGAATGTGCGCCACGTCCGCATAACTCAGGCCATTATTCGATAGAGGCATGCAATATTTCCCAGTTTACACAGCATATTCGTGCAGTATGCGGATGGCCGCTACGTAAACCAAAACTGTGGGCACCTTCAATTATGGTGAATGTACTTGGTCAGCATGTCGTTCCATTAACAAATTCAATTTCAAAATTTCCTGACTGGTCTGTACATTTGTACGGGAAATCAGAAGCAAAGGTAAATCGGAAAATGGGTCATGTTACAATCATGACAGATGATATAAATACAGCATTACAACAAATAACAGACTCTGGTATTTGGCCGGAGTAAAAGGAGAAGATTTATGATAGAACGCTATACACGTCCAGAAATGGGTGCTATTTGGACTGAAGAGAACAAATTTAAAGCATGGCTTGAAGTAGAGATTTTAGCTTGTGAAGCATGGGCTGAAATCGGTGAAATTCCTAAAGAAGATGTAGCAAAATTACGTGCTAATGCATCATTTGATATCGACCGCATCTATGAAATTGAACAGGAAACACGTCATGATGTAGTAGCATTTACACGAGCTGTTTCGGAAACACCTGCACTTGGCGAAGAAAAAAAATGGGTACACTACGGTTTAACATCAACGGACGTTGTAGATACAGCACTATCATACTTAATCAAACAGGCGAATGAAATTTTACGTAAAGATTTACACCAATTCATCGCCATTCTGACAGAAAAAGCAAAAGAGCATAAATTTACAGTAATGATGGGGCGTACACACGGTGTGCATGCAGAACCGACAACATTTGGTTTAAAGCTGGCATTATGGCTTGAAGAAATGCGCCGTAACTTAGTACGTTTTGAAGAAGCCGCAAAAGTAATCGAAACAGGTAAAATGAGCGGTGCTGTAGGAACATATGCCAATATTAATCCACGTGTGGAAAGCTATGTATGTGAACATCTTGGATTAGCAGCTGCACCAATTTCTACACAAACATTACAGCGTGACCGTCATGCACAATACTTTTCTACATTGGCATTGATCGCTACATCAATTGAAAAATTTGCGACAGAAATCCGCGGACTGCAAAAATCTGAAACACGTGAAGTGGAAGAAGGGTTTGCGAAAGGGCAAAAAGGTTCTTCTGCTATGCCGCATAAGCGAAACCCAATCGGCTCTGAAAATATGACAGGTATGGCACGATTGATGCGCGGCTACATGCTGACAGCTTATGAGAATGTAGCTTTATGGCATGAACGTGATATTTCACATTCTTCAGCTGAACGTGTCATTATTCCGGATGCCACAATTACATTAAATTATATGTTAAATCGTTTCGGTAATATTTTGAAAAACTTAACTGTATTCCCTGACAATATGAAACGCAATATGGAGCGTACATTTGGTCTGATCTACTCTCAGCGTATTTTACTAGCGTTAATCGACAAAGGATTATCACGTGAGGAAGCGTACGATACGGTTCAGCCATTAACAGCGCGAGCTTGGGATGAGCAAACACAATTCCGTCCGCTTGTAGAAGCGAGTGAAGAAATCACATCGCATCTATCACCGGAAGAAATTGCAGACTGCTTTGACTATAACTACCATATTCAGAATGTTGATTTGATTTTCGAACGTTTAGGTCTTAACTAACTAATCAATTAATCAGGAGGAATACGTCATGAATAAAGGCCAGCTTTTATATGAAGGGAAAGCAAAACGATTATATACAACAGAAGATACTGAAATTCTTTTTGTTGAATACAAAGATAGTGCGACAGCATTTAATGGTGAGAAAAAAGCCGAGATTGCTGGAAAGGGAAATTTAAACAACCAAATTACGACTTTACTTTTCGAAAAGTTACAAGCAAACGGAATCGAGTCACATTTCGTAAAAAGGCTTTCAGCGAACGAACAGCTTGTACGTAAAGTCGAAATTATTCCAATCGAAGTTGTTACACGCAATATTGCTGCAGGCAGCCTGGCAAAACGTCTAGGCTTGGATGAGGGCACACCGCTTAAGCGTCCAATCGTCGAATTTTACTATAAAGATGATGCATTAGGTGATCCAATCATTACAACGGAGCATATTGACGTGCTGAATATCGCAACACCAATCGAAGTAGAACAGCTGTATAATGCGGCACTGCATGTGAATGAAGTGCTGCGTCCGATTTTTACTGCGGTTGGTGTAACATTAGTCGACTTCAAACTGGAATTTGGTCGTGACAAAGACGGCAATATTTTACTTGCCGATGAAATTTCTCCTGATACTTGTCGTTTGTGGGATTCTACTACAAAAAAAAAGCTTGATAAAGACGTATTCCGCCGTGATTTAGGCAATCTAACGGAAGTATATGAAATTATATTACAAAAACTTGGAGGCAACTAACTCATGAAGAAAGTTAAAATATACGTAACATTAAAAGAAAGCATCCTGGATCCACAAGGTTCTGCAGTTCAAGGCTCATTGCAAAAAATCGGTTATGGCGAAGTATCTGACGTACGTATTGGTAAATATTTAGAAGTTACAATCCAAGACACTGACCGCGATATCGAAACAATCGTAAAAGAAATGTGCGAAAAAGTATTAACAAATACGGTAATCGAAAAGTACCGTTATGAAGTTGAGGAGGCATAATACGATGAAATTTGCAGTACTCGTTTTCCCGGGGTCTAACTGTGATATCGACATGTTTCATGCGATTAAGGACGAGCTAGGTGAAGAAGTAGAATATGTTTGGCATACAGCTACAAGTCTAGACGGATTTGACGGGGCATTAGTGCCTGGCGGTTTCTCATATGGAGACTATTTACGTTGTGGCGCAATGGCAAACCAATCAAACATTATGTCGGCTCTAAAAGAGTTTGCTGCACAAGGCAAACCAGTGCTAGGTGTTTGTAACGGATTCCAGATTTTAACGGAAGCAGGGCTGTTACCTGGTGCTCTAATCCGCAATAAAAATCTTAAATTCATGTGTCGTACAGTACAGCTAAAAGTTGAGAACAACAACACATTATTTACAAACGGATATGAAGAAGGAGAAGTAATCAATATTCCGATCGCGCACGGTGAAGGCAACTACTACTGTGATGACGAAACATTAGCCTCTTTACAAGCCAATAACCAGATTGTCTTTACATATGGAGGCGAAAATCCGAACGGTTCTTTAGCGGATATTGCAGGAATTATCAATAAAGAAGGCAATGTACTCGGCATGATGCCACATCCAGAGCGTGCTGCAAATGAAATCGTTGGTGGCGCAGATGGTCTTAAACTATTTAAATCAATTGTGAAGCAGTGGAGGGAACAGCATGTTAACAACTAATTTCGAACCAACACCAGAGCAAATTAAGGAAAAACGTCTCTATGCAGACATGGGGATGTCAGATGCGGAATTTGACTTAGCAATTGAAAAATTAGGTCGTATTCCAAACTGGACAGAAACAGGTCTTTTCTCGGTAATGTGGTCTGAGCACTGCTCTTATAAAAAATCGAAGCCGGTACTTCGCAAGTTCCCGACAAAAGGTCCTCAAGTACTGCAAGGTCCTGGTGAAGGTGCTGGTATTGTTGACATCGGTGATGAGCAAGCGGTCGTTTTCAAAATGGAATCACATAACCATCCATCTGCGATTGAACCATACCAAGGTGCTGCAACAGGTGTAGGCGGAATTATCCGTGACGTTTTCTCAATGGGTGCACGTCCAATTGCGATGCTGAACTCCTTACGTTTTGGTGAGTTGAAATCAGCGCGCGGTAAATATTTATTTGAAGAAGTTGTTGCTGGTATTGCAGGTTACGGAAACTGTATCGGTATTCCGACAGTAGGCGGCGAAATTGGTTTTGATCCGTGCTACGAAGGAAATCCGCTTGTAAATGCAATGTGTGTCGGATTAATCGATCATAAGGATATCCAAAAAGGTATTGCTGCAGGAGTAGGAAATACTGTAATGTACGTTGGTGCAAAAACAGGTCGTGACGGTATTCACGGTGCAACATTCTCTTCTGAAGAATTGACAGAAGATACTGAAGAAAGTCGTTCGGCAGTACAAGTTGGGGATCCGTTCATGGAAAAATTACTTCTTGAAGCTTGTCTGGAAGTTGTAAAATCAGATGCATTAGTTGGTATTCAAGATATGGGTGCAGCAGGTCTTACTTCATCTTCAGCAGAAATGGCCTCTAAAGCTGGTACTGGTGTAGAAATGAACTTGGACTTAGTTCCTCAACGTGAAACAAACATGTCAGCGTATGAAATGATGTTATCAGAGTCTCAAGAGCGCATGCTGATCGTTGTAAAAGCAGGTCGTGAAGATGAAATTAAAGCGATTTTCGATAAATATGATCTTGATGCGGTAGCAGTAGGAAGAGTTACAGAAGACAAAATGCTTCGTTTACTGCACAAAGGTGAAGTGGTAGCAGAGGTGCCTGCAGACGCGCTTGCTGAAGACGCACCGGTTTACAATATGCCGGATGCTGAACCAGCTTACTTTGCAGAATATCAGGCAATGGAAAATACGGAACCAAACGTAACAGATTATAAAGAAACGTTAACAGCACTTTTAAAAGCGCCGACAATCGCTTCAAAAGAGTGGGTTTACGATCAATATGACTATCAAGTACGTACAAATACTGTTGTAGCACCAGGTTCGGATGCTGCAGTATTACGTGTACGCGGTACAAATAAAGGGTTGGCGATGACGACAGACTGTAATGCTCGCTATATCTACCTAGACCCTACAACAGGCGGAAAAATTGCTGTTGCTGAAGCAGCGCGTAACATCGTATGTTCAGGCGGACAACCACTTGCGATTACAGACTGCCTAAACTTCGGTAATCCGGAAAAGCCTGAAATCTTCTGGCAAATCCAAAAATCGGCTGACGGTATTGCGGAAGCTTGTTTAGCATTAGATGCACCAGTAATTGGCGGTAACGTGTCAATGTACAATGAGCGTTCAGGTGAAGCCGTTTATCCAACACCAACAATCGGTATGGTTGGATTAGTAAAAGATTTAGCACATGTTACAACTCAGGAAGTAAAAGCTGCTGGTGACGTTGTGTATATAGTCGGCGACACGAAAACAGAATTCGGTGGATCTGAATTACAAAAGTTAGTGGAAGGCGGCATTTTTGGCAAAGCACCTTCAATCGACTTGACAGTAGAAGCGGTACGTCAACAATCTATTTTAGAAGCGATTCAAGCGGGACTTGTTCGATCAGCGCATGATGTTTCTGAAGGTGGAGTTGCGGTTGCATTAGCAGAGAAAACTTTCGCAGCAAAAGGTTTAGGCTTAGACGTAGCATTAACAGGTTCTGCAACAACGGCTCTATTCGCTGAATCACAATCACGCTTTGTATTAACTGTGAAAGCTGAACATGCAGAAGGCTTTGAAACAATCGTAAAAGATGCACAAAAAATTGGTACAGTAACAGACGACGCGAACATAAAAATTAGCGGTGAAGCTGGTGTACTTGTTGAAGGTACTGTGGAGGAATTCCGTTCTGCCTGGAAAGGAGCAATTCCATGCTTGCTGAAATCAGAGGCTTAAATGAGGAATGTGGTGTATTTGGCATTTGGGGTAACCAGGATGCGGCGCACTTAAGTTATTACGGTTTACACGCATTACAGCATCGTGGACAGGAAGGAGCTGGTATCGTCACAACTGACGGTAATCAGCTTCAGGCTGTACGTGGTGAAGGTCTCGTAAATGACGTGTTCAATGAAAATAAATTACGTAAAGTAGTAGGGCATGCGGCAATTGCGCATGTACGATACGCAACAGCAGGCGGTAAAGGACTGGAAAATGTTCAGCCACTGTTATTCCGTTCTTCAACTGGCTCACTGGCAATTGCCCATAATGGGAACTTAGTGAATGCCACACATTTAAAACAGTTTTTAGAGCGCTCTGGCAGCATTTTCAACTCGACTTCCGATACAGAGGTTGTTGTACATTTAATTAAAAAATCAAAACACTCTCCATTTCGTTCAAAAGTGAAAGAAGCATTGTCGCTATTAAAAGGCGCATTCTCTATTATTCTATTGACGAATGATCAAATGATTGTAGCGCGAGACCGAAACGGCTTACGTCCCCTTTCACTTGGAAAACTGGGGGATTCTTATGTTGTTGCTTCTGAAACATGTGCATTTGATTTAATCGGAGCGGAATACGTACGTGAAGTGGAACCAGGCGAGTTATTGATCATTTCAAATAATGGTCTTGAAGTCGACAGCTATGTTGAAAAGGACAAGCGAACAATGTGTGCGATGGAATATGTGTATCTTGCACGTCCTGATTCAAATATTGATGAAGTGAATATCCATATGGCACGTAAACGCATGGGGAAAGAACTCGCAAAAGAATGTGCCCATATTGAAGCGGATGTCGTTACAGGAGTTCCTGATTCGTCCATTTCTGCAGCAATTGGATTTTCTGAAGCGAGCGGAATTCCATACGAGCTTGGCTTAATTAAAAATCGCTATGTTGGTCGTACTTTTATCCAGCCGACACAGGAACTTCGCGAACGTGGTGTTAAAATGAAGCTTTCACCGGTAGTTCAAGTTGTTAAAGGAAAACGTGTCGTAATGGTAGATGATTCAATTGTACGCGGTACAACATCGAGACGCATTGTACGCATGCTGAAAGAAGCAGGGGCGGCAGAAGTACATGTTGTGATTTCTTCCCCTCCAATGACGGATCCTTGTTATTACGGAATCGATACATCGACACATGAAGAGCTGATAGCATCAAGCCACAGTGTGGAAGATATACGAGTTGCAATTGAAGCGGACACATTAACATTTTTATCTTTGGAAGGTATGGTCCGTGCAACGAACCGCCCGTTCGAAGATGAAAATGGCGGACTTTGCGTCGCATGCTTTACAGGAAAATACCCGACAGAAATATTCCCGGACACAGTTTTACCACATGAAAAAGACTGTTAGAAATTAAGGAGGAGCAAGTACATTATGTCAAAAGCATATGAACAGGCAGGCGTAAATATTGAGGCAGGTTATGAAGCAGTAAAACGTATGAAATCGCATGTCGAGCGTACGAACCGTTTAGGTGTGATGGGAACGTTTGGCGGCTTTGGAGGCATGTTTGATTTGTCTGCACTGAACTTAAAGGAACCAGTTCTTATTTCAGGTACGGACGGTGTTGGGACGAAACTAAAGCTTGCATTTATGGTTGATAAACACGATACAATCGGCGTGGACTGTGTTGCGATGTGTGTAAATGATATCGTTGCACAAGGTGCTGAACCGCTTTACTTCCTTGACTATGTAGCAGTAGGAAAGGCTGAACCGGCAAAAATAGAACAAATCGTTAAAGGTGTTGCAGACGGTTGTGTGCAGTCAGGAGCAGCATTAATCGGTGGAGAAACAGCAGAAATGCCGGGTCTTTACGAAGAAGACGAGTACGACTTAGCTGGCTTTGCTGTAGGTGCTTGTGAAAAAGCGGATATTATTACAGGTGAGAAAATAGAGGAAGGCGATGTTCTAATCGGCCTTGCTTCAAGCGGAGTCCATTCTAATGGCTATTCATTAGTTCGTAAAATTGTATTCGCTGACAATGAAATTGCAGTTAATGCAGTAGTAGAAGGCTATGAAGACCTTGGTCCAATCGGAGAAGCGCTTCTAGTTCCTACAAAACTTTATGCAAAGCCTGTCTTAGCAGCACTTAAAGCAGCAGACGTACATGGTTGTGCACACGTAACAGGTGGGGGCTTCTATGAAAACTTGCCACGTATGATGCCACAAGGTTTGGCAACTGAAATTGATTTAGGAGCTTGGCCAGTGCTGCGCATCTTTGAGTTTTTAAAAGAAAAAGGTGCATTAGCGGACAAAGATTTATATAACGTATTCAACATGGGAATCGGTTTTGTTATTGCGGTACCTGCGAGTGAAGCGGAAAAAGTGATCGCTGCAGTAGAAGCGGAAGGTGAAAAAGCCTATACAATTGGTCGCGTTGTCAACGGTGAAGGTGTCATCTTTAATGGCGAACATGACGGGAGCTTAGTGTAATGAGTACGAAAATTGCCGTATTCGCTTCCGGAAGCGGTAGTAACTTTCAGGCAATTCAAGAAGCGATTAGCCGCGGTGAGCTTAACGCGACAATCGAGCTTGTAATTACGGATAAGCCGGGTGCCTATGTTGTGACACGTGCACAAAATTGTGGTATTCCTGTTGTGGAGCTTGCACCGAAAAATTTTGCCGATAAGGCAGCCTACGAAGCGAAACTAATTAAACTGTTAAAAGAACGAGAGATTGAATGGATCATATTAGCAGGTTATATGCGCCTTGTTGGGGAAACGCTTTTAGCGGCTTATGAGCATCGGATTATCAATATTCATCCGTCGTTGCTGCCGTCATTTCCCGGAAAAGATGCTATTGGTCAGGCAATGGCTCATGGCGTAAAAGTTACCGGTGTGACGGTGCATTATGTAGATGCGGGAATGGATACGGGAAAGATTATCTCGCAAGGGGCAGTTGACGTTATCGATGGAGACCGTGAAGCAACAGAAGAGCGTATACATAAATTAGAACATGCGCTATACACGAGAACATTACAGCAATTATTTAACGCAAAAAAGTAAATTCGCATGAGCCGCTCCAGTGAGGGCATTGCTCACCGATAAGTTGAAAAAATTTCACCAACGAATTGTATTATTCTAAGGATAGTACTTTGACTGAATATTGTTGTTTGGAGTGAAGGCGGCGAGTGCAACTGCCGGCTCTGCCTTTCGTTGCAGAGCGAAGCGGAGTCATAGAAGCCAATCAAAGCTTCCTGGGGGACAAGCACGACGCCTGAGACTAGGAACAAAAGCTAAGAACGCCACGTCCTGTGGCAACGCTTTTGTGACCAACATCCTGTTGGCCTCGTGCCCCCGGAAAGCGTCCGCCGTAACGGAAAACAACACTTATAATAACTAAATTGGAGGACCTAATCGTGACGAAACGTGCACTTATTAGTGTTTCAGATAAAAATGGTATTTTAGAATTTGCAAAAGAATTAGTAGCTCTTGGCTATGAAGTACTTTCTACTGGAGGAACAAAAAGTTTACTACAACAAAACAATGTTCCGGTAACAGCAGTGGATGAAGTAACAAACTTCCCGGAAATTTTGGATGGCCGTGTAAAAACATTAAATCCAATGATTCATGGCGGTCTATTAGGTAAGTTTGATGAGCCAAGCCATGTTGCACAGATGAATGAACATGGCATCCGCCCAATCGAAATTGTATGTGTCAACTTATATCCGTTCGTCGAAACGATTTCCAAGCCGGATGTATCTTGGGATGATGCAATTGAAAATATCGATATTGGTGGTCCGACAATGTTACGTTCAGCTGCAAAAAACCATGATTATGTAACGGTAATTGTTGATGCAAATGACTATTCTGCCGTATTGGAAGAGTTGAAGGCAGATGGAAAAACAACATTAGCAACACGTCGTCGTTTAGCAGCAAAAGTATTCCGTCATACGGCTGCTTATGATTCGTATATTTCCAATCATTTATCAAATGCAATTGGCGAAGAGTTCCCTGAAAACATGACGCTAACATATGAGTTGAAGCAAACATTACGCTATGGTGAAAACCCTCATCAAAAAGCGGCTTTCTATGCAAAACGTTTAGGTTCGGATTTCTCGATTGCCTACGCAACACAATTACACGGTAAAGAGTTATCGTACAACAATATTCAGGATGCAAATGCAGCATTGCAAATCGTAAAAGAATTTGAAATGCCTGCAGCGGTTGCCGTAAAGCACATGAACCCATGTGGTGTCGGTACTGGCGAAACAATTGAAGAAGCATTCAATAAAGCATATGAAGCAGATTCAACATCTATCTTTGGCGGCATCATCGCATTAAACAAAGAAGTGGACAAGGCAACTGCCGAAAAATTATCGGGTATTTTCCTGGAAATCATCATTGCGCCAAGCTTTACTTCAGAAGCATTAGAGATTTTAACGCAGAAGAAAAACATTCGTCTGTTAACAATCGATTTCACACAGGAAAAGCAGGATCAGTTCAATGTTGTAGCAGTTGAAGGTGGTTTACTTGTACAAGAGCCGGACCGTTTCGGCTTTAAAGATGCAACTATTCAAGTTGTGACAGACCGTGAACCGACTGAAGAAGAGTGGGAAGCATTAAAACTAGGCTGGGCAGTTGTGAAGCATGTAAAATCGAATGCCATCGTTGTAACAGATAAGCAAATGACATTAGGTGTAGGTGCGGGTCAAATGAACCGTGTAGGTGCTGCGAAAATTGCCTTTGAACAAGCGGGAGAAAAAGCACAGGGCGCGGCATTAGCTTCTGATGCATTCTTCCCAATGGGCGACACAGTAGAAGCAGCGGCAAAAGCCGGTATTAAAGCAATCATTCAACCAGGTGGCTCGATTAAAGACCAGGAATCAATAGATGCAGCAAACAAATATGGTATTGCCATGGTGTTTACAGGGGTTCGTCACTTTAAACACTAATTAAAAGTTAGCAGTAGAGAAATTATTAAATTTACGTTATAATAGAATAAAGTTTCGCTAATGTTCTGGCCGGACGTTAGCAGAAGCGTTTGCAAATGCTTTATTTATTCTTCTTTCTGGCCGGGAGAGGGGTAAATAAGACGATTGGGCGATTCTTGGCCGGGTCCCCGTCGTAACCAAATTTTATTAACAACTGCATCGACTTTGGCCGGGAGATGCCCTGTTAATAATAAAATAATCATTGATTGTAAGATACACAGCACTACTTTTGGTCGGGTAGCGCAGTGTAAACGACCATTAATGAAAAGCGCTCGCCTAAAATTTGGCGGGCGTTTTTTTTATTAGAAAAATAAAATTAATAGAGAATTATAAGGTTAAATCATGTGTAGGGAATGACTTTAGTTGTTTGGAGTGAAGGGCGAGGACTCCCCCCCGCGGAAGGCATTCGCCCGCAACGGAAATTAACGATATAAAAGGAGAGCTCATAATGAATATTCTTGTAATCGGTAGTGGTGGTCGTGAACATGCGATCGCAAAGCAATTCAATAATGCACCATCTGTACAAAACGTTTTCGTAGCACCAGGAAATGACGGGATGAAACAGGATGCACAAGTAGTGGCAATCGATGCACTGGATTTCACATCACTTGCACAATTTGCAAAAGAAAATGATGTGGCTTTAACATTTGTAGGTCCGGAGCAGCCATTAGCAGAAGGAATCGTTGACTACTTCAACGAGCAAGGCTTGGTTATTTTCGGCCCAACAAAAGCGGCGGCAAAAATTGAAGGTTCGAAGTCTTATGCAAAAGAGATTATGAACAAATATAATATTCCGACGGCAGCGCATGAAACATTTACAGAAGCGGATAAAGCGGTTGATTATATTAAAGAGCAAGGTGCTCCAATTGTAATTAAAGCGGACGGATTAGCTGCCGGAAAAGGTGTCATTGTAGCGATGTCAGAACAGGAAGCGATCGAAGCAGTGGAAGATATGATCGGTAACCAACGTTTCGGTGATTCGTCTTCCCGTGTTGTTGTAGAAGAGTTCCTGGATGGCGAAGAATTCAGCTTTATGAGTTTTGTACATAAAGGACAAATTTATCCAATGGTCATAGCACAAGATCATAAACGTGCTTATGATGGCGATAAAGGACCAAATACAGGGGGAATGGGTGCTTATTCACCAGTACCGCAAATTTCTGAAGACATTGTAAAAGTTGCATATGACACAATCGTAGAGCCGACTGTAAATGCAATGGAAGCAGAAGGTGTATCATTCACCGGTATCCTGTATGCAGGCTTAATTTTAACGGCAAAAGGCCCGAAAGTAATAGAGTTCAACGCACGATTTGGTGACCCGGAAACACAAATCGTATTACCACGTATGGCTTCAGACTTCGGTGAATTTATGATGAGCTTAATGAACGAGCAGCCATTCGATTTACAGTGGAAAGAAGCAGCTATGCTAGGTGTTGTTGTTGCGGCGGAAGGCTACCCAGGCGATGTGGAAAAAGGAAATGCTCTGCCGGAGCTTTCGGATGTTGAACTGCCGGTATTCCATGCGGGGACAAAGCTTGCGGGTGATCGGTTCGTAGGTAACGGTGGCCGTGTGTTATTAGTAGCAGCAGAAGCAACTACATTAAAAGAAGCGCAGGAAAAAGTATATGCTGAACTTGCAAAAAAAGAATGGACGAATTTCTTTTTCCGCAAAGATATTGGCTGGAGAACATTTAAATAAAGGGAAGGCGATACGTACAGACGTGTCGCCTTTTTACTCAATAAAACTGTCTATTATATATCGCCCTTTTTATGTTTCTCAATCTCCATGGCAAGTAAAAGTAATTTGTCATCAAACTCATCGAGAATACGTAATTTTTCTTCAAGCTCCGTTTCGAAACTGGTTGCTTGGATGAATAAATTTTGAAGCTGGTTTTCCAGATTAATCCGGGTAATGGATTGTTCATCTGAAGTAGGGGAATATTTATGTTTAGGCTCTTTTACTTGGGCCATTTCTTCTAACGTAGAATGAATTTCATCGTTTTTATCTTTAATTTCCTTTAACAGATGGTGCTGTTGATTGATCGTTTCGCGCAGAGAAATTAATTGTTCATTGTTACTGTTCATGAAGGAACGAAGCAAATGATCCAGCTCTTCGACGGCATATTTATAGTTTTCTGAACGGGCAGCAGGAGATACAATATCACCTGTTTTTTCGATTGTTTCTTTTAACTGTTTATTTTCTTTCTGTAAGTTTTCTTTTTTTTCCACTAGTGATTCTATGGAAGAAATGAGTTTTATTCTTTGCTCTTCACGTAACTGAATATTTTCGTGCAGTTCGCTCAGCTCTTTTTCAAAGCTTTTCCTCAGCATCATTAATTCCACAGAAAGTTCTTTTTTCTCATTAATTAACTGATTCAGTTCCTGCTCAAGACTATTTACCATTGAATAATGGTCCACGCTTTGTAGGGTGGATATTTCGTTTTGATATTTAGCGATTTCTGATTTTAAAAAGTTGATGGTTTGCTGTAATTGAAGTGGGTCTTTACTTTTCACGCTATCAATCTCCAAATGGATCCCTCCTATCAAGTCATATTTTTCAGTAAGCTTATAATCTCTTGAAAATCTTTTTCATTTTCATGGACGAGCTGATTTATTTTTTCTGCGGCTTTTCTTTCTTCTTCTTCATTGGCAGGATATGATGTTTCAAATTTATTGTTTGATAATAAATAGGCCATTAACAAATTGAGTGAACTTTTTTCCGGAAATATAAAGCTGTTAGTATTTTCCTGTACTTCATCTTTTACCGATGAAAAATTCTCTTTCATAAAATGCTTTAGGATCTTATCAAATGTTAGTACTCCCGATTCTTCTTGTTTATCTTCAAATTCGTTTATAATGTTTCCTCCTGTTCCAAATGAATAACACTTAAAACTGTACATGTACATACCGTCCGCTAAATAACAACATTCAGGTAACTGATCTTGGAAATATGGTAAGAGCCTAGACATAAACTCTCTTGATCTAATAGATAGGAAATATTAGAAGTGGAAGTTATCGTTGAATACTTTTATTTCGTGGATATAATTTTGGGTTTGATTTTCCAGCGCATTTAATTTTATTTCAAAAGGATTGGAGCTTTTAGCCACTGGAAATGCTGCCGCCTTACAAATGATTTTTATTTTGCTTATGTAAGCAAAATAAAGAAAGGGCATTTCACCCTTTCTTCACTGTATGATGATTAAGTTATTGGTAACACTGCGATATGTAAAAACGCTATATTTAAATTTAAAATATAGCGCTTTGTAATGTGAGCATTATAGAACAAGCCCTAGATCCACCTCTTAATCATTGACGGGCATCATTTCGGTCATCTGCTCTGATTTGGCCATTGCGACTACTGGACAATACTGATAATACCCTTCCGCCACTTTCATTGAACCGGCAAGAATCATCATACGACCAACTGTACATTGAGGTTTATGAGCAATTCTCCCGACACCGAATGCGGTCATAGCAACACCGCACATCATACGGATAAAAGCGTTTGTTTCAGAAATATTTGGGGTCAGCAATTATGTTTCCTCCTTTTTTTAGAAAATTTAAAAATTATTTTGGAAACACTTTGCTTTATGAAAGTGCTATGTTACGATTAATTCACCAAAAGGAATATTGTAGCAATTGCCTACATAAAGCAAAATATATTGAACTAAGTATGTGTTTTTCTTTTAAATCGATACGCATTTAATCTAGCTTCAGCAGCTGTTAAAGACAATTGCTGAAGCTACTTGAATCGCAGCAGGATATTTTTTAGAGCTGGTTTAGCATCTTGGAAAAGTTATAAGCGTCTTTATATTAGGTGTAAAAGTTGAAAGGAGTGCAGAAAATGCCGGAAATTAGTTGGAAGTTAAGTAATATAAGAGAGCAAGTTAGTATCATTGATGGGCATGCTGCTCCGAATCTAGTTTTAAAAAATGCTAAATACTTACATAGTATGATGAAAAGTTGGGGAACAGGTAACATCTGGATATCCAATGATCGCATCGTATATGTTGGTAAGGAAATGCCTGCAAATACAGAAGGGACAGAGGTTGTTGATTTGGCAGGGAAAGTAGTAGTACCAGGTTATATTGAGCCGCACGTACATCCTTTCCAATTGTACAATCCCCACAGTTTCGCAGAGTTTAGTGCACAGACAGGCACGACTACATTTATTTCAGACAATATGACACTTGTTTCATTAATGAAAAATAAGAAAGCGTTTTCTTTTATGGATGAGCTTGCTAAATTGCCATTTTCATTCTACTGGTGGAGTCGTTTCGATTCCCAAACTGAACTTGAAAATGAGAGGGAACTTTACTCAAATGCCTCGGTCTTGGAATGGCTTGACCGTCATGACGTATTGCTTGGCGGGGAACTGACAGGATGGCCTCGTCTGATGCGCGGGGATGATCAAATGCTTTACTGGATTCAGGCAGCTAAGCATAAGGGGAAAAAAATCGAAGGACACTTACCGGGAGCATCCGAAAAAACGTTGGCTAAAATGCGTTTACTAGGAGTCGATGGTGACCATGAATCTATGACAATTGAAGATATTGAAGCGCGTATACTGCATGGATATGCTGTTACACTTCGCTATTCATCGATTCGACCGGATTTGCCACATCTATTAAAAGCGGTTGTCGATAAAGGCTACGAAATATTCGATCATTTAATGATGACAACAGATGGCTCCACACCGAGTTTCCATGAAGATGGCGTGATGGACAAATGTATTCGGGCAGCCCTTGAAGCAGGTGTGCGCCCAGTTGATGCTTATAATATGGCAAGCTATAATGTTGCGAGATATTATAATATGACCAATTTGCATGGGTTACTTGCTACAGGTCGTTATGCAAATATTAATATTTTAGCGGACGAACATTCGCCGACACCTGAAGCAGTAATTTCAAAAGGAGTATGGCTAAAACGCGACAATACAGATTTGAAAGCATTTCCGGAAGTTGACTTATCTCTATTCGGTGATCTGAAAATTGATTTTGATTTGCACGAAGGAGATTTTCAATTTTCGATGCCGATTGGCGTTGAGATGGTGAATGATGTCATAACAAAGCCGTATAGTATAAAAATTCATGGACATCATCATACATTATCTACAGACCATGATGAAAGCTATTTAATGCTTGTCGACCGCAATGGGAAATGGCGTATTAATACGATGATTAAAGGATTTGCGACACATGTAAAAGGCTTTGCCTCATCTTATTCCAACACTGGAGATATTATTTTAATAGGAAAATCGGTGCAGGATATGCAGCACGCTTTCCGAGAATTGAAGAAAATGAATGGCGGGATTGTACTTGTAGAGGATGATCAAATTGTGACAAGTATTCCTTTAACTTTGGCCGGCTCTATTTATGAGGGAACCGTTGATGAAGTAATTCCGCTTGAGCTAGCATTGAAGAGTGCTTTGAAAAAACGTGGGTATCACCATACAGATGCAATTTACACATTGCTGTTTTTACAATCGACACATTTACCGTATATTCGAATTACGACACGTGGGCTTTTTGATGTCATGAAAAATAAGGTTATGCTACCTGCTGTAATGCGATAAACCTGAAAAAACGAGAGGAGTAGCACGATGAAACGCAGTATATTCATGTTAACACTATTAGGCATAACCTTAGCGACAGGTTGTTCAGATAAAGAACAAACAGAGGAGCCTGCTGTAGAGATAGAAGAAAACGAAGTAGAGAAAGATATTATTGTAGCGGAGGCTGAAGAAGTACTGCCATTTGTAACGCCGTTTACAGGGGAACGAGTGGCAGAGGAAGTGACGATGCGCCCAATACTTGCCACGATTAATAACCATCCGCAAGCACGGCCGCAATCCGGACTTGCACAGGCGGATGTGGTGTATGAAATGCTGGCGGAGGGTGATGTAACACGCCTTTTAGCTCTTTACCAGTCCGAACTTCCTGAATCTATCGGACCGATCCGCAGTGCGCGTTCATATTTTATTGATATCGCAAAAGGGCTGGATGCATTTTATATTGCGCATGGCTACAGTCCTGAAGCAAAATCGATGCTTTCGCAAAGAGTAGTCGATAATATTAATGGAATGCACTATGATGGTACTTTCTTTAAACGTTCATCGACACGGGTCGCTCCTCACAACTCTTATATTTCGGGTGAAAATGTAAAGGCGGGTGCTGAAAAAGTAGGGACTTCACTACTTTATCAGAAAAAAGTGTCCTACCCATTTTATGAAGCCGAAGATAATGTTAAAATAGGAACAACAGCTAATGAAGTATTGATGAAATACAATAACAGCGGTTCATTTAATAGTCAGTACGTATACAATGCCGAAACGAATCAGTACAAGCGTTATTCTGCAAATGTAGAAACAGTCGATTACGAGACAAATGAATCGATCGAATTAGCTAATATTTTATTTTTTGAAATGCCTCATCGAATTGTAGATAATGCCGGTCGACGCGAGATTACAATTACTGGTGGCGGCAATGCGTATGTAGCTCAAGCAGGGACGATACGTGAAGTGAAATGGAAAAATGCAGATGGCCTGCTGGTGGCAGTCGAAGAAGATGGAACGGAAGTAAAGTTAGTTCAAGGAAAGACATGGATACATTTCGTACCAACATCTCCAGGTCTAGCGGCATCTGTTATATATTCAGAGTAGAGAGGAAATGGTGGGCACATGCAAATTGAAAAAATTCGCGGTCATCAAACAGATCAGTTATTTAAAGCAGTCCTAGAGTTAAAAGATATTGAGGAATGCTATAAATTTTTCGATGATTTGTGCACAATTAGTGAAATTCAATCATTGGCACAGCGATTTGAAGTTGCACATTTATTACGTTTGAAAAAAACGTATGAAACAATTAAAAAAGAAACGGGTGCTTCAACAGCAACAATTTCCCGTGTACGCCGTTGCTTTGATTACGGGAATGACACTTATGATGAAATGCTGGGCCGTCTATATCCAGACGAAAAACCATTTACGTCAAAGTAATGAAGCGCCAATGCGCCCAATCATAAATACATGAGCAAGCTTAAAAGACTGAGCAGATTTATCCGCTCAGTCTTTTAATATTTGAACGAATTTCGTTATACTAAGAGATGGTCAATAAAAACAAAGATAATGGAAAGTTCAATATAAAAATTTTGAGAATAGGTGGATATATTCATGGAATATTTAAACTGGAGACATGTATTTAAACTGGACCCTGCTAAGGAAATTACAGATGAGGCATTAGAGCAGATTTGTGAATCGGGTACGGATGTTATTTTAGTAGGCGGGACAGATGATGTGACGTTGGATGGCGTTCTGGATCTGCTCGTCCGTGTACGTCGTTTTTCAGTACCGATTGCGCTGGAGATTTCAAACGTTGATAGTATTACACCAGGATATGATTATTACTTCATTCCGTCGGTGTTGAATAGCCGTGATACAAAATGGGTGAAAGATTTACATCATGAAGCGATTAAAGAATATGGCGATGTACTAATTTGGGAAGAGCTTGTAGCGGAGGGCTATTGTGTACTGAATCCGGATTGTAAAGTAGCGCAAGTAACAAATGCAAAAACGGATTTGACAGTGGAAGACGTAGTGGCCTATGCACGAATGGCCGAAAACTACTTTAAATTGCCAATTTTTTATTTAGAGTACAGCGGTGCATATGGTGATATCGAAATGGTCAAAGCAACAGCCGAAGTTTTAAATGAAACAAAGCTCTTTTATGGAGGCGGCATTACTTCTGTAGAACAGGCGAAAGAAATGGCTGCATATGCCAATACCGTAGTTGTCGGAAATATTATTTATGATGATTTAAAAGCGGCATTAAAAACCGTACAAGCAGTGAAAAGTGTTATATAATAGGAACAAATGTTCTTTAGATAGGAAGGTGCAATATGGAGCATATAGCAAAAAACTTAGTAGCGGGAATGAATCCACAGCAAGCTGAAGCGGTGAAAACTACAGAAGGCCCGCTCCTAATTATGGCAGGGGCCGGCTCTGGGAAAACAAGGGTACTGACTCACCGTATCGCCTATTTAGTGGTTGAGCGTGAAGTATACCCTTCAAAAATTTTGGCCATTACATTTACAAATAAAGCTGCCCGTGAAATGCGTGAGAGAATTGACGGGATATTAGGAAGCGGGACAACGGAAAGCATGTGGGTATCCACATTCCACTCAATGTGTGTACGCATTTTGCGACGCAATATTGACCGGATCGGCTATTCGAAAAGCTTCTCAATTTTAGATAGTTCAGATCAGCTGACGGTTATAAAAAATATATTGAAGCAGGATAATATAGATCCTAAAAAATATGACCCGCGTGCAATCTTAAACACGATCAGTTCTGCAAAAAACGAGTGCATTACTGTGGATGGGTTTGAAGCGAATATGAATCCGCATAATCCTTTCGAAAAGATTGTCGCACAGGTATATAAAGGCTATCAGAAACGATTAAGACAAAATCAAAGTCTCGATTTTGATGATTTAATTATGCTGACAATCCGTCTATTTAAAGAAGCGCCGGATGTGCTTGAGTTTTATCAAAACAAATTCCAGTACATTCATGTCGATGAGTATCAAGATACGAACAAATCTCAATATTTGCTCGTGCAATTATTGGCGAAGAAATTCCGTAATATTTGTGTTGTCGGGGATTCGGACCAATCGATCTATCGTTGGCGAGGTGCTGATATTTCGAATATATTATCATTCGAAAAAGATTACAAAGAAGCAAAAGTTATTATGCTTGAGCAAAACTACCGCTCTACAAAACGTATCTTACAAGCAGCAAACAGCGTAATTGAAAAAAATAAAGACCGCTATAAAAAAGTACTGCGAACAGAAAATCCGGAAGGCGAAAAGATCCCGCTTTACAAAGCGGGAAATGAGCAGGATGAAGCGCAGTATGTCGTACGTACGATTCAAAAACTCATGAAGGATGAAGATTACAAGCTGGATGATTTTGCGATTTTATACCGTACAAACGCACAGTCACGTGTGATGGAGGACGTGCTCGTAAAATCGAATATGAACTACCAGATTGTTGGCGGTACAAAGTTCTATGATCGAAAAGAAATTAAAGATTTACTCGCTTACTTACGTTTAATTGCAAACAATGATGATGACCTGTCATTGGCGAGAATCATCAATGAACCAAAACGTGCGATTGGTGCGACTTCATTTGATAAAATGCTTGTCTATGCAATGGAGCGCGACCGATCAATCTTTGATGCGATGGGTGAGCTTGTATTTATGGGGCTTTCAGGCAAAGCAGCCACTTCAGCTGAAAATTTCTACAATATGATTCGTTCATTGAGTGATCGTCAGCAGGAATTATCGGTTACAGAGATTGTGGAAGAAGTGCTTGAAAAATCAGGATACCGCCAAATGCTGAAAGCGGAAAAGTCGATTGAAGCAGAAAGCCGCTTGGAAAATATCGAAGAATTTTTAACAGTAACACAGGCTTTTGAAGCGCGCAGTGAAGACCAGTCATTAGTAGCCTTTTTAACGGACCTGGCACTTATTGCGGATATTGATTCTTTAGATGAAGAAGAAAAAGCGAAAGGTACGATTATTTTAATGACGATGCATGCCGCAAAAGGGCTGGAGTTCCCTGTTGTGTTCATTATCGGGATGGAGGAAAATATATTCCCGCATTCACGTTCATTGGAAAGTGAAGATGAAATGGCCGAAGAACGGCGCTTGATGTATGTCGGCGCAACTCGGGCAGAGCAGCGTCTTTACTTGTCTTGTGCGGGTTCTCGTACAATTTTTGGTCGTACAGGATACAATGCCCCATCACGTTTTTTACGCGAAATTGATGAAAATGTGTTAGAGCAAGTTTCAAAAGCAAATACTACATCTTATCGTGATGATTCACTGCCATTTAAATCGAACCGTTATGACCGTATGCCGAAGCGTTCATTAGGAAGCGTGCAGGCACCTGCTTCCCAAACATCACGACTGAATTCTACAGGCGGGGATAAGTTTGACTGGAAAGTAGGCGACAAAGCAGCCCATGGTAAATGGGGTGTCGGTATGGTCGTAAGTGTAAAAGGTGAAGGGGATGGCATGGAACTGGATATCGCTTTCCCATCACCGACTGGAATAAAACGTCTGCTAGCGAAATTTGCACCGATTACGAAAGCTTAGGAGGAACATTTGATGAATGAAATAGAACAAAGAATTGCGGAATTAAACAAGCTTCTTCATGAGTATGGCTATGCGTATTATGTACTGGATAAACCGGTAGTAGAAGATAGTGTATATGATCAGCTTTTACATGAACTTATCGCATTAGAAGAAGCAAATCCGGAATTTATTTATCCTGATTCTCCTACTCAGCGTGTCGGTGGCATGGTATTGGAAGGCTTTAAAAAGGTAACACATGAAACAGCAATGCTTAGTCTATCGAATGCCTTCAATGAAGAAGATTTGCGTGATTTTGACCGGAAAATCGAGCAGGCAATCGGTAAAAATTACTCCTATGTATGTGAACTGAAAATTGATGGTTTGGCCATATCTTTGCGCTATGAAAACGGGGTTTTTGTACAAGGTGCTACGCGTGGTGACGGAACGGTTGGTGAAGATATTACAGCCAACCTGAAGACAATCCGTGCCATTCCTTTACGTTTAAATGAACCAGTAACATTAGAAGTGCGCGGCGAAGCCTATATGCCGAAAAAATCTTTCGAGAAACTGAACGAACGTCGAGCTGAAAATGGCGAAGAGCTATTTGCAAACCCTCGGAATGCGGCAGCAGGATCGTTGCGTCAATTAGACCCAAAAATTGCGGCAAGCCGAAATTTATCGACTTTTATATATGCAGTTGGCGGGGATGGAGAAAGCTATGGAATCGACGGGCATTGGGAAATGCTCAAGTATTTGGAGGAGCTAGGTTTTCCATCAAATAAAGAGCGTGAGTATTGCGAAACTATTGAGGACGTTTTGGCGTTTATAGAAAAGTGGACAGAAGCGCGCCCAAATTTATCGTATGAAATTGATGGTATCGTCATTAAAGTGAATCGCTATGCCCACCAAGATGAGCTTGGCTTTACGGCAAAATCGCCGCGCTGGGCAATTGCCTACAAATTCCCGGCTGAAGAAGTTATAACAAAATTACTGGATATCGAACTGACGGTAGGTCGCACGGGCGTTATTACTCCGACAGCGATTTTAACACCAGTACTTGTAGCCGGAACTACTGTGAGCCGTGCATCATTGCACAATGAAGACCTGATTCGTGAAAAGGACATTCGAATCGATGATACGGTCATTGTACGGAAAGCGGGGGATATTATTCCGCAAATTGTGGGGGTTGTTCTGGAACAGCGCCCGGATGACGCCGTACCATATAAAATGCCGACACATTGTCCCGCATGTGATGAAGAAATTGTACGCATTGATACTGATGTAGCATTGCGCTGCGTGAATCCGCATTGTCCTGCACAAATCGCGGAAGGTGTGAAGCATTTCGTTTCCCGCAATGCGATGAATATCGACGGTCTTGGCGAGAAGGTAGTGGAACAGCTGCTGAGAGAAGGCTATATTCAAGATGTAGCAGGACTATATGAACTGACAGTAGAACAACTGATCAACCTGGAGCGAATGGGGCAAAAATCGGCTACAAATTTAGTTGAAGCACTTATTCAGTCAAAGGACAATTCGCTGGAACGACTATTATTCGGTCTTGGCATTCGCCATGTTGGTGAAAAGGCAGCTAAGATTTTGGCAGCACATTTTGAAACAATCGATGCACTAATGGTCGCTACTGAAGAAGATTTGAAAGATATTCACGAAATTGGCGATAAAATGGCCGAATCGATTGTCGCGTATTTTGCAAACGAGCAAGTACAACAATTAATCGAACGCCTAAAAGGATTTGGCTTAAATATGAGCTATAAAGGCAAGAAAATTGTCGTGGAAGCAGGGGCAAATCCTTTTGCTGGTAAAACAATTGTACTGACAGGAAAATTACAGCAATTGACACGTAACGAAGCAAAGGCGAAAATAGAACAGTTAGGTGGTACGGTTGCAGGGAGTGTCAGTAAAAAAACAGACCTTGTAATTGTCGGAGAAGATGCAGGCTCGAAGCTGGAAAAGGCACAAAGCTTAGGCATTGAAATTTGGGATGAAGTGCGCCTAATCGAACAATTAATATAGTAAAGGGGACTTGCTCTCATGAAACGTTATCGCTGGATACCTGCGATAATTGTAGCGGCGATGTTGTCAGCGTGTGCGCCAAACCTCACACCTGATACAGAACTGACGCAAGAATCAGATACAGAACAGGCTGTGGAAACAACAATTATCCCGAATATGCAAATAAACGATAAATTTTATCGCACATTGATTCCATATAAGGAAAGTGCAAGCCGTGGTTTAGTTGTTTCCAATATTTATACGAAGTACGATATGAAGGAAGTCGAAACAGGCTTAATGCGTATTTCGCAAAATCATTTCGATACGGAAAACTATTACTTCCAGGAAGGTCAGTATTTAGATGAAGAAACATTGAAATACTGGCTGGCCCGTCCAAACCAAACAGAAGATAAAGGACCGGAGTACCAAGGTCTAAACCCATCAAGTGTGGATGAGGCGACAGGCAAGGAAATGGATCCGACTGTAAAAGCGACAGAAGCGCCAGTTTATTTGGCACATATTGTGGAACAAAATTATTTAACAAAAACCGATGAGAACAAAGTAAAGCTGGCTGGTGTTTCAATCGGTTTAGCATTAAATTCAGTTTACTATTATCAAAAAGAGCAGTATGGAGAATTTTTTGAAGAGAAAATTCCGGATGCAAAAATAGATGCAGAAGGTAAAAAAATAGCGCAGGAAGTGATCAATCGATTGCGTGCCCGTCCGGAACTGGCAGATGTTCCAATCGTCATTGCTCTATTTAAACAAGCTGAAAGAAATGCAATTGTGCCGGGAACGTATACCGACTATAATTTTGCGGATAAAGGAAAGACAGAATTGGGTGAATGGAAGGCAATCGATGAAAAATACGTTACTTTCCCGATGAGTTCACCGGATGATGTATATCG
Organism: Solibacillus kalamii; assembly: GCF_002174535.1. Taxonomy (NCBI): domain Bacteria; kingdom Bacillati; phylum Bacillota; class Bacilli; order Caryophanales; family Caryophanaceae; genus Solibacillus; species Solibacillus kalamii. The sequence continues at coordinate 157,961 of NZ_NHNT01000006.1, read as the reverse complement.
TGACCTGAATACGAATTTCCAAAACTTCAAACAAGATGTCGACAAGTATTTCTCAAACTTCACGAGCGTGTTTGCGACTGGCTTTTACCAGAACAAAAAAGTCCAGAAGCTTGATATCGAAATTCCGATCCAGTTTTACGGAACAGCTGAAATTACAGGATTTACCCAGTATTTGACCGGTTTAATGCTTAATCATTTACCGCTTGACCTGTATATTTCGGTGAGCATTACCTCTGTTAACGGACCCGAAGTACTGATTATTAAAGAACCAAATGAAGATGAACCTTTTATTCATATTTATGAGTAAAATCTTTCGAAAAATACCATACTTTTACGAGTGTGGTATTTTCTTTTTGTAAAAGAAATCTACTTCATTACGTTAATGCGTTAATTTGGCGAAAAAACGTCATAAGTGGGGGATTGTTTGCTGGATTTTTTCCTAAAGCGGAGATTTTTACATGGAAAAATGTTATCATTATGGGCATGGTTTATGTAGAATCAGCGGGTATCCAAAACAATCACTGACTCCACATATAGACCCGGCGGATGATCCGGATTTTGCCGAGGTATATTTGATTCGATAACTTGGAGGTGTAACAAATGGCAAAAATTTCGAAAGAAGAAGTAAAACACGTAGCACACTTAGCTCGCCTTGCTATTACAGAAGAGGAAGCAGAGAAATTTGCTGAACAACTAGGGAAAATTACTGATTTCGCAGAGCAGCTAAATGAATTAGATACAACAAATGTAGAACCGACTTCACATGTTTTACCTTTAGTGAACGTACTTCGTGAGGACGTAGCAAAAGAAGGCTTACCTCTTGAAAAAGTAATGCTGAACGTAAAAGAACAAGAAGCAGGTCAAATTAAAGTACCATCAATTATGGAGTAATAGGAGGAACCACTCGCATGACAGTATTTGAGCGCACATCAGCACAATTGCAAGAGAGCTTAAAGTCGGGTGAACTAACAATTGCGGATTTAACACAAGAAGCGTTTGACCGCATTGAAAAGTTGGACGGCGATGTACAAGCTTTCTTAGCATTAAATAAAGAACAAGCAACTGCAAAAGCAGCTGAATTAGATCAAGTTCCTTTTGAGGAGCGCGGTCCATTATTCGGTATGCCGATTGGCGTAAAGGATAATATCGTAACAGAAGGATTGGAAACAACTTGTGCTTCTAAAATTCTGGAAGGTTTTATGCCAATTTACGATGCAACAATCGTAAAAAAATTACGTGATGCAGGCATGATCACAGTCGGTAAATTGAATATGGATGAATTCGCAATGGGTTCTTCAAATGAAAACTCGGCTTATAAAACAACTAAAAACCCATGGAACCTTTCGCATGTGCCAGGTGGTTCTTCAGGTGCATCTGCAGCTGCAGTTGCAGCGGGTGAAGTACCATTTTCACTAGGTTCTGATACGGGTGGATCAATCCGTCAACCAGCAGCCTACTGTGGTGTTGTAGGAATGAAACCTACATATGGTCGTGTATCACGTTTTGGTTTAGTTGCATTCGCATCTTCTTTAGACCAAATCGGACCAATTACACGCAATGTAAAAGACAATGCATTATTACTTGAAGCAATCTCAGGTGTAGACGAAATGGATTCTACTTCTGCGGATGTGCCTGTACCAAACTATGCAGCCGCTTTAGACGGTAATATTAAAGGCTTAAAAATTGCTGTACCAAAAGAATTCCTAGGTGAAGGCGTTGGCGAAGCAGCAAAACAGTCGGTTCTTGATGCATTGGAAGTATTAAAAGGGTTAGGTGCTACAGTAGAAGAGGTATCATTACCACACTCTAAATACGCGTTAGCAGCTTATTACATCCTTTCTTCATCAGAAGCATCTTCAAACCTTTCACGTTTCGATGGTATTCGTTACGGCTACCGTTCAGAAAACGCGAAAAACTTATTAGAGCTGTACAAACAATCTCGTGCTGAAGGTTTCGGCGATGAGGTAAAACGCCGTATTATGCTTGGAACATATTCATTATCAGCTGGTACGTATGATGCTTACTACAAAAAAGCACAACAAGCACGTACTTTAATCAAAGCTGATTATGACAAAGTGTTCGAAAACTATGATGTAATCATCGGGCCAACTGCTCCAACACCCGCATTCGCAATCGGTGCAAACATTGATGATCCGATGACAATGTATGCAAACGATATTTTAACAATTCCGATTAACTTAGCAGGTGTACCGGCAATTTCGGTTCCATGCGGATTTGAAAACGGATTACCATTAGGATTACAAATTATCGGTAAGCATTTCGATGAAGAGACACTTTACCGCGTTGCCTATGCTTATGAGCAACAAACAGATTTCGCTAAACAAACTCCAGCATTATGGGAGGTAAAATAAAATGAACTTTGAAACAGTCATTGGCTTAGAGATTCACGTTGAGTTAAAAACAAACTCAAAAATCTTCTCTAGCAGTCCAAACCACTTTGGTGCGGAACCAAACACAAATACAACAGTAATCGACCTTGGTTATCCAGGTGTTTTACCAGTATTAAATAAACAAGTAGTAGATTACGCTATGCGTGCTTCTTTAGCATTAAACATGGAAATCGAACAGGAAACTAAGTTCGACCGTAAAAACTACTTCTATCCGGACAATCCGAAAGCTTACCAAATTTCACAATTTGATAAGCCCATCGGTAAAAACGGTTGGGTAGAAATCGAAATTCCAGCTAAAGGTGATACACCAGGCTACAAAAAGAAAATCGGTATTACACGTCTTCACATGGAAGAAGATGCTGGTAAATTAACGCATGCTGATGGCTATTCTTTAGTGGACTTAAACCGTCAAGGTACGCCATTAGTAGAAATCGTTTCTGAGCCGGATATCCGCACGCCGGACGAAGCATATGCTTACCTGGAAAAAGTAAAATCTATCATTCAATATACAGGCGTTTCTGACGTACGTATGGAGGAAGGTTCTCTGCGTTGTGATGCGAACATTTCAATCCGTCCATACGGTCAAGAAGAGTTCGGTACGAAAACTGAGCTTAAAAACTTAAACTCATTCAACTTTGTCCGTCGTGGTTTAGAGCACGAAGAAATCCGCCAAGCAGAAGTATTAATGGCTGGTGGCGTTATTGAGCAGGAAACACGCCGTTTTGATGAGAAAACAGGTAAAACAATTCTTATGCGTGTTAAAGAAGGTACAGATGATTACCGTTACTTCCCAGAGCCGGACTTAGTGCGTCTTTCAATTTCTGATGAATGGGTAGAGCGCGTACGTAACGAGATTCCAGAATTACCGGATGCTCGTAAAGCACGTTATGTTTCTGAATTAGGCTTAAATGATTATGATGCAAACGTACTTGTAGTAAACAAAGAGATTTCAGATTTCTTTGATGCAACTGTAAACGCAGGTGCTGATGCGAAATTATCAGCTAACTGGTTAATGGGTGATATTTCTGCATACTTAAATGCAGAACAAAAAGAGCTGAAAAATACAGCTCTAACACCGGAAAACTTGGCTGGTATGGTGAAATTAATTTCGGACGGTACAATTTCTTCTAAAATCGCGAAAAAAGTATTCACTGAGTTAGTAACGAATGGTGGAGACGCTGCGAAAATTGTGAAGGAAAAAGGCTTAGTCCAAATTTCTGATCCGGAAGTAATCCGTGGTTTCGTCACAACTGTTCTTGATAACGATGCAAAATCAGTAGAAGATTTCAAAGCTGGTAAAGACCGTGCGATTAAGGCACTTCTTGGCCAAATTATGAAAGCTTCTAAAGGCCAAGCAAACCCACAATTAACAAACCAAATCTTAATGGAAGAAATTAATAAACGTTAATTTCTTCTTAGAAACGGCAGTCCATTTTTTAATTGGACTGCCGTTTTATTTTGGCCAAAAAAGGAATTTTCTTGAAAAATGATAAGAGGTAAGCTAATAATGGGAAATGTATAAGATGTGGTAGAGGGGGGAAATGTTCATGGAAAAAACATGGTGTATTGGACCACTTCAAATTGTCCGGGAACAGCGGATAGAGGATGACTGTTACGCTGTAATTGAAGGTGGAAAAATAGTTCAGTTTTGCAAAAGGGGTGAATTACCTGAACAGGTCGATCTGGTAGAAACAAAGACAGCTTATAAAATGATGCCGGGGATGATTGATCAGCATATTCACGGAATATCCGGTGCTGATGTAATGGACGGAACGGAAAGCAGTCTAAATACGATCAGTATGGCACTTGCAAAACACGGGGTGACAACCTTTTTAGCGACAACGATGACTGCGGAAGAAAATCAACTCGAGCGTGTTGTACAAGCGATTGCGAATATGAAAAACAATGTAAAAGGTGCAAAAATTGCAGGCATACATTTAGAAGGTCCTTTCATTAGCCCGATTCAAAAAGGGGCACAGTCCGATCAGTTTATTATAAAACCTTCTGTAGAAATATTTGACCATCTAAACAGGTCTGCCCAATACGAAATTAAGCTTGTTACACTAGCGGCAGAGCTAGATAAAGGCCATAAGCTTGCAACGTACTTAAAACATAACGGCATTGTAGCATCCATTGGTCACTCAGATGCGACCTATGCTGAGACAAAGACATTATTGGGACAACAGCTTATCAAGAATGCCACTCATTTTTGTAATGGGATGAGGCCGATCCATCACCGGGAGCCCGGCTTGCAGGTTGCATTAATGCAAAGTGAGTGTATGCTGGAAATTATTGCTGACGGATTTCATATTCATCCGGACATGATTCGCTTTATTTACGACACGATTGGTGAAGACCGAATGATATTAATATCAGACAGTATGCGCGCAACCGGATTAACAGACGGTATTTATGATTTAGGTGGACAACAAGTCCGGGTAGAAGATGGCTTATGTAAATTAGTCGGGAGTGACGCGCTTGCTGGAAGTACGCTGAATTTAAACAAGGCCCGAAAAAATATGAAAGACTGGCTCGGATTATCAGATGTGACACTAGCTAAGCTGACTGCAACTAACAGTGCAAAGCTGTTAGGGTTGTTTGAAAATAAAGGGTCAATTGAAATTGGTAAAGATGCTGACTTTTATATAGTTAACGAAAACGAAGAAGTTGTATTAACTGTTTCAGAAGGAAAAATAATTTACGAAAATTTTAAAAAGGAGGGATAGTAGTGAATTTCATAAAAGGGGACGCTGTGCGCCTTAATCCGCAATTGAAAGGGAGTTTCTTTAAACTGGCAAATGATACTTTTGGATTGGATTTTAGACAATGGGATGAGCTAGGGTATTGGAACGATACATATTGTCCTTATGTATTTGAAGCGGATGGTGAAATAGTAGCCAATGTTTCTACCAGTCATGGAACGATGATTTTGGATGGCAGGCAGTATAAAGCAGTTCAAATCGGATCTGTAATGACAAATCCCACATTCCAAGGAAAAGGATTATCGCGTCAGCTTATGGAAAAAGTTATGGAAGATCATGTGGATACAAATATCATATACTTGTTTGCAAACAAAACAGTATTGGACTTTTATCCGAAGTTTGGTTTTGAAACTCGGACGCAATCTACATTTACTGTGGATAAAAAAGACATTGAACCGGTTTATACAGAAGTAAAGAAAGTTAACTTGGAAGATAAACCGACAAGAAACATATTTTATGAAACAACTGTGTTTAGAAAACCTGTTAGTCAGAAAATGAGTATGGTTCAAAATGAAAACATCGTGATGTTCCATGCATTGACCCAATACCAGGATTGTATTTACTATGTGCCAAAGTTTCAGGCATTTGTTATTTTAAATGAAACAGCCCAGCATGCTGAGTTAATCGATGTGATTTCTAAAGAGCCGGTTAATATACAGGAAATACTAGGTTGCTTGCCAATTCAATCTGAACAGATCAGGCTGTGCTTTACACCGGATGATATAAAGCTTCCTGTCACGCAAGATGTGTTTATAGATGATGGGGCAATGTTTGTAAAAAACCAAAAAGATATTGTGTATCCTAATAATTTGCTTTATCCATATAGTGGGTTGGCATAAAAAATGAAGGTCCGTGAAAAATACTACGGGCCTCCATATACCGTTATGCAGAACGGGCCCTTCTCAATAAAGGCATAAAGAAAATTCAGCTTGGCGGGGATATAGGGCACTTATTATGCGGAGTCCCGCTTGATCAGCGGGAGGGTGTTGCGTTTGCAGAGAAGTTTGGCTTTAAACGAGTTGTCGAAAGTGTAGACTTCACAAAAACCGTAACGGAACCATTATCACTGCCTGAAAAAAATAATGTTCAATTTGTTCTATTAGAAAAAGAGGAACAACAGCAACTCATTGATTTTATGGCTCAGTCATTCCCTGGGCGGTGGACTTTTGAAGCGCATGATTATTTCGCTCATGGAGGTACAGGGAGAGATTATGTCGTTGTGAAATGGGAAGGCAAGATAGTGGGCTTCTGTCGTATAAATGATGAACATAGTGCTTTGAAGGGGCCAAACTATAATTGGGCAGAGCAGTTTGAGCGATTAGGTGGCATTGGTCCACTAGGGGTAAATGAAGATTATAGAAAGTATGGCTTAGGGCGAGCTGTTATCGAAGCTGCAGAATATTATTTGCAGCAACGTGGTAAAGAGACGTTCTTTATTGATTGGACGGATTTAATCGCCTTTTATGAGAAGCTAGGCTATACAATTTGGAAAGACTACGGAATTTTTGTAAAGCAGGTGGAGTAAATGTGGATTTTAAGTGCAGATATCGGAGGGACAAAATTAGCACTTGCTTTATCGAAGCAAGAACAGCCGGAAATATTAATAAAGCAAATGGAAGTTAAGAGTCCCCAGCAGTCTGAATCATTATTTGAGGCGATTATTTCAGGTTTTGATAAGCTTCTGGAAGGTGACGAAGGAGATGTTATAAAAGTAGCGGTTGGACTACCGGGAATTTTAGATTTAGAGCAAGGGTTTGTAGTTTTTCAGCAAAACTTGCCGTGGCGTAATTTTCCGCTTGTCCAAAGACTTCAAACGACATTTCCGAAAGCTGAGGTTATTATGGAAACGGATATGATGACTGCAGCAAATGGAGAATATAAAGTACGTCACTTTGAGAAAGAAACATTCATATATGTCACGATCAGCACAGGAATTGCCTGCTGTATCATCCATGAAGGAAAATTTTTAAGAGGTGCCGGAATTCCCGGAGAAATCGGTTTTTCAATAACAGGCTCCGGTGCCTATTTTGAAGAAGTATGTGCTGGACCCGGTTTATTAAACACATTACAGCAGCAAACAAATGAAGAAGGCACATTACAGCAATTTTTTGAACGCTACTATGAAAAGGATGAACGCATCGTGCCGCTCATACATGAATGGCAGCAAGAAATCGCTCAGAAGATTCACAGCTTCATTTTATTAGTAGATCCGCATGTTGTCGTACTAGGCGGAGGAGTTATGAATCATCATCCGCAAATTGTGGATGAGATTTCAGGTTTAGTTGACCAGTATTTTAGTTTACCATTTTTTGAACATAAAAAAGGTAGAGTACAAGCAAGCTTAAATAAAGGAAATGCAGGACTGATCGGTGCTGCGCTGCTATAAAATTATGAAAGAAGCAGTCAGAAATAATTCTGACTGCTTCTTCTAATTATTTACTATCAGCGAATCCGCATTTCTGTTGCCGGATCAAAGAAGTGAGCTTTTGCCAGGTTGAAGTTAAGTGAAAGCTCCTGCCCCATAGCTACATCTGCATCTGCATGTATTTTACCTACAAATTGCTGGTCATCAATTGACGCATAAACAATCATTTCTGCACCGGTTAATTCACTTACTTGGACTTTCGTTTTAACGAGACTGCTTGAATCTTGTTTATGGCCATCATGAATATCTTCCGGACGGATACCTAAAATAATTTCATGGTTAATATAGTTTTGTTCTTTTAATATTTTTAATTTTTCTTCCGGAATGCGGACTTTTTCATTGGCGATTTCAAAATATTCGCCTACAACATTCCCGCGAAGGAAGTTCATAGCTGGAGAACCGATAAACCCGCCGACAAATACATTTTCAGGTGTATCGTATACTTCACGCGGCGTTCCGATTTGCTGAATGACACCATCCTTCATTACAACAATTCGTGAAGCCATCGTCATCGCTTCCGTTTGATCGTGCGTAACATATATAGTCGTTGTATTTAAACGATAATGGAGCTTTGTAATTTCAGAGCGCATTTGTACTCGAAGTTTTGCATCCAAGTTCGATAACGGTTCATCCATTAAAAACAGCTTCGCATCACGAACAATGGCACGGCCAAGTGCAACACGCTGACGTTGGCCACCGGAAAGCGATTTTGGCTTCTTGTCCAATAAATCCGATAACCCTAAAATTTCCGCAGCTTCACGTACTTTTTTATCAATTTGATCTTTCGAGAATTTCCGCAGCTTCAAGCCAAAAGCCATATTATCGTACACATTCATATGCGGGTATAGAGCATAGTTTTGGAAAACCATTGCAATATCGCGGTCTTTTGGTTCAACTTCATTCACTCGTTTACCCTCGATGCGCAATTCGCCTTCAGAAATCGTTTCAAGTCCTGCGACCATACGCAATGTCGTAGATTTTCCGCAGCCTGACGGACCAACAAGTACAAGAAATTCACCAGGTTCAACCTTTAAATGAAAATTTTCAACAGCTACATGGCCATCGGGATAACGTTTTACAAGATGATCAAAATCTAACATAAAAAACCAGTCCCCCTTTTTTATAGTATAAAAGATTAAAAGGGAGCTGCCTTTGTGCAATGTGCTTGAAATTATCAGGAATATTTTGTTAGTTTATACAACTGGGCTGCTAAATTGGCTAATAGCAGGTCATCACTGCGCTTTAAATCCAACGTAGTTTCTTCAAAATAACGTTGTGTACGGTATAACAAGGTGTTGCGATGGATATGTAATTCTTTCGAAGCAGAGGACATATTTCCGTTATGGGAAAATAGCGCTGTAATGGTAGTAATCATTTCATCATTTAAACTATTGAACAATGTATGCTGCAAATATTGTTGTAACGGCATAGTCAAGTGTAATGGCAATAAAATTAAGAAGCTTTCAGAAAATGTATAAATCGTTTGGTGCTGCCGTTCTAAAATGGACTGAAATATTTTTTGCTCCGTTAAGAAAGAATGATGCAGCATTTCAGAAACCGGAAGCAATTGACCTACGAAAAGCTGTCCATGCAAATAAAAGTCATTTTCCAATATTGCCATAAAGCCTTCAAGTTCTTCTCGAGTATAATCTCTAAGCAAAATAATCCAGAAAGTATGAGGAGCAGCTTCCAATAGATAAGCATCATTCATAAAGAAAAGCTCAATAGCGTACTTTAATTGCCCGGCATCATTGGTAATATGATATTGTAATATGCGAATAGAAGAATAAGTTGCAGGCTTCGGGACTACACCTTGTGTTAACAATAGTAACCACGGATCCATTTGTTCACTGCATTCTCGATAAAAATGCTTTAACATTAAAGCATCTCGTTCGGTTATTTCGTTTTTTGCGATCTCATACCAGCATGCATCAGCTGAATCATAAAAGATCGTTGTTGCTGAATTATGGGTTGTCGGGTATGTGCTATGTCTTTTAAGGGAAGGGAATAGTTGTGCAAGTTGCATAAAATAACCTCCATCACATTATCTGCTTTTTGATATTGAAAAAACGGTATGTCTTTATTAAAGATCATACCGTTTTTATTATTACTTTTGCTCTTCTTTTAAAATACGTTGTGTTTCATTGAACTCTTCTTCGATTTCCGCATTTGGTTTATATGTCAACATACTCACTACGACTGCAACGACTAAACATGCTATAAAGCCTGGTACAATCTCATAAAGCATGCTCGTTAAACTTTCCGTACGTCCCCAAACGAATGCAACTGCGGCACCGGCAACCATTCCGGCAAGTGCTCCGTAGTTTGTAAGCTTACGCCAGAACAGAGAAAGTAAAATGATTGGACCGAATGCTGCACCAAAACCGGCCCATGCGAATGCGACCAATCCTAAAATTGTGCTTTCCGGATTCCATGCAACAATTGCCGCAAAAATAGATACGAAAAGTACAGCGACACGACCTAAAAATACGTAATGTTTATCTGTCGCAGTTTTGTTGAATAAAGCTTTATAAATGTCTTCAATCAGTGCTGAAGAAGTTACGATTAATTGTGATGAAATGGTACTCATAACTGCTGCTAAAATTGCTGCAAGTACGATTCCTGCAATGAACGGGTGGAATAAAATCTGCCCTAACACGATAAATACTGTTTCCGCATCCTTCAATTCCGTACCTTGCTGCTGGAAGTAAGCCACACCGACTAATGCTGTTGCGAGCGCACCTAGTAAACTGAAAATCATCCAGCCAATACCGATACGACGAGCATTCTTCGTTTCTTTTACAGATGTAATCGCCATAAAGCGTACGATTATATGTGGCTGACCAAAGTAGCCAAGCCCCCATGCAAGAGAAGAAATAACAGCTGTTGCTGTTACAGTAGAAGGAAGAAGGCTGAACATTTCCGGATCGACTGCTTTAATAGAATCAACCGTTTCTCCAATACCGCCAGTTAAGAAGATTCCGAAAACAGGAACTGCAATTAATGTAACAAGCATTATAAGACCTTGAATTACATCCGTATAACTAACAGCTAAAAACCCGCCGAATAATGTGTAGGCAACAACTACTGCCGATACGAATAAAAGACCTGTATGGTAATCCATTCCGAATGAGCTCTCAAAAAACTTACCGCCTGATACCATTCCGGAAGATACATAGAATGTAAAGAATACTAAAATGATAATCCCCGATGCGATACGTAATAGTTTCGTGTTGTCACGCAAACGGTTATCCAAATAACTTGGAATCGTGATGGAATCCTTTGTTACTTGTGTATAAACACGTAAACGAGGTGCTACAAGTAACCAATTTAAATACGCACCGACTGTTAAACCGATTGCAATCCAAGCTTCCACGAGACCCGATAAATAGATTGCACCTGGAAGCCCCATTAATAGCCAGCCCGACATATCCGCTGCACCGGCACTTAATGCTGTTACTGCAGCACCGAGACCACGTCCGCCCAACATATAGTCTGTCAGGTTGCTAGTTTTCCGGAAAGCATACCAGCCAATGCCGAGCATCACAATCATATAAATAATAATGGCCAACAACTGATAACTGTAATCTGACATAAATACAACTCCCTTAATAATAAATTTTTGACTAGTTTACCATGTTGCAATACATGGTCGTCAACGCAATAAAATATGGCGCTTCTGTACTTATCTATACTTTTTAGACATACGTCCGGCTAAAAATGCACCTGCTGCAACAGCTAAAATTGTATTTGTCTTTTTCGTAAATACTTGTTTTGTAACTAGTGTCAGGTTTTGCGGACGTTCTGCTAAACGACGCATAAAATAGCCGTACCAATCATTACCAAATGGTACATACGTACAGAAGTTATACCCTTCCTTTGCGAGGCCCAACTGCATTTCTTTGCGGAAGCCATAAAGCATTTGGAACTCAAATTTATCATTAGGAATATTATGCTTATCGACAAATTGTTTTACATGATTAATTACATTGTGATCATGTGTCGCAATCGAAGTGAATTTGCCATGTAGTAAATGATATTCAATCTGCTCGATAAACTTGCGGTCGATATCGGCTTTATTTTGGTAAGCGACAGACTCATCTTCTTTGTAAGCGCCTTTTACAATACGTAAACGGTAATCTTTAAAACGTTCTACATTTTCACCTGACTCGAAAAAGTATGCTTGAATAACTGTACCTACATTATCGTAATCGACGTGAATCTTTTCCAAAAGTTCAAATGATGGGTGTAGACGTGCATAGTTTTCCATATCGAAATTAACAAAAATCTGATATTTATTTGCCAATGCAACGATCTCTCTTAAATTTTCATAGCAAAATTCAAAATCAATATCCAACCCCAACTGAGACGGTTTCAAAGAAATATGTGCATCCAGATTTTCACTATGAATACGTTCAATTACAGCTGAAATTTGGTTTTTTGCAGCAAGTGCAGCAGATTTTTCAAACACAAATTCCCCTAGATTATCGACAGTACAAGAGATACCTTGTGCATTTAAATGCTTGATGCTTTCTATAACTTCATCGATATTTGTACCTGCAACGACACTTTGCGCCCCCAGCTTAAATCCGTATTTTTGGGCTGCAGAATTTAATGTTTGATTCTCTGAAAGTGCGATAAAAAAATCTTTTAATGACATTTTAAATAGTCCCCCTGCGAATAAAAAAGTTTTTTAATGTTATTGAGCAGAGTATAAAACAAAAAATTCAAAAAAGGAAATAGAATTTGAGAGGATTAATGTTTACTAGATGAAAAAGTGAGAAATATCAACGGTTTTTAAAGCAAAAAAATTTTGCTGAAATACTTTCTTGAAACGTTTACATTCTCTAAAAAACATAATTTATAAAACATGCAATAAAATATTGCACTAAGAAAAATGGAAAAGAGACCCACTAGTAGCGGGTCTCTTAAGTGGTAAATAATACAAATTATTACCAATTTTATTTGCGTTTTAGACGATATTGCAAACCTTGCCGATGAATGCCCAGTGCTTTAGCTGTCTGCGAAATATTTCCGTCATTCAGCTGTAAGGCGTGTGAAATATAATAGTCCTCAACTTTACGCATATATTCATCAAGAGGCTGCAATGTCTGTTCAGAGAAATCGAATAATTTTTGCTGTTCAGAGGCAGTTGGCTCTGCTTGCTGGAGCTTCCACTTGAAGTATGCTGGGATATGTATAAGTTCCACATATTCTTCTGTTGTTAGTAAGGCACTAATATCATCCAGTAAAACTTCAAGTTCTTTTAAATTTCCAGGCCAGTCGTAGTTCTGGAAAATTTCCTCGATTTCAGGTGCTAATCCTTTAACTGAGCTGCCATAAGCAATGCGTCGGCGAGCAAAATAATCGTCCACGAAGGGCTTAATATCTTCACGGCGCTCCCGGAGTGCGGGTACTTTTATTGTTAAGTTCGAAAATAAGTAATACAGGTTTTTGGACAGATGACCTTTCTGGATTAAGTCAATCGGATCTTCACCAATACTTGCAATGAAGACATGGTTACGTTCGGTATGTTTTTCCAGAAGCTCCACGATGCGGTTCTGTGCTTCATCTGATAAAAATTCAATCCGCTCGGCAAAAAACGTATAGTTTTTTTCCTCGGCAATATATTTTTCTATTTGAGTGAGCAATGTTTTTTCATTGCGTCGGCAAATAAGTGTGATGAAGCGTTCGTTTTTTTCAGCAAGCTCATGATGAATACCTTCTGCAATCATATCTTTCCCTGTTCCGGATTCACCGACAAGCATAACCGGAATTCGACCGAGTGCGGCAATTTTAGCTTGCTGAATTACTTGCTTCATTGATTTTGAAACAGCAGTAATAATATCAAAAGTTAATGGAGCACCGTAACGACTTAGAGGACGGTCCATCAAAAACTCCTGCTGAGTAATATCGCGGGAAAATTGAATGGCGATTTTCGTACCGTCATTTAGGGTATATGGATAATAGTCATTCATCATTGTCACTTCTTCACCACGTGCATTCCAGAACGTTTGCTTAATATGTTTGAAGCTTTGACCTGAAGCTAAAACTTTTTGCAGCATATTTTGCTCCAAGTTAAAGTCGAGTGACTGTGATAAAAAGCGTTGTGTAATTTGTTCAAGTGATTCACCGGTAAGCTCGCGCATTTTTTTGTTGTATACGATGACTCGTCCATTTTCGTCAATAGCGCAAAGACCGGTTTCTATTTTTTCAATCATAAATTCAAAAACACTAGAGCGATCTAGTTGATTCATGCGGTGTAACCCCCTCTATTTTATTTTAGCATGGGAATGTCAAAATGAGATAATTTGCGTAATTTAGAAAAAATAATTGATTTAAGCATTATTATATTGCATAATTCAAATTAAGAAACATAATATGATGCAAAATAATATTGCACTTAATATCGGAGGTAATGATAAATGATTAACTATAAACATGAACCATTTACAGATTTCTCGGTAGAAGAAAACAAGCAAGCTTATTTGGAAGCGCTTAAAAAAGTAGAATCACAGCTTGGTGCCGATTATCCTCTAATTATCGGTGGTGAACGTATTACGACAGAAGAAAAAATTGTATCATATAACCCGGCTAAGAAAACAGAAGTGATTGGCTCTGTTTCAAAAGCTTCAAAAGACTTGGCTGAAAAAGCGATGCAAGAAGCAGATAAAGCATTCAAGTCATGGAAAAAAGTTAAACCTGAAATTCGTGCAGACGTATTATTCAAAGCAGCGACAATTATCCGCCGCCGCAAGCATGAGTTTTCTGCATGGTTGACGAAAGAAGCAGGTAAGCCTTGGAATGAAGCGGATGCAGATACTGCAGAAGCAATCGACTTTTTAGAATACTATGGCCGTCAAATGCTGGAAATGAAAGATGGTCGTAAAGTAGAAAGCCGTCCGAATGAATACAACCGTTATGACTATATTCCACTAGGGATCGGGATTGTTATTTCGCCTTGGAACTTCCCGTTCGCTATTATGGCAGGTACAACTGTTGCAGCTGTTGTTACTGGTAACACAGTATTATTAAAACCAGCATCAACTACACCGGTTGTCGCTTATAAATTTATTGAAGTGCTTGAAGAAGCAGGTTTACCAAAAGGCGTAGTAAACTTCGTACCTGGTAGTGGAGCAGAAGTAGGGGACTACTTAGTAGACCACCCGAAAACACGCTTCATCAGTTTTACAGGTTCTCGTGATGTCGGCTTACGTATTAACGAACGTGCATCAAAATTAAGTCCAGGACAAATTTGGATTAAACGTGTCATTGCTGAAATGGGCGGTAAAGATACAATCGTTGTTGATAAGGATGCAGATTTAGAGTTAGCTGCACAGTCCATCGTAAAATCAGCTTTCGGTTTCTCAGGACAAAAGTGTTCAGCATGTTCACGTGTAGTAATCGTAAAAGATGTATATGATCAAGTTGTAAACCGTGTGGAAGAGTTAACGAAATCATTAACAATCGGTGACCCTTCAGACAATAACAACTTTATGGCAACAGTAATCGATTCGGCAGCATTCAAAAAAATCAGCGAGTATATTGAAATCGGTAAAACAGAAGGCCGTCTAGTTGCTGGTGGTACTGCAGATGATTCTGTTGGTTACTTTGTACACCCGACAGTATTTGCCGATGTAGATCCGGAAGCGCGTATTATGAAAGAAGAAATCTTCGGTCCAGTTGTAGCGATTACAAAAGCAGATTCATTTGAAGACGCGATTGATATCGCAAACAATACTGAATACGGATTAACAGGTGCCGTTATTACAAACGACCGTATGAACTTAGAGTATGCCCGCGAAGAGTTCCATGTTGGAAACCTTTATTTCAACCGCGGCTGTACAGGTGCTATCGTTGGTTACCAACCATTTGGCGGCTTCAACATGTCAGGTACTGACTCTAAAGCAGGCGGACCAGATTATTTAACATTGCATATGCAAGCGAAAACAACATCTGAAGCATTTTAATATTAAGTAATAGTCATTGGAAATTTCCTTATTATATATAGAAAGAACTCCTTCACATTGCCTCGTGAAGGAGTTCTTTTGTTTTTTATTTAGCCCATTCTTTTACTTGTGCATCTGTGCCAAAGACGAAATGGCCAGGGCGGGCTTCGATTACTTTAGCTGCCGGATCATGTTCAACATGTTTGTACGGGATACGTGTACGGTTGCGTTCATAAGCGGGATCTGGCTGAGGAACAGCAGATAATAGAGACTTCGTATACGGGTGGATTGGGTTGTTGTAAATCTCATCCGCACTTCCAAGTTCTAATATTTTCCCGCGATACATAACCGCGATTCGGTCTGATATATATTTTACCATCGATAAATCATGAGCAATGAATAAATAAGTTAACCCACGTTCTTTTTGAAGTTGCTTCAGTAAGTTTACTACCTGTGCTTGAATTGATACATCAAGTGCAGAGATCGGCTCATCTGCAATGATGAAGCTTGGATCTAAACTAAGTGCACGGGCAATACCGATACGTTGACGCTGCCCGCCAGAAAACTCATGGGCATAACGGTTAGCATGCTCGCGTGTCAGTCCGACCGCTTCCAACAATTCACCTATACGAGCTTGGCGTTCTTTTTTGTTTTTATACAGACCATGAATGTCAAAGCCTTCTGCAATTAATTCACCAGCTGTCATACGAGGATTTAAACTCGCATACGGGTCCTGGAAGATCATTTGCATTTCACGATTGAATTGCATTAATTCTTTTCGTGACTTCATCTCTGATATATTTTTGCCTTTAAAGGTAATTTGACCTTCTGTAATATCGTAAAGGCGGATAATTGAACGGCCCGTCGTTGATTTACCACAGCCGGATTCTCCGACTAAACCTAATGTTTCGCCTTCATACACATCAAAGGAGATACCATCGATCGCTTTAATCGGTTGTTTGGCAGTGCCAAAATACTGTTTTAAGCCTTTTACTTCTAATATTTTATTTGCCATAATTACATGCCCTCCTGTTGATAGCCTTTAATACGGCGTGCTACCGCCTCAGGAACAGGCATTTTTGGTGCATCAGGATGCAGTAGCCAAGTTTTAGCGTAGTGTGTATCCGATACTTTAAACATTGGCGGTTCCATCTCGAAATCGATTTTCATTGCAAATTCGTTACGAGGGGCAAATGCATCGCCTTTAGGTGGATCGATCAAGTTTGGCGGAGAACCTGGAATCGCCATTAACAGCTCATCTGTAGAGTTGTTTAAGTCCGGCATAGAGCCGAGTAGTCCCCAAGTATATGGGTGCTGTGGATTGTAGAAAATATCTTCTACTGTACCGTACTCAACGATTTGACCTGCATACATGACCGCAACTCGGTCTGCTACATTTGCTACAACACCCAGATCATGGGTAATGAAAATAATCGATGTATTCGATTTCTTTTGAAGTTCTTTCATCAACTCTAAAATTTGTGCCTGTATCGTTACATCTAATGCTGTTGTCGGCTCATCGGCAATTAATAGTTTTGGATCTGCTGCAAGAGCGATAGCGATAACAACACGCTGGCGCATCCCTCCCGACAGTTCGTGAGGGTAAGCTTTATAACGCTTTTCTGGGAAAGGGATACCTACTTGATCAAGTAACTCAACCGCACGTTTTTTTGCTTCGTCCTTATTTGTAACTTTTTTATGTTTTAGAAGTACTTCGGTAATCTGTGCACCGATCCGCATTGTTGGATTTAATGCAGTCATTGGATCTTGGAAAATCATTGAAATATCATTTCCGCGAACTTTCATCATTTCTTTCTCAGATAAAGGAATAATATTGCGACCGTTGAAGTTAATCTCACCACCGGCATAAATACCTGGTGGCTGAGGAATTAACTTCATCAGTGCGTTACTCGTTACGGATTTTCCGGAACCGGATTCCCCGACGATTGCTAATGTTTCGCCCTCGTATAATTCAAAGCTTACTCCGCGTACGGCTTGTACGACACCAGCGTACGTTTTGAAATTAATACGTAAGTCGTTTACTTCTAATACTTTTTTCTTCATTGCGTACACTCTCCTTATTTACGTAATTTCGGATCAAGTGCGTCACGTAAGCCGTCCCCAACTGCGTTAAATGCGAATATTGTAATCGAGATTAAAGCTGCAGGGAACAATAATCGCCATGGTGCAGATTGAAGTGCTTTGAAACCTTCAGAGGCCATCGTACCCCAGCTGGCTAAAGGAGCCTGAACCCCTAAACCTAAGTAGCTTAAGAAACTCTCTGTGAAAATTGCACTTGGAATAGTCATTGTCATTGTTACTAAAATAGCACCCATTGCATTTGGGATTAAGTGACGTTTAATGATGTGCCATTGATTTGCGCCTAATGTACGAGCAGCAAGTACGTATTCCTGATTTTTAATTTTCAGTACTTCACTTCGTACAATACGCGCCATGTTTACCCAACCTGTAATGGAAAGGGCGATAATCATAGGAATTAAACCAGGTTCCATAATTACCAATAAAATAATTACTACTAATAGATAAGGAATTGCCGTCAACACGTCTGCGATACGCATCATAATATTATCGACACGACCACCTGCCAAACCTGCAATACTTCCCCATAAAACACCGATAATCAAATCAATTACAGCGGCAGTAATACCGATGAATAATGAAATTCGAGCGCCTTCCCATGCACGGACGAAAATATCACGCGCAAGGTCATCCGTACCGAACCAATGTGTTGCAGAAGGAGCGGTATTATATAAACCTACATTCTGTTCATATGTATAAGAAGAGAACACCGGCGCAAAAATTGCAAATCCTGCAATTATAATAAGAAGGATTAACCCGAGTACAGCTAACTTGTTATGAGAGAAGCGATAAAATACTTCTTTCCAATAAGATACTTGCTTTTTAGAAAGGGCATCTGTATTTTCTGAACGACCGACAACATCGAACATGTCAGCTGATACTTTTGGTATTTGCTGTTCGTTTTGAGCCATTATTTTTTCGCTCCTTTCAATTTAATACGTGGATCGATGACACTGTATAAAATGTCTACGATTAATACAGCCAGTAATAAAATTAATGAATAGAACACTGTCGTACCCATAATTACCGTATAGTCACGGTTTGTAATACTTGTTACGAAATGGCGGCCAAGTCCTGGCACAGCAAAAATCTGTTCAATAACGAACGAACCTGTGATAACACCGGCAAAAAGTGGACCTAAATACGTTACGACCGGCAATAATGCATTACGTAAAGAGTGCTTGAACACGATTGTCCATTTTCCAAGACCTTTTGCACGAGCAAGCTTTACATATTCACTATTGTTTTGCTCCAACATACTAGAACGAGTAAGTTTGGCAATAAATCCGGCATGGGTAACAGCGATTGCCAATGAAGGTAATATTGTATAGGCAAATCCTTTCCAGCCACTTACCGGGAACCAGCCTGCTTCAAATGCCAGGTAATACTGCAAGAGTCCGGCTAATATGAAGGAAGGAACTGAAATCCCTAAAATTGCAAAAATTGTCGCGGCATAATCTCCAAAGCGGTTATGATACAGTGCTGAAACAACGCCGAGTAATACACCAAGACCAATTGCTAAAACCATTGCCTGAAGACCTAAAGCAAGGGATACAGGGAAGCTTTCTGCGATAATGTCATTTGTGGAACGGCCTTTGTATTTCATCGACTCCCCAAAATCAAATGTCATTGTATCTACTAAATAGTCTTTATATTGGATATACCAAGGATTATCCAACCCATATTTCGCGTTTAACTGTTCTTCGATGGCAGGCGGCAATTCACGTTCGCTCGTGAAAGGGCTACCGGGAGCAAGCTGCATTAGGAAGAACGTCGCTGTAATAATTAAGTACATTGCAAGTACGATATAGAGTAATCGTTTAATGATAAAGTTAAGCAATGTCCGTACCTCCTTTTTATACTATTTTGAAAATTCGATAAAACTATGAAAGGGAGTGCCCGAAATTTTATTTCGAGGCACTCCCTGTTTACGATGACCTTGCAATTAATTTGACCATCGCAGGAGTAAATAATAAATAGTTAAAATTACTTCATTTTAACGTATTTAAGATTAATGTTACCTAAAGCATCTGGAACCATATTTTCTACTTCGTCAGATACAACATTTAAGTTTGTATTGTAGTAAATAGGAGCTACAGGCATTTCTTCCATAATTACTGCTTCAGCTTCCAATAATTTTTCCGTACGTTTGTCCGGATCAGTTTCAGTGATCGACTCATTTAATAATGCAGTGTATTCATCGTTTGACCAGCCAGTTTGGTTATTGCCGTTCTCTGCAGAGTTATACATTTCTAGGAATGTATACGCATCATTGTAGTCAGCACCCCAACCAAGACGACCGATTTGGTAATCGCCATTTCCAATTTTATCTAAGTATACTTGCCATTCTGAGTTATCAAGTTTAACAGTAATACCTAAATTAGATGACCATCCTTGTTGGATGAATTGTGCGATTGCAGAGTGTGCTTCAGAAGTATTGTATGAAACTTTTACTTCTAAATCAGCAGGATTTGCTAATCCTAATTCTTTCAGACCAGCTTCTAAATATTTCTTCGCTTCTTCGAAATCAGCATCTTTGAAGTAACCTTCATCATCGCCGAAGCCTTCTACAGAGTTTGGCACGATACCTAATGCAGGTTCTTGTTCGCCTTTTACAACATTACTGATTAAGCCTTCACGGTCGATTGCCAATGCTAATGCTTTACGAATGTTTTCGTTTTGCATTACCGTATCTTCTGTATTGAACTTGTACCAGTAAATAGATGACATATCAGAAACGTTTAATTTGTCTTCAGATTTTAAGCGATCGATTGCATCAAGAGAAATTGTCCCGTAAGGAGCACCTAAGAAATCAATTTCTCCAGCGTCAAACATTGTCATTTGAGTTGTTTCAGACTCAACCATTGCAATGTTTACCGTATCGATATCTACATTTTCTGTATCCCAGTAAGTATCGCTTTTCTCTAAAACGATATCGCCTGAATGGTTCCAAGTAGATAAATTGTATGCACCGTTCGATACATATGTATCTGCTTCTGTGTACCATTTTGGATCCGCTTCAGCTGTTGCTTTATGGATTGGGTAGAACGTTTTGAATGCTGTTAATTCCAAGAAATATGGAGTTGGAGCATTTAACGTTACTTCCAATGTTTTTTCATCGATAGCTTTAATCGCCACATCTTCGGCATTACCTTTACCGTTGTTGTATTCTTCTGCTCCTTTAATAGGGTAAAGGATAGTAGAATATTCAGACGCATTTTCCGGGTTTAATGCCCATTTCCATGCGTATTCAAAATCTTCAGCTGTAACTTTTTCTCCATTTGACCATTGTGCGTCACGTAAAGTGAATGTGTAAGTTAAAAGATCATCCGATACTTTATAGTCTTCAGCGGCAGCTAAAACCGGCTCGCCTTCAACCAATGTTGTTAAACCTTCAAAAGTATTTTCTAAAATTGCGCCAGAAGTTGTATCTGAAGCTAATTGTGGATGTAATGAAGGTGGCTCAGAAGTGATTAGTAAATCTAATTCTTTTTCCCCATCTCCAGATGATGTTGATTTAGTTTCATCTCCTCCACATGCTGCAAGTAATGCAGATAATGAAAGTGCTGTAGCAGTCAATGCGACCTTTTTGTTGCGTTTCATAAATACCCCTCCTAGAAAATCATGTAAATTAAATTTTCTGATAATTTTTTGATGCGTTATTTTAATATATCAGAATATTTGTATGAAATATATACTACATTTGAAATTTTTTATAGATACTAATAAGTAAGACAATTAGGAAAATTTTTAATTATTTTACTATAAGGTAATATTATTTGCATAAAATATTAGTTGGTTATAAAATTCTCGAAAGTATTAAGAATCTGCTGTTTTATGTAACTTGTTTTGAAAATTTAGAATTGTATTATTGTGTAACAATTTTGACACATAAAACTTTCTTTTTTTCTTGAAAACGTGCAAAATAGAAGAGAGCATTTGAAAGGTGGTATATATATGAAAACAGAACAACAATATTTTGAAGAGAGCAAATCCATGAAAGAATATATGGATGCAATGTCTCAATTAAAAGAACAAAGTTTTGCTATTTATGAGAGCTTTGAGCTTCCGGAAGATACAGCTTTTATTGAAAAGCTGAAAAATGCCAATGTCCATATTTTAGCAATTACTGAAGACTGGTGCGGGGATGCAATGATTAACAATCCAATCATTCGCAAAGTTGCAGAAGCAGCAGATGTAGAAATTCGTACAGCATTACGCGATGCGGATACAGATTTGATTGATCGTTATTTAACGAATGGTGGACGTGCTATTCCAATGTACTTGATTTTAAATGAAGCAGGAGAAGTAATTACAACGTGGGGCCCACGTGCACCGCAATTACAGCAGCTAGTAACCGATTTACGTGCAACATTACCGGATAAAGAAGATCCAACATTTGAAGACGCACAAAAAGTGGTATACGAAAATATGCGCGGGCAATATGTAAACGATTCAAAGCTGTGGAGCTATGTATATGAAGATTTTAAAAATAAGATAATCGCAGCAATATAATTTTACTTTACCTGTTACTTTTACGAGTTCTTACTATATAATATAGTAGGAACTTTTTTCTATTTTAAGCGTATTATTGAAGAGAATATCCTGGGTACTATTGTTGCTTTTCTAAAACAGACAGCAGTATACTTTGGACAGAATGAAAAATATAATTAATCAGGATGAGATCAATATGAAAAGAGCGAGAATTATATATAACCCAACTTCGGGTCGTGAAGTATTTAAGAGACATCTTCCGGAAGTATTGGAGAAACTCGAAATAGCAGGATATGAAACTTCATGCCATGCAACGACTGGTGAAGGTGATGCAACAAAAGCTGCAATCGAAGCTGTAAGACGCGAATTTGATGTTGTAATTGCGGTAGGTGGAGACGGGACGTTAAATGAAGTAGTGGCAGGTGTTAGTCAATGCGAAAAACGGCCAAAGCTTGGTTTAATTCCAATGGGGACCACAAATGACTTTGCACGGGCTGTTCGTATTCCCCGAAATGTTGAAGAAGCACTAAACATCATTCTTGCAGGGGATACAATACCTGTCGATGTCGGTATTTTGAATGACGACCGCTACTTCATTAACATTGCTGCAGGCGGGCGTATCACCGAGCTGACATACGAAGTACCGAGCAGAATGAAAACGGTACTTGGACAAATGGCGTATTATTTGAAGGCAATTGAAATGATTCCTTCTATTAAAGCAACTCATATGAAAATCCAAATGGATGAGGAAGAGTTTGATGGTAAAGCGATGATGTTTTTATGTGGCTTAACAAATTCCGTAGGCGGTTTCGAAAAAATCGCACCCGATGCATCAATCAATGATGGACTGTTCACTGTTATGATTTTAAAGGAATGCAATATTGCGGATTTCATACGTATTGCTTCATTGGCATTGCGTGGCGAGCATTTATCCGACGAACGTGTCATTTACAGAAAAGCTAGTCGTGTTGTCGTATCATCTGATCAGGAAGTGCATTTAAATCTGGACGGTGAATATGGCGGCGATGCACCAGCTGTTTTCCAAAATTTAAAACGGCATATTGAAGTATTCGTGCCGAAAGATAAAATTCGTGAAATTGAAACGGATGAAGAAGTAATTTAACTATAGCTTGCAAGGGTAGTGGAATGCCCTTGTGAGTTTTTTTGTTTTTATCGGGAAGAGTCGGGGGACGGGGAATTAGCGGTTTTCTAATATAGTGCTTAAATGTTCTAATAAAATAAATTAAGTTCTAATAAAAGCGGGAAGTACTAATATATCGCTTTGATCTTCTAATACCGGGTCGAGATGTTCAAATAAACTCACCGAATGTACTAATATCCTCTAAACACTTTCTAATAAAGCCTTTCAATATTCTAATATCCGCTAGCTTCATTTGAAAGAACACCCAGAACAGCGTATACAATACCAATTTTCTAATATAAATGGTCAAAATACTCGATGTAAATCTAAAAACCTCCACTCCAACAATTATAAACCGTTAAAGTGAAGGCATTTTAAGTCAATTCCTTTTACAATGTAAATTTATCCATACTTTGTTGCAGCTGTTTTGCCTGATTCGCTAAACGTTTAGAAAGCTCTTCCATATCATCGACAATTTCAGTTTGAAGTTGTGTCGCATTTGCTACTTGCGCTACATCCGCCATCGTTTTTTCTGTACCTTGCGAAATTTCGATGACTGAAGCCGCAACTTCTTCTGAGCTTGCTGAAATTTGCTGTGATGTAGCAGAAATATGTTCTACACGCTCCGTTATATTGTAAATATTTTCGGTAATCGTGTGGAATGACTGACCGGCACGATCGATGACAACAACACCATCATTTGCACACTTGAGACTGCTTTCCACCGCTTCGCCAACATTTTGGGAATTGTACTGAATAGTTTCAGTTAAATGGACAATTTCATTTGCGGACTTTTTGGATTGCTCTGCGAGTTTGCGAACTTCATCTGCGACTACAGCAAAGCCTTTCCCATGTTCACCAGCTCTAGCCGCTTCAATGGCAGCATTCAAGGCAAGCAGATTCGTCTGATCCGCTATATCAGTAATGGCTTTTGTAATTGTACTAATTTGTCCTGACTGTTCAATTAATACGTTTGAAAGGCTGGAAATCGATTGAGTCGATGCATATACTGTTTCCATTTGCTGCATCGCTTCGTCAATAATTTTTACCCCATCATTAGCAAACTGGGTCAATGTAACAGCACCAATATGCAATTCTTGTGTTGATTGGGCAATCGAATTAATTCCCTGTGCCGTCTCATCTACAGCCAGGGCACTTTCATTTGCTCCAATTGTCATCGTTGCGGCGGTCTGTGCAGTATGCTCAATCAGTTCATTAATATGAGCTGTTTCCGATGAAATCGTCTCACTGTTTTTCATAAGTGCATCCGCTGAATTGCTAAGCTGATTTGCGTTTTGCTGAATGCTTACTAACAATTCCTCGAAATTACGCTGCAATGAAATAAAAGCATTCGACAGCATACCAAATTCATCTTTTGTGCGAACTGGTTTGTGTGAAACTTTGATATCCCCGCCAGCCATGTGTTCCAGATCTTTTGTAATTGACTGGAGGCGCAGTGTAATGCCATATTTCGTGTAAATCATGTAGGAAGCTATAACAAGGAGCGCAATAATAATGAATATAACGGATAAAATCATCGATAGTGAAATCATGTTTTTCGTATTATTCACAACTTTATCAAGTTCGGTGTTTTCAATTTGTTCCACTTTCCCGGCAAGCTCGCTTGTGAAATTGCTCGTATATGTATAGTCACCATTCACCACTGATAGCGCGGCTGAAATATCACGTGTCTGTACAGATGAAATCACTCTATCCATTTGTTCGGCAATGATTTCTGATTGGTCTTTTAAGTTATTAATAATCGGTGCAGCATCCGCTGATATATTTTTGCTCTGCACTTCCTCGATGAGCTGGACGAGGCTTGTTGTATGGCTGTTTAGTGAATCCAAGTTATTTTGAGAAGGATCTACTGCATAGGCACGAGCATAGATGCCTTGCGACAGTATATGTTGCTGGATAGCGTTAATCCGCTGAACCTGTGCCATTTGTACATCGACTGCTTTGGAAACTTCATCACCAATCCGGGAAAACTGAACGGTTGCAAATCCGATTGAAAATAAAAGCACCATCCCGATTAAAATAAAGCCAATATTAAGTTTTTTTCGAACTGACATATGCCTCAATCTCCTTGAAATTAATAGAATTATTAGAGTTATAAGGTAAATTATATAGGCAATACATACTGAATACTAGAACAAAAGTAATAATTGGATAGTCAGAACATTAGTAGAAAGTATAATAAGTGCAAATTATATGGAGCATGGTACAATAAAGTGATTGAAATGAGAGGAAGAAATGAACATGTCTGCACCTATTAAAAAAAATGATCGTCAAACAGTTTATATAGAAGATTTAACACATGATGGCAATGGCGTCGCGAAAATCGACGGCTATCCATTATTCATACAAGGGGCACTTCCTGGAGAAACTGCCGAGATTCATGTAATGAAAACATTAAAGAATTATGGGTTTGCAAAAGTAATGAATATACTGGAAAAGTCGCCTGATCGTGTAGAAGCGCCATGTGTCTATTTTTCGCAATGTGGGGGATGTCAATTACAGCATCTTTCGTATGAGGGACAATTAAAATGGAAACAAAATATGGTCGCAAATGTGATGAAGCGTCTTGGGAAAATCGACGCACCTGTCCATCCGGTAAAAGGGATGGAAGAGCCTTGGCATTACCGCAACAAATCACAAATACCTTTTGCGCAAAACGAATCAGGTCAGATGGTGGCAGGCTTCTATAAAACGAAGTCACACTCAATCGTTGATATGGAACGTTGTTTAATTCAAACAGGGGAAGCCGATGTTGTCATGGCAGACTTGAAACGTGAGTTGGAAATTTTAGGTGTGCGTCCGTATGATGAAAAATCCCATCAAGGCATGCTGCGTCATGTTGTCGTTCGTAAAGGTCGCGCAACAGGCGAAGTAATGGTCGTACTCGTTACAAAATCTAAGAAATTCCCGCAGGCGAGCGCGGTAATCGAAAGAATCCGAGCGCTTATCCCGAATGTCACATCCATTGTCCAAAATGTAAACGGCGAGAAAACAAACGTTATATTCGGCAATGATACATTCACACTTTGGGGCAAGGATACAATTGAAGATACAATCGGCAATGTCCGTTTTGAAATTTCGGCACGCTCGTTTTATCAAGTCAACCCGGTTCAAACAGAAGTGCTTTATAAACAGGCCCTCGATTATGCACAACTGACAGGCAATGAACGCGTAATCGATGCCTATTGCGGTATCGGATCCATTTCACTGTTTTTAGCCCAAAAAGCGGGTCATGTAATGGGTGTTGAAATTGTCGAGCAGGCAATCGAAGACGCAAAACGCAATGCCGCATTAAACGGTTTTACAAACACATATTTCGAAGCTGGCCCGGCAGAGGAAGTCATTCCCCGCTGGTACAAAGAAGGTAAAGAAGCAGATGTATTAGTAGTCGATCCGCCGCGTAAAGGCTGTGATGAAGCGCTACTGAATACGATTATCGAACAAAAACCTAAGCGTGTTGTTTACGTTTCTTGCAATCCTGCAACTCTAGCGCGCGACCTCCGCATTTTAGAAGACGGCGGATATAAAACGCAGGAAGTGCAGCCGGTTGATATGTTCCCGCACACGACACATTGTGAAGCGGTTGCTTGGTTGGAGTTAGCTGAATAATCCTTTTTTAAGCATACTTTTCGAAGTATGCTTTATTCGAATGAGTCTTTGGTATAGCTAATTTAATATTGTCATAAAAAAGTAGATGTCTTAGAAGTGTGATAATCATTTCTAAGACATCATTTTTAGGAACTATAAAAATTGTGTAGTCATTAAGTCAAATAGGTATTAAATTGATTACTTTGTTCATCGGAAAAGTAAAAAAGTGAGTTTATACATCATGCATAGACTCACTTTTTTCAAAAAAATGTTTATTAGAATATCTTGTACACCTAAATTTATAAGCTAAAATTAGGGGTGTTAAGTATTTTAGATAGTATCTCTATGTCTTTTTCAGATAATGTCCCTTGTAGTGGATACATTTGAGAAGTTTCTAAATTACATAACATTATTTTTGGGGAATCTGTATGTAATGTACCAATGGTCCAGATTGGTTTTACTGTAGATTCCTTTATTTTATTAATTGGCGTATAGTTTTTTAATTTTTCTTCTCTTGTTGCTTGAATTAGCTTTTTACTACTATGTGCAGGAAGTTTAAATAAATTTATTTCTCTTAAATCATTAGTATCTTCGCTAACATAGAAGACATGTTCGTTTTCAGTTGCTCCAATTATAACTCTTTTCCAATAAACATTTTTTTTATTGGTTGGTTCTACATAATAAAGCGTCTCTGCGTTATTATTGATTTTTAAATTCCAAACACGAGTTTTTAATAGGTTTTCATTCTTTTTATCAATAAAAATTTCTTTGCCTTTGTGCTCAAAATACAATCCTACAATATCATTGTCGTAATAAGTGACAGTGTATTTATTATTCATTTTTCTCACCTCCTTAATGAAATTGTACTATATAGAATAAGGGAATTCGACATATTTTTGAGTAAGAGAATAGGATTTTACGTTTCAAATTAAATAAATTATTATTATTCATTTAAGATGTAATTCTTAGGCGTGTCTAATGAATACAAAAGAAGCTTTTGGAGTAGTATTGAGAATATATCGTAAAGAGACGAATACGCTATTGTCGGAGGTAATCATAGAACATACAATTAAGTGGAGTAGTTGAAAAGGAATTAAAACTTTAAATAAATGATGAATGTAGAGAAGAGTTAGGTAACCCTCAGCACACGACGCATTGTGTAGCTGTTTCTATAATCATTTAAGGATTGTAGAGCAGCTTTTTTGTTTAGCTTTGACAGGACAATTGAATAATAGGCTGCTTCAGAACGAATTAAGTCCGTATCTGTTAAACTTAATAGTGTAGAACGTATTTACAGCAATTAATAACAAATACACAAGCTGAACTACCTAAAATCATCGTTGAATTATATTTTGATAACCCAGACAACATATACAGTGAATTAAAAGGGACAAATAACTTATTAAGAATTGATATTCCAGGGTTATCTATCCACATTGTGAAGCGGTGGCGTGGCTTAAGGTAAAAGTATAAGTAGAGGGGTCAAGAATCGGTAAGATTCTTGGCCCCTCTACAGTTTCATTACAACCCACCAGCACCCTTGTGTTGCCACATACACTCCATACATTGTGAAGCGGTTGCTTGGTTGGAGTTAGTATAATCTATAAAAACGGATATCCGATTGGGGAATCCGTTTTTGTGGTTCAGGAGTAAGGTAGGAGGAATTTATAAGTGAAGTAAGCTATACATCTAAATCCTGCGTTAAGTCTATTGTTAAACATAGGTATTTAAAAAACATTAATTCAAAATACATTGAATACATTAGATACCAATACGACAATAAGAGGAGGGTATCCTATTCCTACATTTGTAACACAATCTTTGGAGGAAATACGGTTTTGGTCAAGGATTATGAAAGAACATGCTTTCTTTTTAAGTCTTGGATTTACAGCTGATCAGACAGAACTTATTCAAGAGGCAAAGTATTTTGTTACAGTTTTTGAACAGATTGAAGAGCAAGTTAGTAGCTATAATGAAAAGACAGACCCAGAAGTAATCAGGCAATTAAACATTCAAGTTTACCAAGCTGCTTGTTATATTTGGGCATATAAGCGAAAAGTATTAGGATTAATTTTAAGCTGCCAAATAATATCTAATAACATCCCATTATTAGTTGACCATACAAGCCGTGAAGCATATTATTTTGCAAAGAGATTGAAACAATTAAATGAAGGGGTAATAATCCCTTTACCTGAAGCTATAATTAAAGAAAATGTATTTTTCCTAAAAATTATGGCGGACCATTCAAAATTTATTGGTCACTTGTTAGATCCTTCAGAACGAAAATTAGTGGATCAAGCACGTGAGTTCAGTCATGACTTCGATCAACTGCTTTATCAGGCACAAGATTTAGATCATATGCGCCCACAATCCGAAACAAGACCACTCTTAGATCAATTTCTTGATCAAAATCGCGTATCTGTTGTAGCGTTACGTGATTTCAAGAAAACAGCAAGAGATTTAATTGAAGCTTGTAGAATAAAAAGTAATATCCATCCACTTCTTGCTGACCATGTATACCGTGAAGCAGATCACTTTCTGCAAATTATAGATGCATTCGATGCGCATCTCACAGCGCATAGGTCTTCTCAGTCTTAATAGAGAATTCTATTAAGACCAGGAGTTCGACTAACTTTTGATTATTTAAATAGGCATCTACTAAATGACTTATATGATTACACTTTAAACTATGTTTTAATAAACGCGCCAGCACCAATGTGTTGTCACATACAGTCGACACATTGTGAAGCGGTTGCTTGGTTGGAGTTATTATAGAAGTACAATAAAAAAGCTGTGTCAAAAATCCACGTTGTATGGGGATTTTAGCACAGCTTTTTTGAGGTTGAAAATGCTTTTACTCATCAATTTTTTGAGTTAATTTTGTATTAAAGTGATTTTAATAGTTTAATTACATCTTTGGCAACTGCGCCACCTGATGCAGGATTTTGTCCTGTAACAATACGATTATCAGTTACAGTGAATACTGACCAATCAGCATCTTTTACGTAATTAGCACCTTTACGAACAAGTTCATCTTCAGTTAAAAATGGAACGACTTTATCTAGTCCAACAGCAATTTCTTCTGTGTTAGTAAAACCGGTCACTTTAGTATTTTTAATTAAATATTCACCATCACCATTTTTAATATTTAATAATCCAACAACTCCATGACAAACAGCAGAAACAACGCCACCGTTAGCGTGAATAGTGCTTGCAATGTTTTGTAGGTTTTCGTCTTCTGGGAAATCCCACATAACTCCATGACCACCTGCATAATAGATAGCATCATAATCATTTGGGTTAATAGAATCAGCCGGCAAAGTAGTGCTTAGTTTATTTAAGAAATCAGCATTTGCGTAATATTGCCAATCTAATTCAGTCATTTGATCAGCTTGTAAGCTGTGTGGGTCAAGTGGTGTATGGCCACCTTTAGGGCTCACATAATCAATTTCATACCCTGCTTTTTCTATTTCAGCTGCAAAGTGAACAGCTTCTCCTAACCATAATCCTGTTGCACGTTCTAAATTGGGATACTTAGAGGTATTCGTTACTACTAATAAAATCTTTTTCATTATACAATCTCCTTTAAGTTTGATACTATCAAGCTTATAGGTTAAACCATACTTTAAGTCAAGGAGGACACCTCGTGTATACAATCCAACAAGCGAGCCTCTTAATTGAAATACCTGCAAGTTCAATTCGATACTATGAAAAAATAGATTTAATTCCACCAATAAAAAGAAATGAACAAAAGCATCGAATATTTGATGAACAAGACATTGAACTTTTAAAATTAATTAAATGTTTTCGAAGTCTAGGCATGTCAATTGAGGATATAAGAGAAAATATATCAACGCTGAATTTAGAGCAGGAAGAGATTAATACACAAGCTATATTAATTCAGCACAAGAAAAAATTAGAAGAGCAAATTGACATTTTAAATTCTTTTATTAGTGAAATTGATCAGAAAATAATTCCTACATTTTAACGTTAAAAGATTAAGCTGAGTGATTCTACTACATCATTCGGTTTTTTGTTGTTTTAAAATGAAAACATAACTTGTCAATATCATTAATTTACAGGAAGTATAATAACAAATGGGGATGAAAAGAAGCTGCTTGGATTTCAAAACTTCCAATGAGTTAGGCATTTGTTTCTCATGCTTTTTATATGATATAGAGGAATTATTTTATCATTATTTGAAATCTACATAGGGATGGGGGTTATTAAATGAAATGGTTACTCCTGCTGGCAGTAGTTATTTGGTTTATTTTACTTTTACGTAAAAAACGCTCGTTTAAATTTGGCTTATTGCCAAATACGATAGACATAAAACCGATTAAAGGATTAAAAAAGCTGTGTGATAACCTAGAGCAATCACTTAGTAATATTTTTATGGACAACGTAGAAAAGAGGGTAGGGAAAAATAATAAGTTAAAAGAAAATGAGTACGAGTGGCGCCTCCTGGATTTAAAACGTTATTTTATTATGACTTATTTTTTGAAGAAGTCCCCAATGTTTAGTGAGAAAGTCGATGAATTGTGGCATGAGATGCTCATGTTTACCCGTGAGTATGATGATTTTTCAAAGAGTTATTTAGGGACAACACTTCATCACAATCCAAATGTCAATGAAGAGCCTGATCCTGATTTACGCGGATTTTTTGATTGGGTGTATACTGAGCTTTTTAATTTAAGAAAGGAGAACATCTATCTTTATAAAGGCTTTTTCAGATACCCTGTACATCCAAATGTTATTGATGAGTTTAGAAATTTACCGGAAAATGAACTAATAGAGAATTACTTTAAAAATGATATAAAGTATATGACTACTGTCCGGGCGCTTATTTCTTCCATGAAAAAGTCAGCAAACGGAATAAAGGATTATGATAAAAACGTTATAAGTGAAATGCTGAAAAAAAGAAAATATCAGGAAAGTTACAATACAATGCTTGTTCCTTTCTTATCTGTTTCTTATTTTCATTACAATGAATTTAAAAGTTATATGAAGGTAAGCAGTAGCAGTTCCTCGAGTTGTAATAGTTGCAGTTCGGCAAGCTTCTGCAGTTCTTGTTCGTCGGATTCTTCCTGCTCAAGCTGCGGTGGGGGTGGAGATTAATAAAAAGAAACTTCATTAGACTCAAATAAAATGAAGGTGCGCTATATTTACTAATGCTACATACACTCCTTACTTTGTGTAGTTGTCACTTGGTTAAACGGGTGAAGTTAGTTTAATAATGAAGCAAAAACAGGCGGTTGTGCAGACGCGTTGCCCAAACGAAAGAAAAGCTTTTGCCAGACAGAAAAAAGCATCGAAAAGCGGCTCCTTCTATAATTGTTGCTGTTCTTATTCTTGCTCTCTTCACACTCGCCACATGTTGTAGCGGTCGTTTGGTTGGAGTTAGTTTAATATAAAGATAAAAAAGCGGGGCTATCCTAAGAGTAGAACAACTCTTTCGGATAGCCCCGTTTCATATAATCACTTAAATTGTAGATTCCGCCGGGAAAAAATTAGGTAATTGTCGTTCACGTTTATCAAGGACAATTTGTTCTGGTTTGATACCTTGTTCACGCAACACGTCAATGTTTTGCATAATAAACTCGTCGCTGCCGACAACATAAAACAGACCGTCTTGATCTGCAGCAAGTTTTTTCACTTCTTCATAGTAATCTTTCCGATTATCGACGTACTGTGATGTGAAGTTTTTATCAGGTGCAGATTCGAAAATATCGGTAAATAAGTAGTCTTTTGTTGAATCGATAGTAAGAGAATGAATGCGATTAATGTTGTCAGGACGTTCAAAATAAGTAAGTACAAGCGGTCTAAACGTTGCAATGCCTACACCTGAAGACAATAAGTAAATGTTTTTATCTTGTCTTTGCAGCGGTACATTGGAATGGATTTTAAAGAGTGCAACTTTATCGCCGACTTCGAGATTTCTTAAAATCGATTTAAATTCAGAGCACAGTTCTTTAATACGGGTTGTTATCCCGACAGTCTGCTCATTTGGTAACGTGGAGATTGACATATGACGAACTAAGCTTTTATTTGGCTGATCACCAGCATTGAAACCTTCTAATGCAAGGTGGGTGTGGGCGCCTTCTTCCCATGTGAAGTCTTCGGGAAGGTCGAGCAAAAACGTTTTAACTTCTGGTGTTTCATCAATAATTTTGTTTATTTTCGTCCAGTATATTTGCATAAAACATTCTCCTTAAGTAATGCTTATTTTCTTTATAGTTATAGTATATCATAGATGATAAACATTCTCATTTAAAACTATCCGTAAATACATTAATTTATTGGAAACGCCAGTAGTGAAAAGGGTTATGAGAGCAAAAAAAGAAGAACGATTTCCTGGATACAGAAGATCGTTCTTCTTATTTTATTATTATGCAACGATTAAAGCTTCTCTACATTTTGATTTAAGCGCGTAAGAAACTGTTTAAGCTGCTGTAATTCGCTATCTGAAAAATCTTCATAAAGGTCATTCAGAAATTGATCTTTAAACATTGTGCAACCTTCAAGTAATGCTCGTCCTTTATCGGTAATCGTTACAAGAACTTCACGGTTGTTTTTTGCATTGCGTTGTCGTTCCACATAATGCTGTTCTTCAAGCAGCTTTAAATGGCGCGTAATTGCAGATTGATCGATAGCTAAGGATTGTTGCAGAACCTTTTGAGAAACGCTTCCTTTTTTTAATAAAGAAACTAATATTTCATATCTCGTTAAACTGACTTCTGTTCTTTTTTCAAATATTTGCGTTACATGACGGTCTAATCTTTTTAACATCATGATCATCTGTTTTTTATCATCCAAACAAACTTCCATACTATACCTCCTTACATTGATTGCTCTTCGTTCCAAGTATCCCTATATGGTAGCATTTCCGTTCATTCGGATAAAGTCTAAAAAATTTCAATTGAACATGTCAGGCAAAGGATCCTATAAGTCCATTAGCTAGAAAAACGAATAATTTGTTCGAATGGTAAACGAGATGAATTACGTGCTGGCATAGCAGCTTTTCCGATAGCGATTAAAATCATCGGAACCTCATTGGCAGGCAACTCATATTTTTTAGCGAATGCAACTTTATCAAAGCCGCCCATTATTACTGTGTCATAGCCCATATCCTTCGCTAAAAGTACGATTTGCATAGAAATTAAACCTGAATCCAAATGTGCAATATTACTGCGTTCAGCATCAGAAAAATTGCTGTACGATGCTTCGGAATTTGAAATCATCATATCTGCAATTTCACGTGGCATATAGCCTAACTCAACATTTAAATCATTAATTTGCTTGGCATTTTTATACATTTCGATATCGCCAATGACTGCAATAATTGCAGATGACGTTTCGATTTGTTCCTGATTAAATCCAGCGATGCGCAACTCTTTCTTTTGCTCCTGATCGTCAATAACAAGGAAGCGCCAAGGCTGTAGGTTACTTGATGAAGGAGCTGATGTTGCTTGCTGTAAAATATGTTCAATTGTCTCACGGGGAATCGTAACACCAGGTTCATATTTACGAACCGATTTACGTTCATCCATTAATTTTTCTAA
The DNA here is from genome assembly GCF_002174535.1 of Solibacillus kalamii. Taxonomy (NCBI): domain Bacteria; kingdom Bacillati; phylum Bacillota; class Bacilli; order Caryophanales; family Caryophanaceae; genus Solibacillus; species Solibacillus kalamii. Next base: position 123,508 of record NZ_NHNT01000006.1, on the reverse strand, counting down.
AGCTGATTTTTGTTGTGACATTTTTTTCACCCTTCTTTATCGAAATTGGAGTAGAATTTTATTTTAGTTGATGAGTCAACAATTGACAAGTCATATGTCTTGGGGAGACTCGCTGGTGGATATTCAATTTTTCTATGTCGATAGGCGATGTATTCAAGCAAAACACTAGATCTACCCATATGATAAAAAGAAATTATTATTTATTGGGAGTGAATGACATGTATAACCATGAAAAAGAGAGCAGTTATAATCAAGAATATTTTCCAAGTTACAAAGAAGATGGGCATTGCAGGGGGAATTGCAATAAGGATAAACATAAAGGCGCATGCGTAGAAGAAATTCTTGAGGCAATTTTAAAAGCACAAAGGAAAGCCGAGAATGATCATGACAAGAAATGTTCTTCATGCGATGAATCATTTGAAGAACGATTAGAAGAAAAAGAACACAAAAAATTTAGTAAAAACACAATTCCGGTTATTCTGTATTGTGGGTGTGAACCATTTAAAGGTGAAGGCGTAACGGCTTGTCCGGCAGGAATGAAGGATAAAAAATTCATATGCATTACTAGTTTTATTTTCAAGGTCAGAGAAATAAAAGGCAATTGTGCTGAATTGGAACTTTTAACGTTTAAACCAAAAAGAGATCGGTGCAATAAGTTCATGAGCCCTTGTGAACAAATTAACCATCAATATGTTAGCGACTTAATGAAAACAGGAATCTGCATTACTGTAGACTTATCCTGTTTCTGTGCAGTTACTACTTTACCAGCTGTACGACTATAGAAATGTGGTAGTGTTTTAATAATAGGTGAACTCTCCCCTAAAGTTCACCTATACAATTTACCCTCCAAAAACATCCAGAATATCATCGACTTCCTGTATATCTAAATGAGTTGAGTTTGTTTTGACCTTTTTCGTTGTAATGCTTGCATATACATTATTTACTTGATGTCCCTGCAGCAATTGCTTGATTTCGACTAATGCCACTAAAATATCTTCATTTGGCTGGCTTTTTTTAGCGGGATGAAAATATTCAGTAAGTGCTGATAATAATAAATGATTGAGTGTCTGATTTTCGGCATGGTATTCGATTTGTTTTAAGATTTCTGTTGAAACCCCCACTGATTCTCCGCTTTTAACATCGATAAAAAGTGATGGAACTGTTAGTGCAGTCTTATTGAAATAGTCTGTATATAATTTAGACATATCCATCATCCTTAATTTCTCACAGAGATGAGGTTTTCATTTTCTGTTTGAGCCTTAATTTGCTTCATTTTTGCTAGAATCATCAGACCATGAACGTTTAATTTCTCCATATTTTCGGGGAATGTCAATTGAATTGGACGACCTCTATCAGCCCATCGAACTGCAACTTCCTGTATTTGCTTCTGTGCTAGCTTGGCAGCACCTCCGACTGCAATATACCGCGTAGCTCCCTTGATTTCGCTAGAACTGCTTCTGACCCGATCAAAATGTTCCAAATACTTGATGGCCATTGATTTTAATTGTGGAACAATATATTTACTTATATCTTTTCTGACACCTGCAAAAGGCTCCACATACCATTCTGATTGTCCGGCAGCCAATTTTTCCTCTAATTCTGCACGAGAATCAAATTTATATAATTCATTTTTACTAACCTTTTGAATAATATTATCGAGGAATTGATTAATGCCAAATGTTTCTCCTTCTACAGAAGCAACTGGTTTATTATTCTTGATTCCGACAAAATCAACAGAATCCCCTCCTAAATCCCCAATAATAATCCCTTTCTGTGAATCCCTAACTAGCTCATCGTCTTTGATTCCCAATGTCTCTTGATCTCGTGTTAATCCAAGGTAAGCACAGGCACCTTCCGCTCCGATAATGACATCTTCTACATACAATTTAACTGTTATTTCTTTCGGTTCTGTAACACCTGGTACTTTATGAAAAATCACGGTATGGGCCCCTGACAACCGTTGTCTAAACTTATCTTTCATTTCCTTATATTGAGTAGTTGGCAGTGATACCGCTAATTGATCAATGTGATAGTTTATTTCGGTTTCCTCAGGATTTACGCAAATGGCATGAAATGCAGCTAAACCAAATAAGAGAATATAAGTGCGATCTTCCTCGACTTTTTGATTATTGAATCCGGTTAAGCTTACATCACGCTTTTTAGTGGCTGCCTTGCCAATATAGAATATTTCCCTTTTATCGATGATGGCATGACTTTTGAGTTCAACAATCAGATTTTCTTCAAATTTGATATCTCCCTCATCATAAGGCTTTTCATGGAACTCCTCATCGTATAAAGAGATTGCATTTGGAATCTGATAATCCCGATAATATCCATCATCAGATGATAAAGCTTTATACCAGCTATTCCCACAATCTACCGCAAGAAGGTTTTTCCCTTCCATATTTCACTCACCTCTCATTTTTAATTGTATGCAGAACAATAGCCCACACGTGCCTGTACTTTTTAATTTCATGCTAAATATAACAATAGGTATTCGCCCAGAGGATGGGCATTTAGCCCGCATATGATGCACTAATTGATATTTAGGAGGGGCAAGATGTTCGAAGATAAAAAAAGTGATGTATGTAAAATCTCGTCAAATTTAAATGAGTGTGATAATAAACCTCATAAACCCCATGTAAGTATTGGGAAAATATATACAAAAGTTCCGGTAGTGTTAGCCGAACTCACGGTACAAGTAAATTTAGACGCATGTATTAAATTTCCTAAGCCTGTCTTGGAAATAAAAGATGTGAAAAAACAGATTAAAATAGTACAATGCAGATTGCTTCTGCCAACGAATAAATTATTTATAAAAGGGTTCGTGCGAAAAAATATTCAATATGCGAGCCCAATGACAGAACCCGATTGTAATATAAAAACCATTTCTTCCAGCATAAATTCCCTGACGGTTGATGTTCCTTTTAGTTGTGTAACGGAAATCAAACACTACTTGAGAAAACCTGTTCAGCCTGCACTCAACACTCGAAGTGAATTCGATTTCTTAATTGCAGATACATTGCCAAGCGGGTTTCCGGAAAAAGATGAATTTTTATCAAGCGATCTTTCTCAGTTTCATCAAAACTCAACTCAATATTATAATGAATTACCATTCTGCGAGTTAGTTTCCAGTAATATTATTGAATGGGATGAAGCGATTGATCGAAAACATTTATCAAAGGATGCTCCTATAGGTGAAGGTGTCTTTACTCAAGTTGAAGAAAAAATGGTTGTTGATATTACGTTAAAAGTACTTCAGAATCAACAAATTCGTGTATCTTCAACAACAAATGACGATTGTGATGACGATTGTGATGACTATTGTTAAGAATTTAATACTAGAAATTTTTAAAATATGACTGGTGAATGATCTTTAGCTTTTCGTAAGGAGGGGAAAGGAAGGGGTGCGTATAAGCATTCCTTCCAAAAGCGATGAATAATTTCCGGAATCAATATGTAGACCCCGACTCATTTCAAGGTAAAGTTTATGATTATTATAGAAATCCAACCAACCCAATTCACTTTGCTATAAATAATCAGGGAGGATTCGAACAGAAGGAAAATCAACAAAGTCGAAAAAAAAATGATTATGACAATACAAAAAAGCATTCCTTCTATATAAATAATCAATTTGGAAAAATAAACGATTCAAAACCAGTTATGTTTTCACCACCAAAGGTTGATTCTATAGAAAAGCCTTTGATTGAAAATACATCAGAAGAATTACCATTTAATATTGCTCCAGACAAAAACTCACATATAGAGAAAAAGAGCAGGAAAGAAGTAGTTTCAAATTTAATTAAGGAATTCTCTCATATGCTTGAGGCTAACAATTCCTTATCAACTCCGAGTGAAAATACATCCACAGCTGAAAATAACTTAGGTGAAGAATATACCAATAATCCAGATATTAAAAATGTTAATGAAGATCACGGCATTATGGAAGATAAATTCTTCACCATGTTTTCAGAGGTCGTTGAATTGCAGAAAGAAATTCAAAACAGTAACACGAATGAAGCAGTTATGGATGGGTTGGATGAAAGTACTGACACGATAGATAATAAATTCTTAACGATGCTTTCGGAAAACGTAGAGTTGGATGAAGAACAACATTACGGTAACCTGAATCCAGAAGATAATGATGCGATTGATGAAAGTACAGATATGATGGTAAATGAATTCTTAACGATGCTTTCTGAAAGCGAGGAGTTGGAGGAAGAAGAGCAAGATAGTAACATGAATGAAGCAGATAATGATGCGTTGGATAAAAGTACCGATATGATGGCAGAAAAATTCTTAACGATGCTTTCAGAAAGTGATGAGTTGGAAGAAGAAAAGCAAGACGGTAACCTGAACACAGAAGATAATGATGGGTTTGATGAGAATACCAACAAGATGGTAGAAAAATTCTTAACGATGCTTTCAGAAAGCGATGAGTCGCAGGAAGAGAAGCAAGATAGTAACACGAATGAAATAGAAGTTGATGCGTTGGATGAAAATACTGACATTTTGGAAAAAAAATTTTCCTCGGTATTTTCAGAAAGCGATGAATTACTGGAAGAAAAGCAAGATAGTTCATTTACAAACTTTGATGACACAAAATCTGAAGATGATAGTATTAACAAAAATAACCCATATAACATAGCGTGTTTTAAGAAAATAGACGATGAGCAGCTTTACCGGAAAAGCACTCAAATTACCGATTTTATCGGAAAGAAAAAAACAACAACTGTCAAGATGCCGGTATTGCTGGCGGAATTAGAAACAGATGTAGATATTGTTGAATCAACGGATTTGCTATTGCCGCTTGATAATATATTGAAAGTTGAATGGTCCGTTCAATCGCTTGATTGTAAAGTTGTATTACCTTCAAAGACAGTTTTTCTAAAAGGGGAATTCATCGCAGAAATTGAATTTAGTAACAAAGAATTGGAAAATGAAATCCATTCATTGAAAATCACTATTCCATGGAAAAAGACAGAAAATATTCACTGGCTATCCGTACCTGATCTTCCTTCTAGTAATCAAAAAGAATTTATGTTCCAATTTCAACAGGAACATGATTCCAATTACCACTATGAAGCTTATCAAAAATTTGCAGAACCCATTCAAAGTCAATTAAAGCAAGTCCATTTTGTATGGAATCAAGAATTAAAACCAAAGGAAAAACAGCTGCAAGTTAATGGTGTCGCGCAATTGTCTATTCATTTGATGCAGGACCAATTTATAGAACTGGATTGCTACTCGAAATAATTATAGAGTAGCATTTTTTTTTTTTGAATAAGAAGGACATGCTTTTTTCCATACTGGAAATATATTTTTAAATAATGAATGGAAAATTGAAAATTTCATTTCTTTATTTGCATAAAAATGTTTTTCAAAATTGAATCATATGACTATTTTACTAGCCCATGACATAAAATCATCTATTCATATGTTAGGAATGTAGAGTGAAACTTTGACTCTAACAAAAAAGAAAGAGGGTTTTAGATAATGGATCAAAATTATCCAATGAATGATGGCCACTCAATGAATGATGGCTATGGAAAGCAAGCTAAAAATTGTAAACCAGGGGAGGATCATGGGGTAAAATCACATCAGCAAATTCCTGTTTCTGATTCAGCTGTTACTCTAGTGGGATCTCCACTTTTAACTCCTTTTTTTAAAATTCCAGTAGTAATTGCAGAAAGAACGCTTCAAATTGTCGTTGAGTCAGATATTTCCCTTTATCCGCCAGCTACTGAGATCAAACGAGTTAAAAAACATGTATTTTTAGATCAAGTAAAACTAGTACCAGTAGCGCCATTCGTACGAATTCCTGGCACTGACTATTTCACAGCAAGAAGAGCAAAATTATTTGTATCAGGACATATTCGTAAAAATATTGAATACGCTTCTGCAGATTACAATGCACCACTTCAAGACCGTATTGCAAATGTTAAGTTTTCAGGATTTGCCGAATTAAATGCTGCAACAGGGGATTTCTTCAACTTCCCAATTATCGGTATCTCTGAAAATGCAGAAGCTAACTTCGTTAACGAAAAAACTCAAATGGACGCTCGTTTGGATAAATACTTCTTCCAAAACCTTGTGAAATACAATGAGCAGCCATATGGTGAATTAGTTGCTGCTAACTTCTATGAACTTGATTTTTCACCGAACTCCACATACCATGATGGATCTTTCCACACTTTACGTGAAAAAATTGTGTTAGACCTTACTTTAAAAGTATTACAAATTCAACAAGTTACAATAGCTGCAGGAGCAACTGCACAAGTTCCTCTACTTTTTGCTTTGACTCCTCCTCCTACTGTAGCTGGTGCTGAAGATACTACAACAACAGAAGAGTAAAAGTAAGCTGGTTTGTTCAGTAGATATTTAGAGAACAAACCTTTTCAAGATGCCACCCTATTTAAAATAGGGTGGTTTTTATTTTTCCATTTAAAGTATAGATATTGACAAATTTTATTGGAAAGAGGATTTGCGAAATGACGCAACCACTTAATCTAACGAATGTAAATTTCCTTTTATATATTTCGCCCGTGCTTCAATAAAATTCAATATATACTCTGGTTCCTTATCAAATAAATCGATCTCATCTTTTTTGTCGCCGAAAATTTTCTACATCGAGAATTCTTGCGGTAAGCGTATTAAATCCTTCGATACGTAAATAATTTTCCTCCATCACTTTTCCTTTTACATCTCTTCCCCATGTTGCATCGTAATCCCACGGGATAATTTCGTATAGTCTGGTTTCGCTATTCTGGTATAAAGCATAATTATGAACAAAACCATCAAAATTTTTGGTGAAAATAACGCCAGCTAATCAATGATGACTTCTTGTATTGAAGAATTCAGGTTATTATCGCTATCTGAAGAATGTGTCACTTAATCTTATTCTATAGGCTAGTTACGACTAAATATCAAGTTAACTAGTTCATATTAGTTAACTTGATATATATCCACCCAATTTAGATATCCAGGATGAAAGGCTAACCAAAGTTCGAGAAGTACCTAATTTTATTTTATGTTTGAATATTTAATATTTTCTGTAACGTTATTTCCTACATAAAGATTTCCTGCTTGGGTTGCAATACTTGAAAGGATAAAATTGAATCGTTACAGTCTGAGTGTGATGGCAATAAATGTATTGACAAGGTTCAAGGTAATCACCGTTGGCAAAGTTATTTCCTGGAACCTTGCATAATTTTGAACGAGCATTTCCACTTTATTTAATAGTTGAACGGACATTTAAATCGGTAAAAAAATTGCATTACAATTGCTGATGCGATCACATCGGACATAGCCAATGCCTCAGCTTCAATTTCATCAAACACTTCAATATCCGTTTGATAGTCTTTTTGAATCATTGTCAGGGCTTCTTTTTTCATTTTTTGGCTATAAATATTTAGTACAATAAAGGGTATAAATAATATAAGAGAAGGAGCATCATACGATGAAAGATTATGGAACACTACATGAATTAAACGGCCGCTATATTTTAAAATTTGAACGATTTTTTTCTGTCATTCCGGAAGATGTTTTCTCTATTTTGACAAGTCCTGAACACTTTATGCAGTGGTATCCTTTCGCAACAGGGGAAATGGATGTCAAACTTGGTGGTGAGATTGCTTTTGATGATGGTGGAGGGACAACATATACAGCAACAATTACAGAACTGGAAAAGCCATATTTGTTTAGTTTCCGTGAAGTTGATGATTTGATAAATATTTCATTGGAAGAAAATAATCGAGGATGTAAAATGAAATTTATCCATACTTTCGATGATGCTTCATGGGCGGTGAATACCGCGGCAGGATGGCATCAATGTCTTGATGTATTCAGCCAAATCGTTAATGGGGAAGCGACAAATTGGCAAGATAACACAGCGGAATTGGGTGAAATTTACAGCGAAGCTTTTAGTTAAACAATGGGATAGAAATTTGCTTTCCACACACACTGTTAGTGGAGGTGAGTTGGAATGGGTAACAATAAACATAAAAATAATAAAACTCAGGATAACAAAAAACAGCAAAACCAAAATCAAAATGCTAACAGACCGCGAGCAAACAGAGAAGAATTTGCTCAGGAAGTAAACTTTAATCAAAATCAGAACCAAAACCAAAATCGTAATAAAAACCAAAAACAGAATAAGAAGGATTGTTAAGTTTTATAAGAAAAGCCCCGATACTCATTAAATTGTGGTATCGGGGTTCTCTAATTTCTTATAGCTTAAATTTAGAAACCGACTCAGTTAATTTTTCAACCTGGTTATTTAAATGAGTAGCATGCATCGTTACTTCAGAAGTAGCAGACGTTTGTTCTTCGATTGAACTTGCAATTTCTTGAGTTTCTGCTGTAACTTCTGTTGTCATTTCATTAACAACTGCTATAGAAGATACAACGACATTTTTTTGCTGTTGCATTGTTGATACATTTTCCATCGTGTTTGAAATTGATACTTTCATATTTTCTAATGTATCGGACAGCTGTTTAATAGCATTATCAACAGTATTAACGGCTGACTTCTGATCTTCGCTAATCTCATTTGTTTGCTTCATTACTTGAACGAGTTGTTCGGTATCTTCTAAAATACTTAGAATAATTTGCTGAATATTAGTTGTTGCTGCTTTTGAACTTTCTGCTAAGCTTCTTACTTCCTCTGCTACAACCGCAAATCCTTTTCCATGTTCACCTGCTCGAGCAGCTTCAATCGAAGCATTAAGTGCAAGTAAATTTGTTTGTTCGGTAATTTGAGCAATTACATCCGTTACTTTTGAAATGGATTTCGTTTTTCCATCTAACTGTCCAGTTACGACCGTTACTTCATTGAACGCTCGCTCTAAATTCGCATAGGATGTTTCCAATTGTTGAACTTTATTAATGCTCATATGCACTTCAACCAATGCTTCGTCTGCATCTTTTACCATTTGCTGAGTTTTTATTTCTATAGATTCTATACCATCGGCCAATACATGAATAGCTGTAGAACCATCATGCATTTTTTCTGCTTGTGTGCTTGTATTTATAGCAATTTCTTCGATACTGTTTGAGACATTATTTAACGCTTGCTCATTTTCCTTCGCAATAATCGCTAAACTGTTTGAAGAATGTTGAATTTCTATTGAATTTTCATTTACTTGATTAATTAAATTACGGACCTCATCAAGCATTTTGTTGTAGTGATTTGCCAAGTCTGCAATTTCATCATTTGATTTTGTTTCAAAACGTGAAATAAAGTCGCCACTTGCTGTTTTTTCGAATACTTTTTTAAAGTTATTAAAAATTCCTACTAATTTACGTGCCATAAAATAGGCGATTAAACACCCTATTATTAAACCGATTGCTAATGATATCCAACCTGCAATTGTAAAATCTTTTAACTGTTGTGCATAACTGTCAGCATCTACCAAAGAAACAATTTGCCAATTATTTTTCTCGATTACCTGAACTTCACCTGTATAATTCACTTCATTCCATTCAAACTGTTCAATTTTATTGCTTCCATTTTTGGCATCGGAGAGCCATTTAAACTCTGCTTCTAATTTGGCAGTATCTAATAAATCCGTAACCCCTTCAATCTTGCCGGAATTATCCGCAATAATATTTTTCCCGTCCCCATCTTCAATAAATGAAGATATAATCAATCCATTTGGATCGACAATCATTAATTTTGAAGATGATTTGGCTTCAATTCCTTCACGAATTGTACCAATTGTTGAGAAATCAATATCATAGCCGACCGCACCAACAAGTTCATCGTTTTTAAATACCGGGGCGATAACAGAAGTCATCAGCTTGTTTACGCCAGTATCCAAATAGACGTCCATCCATTGTAGGTTGGGGTTTGCGTTCAATTTCGCGAATGTTTGAGAATCACGTACATCCCATTCATAATCGATTTGAGGTGTGACATGTAATTTTCCGGTATTAAAGTCCATGTAATATACGGATAAATAATTTTTATTATTCTCTTTCAATGTGCTGGTAATTTTATCGATTTGTAAATAATCCACTTGTTCATTTTGTAAAATCGTTTCGATAACCTGACCGAACTGCAGAAGATTTGTTTCATAATTTTCTAAGCCTAATGACACTTGATCAACAGCATTTTTTGCATTATCAGAAGAAGTTTGCTCATTTTCTTCCGTTAAAATATTTCGTACTGTCCACTGACTAAAAATAACTGTGATGACGACTGCTAAAATAACAGCGAGTGAAATGAACATCATCCACTTAGTTTTTATAGTTAAATTACTGAATATATTCATGTTTTACATCTACCTTTTACCTATGTATTTACTTTCATTCCCAAAATGAGGGGTTTGAAGACGAATTAAGGATATATTATAACGGGACTTTTGTCTATTAATTTTTCAGTAAATTATAATATATATTTAAAAGTTATAATTTTTTGATTTATTTTACTATTCATTAAATATTTTATAAAAAATTTTTTACTAAAGGATACTTCTGGTTTTTTGGTTCAAAATATCCAAGATAGGGCATAAAGAATTATTGATGTTTTTTCTATATAAATACTGGGAATTTAATGAAATTAGAAACAAATTAAGTGGGTGAAAAAAAGTGGATGTATTGGATTGTATTATTATCGGCGGCGGCCCGGCAGGATTAAGTGCGAGTTTAGTTTTAGGTAGAGCTAGGAGAGAGATTGTATTATTCGATGATAAAATGAATCGCAATCGCGTGACAGATGAGGCCCGTGGATTTATTACACGGGATCGGACCAATCCACAGGAGTTCAGAGAAATGGGATTGCAAGAATTGGATAACTATCCATCGGTATCCTACGTGAATGCAACCGTTACTGAAATAATTAAGGACACAGATAATGAAAGATTTACTGTCAAAGCATCTAACAAGCAGGAATATGTGACAGAAAAAATTATATTGGCTACAGGAATTCAAGAGGTTTTTTTCATACCGAGCATAAGAAACTATTATGGGAAAAGTTTATTTAGCTGCCCTTACTGCGATGGTTGGGAACAGCGGGATAAACCTTTAGTTGTGATCGCGGAAAAAGAAGATCATGTAATGCATTTAACTAAACTAATTTATAACTGGTCAAAAGATTTAGTTGTTCTAACGAATGGCCTTAAACTATCGAAAGAGGCGGTGTCACAGTTAGAAAGACGAAAGATCAAAATAATAGAGGATCGAATAAAAACTTTAATTGGTAATGACGGCTATTTAGAAAAAATAGAACTTGAGTCAGGAGAAACAGTAAAGCGTTCATATGGTTTTGTAGCGCCGACCTATTACCGTCCTAATAATCTAGTGGAAATGTTAGGATGTGAAATACATGAAAATGGAAAAGTTATAACAGATGGTGTTGGCAGAACATCTGAAAAAAATGTTTATATTGCGGGAGAAACCGAAACAGCCCGACCGTCTTCCTTAATGATTTCGGCTGCCAGAGGAAATAAAGCGGCAGTTTCTGTAAATGTTGATCTTACTGAGGAACGTTTTTAAATTGGAAGTAGAATAAAAAAATTATGAGCACTAAAATTACAAAACGAATTTTTGAAAAAGAATTCGTTTTTTTCTATTGAGCATGTCATAACAGGTAATGCTAATCTAACTCTTACATATAAATATAGTAGAGGTTCAATTATCTATAAGTAAGTTTATATTACAGTAATAACTATAGATAAAAATAATAAGTACGCAGAAATGGCTGCGTAAAGTGGAAGGTGTATACGATGAGAAAGATTATTTTATCAACTGACAGTGGAGCAGATTTACCGAAAGAACTCGTTGAAAAATATCAAATTCAGTTAGTCCGAATAACAAAAGAACGAATCTTCCAGTGGATTCGTTCTTTTGTTTTGAACTATAAACTTATAGTAATGATTTATGCTGGAAAGGGCATTTTCCTTGAATTGGCACTATGTCATCACCGATAAAGGATTGTTTCCATTCGTTATGTGTCGGATCTCCAAAGTGGCCGATATCAGGATGCTTCGGAAGCTGATCCCAAACTTCCACACGTTTCCGCACTTTCTCCCTCGACATAATCCCGCCTTTTTCAGTACCCTCTAAACCTTGGAATATTTTACGGGGCTGAAATCCAAGTACCATTGCATTTCCTAAATGGCGGGTTTTGCGCTTCTTATATGCAGGAGCATTTCCAAACACAAAGATTGGCTCTCCAGCGAAATGAAAATCCCACAAGTAATGATCCGGATCACGAGGACTGTTTTCCGGCCATTCTACTTTATCGACCGTATGCAGGTACTGAAGGATATCCCAAAACTGTTTGCGGTAATCATCTAGAGCACCTTCTTGTTCAAAAGGCTCCACAAAAACAAAGAGACCGTGTCTTTTATAATTGGGCTGTTTAAACAAATCTAAAAAACCTTCAACTGCTTGAGGCAGATTACTCCAGTCGTCCTGTGTAATATATGCATAACGGAGTTCGCCTTTTAGTTCGCCGCTCATACCAAAAAAGCATGGGAATGTTTTATCCGTTACCGTATTATGAAAAGTTTCATATTCGCTATACAGCCAACTTGGCAAGTCTGTTCGATTGTGAAAATCCTCTTTTGTTAATAGTGCCTGCCCTTTCGTAATCATATAATCTCCTCCATTGATGTTCTTCGCCTAATTTTAATTTTTATTGTTAGTCCATACCCCAACGGAAAAATCCTGAAACAACAGCATTCACCTAGTAATGATCGGAAATAGTTTATGAAATCGAGAAATTAGGGAATGGTATAAAGGTGAATTAAAAATTTGGAGGATGACTTATGGTTAAAACAGTTTCAAATAAATCTAACGTACAATGTCAAAGCGAATATGGAATCTTAAAACAAGTCGTATTATGCGAGCCTAAATATATGGAAATTAAAGAAGTGATAAATGATGTTCAAAAAAAATATGAAGATGACAATATTGATCAAGAACTTGCCGTTAAGCAGCACCGAAACTTTGAGCAAGCGTTACGTAATGCCGGTGTAGAAATAATTAAACTGCCGCCTAGTAAAGACCATCCGGAACAAGTGTTTACAAGAGATATTGGTTTTACAATTGGAAATCATTTGTTTGTTTCTGAAATGGCCAATCCCATCCGTCAAGGTGAAGAGGAAGTATTGGCTCAATGGCTGAACAACAATAAAATCGCTTATAAAAACCTTTCTTTACATTCCATTGAAGGTGGCGATGTGATTGTTGATGGAAATAGGGTCTTTGTCGGAATTAGTGATCGTACATGCAAAAAAGCAATTCAAAATTTACAAAAAGAATTACCCGATTATGAAATTATTCCGATACCGTTTAACCCAAAATATTTACATTTAGACTGTGTATTCAATATTCTCTCATCAGAAGATGCTCTTATTTTTCCGGAAGCGTTCGAACCAAAAATAGTCAATCTTTTGTCGAGTATGTATCATTTAATCGAAGTAAGTGAAAGCGAGCAGTTTTCAATGGGGACGAATGTGCTTTCTATTGGACAAAACCGTGTGCTGAGCTTGCCGGTTAATCGTGATGTGAATTATCAAATGAAACAGCATGGTTATGAAGTGCTGGAAATTGATTTCTCAGAAATTATTAAATCTGGCGGCTCATTCAGATGCTGTTCGATGCCAATTCTACGGCAATAAAAATTTGATGCCCTCCAATTATCGATGCGAATAGCCTTATTCGCACTTCGTTTTTACTATATGTCATTTATACAACACTCATTCTAAAAGTTGTGCTTCCCGCACTTCCTTTTTAGTGTATATTTAAGGTGAATACGCAAAAAAGATTGCAGCAGTGACTGCGTTTTTTGAAAGGAAGGTACAATGAAGAGAATTATTTTATCGACTGAAAGTGGCGCGGATTTACCGAAGGACCTAGTTGAAAAACATCAAATTCAAGTAGTACCGATGCACGTTATTATGGAAGGGAAAGATTATTTGGATGGTAAGCTATCTGTAGAAGAAGTTTTTCAATTTTATGACCGGTCGAAAACAATTCCCTCTACAGCTGCGACGAATGTCCATGAATACCATGATTTGTTTACAAATATTCGATTGAAGTTTCCTGAAAGCATTATTATTCACATTGGCTATACGTCAAAAGCATCTGCTTCCTTTCAAAGTGCGGTAATTGCAGCAGAAGATTTTGACGATCTTTATCTCATTGATACGTTAAATGTAACGGGTGGATTAGGTGCAGTGGTGATGTATGCAGCAAATTTGCTTGAAGAAGAACCTGAGATTAGCCATGAGTACTTAATTGAAAAAATCAAATCAATCGTTCCTAAAACAAGACTGGCTTTCTTGCCAGGAAGTTTAGACTTTTTAAAAGCCGGGGGACGGGTGAGTAATCTCGCATATATCGGTGGCGCATTGCTTAAAATAAAGCCTTGCATCGAGTTAAAAGAGGGTAAACTTGTTTCAACTAGAAAATACCGTGGCAAAATGGATAGTGTGGCTGAAAAGCTTATGAACGATTATTTCAATGAATACGATATCGATCGTAAACAGTTATATTTAATTTACTCGGTAGGACTTGATGAACGTATTAAAGAACGTTTGGAAGAAGTCTCGAAGGAAAACGGCTTTGAGAATGTAAAATGGATGCAGGCCGGAGCAATGATTTCCACTCATGCAGGACCAGGAGGATTTGGTATTGCGGGGATAGAACGTTAGTGAACAAAATAAGAAAGAACCTGGAGTTTTAATTCCAGGTTCTTTTTTGATTATCACTTTTGCTCCTCCATGACACACTGCCTCGCTTTCAGATTAAATTTTAGATTGCTCCAAAAATATTCTGTTTAAGCATATTCAGTTCTTGATGGTCCTTTTGAGATTGATCATTCGCACTCATCGGGTTAACCCTCCAGTCACTTTGATTTGAAGTGAAATCTTTAATAGTATAGGCCTTATTTTATTTTTTAAACGTTAATCGAAAAAGTTTTTTTATAATACGATGGAGATTCCACGTAGGGCACCATTTAGGCAAAAATAAGAAAGAACCTGGATTTTTAATTCCAGGTTCTTTTTTTGATTACCACTTATGATCCTCCATGACACACTGCCTCGCTTTCAGATTAATTTTAGATTACTCCAAAAATACTCTGTGTAAGCTTATTCAGTTCTTGTTGGTCCTTTTGAGATTGATCTTTCGCACTCATCGGGTTAACCCTCCAGTCACTTAGATTTGAAGTGAAATCTTTAATAGTATAGGCTATATATTATTTTTTATACAAAAAGTTATAAAATTTTTCCGTAAAATAATTTGGATACTCAAAGCGCTAAAAATTGTCTTGATATAAATAAATTGGTGTTCATTTGATTACAGCATACATTCATTAATTTTACGCAAAATAGATAAGAATCAAAATCGTTTTCGGAGGTGAAATAAGTTGGCGAAAAAAAGTAAAACAAGCTTCACTAAGAACAAAAAGGAAAAAAAGGACACGAACCGCCGTGAGGAGTATTCAAAAGAGTTTAATCAAGTAATTCATAATAACCCGCCGCAAGAAGTGACAAAGCATAGAGGAACATAAGGATGTGGTGCACCGGAATATCATTTTGATACCCGGTGCATGTGATTTCCGTAACTTATTGTTATAATATGTGTAAGAAATATGAATACATAAAGGAAGATGAATATGACATTTGAAGAAATTTTGCCACGTTTAAAAAATGGAGAAAAAATAATCCGTAAAGGCTGGGGCGGTGCTGAACTATATGTAAAATATGTGCCGGCGACTACATTGGATGACTTGGACATGAACCCGTACTTTGTTATTAATGTAACTGGTGAAGGATATACAATGTTTACACCGACAGTTTGTGATATTTTAGCGGATGATTGGGAAATCGTTCTATAAGAAATTTACGCTGGCTTGTTTTATACAAGTCAGTTCTTTTTTTGGAGGGAATACAGTGGGAAACCGATTTGAAAATAAAGTGGTCGTCATAACGGGGGCCGCATCCGGGATTGGTCGTGCACAGGCAGCTGCCTTTTTAACAGAAGGGGCCACTGTTGTTGGTATCGATATTCAGAAAGCAGCTATAACAGACGACAAGTATCATCACTATGTAGGAAGTGTAGCGGATAACCAATTTATTGAAGAAACGATTGGACAATTAAAGTCTATTGATATTTTATGCAATACAGCCGGCGTACTTGATGGTTATGCTCCGTCACTTAAGACAGAAGAAGCACTATGGGACAAAATCTTTAACGTGAATGTAAAAGGGATGTTCTTTGTAACGAACACAGTATTAAAGAAGATGCTCAAACAAAAGCGCGGTATTATCGTAAATATGGCGTCCATCGCAGGAATGGTTGCTGGTGGCGGGGGAGCGGCATATACGGCTTCCAAACATGCTGTAATCGGTTATACAAAGCAGCTTTCCTATGATTATTGTAAGGAAGGTATACGTGTTAATGGAATCGCACCGGGAGCGATTGAAACACCGATGAATGCAGCCGATTTTGAAGGGACAGGCGAAATGGCGAAGCAGGTGGCCGAGCAAACACCGGCTGGTCGATGGGCAAAGCCGGAAGAAGTTGCAAATGTTACGCTATTTTTAGCGAGTAAAGAAAGTGATTATATGCATGCAACGATATTACCGGTTGATGGTGGATGGATGAACAAATAAAGTATTGCCATTATTTAATATTTACTCCATAATGAATGGGTGCAAATCACACTATGGCACTTTGGCAGGGTACTAGCACCCATGCTCCTTTGGTCATAGTTATTAGTAAAATAGCAGCTTTTTGCTATTTTATAAAGGAGGAAATTAAATAATGGAAAATTCTGTTTCATCATCACGTGTCAACGTGCATGAAACAGCAAAAGTTGCGATCGTTGCTTCTCTTTATGTAGCAGTGACGCTTGTTTTGGCTGTCATAAGTTTCGGAGCCGTACAATTAAGGCTGTCGGAGATGTTTAACTATTTAGTTCTGTTCCATAAACGTTACATAGTAGCAGTAACATTAGGTGTGGTCATTGCAAACTTCTTTTCGCCGATGTGGTGGGTTGATGTACCGGTAGGCGGGGTCGCTACACTGATTGTGTTAGTAATTTGCCGTATCGTTACAAAAAATATGAAAAACTTAGTGTTAAAAATTATTGTAACCGGAGTTATTTTTACAGCATCCATGTTTACAGTGGCAGCACAGCTGATGGTCGTTTTTGATATGCCATTTTGGCCAACGTACGGAATGGTAGCAGTGGGGGAAGCCTTTTCAATGCTAGTAGGCGGCGTCACAATTTATTTATTGCAAAAGAAAATTGATTTTACTAAATAATAATTAAAAAACCGTTAAATATAAGAAGCAGACAGTTCAAAAATGAATGTCTGCTTTTATTTTTGCATTAAGTGAAATATTCCAGCTTTGCATTTGGAAAGAATTTTTCCATGTAGCTGTAGAGTGTTTCTTTCATTTCATCTTCTTCGTCCTTTTGGTAAATATACTTACTGATTCCGTATTTCCCCCACTTCACACGTCTTGCTGATTCGTCCAGCTTTAGCTTCGTCTTCGGGTAGTTTTTATTAATCACATTTTTAGCAGCCTTTGTAAAACGGTGCTGAATAAATTCGAATGTAATATCTTCCCGAACGTCTTGGGGGAGTTCGGCGTCAAGTCGTTCAAACATATGATAGTAACCTTCCTGCCAACCGTCATGAAGATAAATCGGTGCTACGATAAACCCAAGCGGATAGCCCGCTCTCGCTACTTTCCCGGCTGCCTCAATACGCTGGGCAAGCGAGGATGTACCTGGTTCAAAATTTCTTATGACATAATCCGCGTTTATACTAAAACGAAATCTCGTATGACCATTATGTTTAGCATCGAGTAAATGGTCAACATGATGAAACTTTGTGACAAACCTTAACCTTCCCAGCTCGGTTTGACCAAAATGCTCTATCGCCTTCTTTAATGAATGGGTTAAGTGATCCAAACCTACAATATCGGATGTACAGGCTGCTTCAAACCTTGTAATTTCAGGTGCACGTTCTTCAATATACCGGTCAGCCGCTTCAAATATTTCCTCGACATTCACATATGTGCGAATATACGGTTTGCTTCCCATTGTTGTTTGTAAATAGCAATAATGGCAGTGTCCCATACAACCTGTAGCAAGCGGAATAGCATATTCTGCGGAAGGCTTGGACGTGTCAAATTTCAACGTTTTGCGAATACCAACGACAAGAGTGGATTTTGCAATTCGATACTTTTGCAAATCATTTTCTCCGGGAAAGTCTCGTATTTGATTATGGGAAGTTGTATACCGTATCTCAATGCCTAACGCTTCAAACTTTTCTTTTAGTTCTTTGCCAAGCGGATAGTCAAATGCTTTCGGTTCAAAATAAACAAGCTGAGGGATGAAAGGTTTATTCATGTTTTTTGCACAACACCTTCTCTTTATTTTGGTTTAGTTTGTCTTAAGAACAGGGATTTTATGAGGTGGGAATAATTGCAGCAGATAGCAACAGGAAGACATTTGCATATGTTCGTCCACTTAGATTTTATAAAAAAATAAGACTCCTTAAAATGGGTAACAAACATAGACTAACCATTTTGCGACATGTGTTAGATTTGTTGGAGGTAGGAGTCTTATTTAAATGGAATTTAAATGAATTGAAAAGTTCATATTATTTTTTTGTGAAGGGTGATTCCAAAAGAGAAATATATTTTTGTTGGATTGTGTTATATTGTTTTACTGGCTCTAATTCGTTTTTTTCAATCATTATGATGCGTTCTAACAGGTCATCTGTTAATTGTTGAGAACTTGTAGAAACGACTAAGTGCGGTAATCCTAATAATGCAGTGAAATCAAAAACTTTAAACCGATAGCCTAATGGGATAGAGGGGACATTTGCTATCAGAGATAGAATGTTGGCATATAGCTTGAAGTTAATCGTTGCTTTACACCTTGATAATTGAGTGATCAATTGCTGTTCGGTATAAAGGTTTTTGTCTAGTACTACATTGTTCGGATCATTAATTTTATTGTAAAGTCTTTCGCAATGTAGGATATCGTCAGTCCACACTGTGTAAATCAATATTTTATACCCTTTGTTTATTAATCTCTTCGCCGTTTCAACCAACTGTTCTTCTACTGATTCTTCATTTGCGCCGTATAAACGATTAAATGTTGTTCCCCAATTGATACCGATTATTTTTTCTTTTTCTGGAGTCTGCAATAAATGTGTATTTTGTAATAGTAAGGCAGGATCGCCAATCACTTTTACTTTTGCAGATATCTCATTGCCCACCATAAGTTCAATGGCCTTTTTAGTTAAGGGACCTCTAACCCCTACAAAAAGCGCATGTTCTAAAACCTCTTCTAGTACATCCACATCTTTTTGTGTAAAGCTTGGGCTTAAGGAAGTCAATTGATCATTTAACAGTAAGCCTAACGTTGGTTCTTCAATCCAATCTATTCCTGCTCCCCAAATGAGTACTGATTTTCCTCTATGAATGGCGTCTTGGAGAATTTGAAGATAGCCGGGCAAGAAGAGGGAGCCTCCACCTAATACAACCATATCAAATTCATCAAGATTTTTTAAATCAGTACCTGGCAGTGATGGCTTAATTGTGAATTTTCCCCCGTCTAAATATTTGGCACATGTATCTTTAAACATATTCCACAATAGTTCATCACCCAAATTATTAAAGCCGATCCAGCCTATATATAATATATTTTTTATTCCATCCCACCTTATTTTCGTTTGTTGAGAGTAGATTTTTAAAATCTTTTTTACAATCGTCTGAATGTTAAACATTTCCTCGATAATCTCTCTGGCTTTTATTCCATTAAGTCTGAGCTGCTCTGTATCTCTTAAAATTTTTTTTAGATCATCACTTAATTGATGTCTATTGCAAACAGCCTTTGAACCGTGATCTCCAAAATAATGACTCCATGCTTCTTGAAAATTGTTAGTATCCACAATACCGAAATAACCATGGTTCCCTACTGCAACCACTTGCTTTTCCGAAGCCATCGCCTCTAAAGCTACTCGCCCCGTGCCAACTACACAATCTGCAATTGAATAATAGGGGTGCATATTATTTTGTTCTCCTACTATATGGATAAAAGCCTCACCGCAAATTCCCTCAATTGTTCGAGCCAAAGATGTAATTTCATCCAACTTGTTTCCATCGCCTACCACTATGACATGAAGGTTAGGAATTTCACCTACTTTTAAATCCTTGCAAGCTCTTAAAAAAATGGAACAAACATGCGCCTTAGCCCATGTAATTCTGCTTGCATACAGAAGGATGGTGGCATCTTCCGGTATTTTCAATTCATTTCTTATATCTCTTTCAGCGAGATCTATGGGATAGTCATCTAAGTTGATTCCATTTGGTACTAAGAAAGGATGTTCTACACCGAATGTTTTTACATAGTCACATAATGGAGGGCTTACACAAATTACTTCATCTGATAATTTGAGAAGTTCCTCTATCTCATGATTGGGATAATACGTCCCATGTATTGTTATAATTGTAGGAATGTCTCTGTTTTTTGCTGCCTTTCCAGCCAAGTAACCAGATGAAGTCTGATGAATATGAACATGGGATATTTTTTCTGTTTCAATGATTAGTTCAATTTGTTTTATCAATTCCGTCTCATAGGTTTCTTCCAAAGTAATCGATTTTGGAAATTCAATATGATATATGGGACAATTCAATGCCTCATATGAATTGACTAAATTACCTGTTTTATTAGCAACGATTGCCACAAAGATATTATTTTTAATAAGTTCTTTTGCCAAGCTTAATACATGAGTTTCAGTTCCGCCGATATAGAAGGCATCAACGGCAAGCAAAATCCTTTTTTCAGTCACTCTTCTCGCCTCCATAAAACGTCTTGGAGCGTTGCTGATCATGATTTCGATAGTAATAGAGAACATCTGTAAGATTATCTATCTTTAATTTTGCATTCAGAAATTTTACGATAAATTCATAATCTTCTGCACCGTTAATCCTTCGTGTGGGACCACCTATCATGTCAAAAACCTTTCCGCGAAATAAAATCGTTCCGTGACAGACACAATGACCTCCAGCCGCATAACATTCTTGTATAGAATCTCCGTATTGCAACCAATTAGATTTTTGTCCATCTTCTATTGAATTTGCGTTATAAAATACTTTGTAGTTTGCTCCAATTAAATCGTAGTCTGGATTTTCCAGGAGAAAGTTTACCTGTTTATCTAAACGTAACGGGTGCGAAATATCATCGGCATCATTTACTGCAATATATTCGCCCGAGCTCATAAAATAGCCGACAGTAAGAGCCCCGGCAAACCCTGTATTCACAGGAAGATTACATATAATAGTTTCAAAGTGGGGATTTGAATTTTCCAGCCACTTTTCAACTACGTCTAGCGTGTTGTCAGTAGAAGCGTCATTAACAATTATTACTTCAATTTTATCGTGTTTTTGAGACTTCAGTCCATCTAGGCAATCTTCTATAAATTGCGCTGCATTATAGCATGGAATCACAACACTCACTAATCCTTCCTTTCTTTCCTTCATAGTTATCACCTCACAATTATGATATGAACCTTATTTAATACCAACTGTGCGACATGCTTATATTTTATTGGGAATTATGGAAAATTAAATCTTTACCCAGAGAAGTTTCTGGAGCAAACATATCATTTAACATACCAACATAAAGGGGGGGTGCAATATGGGGCAACTGCGTGCATTTCTTAATTCTTTGAAAGGGTCAAACCTTATAGTTACAACTGAATATTCAAAGGTAACCGGTATTTTAGTAGAAGTGGACTTGGACTTTTTAACACTTAAAATGAACACGCATTTTCTATACATTCCACTAGCCAGTATTGAAAATGTAGCTTATTAAAGAGGAGGTGGTGTAATGAGCCGCAAATTATTGAGTACACAGCTGGAGAAGTTTTTAAGAAGAGAAATTACAGTAGCAGTAGGAGAAGACCTGATTACAGGAACATTGGAAGCGGTTAAACAGGATTTTCTAATTTTAACTGAATCTATTAATACCTACGAAAGGGAAAGTATAACAAGAATTATCGTTCTATCACAAATAAGCTATATACAAGTACCACTGTCAGTAGGGAGGTATTAATCAAATATTGACCAAAAGGGCGACTGTAATTGAATCCTTGGATCACAACTCTAAATGGGTTTGTACAACGCTAAAATATCACTTTTAATAAAAAGTGATATTTTAGCGAATATGAAATTTTTCGTACAGATTACGAGGTGTAAAGTACCCGCAGTGCTACCTCCATCGTTTTCCCAGCGATTCATGTCACTGCTTTCATCATTTTCAATGTAATCTGCATGTTTGTCGTTTGGATGGGAATTTCCGCAACATTTCCGCAACTTCATTTTATTCATCATCCTTTTTATAATCATTCTTATTTAGTTTATGCAATAAACCCGTTTTAGTTAATGACTGAAGAAGGAGTGATGAATGTACCAGGATCATCAACTATCTAATTATTTTAGGTTTATAAATGTACATACAGCCTCTACATATTCTTTTTTAGGATAATTGAAATATAATTCGCTCGTTAACCGGACGGGATCGCCAAAGAAGAAACGCTCGTATTGTGTTTGCCTAGTTCCAAATGAACTCATCGTTAAATCCCAAGCTAACCGGAATATTTTTACCCGTTCTTTAGCGGGTTTAGTTGCGGCTTGAAGATATTGATCTAAATCGCTTCTTATAGCAGAGTGAAATGCCTTTTCAGTTGGGAGGGTAATAATTCCGCTGGCACCAATGAGCTGAATGATTTCGGTGAGGCGGGCATAAATTTTCGAAAACGTATAACCGGCAACTTTCAATGGTAAAATTGCAGGCCGTAAATAGCCGTATTCATCTAGTGCTGCATCATTCTCCGATTTCTCCAATAGTGCTTTCATCGTTTCCAATCCAACAATAATTTCAGTCATTTTTTCATGGATATGCTGATATTCATAAACTTTAATCGTATTGATGAGGAGTTCGGCAATTCCTAAAATAAATTCTGTTTTTACAATCTGCCTAATTAAAACTTGAGATTTGGCAAAATGATGAAAACCACTTTGCATAAGAAATTTTTCGGCAACCTCGACATTGTTGTAAAAAAAGACACGTTCCCATGGTACTAATACATTGTCAAATACCACAATGGAATCCATTTCTTCGTATTTTGAGCTTAAAGGATGATCAAATGCAGACTCCCCACCTATAAAAGAATCTCTGCAAATAAATTTTAAACCTTCTGTATTCGATGGGACGGCAAAGGAAAAAGTTTCATCTTCACCAAATACAAGCTTACCAACATTAAATACAAATACTTCATCTGTTAATCCGCCTTGTGTTGCTAAAAGACGTGCGCCTTTTATGATGATGCCTTCTTCAGTCTCGGCGATAACCCTTGCCGAAATAGGTTCGTTCGTGTTTTCAATATAACTTTGAGAACGATTTACTTGAGGGGTAATAAACGTATGGGTAAGCGATAAATCATTTTCCCTAACGATTTCAAAAAATGCCAGAAGGTTTTCCGGGTAGCATTTTTCCTGGCCTTCAAGCATTGCAGCAGAGGAGGTGAAGCCCATTAAAACGGAGTTCAAGTAATCGGGACTTCTTCCTAAAATGCCATGTGTATGTCTAGCCCAATGCTCCATCATTTTTCGCCTTTTTATTAAATCCTCTTTCGTTTTGGGCATCAAATAAGAAAGGCCGACACGTTCTCCGGTAAGGGGGGATACGAAGGTCATTTCATCTTTTATTTTAGGATTGTGCTGTAAATCATAAAGGGAAGCTTTCGTATGAATAAGTCCTTTAAAAACAGGGTGTTCAGATATCAACCCTTCCAACTTTTCACCGTCCAACCATATTTCATTATTTAACGCATTTAATCGGTTAATATAATTTTCACCATTAATTGCACCCATTCACTCACTCCTTAAGTTTCATGATCATCGTCCAGCCAATTACTTACTTATATGCAAATGTAGGCTTGAACTAAAACAAGGTAGCACTTTGTATGTTTGTATATACGCAACATATGTAAGGACAGGTTCTAAAGTGCTTCGTAATATGTGGATTTTTGAAAGGAAGCGTTTAGTAAATGCTGTATTCATCTATTTAATAAATAAAAAAAGCATCCGGTTAAAACGCGTTTTTACACGTTCGAACCAGATGCCTACTATAATTTTAAGGGATAAATATTTTAGTTGACTTAGAACAAAATTTCATTTTAACCTAACGTAAAATAATATGTCAATAAAATTTTTGTAATTTCTATAAAAAAATGTTATAATAGTCTTACAATTGTTTTCGGTGCGTATTATGTATTCTTTGTTCTTTTTGAATTCATTATTAAGGATACGTATTTATGTACTTTTTTTATTCACGAGAGCAAAAATTTTAACAGTTGTCTAAGCTCTAAACTAGAGTTAATTATTGGCTGACGATTGAAAGTAACTGTGTTTTTATTTTACAAGGAGGATTTAAATAATGAATCTAATCAATAAAAAAGTTACACATAAGCATTTCGGAATGGGTAGTATCGTTAAACAGAATGAATCAAGTATTGAAATACATTTCGCATCGGAAAGTAAAAAGTTTGTTTTCCCTGATGTATTTGGAAAGCATTTAGTACTTCATGATAAAGATGATGTGCAAACGCTAGAAAAAATCATTCAGAAAAAAGAACTTGAGCGAAGAGAAGAAGAATGGCAAAAAGAAGAGAAATTAAAACTCCAGCGTAAAAACCAGGAACAACGATTAATTCATGAAAAACATATGAAAAACTTTAAACTTCATCCAGAATCACAATTGGTTTTCTGGTGTGACACTGAAGAACAGCAAACAGCTTTTTCAGATTGGAAGGTCTTTTCGGGATTAACGAAGAGCGGTGTGAATAAAGGGAAGCCTGTAAAACCAATTCGTCTGCATCTGAACAGTGCTGTGTTGTTAACGGCAGTGGATGAAAATTCGCCTGAAAAGGAACGACGCATTTTAGGTGTGTATATGGTAGAAGAGAATTTTATCGGGAAATTGAGTGAAGATGGATATATTCCGGCACATTCAAAGTACAGAATTCAACTGACAGAACAGGAAGCTGAGCAAATGCTGTTCTGGAACTATTATGTAAACGAGAAGTTCACTCATAAAATGACGTGGAATACAGGTAAGCATCGTTATTTTGATAATGTATGGATGGCTCAAATTTTACGTGATATTGTTTCCTTGAAAACAGACCCTCAGGAAAAAGAGCTGGCTCAACAATTCTTTACACATTTCTGTAAAATGAATGAAATAACAGCGCAAGAATTACCACAGCCTAATGGTGCCTTGAAGCGTATTTAATTATATAGATATTTATAAAAAGGAACGAATTCCAAAGGGAGTTCGTTCTTTTTTAATTTTAACTGGTACTTTAATCAAATATATAACGGATTACTTCAATCGCCTGATCAACAGTTTCCACTGTCACATTTGCTTTGTTGGATAGCTCTTTCAAAGGGTGAATTAATGACTCGGGACGGATGATGATTGTCGGTTTATTCAATGCAATCGCTGTACTTACATCCATTGCGGTATTCCATTGTTTATACTTTTCACCGAATAATGCAATGACGACATCCGCTTTTTGCATTAACACCTGTGTCCGGAAATTATTAATATCTGAAGCAGCATTGTCCTTATAATATGCTGAAGGCTGGATGCCTAAAATCTCCTCGCCAATATTATCTGATCGGTCGTGGTCTGTCTGTGGTGCTACAAAGTGTAGCGGAAGATTTTTTACCTTCGCCTTTTGTGCGATTTCTTCACGCCAATTATCATGTATCTGTCCTGCTAAATAAACTGTCAGTTCCATACGAATGCCTCCTCTAATTTCTTGCCTTATATTCATACTAACGAATTCATCTATATATTTGAAGTAAAGCCTCTGTTAAAGGATGGGAGAATGCATTGCCGATATTATGATATGGTTGTAGAAGAGTACAATTGAAAATAGAAGATGATTTAAAGGAGGTATACAATGAAGATTGGTTTAATCGGCGCTGGTGCAATTGCTCATTTCCTGTTGGAAGAAATAAATGAAAAGAGGCAAGAAAACTTGTGTATTACAAGTGTTTTTGTGAGGGACAGGGAAAAGCATCATTTACTTGAATCCAATTATGGAGTAAAGCTGTACACGGAAATAGATGCATTTTTAGATTCAGAAATTGATATTGTTGTGGAGGCTGCAAATATTGAAGCAGTTCATACATTACTTCCGGCGGCAATCAGGAAAAAGGATGTTGTCTTAATTAGTATTGGTGCATTAGTGGATGAGGAACTGTTGGCAGAGCTGAACACCTTAGCGAATGAATTCCACCGAAGACTTTACTTGCCATCAGGTGCAATTGGAGGGTTGGATTTACTGCAAAACGCCCATGTGCTTGGTACAGTTACATCCGTTGCGCTAACAACACGCAAACCGGCGAGCTCATTAATTGAGGAAACAATCGAGAAAGAGAAAGTGATATTTAAAGGGAGTGCGACGGAAGCGATCCGACGTTACCCTAAAAATATGAATGTATCGATTGTGCTTGCGTTGGCTGGAATTGGATTTGACGAAACGAGTGTAACATTAGTGGCAGACCCGAAAATTGATAAAAACATTCACCAAATTGAAATGTCAGGGGATTTTGGGGAAGCAACATTTACAATTAAGAATAATCCGCTACCTGCAAATCCTAAAACGAGTTATTTAGCAGCGATGAGTATTTTAGGAACACTCAAAAAAATAAAACAGAAGCTGCTAATTGGTTAATGAAGCAAAAAATCCATCTATTTATTAAAAGACAGCTTTTTAAATCATCTGCTTTTACTTTTCTGCACTATTTACGCTAATATTGTTAGAGGAAATTTAAAAGTAAGAGATGATTGTTTGTAATGAGAGGAATTGAACTTAACATATGAAAGAGAATTTTTGGCAGGAGCTACCGAAACCATTTTTTGTACTCGCGCCGATGGAAGATGTGACAGATTTAGTTTTTCGGCATGTAGTGGCTGAAGCAGGAAGACCAGATGTATTTTTTACCGAGTTTACTAATTCGGAAAGTTACTGTCACCCTGATGGAATTAAAAGTGTCCGTGGTCGCTTAACATTTACAGAAGACGAACAGCCGATTGTTGCCCATATATGGGGAGACAATCCCGACAATTTCCGCAAGATGAGCATTGGTATGGCAGAATTGGGCTTTAAGGGAATTGATATTAATATGGGATGCCCAGTACCGAATGTTGCAGGCAGAGGGAAAGGCAGCGGTCTGATTTTACGTCCCGATGTGGCAGCAGAGCTAATCGAAGCTGCTAAAGCAGGTGGTCTGCCTGTCAGCGTGAAAACACGACTAGGTTATAAAGAAATAGATGAGTGGAAAGAGTGGCTCACACATATTTTAAAACAGGATATTGCAAATCTTTCTATACATTTACGTACACGAAAAGAAATGAGTGCTGTTGATGCACATTGGGAGCTTATTCCGGAAATTAAAGCGTTGCGAGATGAAATTGCGCCAAATACACTGTTAACAATTAACGGCGATATTCCGGACCGTCAAGTTGGTTTAGAACTTGCAGAAAAGTACGGAATTGACGGGGTAATGATAGGACGCGGTATTTTTAAAAATCCGTTTGCTTTTGAAAAGCTTCCAAAGGAGCACAGTCCTGAAGAGTACCTTGACCTTCTAAAACTGCAGCTTGATTTGCAGGACAAGTATGCCGAAGAACTGCCTCGTTCAATGTCAGGCCTTCACCGCTTTTTCAAAATTTATGTAAAAGGCTTCCGAGGTGCCGGTGAACTGAGAAACCAGTTGATGAATACAAAATCTACGGATGAAGTACGTTCATTGCTTAATAGCTTTGAGTTAAATAAAGAAGAATAATAATAGGCTTGATTCCGATCAATGGAATCAAGCCTATTTTTCAACACTTTTGTAAACAGCTATAAAATGGATACAAACTTATCTCCGATTGCTTATTAAAAACCTGTGGATTCATTTAAGAATTCATTGGTTTTATTTTTTTATCTGAATGTATAATGGATTTCTTCACATCTATACTGTATGATGCATAGTATAAGAATAATACTGTATGACATACATTATAATAATTTGAGGTGTATAAATGAGTAATTTACTAAATTCCTTAACGACAGAGCTTAGGAGAGGGACATTGACTTTAGCTGTTTTAAGTCAGTTAAGAACTCCGCAGTATGGCTATTCATTGGTTCAGCTATTAGAAGGTGCCGGTATCTCCATTGATCAAAGTACTCTGTATCCGTTGCTTCGCCGACTAGAAAAGCAGGAACTAGTTACGAGCAGCTGGGATACTTCTGAAAGTAGACCCCGAAAATACTATGTGCTGAGCAAATATGGTACGGAAATATTTCTGCAACTAAAAAAGGAATGGATCGATAATTCTAAGGAACTATATGCTTTATTAAGAGGGGATGAAGAAAATGAGGATCATTGATGTATATATTCAAGAAGTCACTCGGAGATTGCCTGAAAAAATGCGTACGGATATTGCATTGGAGTTACGTTCAACGATCGAGGATATGTTGCCGGAACAGTATAGTGAGGAGGATGCGAAACAGGTTATTAATCAGTTAGGCAATCCGGCCGTCCTGGCGAATGGCTATAAAGATGAGCCGATGCATCTGATTGGTCCTCGTTATTTTGATGTATATGTCTCATTGCTTAAAATGATTGTCCCTATTGCCGTTATCATTACTCTAATTACGGTTATTACTAAATATATTGTCAGTTATAATGGTGAAGAAGCAATTTTAATGAGTGTGTTATCTATTTTTGGAGAAAGCATTTGGTCGATAATCAATGCTGCAATCCAAGTTTTTTTCTGGGCAACTTTAACGTTTGCAATTATTGAAAGGGTTGATAAAGATAAGGAACAGCAACCGCTTACTGCAAGCATGCAAAAATGGACAGCAGATGATTTAAAAAATATACCTTATATACCTAAAAAAAGAGCGATCTCGAAGTTTGAAGTTTTTGGAAGTTTATTGTGGACAGCTATTTGGGCAACCCTTTATTTCTATGCCAACCAGCTTATAGGGGTATACGAAGGAGATGGAAACCGATTACAGTTCGTTATGATTGCACTGAATCAAGATGTATTACTTCAATTTTTGCCGATAGTTATTTTAATCATTGGACTGGAAATTTCCTTTGCACTTTATAAATTACTAAAACAACAGTGGACAAAAAGAATGGCAATTTGGAATGCGGTTCTCCAATTATTCTCAACTGTCGTTTTTGTAGTAATTGTAATTAATCCTGATATAATGAACGACCATTTTGTAACTTATATGATGGAATTATTTACGATGACTAGCACGCAATTTAGCATATGGGTAGTTGGCAGTGCTATTATCATTTTCATCGTAAGTGCTGTAATATCTGTCTATGATGGTTTTAAAAGAGCGAATGCACGTTAATTTCTGGAAAAAAGAACGGATTTCCTATTAAGGGAGTCCGTTCTTTTTTATACATTTCATACGGATTTCTAAATTTGAAAGAAATAAATATTTTCTTACAGAAAGTAAATTTTTCTGTTTTACTAATTATATTTACTTTTTTAAAATAACATTAAAGTGTTATATAACAATACTTTATGCATAAAAATACTATTTGCATACGTTAAATAGTGGGTCATTTGTATACTAAAATCGAAATATTTTAAATACTATTTCTTTTTTTCTTAACCTAAGTAAAAATGTAAAAGGTAATAGCAATATAGCATCAAAAATTGGTGTATAGCTATTTTTAATCAAATTTAGGGGGGTTAGGAATTGTTTTCAACAACTTGGAATCGGAATGGAACTTACATAGACGTATAGCAATTTCAATTATTTCGATGGTCGGTACAAATATGGACCGAATTGTTCTCGGATTTATGATTGCACCAGGATTTTTATCGATGTGGATTTCTAATACCGCTACAGCGATGATGATGATTCCAATTGGACTTGCCATCATCAACCAAGTTGCAGACGGATTAAAAAATGACCTGTCGATTGATACATCTCCACAGCGTTTTGCATTTGGTAAAGCGTTGATGCTCGGAATTACATATTCTGCCTCACTTGGTGGAATCGCCACATTAATCGGTACACCGCCAAATACATTGCTTGCCGGAGCAATTAATAAAATGTATGGCATTGAACTATCATTTGCTGGATGGATGCTATTTGGTGTACCATTTGCATGGATTTTTATTTTTGTGACATGGATTTACCTTGTAAAAATTGCGTTTCCATCAAAATTAAAAACAATGCCTGGTGGACATGCTGTTATTGATAAACAGAAAAAAGATCTTGGAGCTGCATCAATTGAAGAAAAGCTTGTATTTGTTGTCTTTGCATTAGCGGCATTTTCTTGGATTACGCGTACATTTTTACTGAGCAAATTTGTCGACGGTTTAACAGATGGAATGATTGTGTTATTTTTGCGATTGTGTTATTTGCGATACCTTCAGTAAACCGTAAAGGCGACCGCTTAATGGATTGGCAAACAGCAGTAAAATTGCCATGGGGCATTCTGCTTCTATTCGGGGGTGGCCTTGCAATTGCTTCCGGTTTCGTAAGTACTGGCTTGTCAGAATGGATAGGAGCACAACTTATGGGACTTGAAGGCGTAAGTGTTATCGTCCTGATTTTCCTTGTTGCAGCACTTGTACTTGCTTTAACGGAAATTACTTCAAACACTGCAACTGCTTCTATGATGTATCCAATTATGGCATCTCTTGCTGTTGCATTAGGTGTTCATCCATATGCTTTAATGATTGCTGCTGGTGTAGCTGCATCATGCGCATTCATGCTACCAGTAGCCACACCGCCAAATGCGGCAGTTTTCGGATCAGGTTATATTAAAATAACTGACATGATGAAGGCAGGATTTGCATTGAATGTATTCGGTGTAGTATTCATCACACTGTCCATTTATTTCCTTCTTCCAATTATGTGGGATATTGATCTGAATTCAGTACCGGAAATGTTTAAAGTAATGAATAAGTAATTTAAAAAGGTGAAATCGAAAAAGATTTCACCTTTTTTATGCTTTATTTATCGTTGTATACGGTCATTTTCTTACTTCCAATTAAATAGATGATTAAAATAAGAATCATAAGTACCGCAGAAAAACTGAAGGTCATACCGTAGCCAACTATACTTGCTATAAAACCTAATCCTACTGACCCAATAGCTAAACCGGAATCGATAAATATAAGAAGCATCGAATTGGCTGTTGCCTTTTTCTCCGGTGGAACAAGTGTTAATGCCCAAGCTTGAATAATGGGATGAAGAATAGCAAAAGCAATTCCGAACAGTACACCTGACAGTAAAACCATAATCATGTTAGTTGAAAAGCCTAATACAACCAACCCGACAGCACCTGAAACAGCAGCCGGAATAATGAGAATTCTATGCCCGAACTTATCGAAAATCTTACCGGAGAAAGAACGGATGATTACCATTGTAATTCCTTGAGCTATAAAAAACTGTGATATGCTTGCCCCTACATTAATTTCTTTCCCAAATGCCCCCATAAAGTTCACAATCCCTGCAATCGTCATATAATTGAATGCTACTAAAATAGACGGAAGAAGAACACGTTTATCAAACATATATTTATAGAACGGCTCTTTATTTATCTCCTTTGGATGTTCCTTTTCAACTTTCGTATTTTTTGTAAAAAGACTGCACACAAATGAAAATGCCATAAGACCTAATGTTAGTACCATCATAGACTGAAATGAAAAATTTGCTAAATAGGAAATAGCAATAAGAGGCCCTATTGTTGTCCCGAGGCTCGTAGACATTGCAAAGAAAACAATTCCTTCACCTAATCGGGATTTTGGCACAATAGTACTGGATATAGTAAACACCAAATTTGTAAGCATGCAAAATCCAATCCCTTGAAGAGCTCTAATGGCGATTAAAAATCCGATTGAATCATTGACGAAAGTGAGGGCGATTGTTCCTATAAAATAAAGCAAAGAAATAATCAGCAGCAATTTCATATTAATTTTTTGGATAATTATACTAGCGAAGAAGCGTGTAATCAGGGATGCAGTCATTAAAGTCGTCGTCATAATTCCTGCAATTGCAGGGTTATCACTAATCGTGGCTACATAAATAGGAAAACCTGCTGTAATCATATAAAAAGAAACGAACATTATTAAAGACAGTAAAATAATTATTAAGTATTGGTTTGTCCATAGTTTGACTTTTATATTATTCATGATGGAAAAACCACCTTTCAAGGCAATATGATAGCAATATAAATTACTTTGCCCATTTCAAAAAAAATTATTTCAGGCCAGAATTTGTTATTAGCGGCATACATTCATAAAGTTCAAACCATACTAATCTTTATATAATTAGTTTGAAGGTGACACGATGAAACGAAAATTAATAGTTGCAGCAGTCTTTGTTGCTGTTATCTGTGCAAGTTTTTTATTAGCGCTTTCAATTTCCCCATTAAAAAAACTGGAAGGTCAAATCATGAATAACCCGATTAAACCTGTAATACTCATTGTCGTAGATTCCTTAATGAATGAACCATTGCAGAAAGTGATAAAAGAAGGTGATGCACCTGCTTTAGCATATTTAATGAACAACGGACAGCTGCATCAGGAAATGGTTAGCTCTTATCCGACGATGTCAGTCACGATTGACAGTACGTTACTAACGGGTACATATCCAGACCAGCATCAAGTGCCGGGATTAATCTGGTTTAAAGAAGATGAAAATCGAATGATTAGCTACGGCAGCGGAATCGGCGAAATCTGGAGTAATGGAGTTAAAAATGTTGCTCTTGATAGTGTTGTCCATTTGAATAGCAGCCATTTAAGTAAAGAAGTGCAAACAATCCATGAAGAGCTGGCTCATCGGAATCTTTCTTCCGCTTCGATCAACGGTCTTTTATATCGTGGAAATTTTCAACATAGCCTAAATATACCCAAATTAATTACGGTAGCAGATCTTTTGCCGGAAAATATTGATGTTAATGGTCCTGCAATATTTTCACTTGGAACGTTATCTCAATATAATTCAGAAAATAATCGTTATAAATTTGTATGGAATCGTTTAGGTGTCAATAACCAATTTACTGCGAATGAACTGAATTACTTGATTGACCAAAAGATGTTACCGCCCTTTACACTTGCCTATTTACCGGATGCAGATGCTTCTATACACAAACACGGGCCTGAAGATTTAAAGGGAATACAGAAAGCGGATCAAGCAGTACAAAACATTCTAAATCGCTTTCCATCATGGGAAGAGGCTATACAAGAAGTAACTTGGATTATATTGGGCGATAGTGGTCAATCGTTTGTAAAAGATGATAAAGAAACGTCATTAATTGATTTAAATCAGTTATTGAAGGATTATACTTTTTGGGAAAGGAAAAATCCGAATGCCCAACTTGCCGTCGCTGTTAACGAGCGTATGTCATACATTTACTTAATTGACCCCCAAGTTGAGCTATCGGAAATTGTAAATGTTTTAAAAGAGGATGAGCGAATTGGCTTTATCGCATGGAAGAGTGGACAAACAAACTATGTTGTCAGCCCACAAAGTGACGGAGAGTTAGAATTTTCAAGAGAAGGTTACTTTATTGATGAATATAATCAAACATGGCGAATTGCTGGAGATGCCTCAATTTTGGATTTAAACATGACGAAAGAACAACGTATTGTATATCAGGATTATCCAGATGCACTTGCAAGGCTGGATGGAGCGCTTCATTCACAGGAAGGGCGTGTTATTATCGTGGATGCTAAACCATCTTATGAGTTTATTGAAAAGCATAGCCATGACCATGCGGGTGGCGGCGCACATGGATCTCTTCATAAAGTAGATTCGATTGTTCCGATTATAGTGACTGGGGCAAGTGAATTACCTGAATCTGATCGACTAGTTGATTTGAAAAAGTGGATACTTCAATTACTGGGTGAATCATAATTATGAAAGCATCCAGTTTTTTTTATAGGGGAATTTACCAAACTGGAGACCAGGTTTTTAAAAATTGAATTGTCCGCTCTTTTCCGATGCCCATTAATTTATTTTTTGTCGCTTCATCTAAATCAAATTGGGTTGCACTATATTCTTCAACCGGAATAAAGATAATATTCTTCTCGTGTCTTCGAGAAATATACCGATTATCATGAGCATTTTGCATCGTACTAAATAACGCTTCAAATAGTTGAATTCCATTATTAATATCATGAGGTTTCTTATCCTCGCTTGAACTGCTAAGCTTCATTCCAAGAACGGGCCGTTCTCTATTTCCATTATCATAAATCCACATTGGGAAATTACTTAAAACACCACCATCTACAATAACAGACTCCCTTCTCCCATTTTTTAAATAGACAGGCTCAAAGAAGAATGGAAGACCGCAACTCATGCGTAAAGCGCGGGAGACCGGAAAACTTTTGGGATCTATATTATAGTGATGCAAATCATCCGGGAGAACAAGAATCTTGCCGTTTGTTAAATCGGAGGCTACTAGTTTTAAAATGCCCTTTGGTAAATCTCCGAATGTGTAGATGCCTTTTGTCGCAAGTTTTTCGAGAAACCAGTTTTCCAAGGATTTACCACGATACAAGCCCATTCTTTTATATAAATTAAGCCATTTTAAAAACGGTAACTCGATTATGAATTTCGGGGGATCGAGTAAAACCTTTAAATTTAGTTCATCAAAAATTTCTTCAAGTTCCTTTGTATTAAATCCCGCAGCGATAAAAGTTGCCAATATGGCTCCGGCACTTGTACCGGCTACACGTTCGAACTTCACGCCCTTTTCTTCGAGCGCCCGAATGGCACCTACATATGCAAAGCCTTTAATACCGCCGCCTGAAAAAACCCCGTCTACAATCATTCGTTCTCTCCTTCCTTATATTCATTTAGAAAGTTCAATACAATTCCGGCTAGAAGTTAGTAGCTTTGGTATTTTTATAATGATTTTTTAAATTTGATGTCATAACAGTATATGATATTAAACATAAAATGGGCTTATTAATATTAAACAAAATTGGATATTAAGAATTACTATCCCGAAAATTTAATCGCCAAAAAATTAAAAAGAAATTTATGGCCTGAAAAAGCGTATTAAGTCCTTATATAACAGCATTCAGTACTATCAAAAAACACTTTACATTTAAAATATTCTAAATTTTTCTATTGAAATGAAAGCACTTTCAATGTAAGATTTGAATAATTCAAATTACTAAACCGGTTTAGTAAAATATTTAGCTTAAAAGTTTTCTCAAGGAGGAATAATTTTGACTACAAATCCAACTGTTTTTACATTAGGAGATGCATTAGTTACGTTTAACCCATCCGAAACAGGTCCGCTTCGTTATGTGCAAAGCTTTGCTAAGAAAGCGGGTGGGGCAGAGTTAAACTTTGCTATTGGTTGTGCCCGACTTGGATTGCAGTCGAAATGGATGAGTCGCCTAGGTAATGATGAATTCGGTAAAGGCATTTACAAGTTTGCTCGCGGAGAAGGCATTGATGTATCGGAAGTTGAGTTCGTTGATGGGTATCCGACATCTCTGAATTTTAAAGAAATCCGCGAAGACGGTTCCGGAAAAACGTTTTACTACCGCCATCAATCTCCGGTATTAACAATCGAGCCGGAGCATATTACGGACGAATTGTTGAATGGCGTGTCGATTGTCCATTTAACAGGTGTATTTTTGGCAATCGCACCAAAGAATCTGCAAATTGTACTAGCTGTACTAAAAAAGGCGAAAGAAAAAAATATAAAGATTTCATTCGATCCGAATATTCGACTAAAACTATGGACGATTGAAGACGCTCGTAAAGCATATGAGCAAATTTTCCCTTATGTAGATATTCTGCTGGCAGGGATGGAGGAAGTGGAGCTTATTCAACATGATGTAAGCAAACCAGCACTGGAAGCTTTCGCAAAGCAGCACGGAATCGGACAACTTGTTATTAAAGACGGAGCCAATGGTGCAAAGCTTTATTCAGAAAATATGTGGCATGAAAAGGAAGCTTTCAAAATCACTCCAATTGATACAGTAGGTGCCGGAGACGGGTTTGATGCAGGCTATATATACGCAGCTCTTCACAATTATTCACCAATAGAAAGTCTTACGTTTGCGAATGCGGTGGGTGCGCTAGTAACGACTGTAAAAGGTGATAATGAAGGATTGCCGGAACTACAGGAAGTGCTCGACTTTATGAACAATAAAAAAGCAATTGAACGTTAATCATATAAAAGGGAGATGAACATATGGTAAAGGCTGAAACATTAGCAGCGATTACAAGTTCGAAAGTAGTAGCAGTGATTCGAGGAAGTTCAGCAGAAGAAGCAATCGCTCTTTCTAATGCAGCGATTGAAGGGGGCATTCATTTAATCGAGCTCACTTATACAACGCCAAATACGCAGCAAGTACTGGAAACATTCCGCAATTCTGATGCAGTAGTGGGTGCTGGGACGGTGCTTGATGCGGAAACAGCTCGTCATGCAATTTTGAATGGAGCAAAGTTTGTTGTAGGTCCACAGTTCAGCAAAGAAGTAGCAAAAGTATGCAATCGCTACGCTATTCCGTATTTCCCTGGTTGTATGACGATTCAGGAAATGGTATCGGCACTTGAGTATGGCTGTGATGTGATTAAGTTATTCCCTGCAAATAACTTTAAGCCTTCGTTCATTAAGTCTGTTAAAGGTCCATTACCGCATGTACAGATTATGCCGACTGGTGGCATAAATACTGACAATCTCTGTGAATGGCTTGATTCGGGAGCAATCGCAGTAGGGATTGGCAGTGATCTAAATAAAGCTTATGCAACAGGCGGACATGCAGCAGTAGTAGAAGCGAGCAGAAAATATGTAGAAGCAGCAAAACAAGGAGAGGTGTAAAAGATGAATATTACATTTCGCTGGTACGGAAGAAACAATGATACAGTAACGCTCGACCATATCCGTCAGATTCCGAATGTTAAAGGAATTGTTTGGGCATTGCACCAAAAGGCAGCAGGCGAGCTTTGGACGAAAGAAGAGATTAAAGAAGAAGCGGAGTATATCCAGTCAAAAGGTTTCCATATTGATGTTGTTGAAAGTGTCAACGTTCATGAAGATATTAAGCTCGGTCTTGGTAATCGCGATTTATATATTGAAAATTATAAACAGACAATTCGGAATTTGGCGGAAGTAGGCGTTAAAGTAATTTGTTATAATTTCATGCCGATTTTCGACTGGACACGTACAGATATGTTCCACCCGCTTGAAGATGGGTCGACAGCACTTTACTTCGATAAAGAAAAAGTACAAAGTCTTGATCCGCAGCAGCTTGTAAAAACGGTTAGTGAAGCTTCTGATTTAACTTTGCCAGGTTGGGAGCCTGAACGTATGGCCCGTATCGCGGAACTTTTCGAAGCGTATAAAGAAGTGGATGAGCAAAAGCTATGGAACAACTTACGTTACTTTTTAGATGCCATTATCCCTGTCGCCGAAGAGGTTGGAATACGCATGGCAATCCATCCGGACGATCCGCCGTATTCGATTTTTGGCTTACCTCGCATCATTACAGGAGCAGCAAGCTATGAAAAATTAATTGAGATCAATGATTCTTTAGCAAACAGCTTTACATTCTGCTCTGGGTCGATGGGTGCATCACCGGATAATGACATGGTCGCAATTGCTGAAAAATATGCATATCGTTCACCGTTTGCCCATATTCGTAATGTGAAAATCTATGAAAATGGCAGCTTTACAGAAACTTCTCATTTTACATCAGATGGTTCAATTGATATTAAAGGGATCGTTAAAACATTGCATGAACAAAATTATACAGGCTATGTACGTCCGGATCATGGACGTCACTTATGGGGAGAAGTTTGTCGCCCTGGCTACGGTTTATATGATCGTGCACTCGGTATTATGTATTTAAATGGTTTATGGGATGCTTACAGCGAACAAACAGGAGGCAAATAATGATTCCAATACACGAAAATTTGGCAAATAAAGTAGCAGTAATTACAGGTGGCAGTGGTGTTCTATGCTCAAAGATGGCACAGGAATTGGCACGCCAGCAAGTAAAGGTGGCGATTATCGGTCGTACTGAATCAAAGGTCGAAGCAGTTAAAGAGGAAATCGTTGCAGCAGGGGGGACTGCTGTGGCAATAACTGCTGATGTACTTAACAAAGATTCTTTACTTGCAGCAAAAGAGCAAATTCTTGAACAGTTTGGACGTATTGATTTTTTAATTAACGGTGCAGGCGGAAACCATCCGGATGCGATTACCGAAAAAGAATATTATGAGGCGAATTCCACTGGCCTTTCATTTTTTGACTTGCAGGAAAATGGCTTTTCCGATGTATTCTCTTTAAATTTCACAGGAACATTCCTGGCATGCCAAGTGTTTGGAGAGGCACTTTTACAAGCAGAAAATCCAGCCATCATTAACATTTCATCGATGAGCGCATACACACCATTAACGAAAATCCCTGCGTACAGTGCAGCAAAAGCGGCGATAAATAACTTTACAAGCTGGATGGCTGTTCACTTTGCTGAAACAGGCTTACGTGTAAATGCAATTGCACCTGGATTTTTCATTACCCAGCAAAATAAAGATCTGCTCGTTGATGCAGAAGGAGAGTATACAGCACGTTCAAAAAAAATTATTGAAGCTACACCGATGAAAAAATTTGGTGAGCCAGATCAATTATTAGGGGCTCTGCTATTTTTACTGGACTCTTCTTATTCTTCGTTTATTACAGGTACAACAATTGCAGTAGATGGTGGCTTTAACGCGTATTCGGGGGTGTGATATTTGAAAAATGTCACGATTTCCGATGTCGCAAAGCATGCGGGGGTTTCTAAAAGTACTATTTCTCAATATTTGAATGGCCGCTATGAATATATGAGTGAGCATACCCGAAAAAAAGTGGAATATTCCATTCGCGAGCTTAATTACCGACCAAATATTATTGCTCGTAGTTTGTCGCAAAAATCTACTTTTACTGTTGGGATTATTGTCGCGAATATTCTACATTCATTCTCGACTCATATTATTCGCGCAATTGAATTGAACTTTAATAAACACGGCTTTCATACAATTGTATGTAACGCTGACGATGAACCTGAGAAAGAACGCCAGTATATCGAAATGCTCATGGCAAAACAGGTGGATGGGATGATAATCTTTCCTACTGGCGACAATTTGGATTTATATGAGCAAATGAAAAAGAAAAAATATCCGATTGTTTTCATGGACCGTACGATAGAGGGCTTAGGAATTCCCTCTATTTTACTGGAAAATGAACAGGCGGCAGAAGTGGCGGTAAAGGCATTGACCGATAACGGGCATAGCCGGATTGCCATACTGACCGCACCGGTAACACGTAATATTACACCACGGCTGGAGCGAATTGAAGGTTATAAAAAAGCTTTAGTGAGTAGAGGCATACAAGTACAGGATGAATATATACATAGTGTCGAAGTCGAAGAAATGAAAGTATCTCTTCGTAATATGTTTGAACTGGATCAGCGGCCGGAAGCGATTATCGCAGGCAGTGACCGTGTATTAGTCGAAATCTTAAACTTTGCCAAAGAGCATCAACTTGTCATTCCAAAAGATTTAGCTGTTATTGGAATAGATGATGTGTCCTTTGCAAACTTGTTTACACCCCAACTTACGACCATTTCACAGCCAACAACAAAAATGGCGAATAAAGCCGTGGAGTTGTTATTACAGCAAATCAAAGGGGAACAAAAGCTGTCTAATGACAAAACAATCCGCTTTGGTGGCCAACTTAATATGCGTCAAAGTCATTAATACAATAAGCTGTGTTGATAGATAGACTGGATGTACAGCTATTAACCTAGGGGGAAAACATGGATTTCATAGTAGACTATTTACCGATCATCTGGGTCGCACTTGGTGTCGGTTTATTATTATATTTAAACATCGTTGTAAAATTAAATAGTGTATTAGCTTTACTTATTGTTGCAATTCTTGTTGGGGTTTTAAATGGTTTATCATTAACGGATGTTGTGACATCTGTTAAAACAGGCTTTGGGAGCACACTTGGAAGTTTAGCGATTATTATCGGGATGGGTGCAGTTCTCGGGAAGTTAATGGTCGATTCGGGAGCTGCACAACGAGTTGCCTCGACATTGCTTAAAAAATTCGGAGCAAAAAATGTAGAATGGGCAATTTTAATTGTCGGTGCAATTTTCGGTATTTCCGTTTTCTATGAAGTGGCAT
This sequence comes from Solibacillus kalamii, assembly GCF_002174535.1. Classification (NCBI taxonomy): domain Bacteria; kingdom Bacillati; phylum Bacillota; class Bacilli; order Caryophanales; family Caryophanaceae; genus Solibacillus; species Solibacillus kalamii. The sequence continues at coordinate 83,219 of NZ_NHNT01000006.1, read as the reverse complement.
TTATTATTTTGGCGCCTTTAGTTATTTCAATTGCAATTGAAGCAAAAATGCCTTACTTGCGTTTAGGGATTACGATGGTTGCTGCCGCTACGATGGCGCATAGTATATTCCCGCCACAGCCTGGTCCAACTGCACTTGTAGAAGCATATGGTGCGGATATGGGGATGGTTTACCTGCTGGGGATTGTTGTAGCTGTACCTGCGATTATTGCTGCGGGGATTATTCTTCCTCGGGTATTAAAGAATTTGGATTTGCCAATACCTCCATTATTGAAGAAATCTGAAGAAGTAGATCTGGACAAGGCACCAGGGTTTGGAATTAGTTTATTAATTCCATTATTACCTGCAATTATTATTACAGGTGCTACGATTTACAATATGATTTTCGATAAAGAGTCGGCAGTCGGTCAATTCATCAACTTTTTAGGCAGTGCTGAAATTAGTATGATTCTGGCAGTGCTGATCGCAATTTATGTATTCGGTATCCGTCTTGGCCGTACGATGAAGGAAGTAATGAATTCGTTCTCGGGTGCAATAGAAGGTATTGCAATGATTATCTTTATCGTCGGTTCCGGTGGGGCGTTTAAACAAATCATTTTAGATACAGGCATTGGTGATCTCATTGCAGGTGTGATGCAAAATACGTCCATTAACCCGTTAATTATGGCATGGCTGATTACAGCCGTTATTCGTATTGCGACTGGTACAGGGGTTGTGTCGGCAATTACAGCTGCAGGTATTGTAGGACCGTTAATCCATACGTTTGATGTCAATCCTGTTTTGATGGTTTTGGCCACAGCAGCGGGAAGTAATACAATTACACATGTTAATGATGCGTCTTTCTGGCTGTTTAAAGAGTACTTTAACTTATCGATTAAAGATACATTTAAAACATGGGGTCTTTTACTATTCACGACATCGATTGTCGGCCTTTGCGTAGTATTAATTTTGGATATATTTATTTAATAAATTTGATTATGGCATGTCCGAAACTTTATTTCGGACATGTTTTTTACTGTTCCTGTATAAACAGGACCTGCTCAAAGCTGCACTCTTTGCAAACAAGTAAATGCGGACAAATTTCATCTTTTGCGGTATTAGGGTAGCCATCCCCAAGCTTAACGGTATTTTCATCATTATAATGTCCATATGGATCCGAATAATCAGCTACCTTTCCTCCATCCTGCAGTGGACTGTTGCAAGAAGGACAATCCTTGCTGACTTTTTCTAATGCATTGCACAACGGACAAATCGCCATAAACACACCTCTATTTTTATCGTATGTATGCAATATGTCTCTTTTCCCCCATTAATTAAACACAATTGCCCGATGAAGTTACTTTTAAAAATACCTTACTAACATTGCGTCCCATTTTATAGAATCTAGGCGAATACCATGAAAGGTTAAAATATATATATTGGTACTAGGCGCTCACAACCTTTCTTTTTTCTCCATATGCTAAGTAAAAAAGGAAAAGAGGTTAGAGTATGGGAATTGAGATAACAGCTCTCCACTGGATCTATGTTGTATTTATTATGCTGATCATTATCTTTATGGTGAGGCGCCTGGATACAACATTGATTAGTATTGTGGGGATTTTTGTTATTGCTCTCGTCGCAACAGGGGATTTTGTAGCGTCAATAGGCGGTGTATTTAATAGCTTTATTTATGCAATTACCGAACTTTTATCTACTATTTTAATTATCTCAATTATCGTCGCCATGAGTCGGGTACTAACTAAAACGGGAATCAACGAAGTAATGATTGCACCTTTTACAAAAATCATAAAAAATCCGACACTAGGATTTTGGACAATCGGGATATTAATGATGATTATTTCCTGGTTTTTCTGGCCATCTCCTGCAGTAGCGCTGCTCGGAGCTGTTTTGCTTCCTGTAGCAATACGGGCGGGGTTGCCGGCATTAGGTGTGGCTATGGCGATGAACTTATTCGGTCACGGGATTGCGTTATCCAGTGATTTTATTATTCAAGGTGCACCCAAATTAACGGCTGATGCTGCCGGTCTTCCAGTTGGGGATGTCGTGATGGCAAGTATACCGCTTGTCATAACGATGGGGGTTGTAACGACAGTTGTCGCATTTTACTTTTTGAAACGGGATATGAAGCGCGGCACTATTCCTTTAGTAGGAACGTACGATAATAGTACGGAGCAAGAGCTGGAGCAAACAGTAAATCTATTATCGATGACTCAGAAAAAATTCTTTGCGTTGCTCATTCCGCTTGCTTTTGTACTGGATGTTGTTGCAATGGCTATTTTTGATCTTCAAGGGGGAGATGCAACAGCACTGGTAGGAGGAACTTCTGTATTTATCCTGCTAATTCTTTGTGTTATTGCTTTTAAAAAGAAAGGGCTCGACCAAACGACAAGCTACTTTATTAAAGGGTTCCAGTTTGGTTTTAAAGTATTTGGACCGGTCATCCCGATTGCGGCGTTTTTCTATTTAGGGGATGCAGGTTTCCTTACAATTCTCGGGAATCATCTGCCTGAAACGTCACATGGTATTGTGAATGATCTTGGGATGGGACTGGCGGCACTCGTACCATTAACAACCGAAATTGCAGTTGTAACACTGACGGGTGTAGGAGCCATTACAGGGCTGGACGGATCAGGGTTTTCTGGAATTTCTTTAGTCGGTTCACTCGGAAATTTATTTGGTACTGCAATTGGAGAAGGTACGGCAACATTGACTGCTCTTGGTCAAATTGCGGCTATTTGGGTAGGTGGCGGGACGCTTGTTCCATGGGCGTTAATTCCTGCAGCGGCCATTTGTAATGTTAGCCCTTTTGAACTGGCACGAAGAAATCTTGTACCGGTAATAATCGGGTTAATCGTAACGACGATTGTAGCGCTTTTCATTATCTAACCTGTTGCACGGATATAACAAACCACTCGCTGCAGTATGTTTGCTGTCCGGGAAACTTGAAGAAATGTCGGGTTTTCAAATAATGTGGAACGCCTAATTATATAGAGAATAAAATAGAGTAATAAACAATGAAGGATGGGACAATTTGAAAATTAATGATCAGCCGGTGAACCCAGCAGATCCTGCTACAATACCAAAATTTGAAGATAGACTGGTTATACCGCGAGTTGCAAGATCTAAACCAAACAATAACTATCCGCCTAATTCCTATTATGAAATCCAGATGCTTAAAGCAAGGCATCGATTTCATAAAGACTTTCCTTATACTGATGTGTGGGGCTATGATGGAATCGTTCCTGGTCCAACAATTGAAGCAAAAAAAGATGTTACGACTTATGTGAAATATTTAAATAAACTTCCCGATAAACATTTTCTGCCGGTAGATTACAGTCTGCATAGAGTAAACAATTCTGCAGAAGTCCGAACAGTGGTTCATTTACATGGGGCGAATGTCGCTTCTGCAAGTGACGGGCACCCTGAGGCATGGTATACAAAAAACTATGCTGCTACAGGACCACTATTTAAACAGGAAGTGCATGCATATACGAACCATCAGCCGGGTACGACTATGTGGTATCACGACCATGCGATGGCACTTACAAGATTAAACGTTGTGGCAGGATTGGCAGGATTTTATTTGCTTCGTGATTCTTTGGAGGAACGATTAAAACTGCCAAAGGGAAATTACGAAATACCATTGCTCATTCAGGATCGCTCCTTTAATGAAGATGGTTCTATTTTTTATCCAACGAAACTTGATCCGCCATTTCCTCTACCTGTACCTGACCAGCTTCCACTGCCGGATCCGACTGTTACGTTAGGCTATGTTGGAAATACAGTTATTGTAAATGGGAAAGTATGGCCATATTTAAATGTTGAGCCGAGAAAATATCGCTTCCGAATATTAAATGGCTCAAACCGTAGAAGTTACAAACTGTGTCTCTCCAATGAAGAAAAAATGAATCAGATTGGAACAGATGGCGGATTTTTAGCTGCGACAACGGAAATCATCACAGCTGAATTAAATCCTGCTGAGCGTATAGATGTAATTATTGATTTTAGCAAATTTGCGAATGAAGAAATTTTTCTGATGAATGATGATGAGGAGTTTGCAGATGAACATACGAATGTCATTATGAAATTCATTGTGAACTTACCTCTAAGGCGAGAAGATACAAGCCAAATACCTACATTGTTGGAACCAGCGATGGATTTACACGAGCATCATGCACATACCATTCGTAATCTGCCTTTAACATCTTCTCTAGACCGTTATGGCAGGCTTATGCTCATGCTGGATAATAAAATGTACCATGATCCCGCAACAGAAAAGCCTTCGTTAGATAGTATAGAGATTTGGAACTTTATAAATACGACACCAGTCCATCATCCAATCCATCTCCATTTAGTACAATTTAAAATATTGGAGCGTAGACCGTTTAATGTAGATCTATATGTTTCGGAAGGGAAACTAGAGTTTACAGGTAAGCCGGAAAAACCGAGAGATTATGAAAGAGGTTGGAAGGATACTGTAAAAGCGGACATTGGAAAAGTAACGAAAATTATTATGCATTGGAAAGAACATACAGGGGATTATATGTGGCACTGTCATTTTCTTGAGCATGAAGATCATGATATGATGCGTCCGATTCGCGTTATTAACGATGCCCATCCCGTGCAGCCACCGCATATTGATGACCATTAACTAAATTGAAAAAAATGTACTATATTTTGAATGTAAAAATATAGTACATTTCACTTAACTTTAACCGTTAGTTGCCAATCTGCCGAGCGGACCGGATTCGTCGATAATATCAGCCAAATCAAAAACAGAAATCGGAAACATGGGCAGACCTACGACATATGGAGTAATCTCATATAATTGAAAATAAATAACGAGTGTTTTATCTGCAATATAAAAATCCTGATCTGGACTTATACCCCGAAAATCACCTAATGTCGGGAGGTCCCGCTCCTGTATTTGAATATCGACAAGAGCAGAAAGTCTTCTAACATAGTTGCTGCCCGGTTTAAATAAATCTTTAAGTGTACATAGCTTCTTTTTTTCGATATCAAATGTCAGTGATTGAATCGTCGTCATCCCATGCGCGGCCTTTTGATGATACGTATAATTGGAAAGACTCAAGCTTAGCACTTGCCGCTGATTGTTTTTTATTTCGTATAGCCCCAGCATTTCTTCTACTGTTGTCGGCATTTCACCCACTTGCTGTGCAATTTGCTTTTGTACTTGCTCCTTAATCGCCTCATTCATCTCGTTTTCCCATAAATGATCCCACTTGTAAGAAACATGAGGATAATATACCAATTGATTCGGTCCACAATCTAATCGAACAGTACTAACAGGCATTGGACCAATTTGAAGAATAGTGTCACTTCCTTCATTCATTTTTTCTTAAATAACAATATGCATCTTACCCTGCATACTGTTATTTATATGTAGTGTATATAACTTTATGAAAGTGAAGGCTTGAAAAGATAACATGCAAAGTTCTTTCATAAAATGGATAATGATATGGAACTCGTAAATTAACAATTCAATGTGTAAAGAAAAACATTATGGGAGTCGTGATCATTGGAAAAACAGAACAGTAGGTACAGATGGGTAGTATTTGTTTCGGTATTGCTTACGTATTTGTTGATGGCTAGTCAGCGGACAGCGCCTGGATTGATTACTGATCAATTGATGAATGATTTTAATATTACGGCCACGACAATCGGATTAATAACAGGTGTTCAATTTTTTGTTTATACTAGTCTGCAAATTCCAATGGGGATTTTGGCGGATCGCTTTGGTCCAAATTTTTTTCTTATTTTTGGTGCAGTCCTTGCCGGGGGGGGAACGGTTCTTTACAGTGTAGGAACGCATGAATCGGTATTATTTCTTTCGCGAATTTTTACCGGAATAGGGGATGCGACCATCTGGGTTAATATGATGCTCATATTAGGACAGTGGTTTTATAAAAAGGAATTTGTCCGTTTAGTTGGTTTTGCCGGGATGACAGGCAGTTTAGGTTTCTTGTTGGCGACTGTGCCATTTTCGGCATGGATTGGACTCCTTGGATGGAGAGGGGCATTTTTCTCATTGGGACTTCTTGTAAGCTTATGCGGAGTACTATTATATGTTGTCCTGATAAAACAAGCAAAAAAGGCTTTCCCGCAAATTACGCCTGTAGTAAATGAGCCTGTCCAACGCGAAAAAACAGCTGGTATCGTAAAAAGAGTCTTTTCCAGCCGTCAAGCATGGGCATTATTTTTATGCCATTTTGGGGTAGTGGGTGGCTATGTTGGATTTATCAGTTCGTGGGCTGTGCCGTACGGAATGGATCTTTACGAAATGAGCCGGTCACAGGCGAGCCAGTTAATTATGGTTGGGCTCGTTGGTGCAATTATTGGTGCACCTTTTATGAGCTGGGTTGCAAGTATGTATGAATCGATAAAAAAACCTTATATAGCAGTGCAAACGATTGTTTTTGCAAGCTGGTTTATGTTTCTTTTATTTCAAGGATATCCGTCCCTGATCGGAGTTATTGTTCTTTTCTTCCTTATCGGCTTCGGATATGGAGCAAGTGCATTGACATTTGCTGCTGTACGGCAGTCATTCCCAATGAAAGAGTCTGGCATTGTATCGGGATTTGCCAATACAGGAGGCTTTTTAAGTGCCGTCCTATTGCCGATTTTTTTAGGTGCAATATTAGACTATGTTCAGGCAAGCTCGTTAAATTTACAAAATGGGTACTTTTACGGGTTTATTATTCCAGTTATTTTTTCTTTAGTCGGTTTAATTGGAATTATGTTATACAAAGAAGGATCTGTTACGGAAACAATGTCGACTTGAGCAAGTAATTACATAAACAATTGTTCATCGCACATCCTAGTAATTGAGGAGGTGGATGAATGAACGAGAAAAAATTCACAGAAGCAGGAACAGATGTTGATGAAGTAAAGAGATTGAATGCAGCGTCCGGTCTTTCTTATAATGACACGCTTGCTTTACTTGCCAAGGAACAGGAAGTAAAGACCACTGATGAAATGCCGCTTCGACCATTAACAGAAAATCTGGAAGTCGACAGCAGTACTTATAAAATCAGTGAGGTACCTGGTAGTGGGCAATTAGGTGGCAATGGTCCACATTAAATTTTTATGAAAAAGGAAGCTGTCTTGAAAGTGTATACTTTCTAGACAGCTTCTTCAAAATTAATTAGTGCTGCTTATCTTTTTTAGAAATAAACGTTTTGCAGCAAGTGTCGCTGGAAGACTTCGCTTCTTTTTGTTTAGGGGCCTGCAAATCAAAATCAGAAGCAAACTCCGTCCGTTCTTTTTTGTTGGTTATACCTTCCATATCAATTTCTATTTTTTCTGCCCCACAAAAATTTCCCTTTGCATGGAAAAAACAATCTGATACAGTACATTTCACCTCTAAAGTTGGCATTAGCTTTCCTCCTCTTTGATTTAGCAATAATGAAGAAAAAGGCGCTTGATCTTGATCGCTTTCCTTTTAAAATCTTCATCATTAATTTGTCCACTCTGAATGTTTTTATGTTCAAATAAAATGGATGTATTAACTTTATTTGACAACTAGCTTATCCAAAATAAACGTATACCATTCGCGGAACCTAATAAATAATTCAATTTTCATTAGTTGCTAAAAAATAAAAAAATGAAAATATTGCATTAGTTAGCTACAAATTGTTAAAATTTAGAATATTAAGATATTTATATACTAAGGGGGATGTTAAATGACAGTTTTACAGGCATTAGTTGACCAAGCTCTGGAGACACCGAATGCAACGGCTATTCAATTTGAAAATGAAGTATGGTCATACGATGAACTTCTGGATAATTCCCGGAAAATTGCAGGTTATCTAATTGAAAAGGGTTTTCAAAAGGATGATATTGTAGCAGAGTTTGCACTCAACTCCCATTTATTTATGGCTGTTTATTATGGTGTGCAGCTCGCAGGCTTAACCGTAATGCCTGTGAATACAAAACTGGCTCCTCCTGAAGTCGATTTTATATTTAAGCATTCAGAAGCAAAAGTGTTAATTTATGATGAAAAACTGCAAGAGACGATTGATCTCACGACACATGGTTTTCAGGAAATTCTTTCACTATCACAAATCAAAAACATTTTGAATGAACAAAGTACTTCTCCAGCAATGCCGGAGTTAGAGCTCGAGGACACGTCCGTTGTTATGTATACATCCGGAACGACGGGAAAACCAAAAGGGGTTATGCTCAGTCACCGAAACATTTTAGAGACTGCGCAAATCTGGTCTGACTCAATGAATATGACAAATGAGGACCGCATGTTTATTTGTACACCATTATTCCATTGTGCAGGCAGTCATGTATTTGCAGTGCCGACAATTTATAAGGGGGGAGCGGTTCTTATTGAAGAAGCATTTTCACCAGACCAGACTCTGAAAAATTTAGTTGAAACAAAGGCATCCATTTTCTTTGGTGTACCGGCAATGTATACCATTTTGTTAAATAAACCTGAGCTGCAGTCCTATGATTTTAGTGAACTGCGCCTGTTCTGCTATGGGGCTGCACCAATGCCGTATGAGCTTGTGAAGCGTCTGAAGGATACATTCCCTAATGTAAAAGTACAGAACTTATACGGGCAAACGGAAAATTCACCCGCAGCCAGCTCATTGCTGGATGATGCGGCACTGTTTAAAATCGGTTCAGTAGGCAAACCGTTAGCACGGACGGATATTCAGCTGCGCGATGCGAATGGTGAAATTGTGTCATTAGGGGAAGTCGGGGAAATTTGCGTGAGAGGTCCCCAAGTAATGAAGGGATATTTGCGCGCACCGGAAGAAACAGCCAAGTCGATTCAGGAGGGGTGGCTGTATACCGGAGATTTAGGCCGTTTTGATGAGGAAGGCTATTTATATATTGTAGATCGCAAAAAGGATATGATCATTCGTGGAGGCGAAAATATTTACCCAATTGAAGTGGAAGAAGTACTGTACCAAATGCCTCAAATTCTGGAAGCCGCGGTCGTAGGAATCCCACATGAAGTTTACGGTGAAGTTCCTAAGGCATTTGTTGTATTAAAGGAAGGCAAGCAACTAATGGAACAAGATGTACTGGACTATTGCATGACACAGCTGGCAAAATATAAAGTTCCATTTGAAGTTGACTTTATCGATCAACTGCCACGTAATGCTTCCGGTAAAGTACTGAAGCATACATTAAGACCAAAACAAACCATATAAATAAACGTAGCCTCGATTTTTGTCGAGGCTATTTTTCTTGAATAAAATAAGGCCTGTTTACCAACCCTTTGCAATGCCTGTCGATAAAATGGTGATCAATAAAAATCCGGAAGACTATTTCACAGAAGTGGAACAGGTTGCTTTTGGTACGGGGGTATTAGTGGACGGGCATGAAAATCCGCATATTAACTATGAGCCATCGTTATTGGGCGGATTAAAAGAAGCGAAGCAAAGCGGAAAAGAACATACGCCTTTTGTCGAAGGAAATATCGTTCGCCAGCCAATCGACCGTACAAATGATACGAAGCAAGCCGGGGAAACTTACCGCAAATTCGAGAAGTGGGAGCAGGATGACCTGATTTTGAATTTAACGACCGATTTAGCGAAGTGTGCACCTGTCATTCAGGAAACGATGATTCGATATGCCGAAGAAGCAGATGAAGAATACGGGCGTCGTCTTCGTGAGAATTTGAAAAACTCGAATGAATCAGGACCGCTTGGTAATCCGGATAATGATAAAGCAGTACAGGAAGCGATTGATAACAGTAGAGAAACAGGACCACTATAATGAAAAAAAGCCGAGTACTCAATTTGGATACTCGGCTCTCTATTTATAACCAGCTGGCAAGTTGCTGTTTTGTGGCAAATACGAAATGCCCGGGACGTGCTTCTAAAGTCTCCGCATTTTCTGGTGTTTCTTCATGCTTGTATGGAATACGAACACGTTTACGCTCATACTCAGGGTTTGGTTGAGGTACGGCAGAAAGTAAAGACTTTGTATAAGGATGAATCGGATTGTTGTAAATCTCGTCCGCATCACCTAACTCTAAAATTTTCCCGCGATACATAACAGCAATACGATCCGAGATATACTTCACCATCGATAAATCATGGGCAATGAATAAATATGTTAAACCACGTTCTTTTTGTAGCTGCTTTAATAAGTTAACGACTTGAGCTTGAATAGATACGTCTAGAGCAGAAATTGGCTCATCCGCAATAATGAAGCTTGGATCCAAGCTTAATGCGCGGGCAATCCCAATACGTTGACGTTGACCGCCTGAAAATTCATGTGCATAACGGTTTGCATGCTCACGGTTTAAACCAACAGATTCTAACAGCTCTCCAATTTTTTCCTGACGCTCTTTTTTATTTTTATGAAGGCCGTGAATATCATAGCCTTCCGCAATAATTTCGCCAGCTGTCATCCGCGGGTTTAACGATGCGTAGGGATCTTGAAAAATCATTTGCATGTCGCGGTTGAATTGCATCGATTCTTTTCGTGAAGAATAAGAATTCACATTTTTTTGGTTAAATAAAATTTCACCTTCTGTAATATCATACAGGCGAATAATTGAACGTCCCGTTGTTGATTTACCACAGCCTGATTCACCCACTAGTCCAAGTGTTTCGCCTTCATAAACGTCGAAGCTAATGCCGTCAACCGCTTTAATAGGCTCTTTGGCAGTACCGAAATATTGTTTTAATCCTTTTACTTCTAAAATCTTTTTACGCATTAGCTGTGCCTCCTCTTGCCATTTCGATCCGGCGAGCAACCGCCTCAGGAAGTGGAATTTTTGGAGCATTCGGATGAAGTAACCAAGTTTTTGCGTAATGAGTGTCAGAAACTTGGAACATCGGTGGCTCTTCCTCATAGTCGATTGCTAAAGCCAGCTCATTACGAGGGGCGAATGCACAGCCGATAGGTGGATTAATCAAGTTTGGCGGCGAACCAGGTATTGCACGTAATAACTCATCTGTAGAGTTGTTTAAGTCGGGCATTGAACCTAGCAGACCCCAAGTATAAGGATGCTTAGGGTTGTAGAAAATGTCCTCTACTGTGCCATACTCAACAATTTGTCCGGCGTACATAACGGCAACGCGGTCAGCCACGTTTGCCACGACACCTAAATCATGGGTAATAAAAATAATCGACGTATTCGAACTTTTTTGAATGTCCTTCATCAATTCTAAAATTTGCGCCTGAATCGTTACATCGAGTGCTGTTGTTGGTTCATCGGCGATTAAAAGCTTAGGATCCGCAGCAAGGGCAATTGCGATGACAACTCGCTGACGCATCCCCCCAGAAAGCTCGTGTGGATAAGAAGCAAACCGTTTTTCGGGAAAAGGTATACCAACCTGATTTAATAATTCAATGGAACGCGTTTTCGCTGCCCCTTTACTGGAAACTTTTTTATGCTTTAATAAAACTTCCATGATTTGCTTGCCGATACGCATCGTTGGGTTTAGTGCAGTCATCGGATCTTGGAAAATCATTGCCACTTCATTGCCCCGGATTGACAACATTTCTTTATCAGAAAGAGGAATCAGATCACGGCCATTAAATCTAATTTCGCCATTTGCATAAATACCGGGTGGCTCAGGAATCAGCTTCATCAAAGCATTACTCGTAACACTTTTACCTGAGCCCGATTCACCTACGATAGCCAATGTTTCGCCTTCGTATAGTTCAAAGTTTACGCCTCGTACAGCTTGTACAATACCGGCGTACGTTTTGAAGTGAATATGTAAATCATTAACTTCTAAAATTTTCTTCTTCATCTCATACACCCCTTTCTACTTACGTAATTTCGGATCTAAAGCATCGCGAAGACCATCTCCAACAGCGTTAAATGCGAAAATCGTTAACGAAATGAAGAGGGCAGGGAACATTAATCGCCAAGGTGCAGATTGGATTGCCTTATTTCCTTCTGAAGCCATTGTGCCCCAACTTGCAAGCGGCTGCTGTACCCCTAAACCGATATAGCTTAAAAATGATTCTGTAAAGATAGCAGCTGGAATAGTTAATGTCATTGTTACTAAAATGGCGCCCATTGCATTTGGGATTAGGTGACGTTTAATTAAATGCCATGAACCAGCGCCTAATGTGCGAGAAGCTAAAACAAATTCACGACTCTTAATTGAAAGTACCTCAGCACGAACGATACGTGCCATGTTTACCCATCCCGTAAAGGATAGGGCGATGATCATAGGAATTAATCCTTTCTCCATAACGACTAGTAAAATGATAACAACTAATAAATAAGGAATCGCTGTTAACACATCGGCAATACGCATCATAATATTGTCAACGCGTCCACCAAGCAATCCTGAAATACTTCCCCAGAGAACACCAATAATTAAATCAATCACAGCTGCGGCAAGACCGATGAATAACGAAATTCTTGCGCCAATCCAGACACGAACGAATAAGTCGCGTGCAAGGTCGTCTGTACCGAACCAGTGGGCAGCTGAAGGGGCTGTATTGTAAAGACCCGTATTTTCTTCATAACTCCAAGAGGAAAACATCGGTGCAAAGATAGCCATAATTGTAATAAACGCTAAAATAACCAAGCCTATAATTGCTAGCTTGTTATGTGAAAACCGGTACATTACCTCTTGCCAAAATGAAATTTGCTTTTTGTTTAGAGAATCCGCATCACTTGGACGGGCGCCTACAATTTCAAAACGCTCCGGAGCGATTTGTTCATTAAATTTATTTTCTAAAGTCATTATTTTTTCGCTCCTTTCAATTTGATACGAGGGTCAATGTAGTGATACAAAATGTCTACAATTAATACCGCAAAGAGTAAAATAATTGAATAGAAAACAGTTACACCCATAATCGTCGTATAATCACGATTCGTAATAGATTGTACGAAGTGACGGCCAATACCCGGTATGGCAAAAATTTGTTCAATAATGAAACTTCCTGTCAATACGCCTGCAGTTAAAGGTCCTAAATAGGTGATAACCGGCAACAACGCATTACGAAGCGAGTGTTTAAATACAATTGTCCATTTTCCGATTCCTTTAGCACGTGCAAGCTTTACATATTCACTGTTATTTTGTTCCAGCATACTGGATCGAGTTAGCTTCGCAATAAATCCAACATGTGTCAGGGCAATAGCGACTGCAGGTAAAACCGTGTAGCTAAAGCCTTTCCATCCAGTCACAGGGAACCACCCCAATTTTAGTGATAAATAGAGCTGTAATATCGCTGCAAGTATAAAGGAAGGGACAGAAATTCCTATAACAGCGATGACAGTCGACACATAGTCAGGAAATCGATTGTGATATAGCGCTGAAATAACACCTAGTAAAATTCCAAAACCTACTGCTAAGAGCATTGCTTCTAAACCTAGTACTAATGAAACAGGGAATCCTTCGGAAATCATGTCGTTTACTGAACGTCCTTTATATTTCATGGATTCTCCAAAATCAAATGTAAGGGATGAGATTAAATAATCTTTATATTGGATGTACCATGGATTATCAAGTCCGTATTTTGCATTAAGTTGCTGTTCGATTGCTGGTAATAGCTCACGCTCACTGGCAAATGGGCTACCTGGTGCAAGCTTCATTAAAAAGAACGTTGCCGATATGATGAAAAATAATGCTACCAAAATATAAATTAATCGCTTGAAAATGTAGTTAAGCACTAAACAGACCCCCTTTTTGTTAGAATGAAATGAATATTCTGAAATATATAGAAAGGCTGCCCTAAATCACATGGATTCTGAGCAGCCTTTCATGTAAACATACACAGTAAGTTGTGTTGATATGTTAAAAATTATTTGTTGATATCAACATTTTTAAGTGAAATATTACCTAATGCATCTGGCTCCATGCCTGTTACATAATCTTTTACGATGTAAGGGTTAGTGTAGAAGTAGATTGGCGCAACTGGAACTTCTTCAGCCATAATTGCTTCTGCTTGTAACATAATCTGAGTACGTTTGTCTGGATCTGTTTCAGTAACTGATTGTTTCAATAGGTCAGCGTATTCAGCATTTTCCCAACCAGTATCGTTGTTTCCGTTTTCTGCAGAGTTATACATTTCCAGGAATGTATAAGCATCGTTGAAGTCAGCAATCCAACCTAAACGACCTACTTGATAATCTAAGCCAGAAAGTTTATCTAAATATACTTGCCATTCAGAGTTATCAAGTTTTACTTTAATACCTAATTCTTTTGTCCATCCTTGTTGAACGAATTGTGCAATTGCAGCATGAGCTTCAGAAGTGTTGTGAGAAACTGTAATTTCTAATTCAGAAGGATCTGATAAACCAAGTTCTTCTAAACCTTTTGCTAAATACTCTTTAGCACCTTCGAAATCAGCATCTTTGAAATAACCTTCATCATCACCAAATCCATCTACTGAGTTTGGAACATATCCCAATGCAGGTTGTTGTTCCGCCTTCGTAATGTTGGCAATTAAGCTTGCACGGTCTATTGCTAAAGTTAAAGCTTTACGAATATTTACGTTACTTGTCACTTTGTCTGTCGTGTTGAATTTATACCAGTAAACACCAGAGTACTCTGCTACTTTAAGCGTGCCTTCTGATTTTAAGCGATCGATTGCATCAAGGGAGATCGAACCATAATTTGTTCCTAAGAAGTCAACTTCCCCAGCATCAAACATGTTCATTTGAGAAGCTTCAGATTCAACGATTGCTACGTTTACCGTATCAATTTTCACGTTCTCTGCATCCCAGTAATTTTCTGATTTAGTGAATACCAAGTTACCATTGTGAACCCACTCCGTTAAAGTGTAAGCACCATTTGATACGATTGTGTCTGCCTCAGTGTACCAGTTAGCATTTGCTTCTTGAGTAGCTTGGTGAATTGGTGAAAATGTTTTGAAAGCAGTTAATTCCAAGAAATATGGTGTTGGAACTTCTAATGTTACTTCTAAAGTTTTGTCATCCACAACTTTAATACCTAAATCATCGGCAGAGCCAGTACCTGAGTGGTAAGCTTCAGCGCCTTTGATTGGATATAAAATTGAAGCATATTCAGAAGCGTTTTCAGGCGTTAATGCCCACTTCCAAGCAAAAGCAAAGTCGTTTGCTGTTACAGGGTCGCCGTTAGACCATTTTGAATCACGTAATTTAAATGTATAAGTTAATAAGTCATCGGAAATTTCATAGCTCTCTGCGGCAGCTTCAACCGGAACGCCGTTTTCCATTGTCATTAAACCTTCAAAAATGTTGTTGATTGCTGTACTTGATGTAGTATCAGACGCTAAACCCGGGTGTAAAGACGGTGGTTCAGACATAAATACTAAGTTAAGCTCTTTTGGTTCTGATGAAGTGCTTGTAGACCCTTCATTGTTTGTTTCAGTACCTGTAGAACCTTCCGATGTTTCATTGTCCTTACTGTCGTCCCCACCACATGCCGCAAGTACTACAGATAGTACAAGTGCCATGAAAAGTGTTAGAAACTTGTTCAATTTCATCTTAAAACCCCCCATTTTGTGTAAAAACATGATATTTTTTGCAAATTAATGCAATATAACTATATCAAATCTTCAGAAAATTATAAACCTATTTTTTTATAAATAACGTAAATTTTCTGTTTAGAGCATAAAATTACTATTTAGTGTTATTTATTTTACGTGGGACTTTTTGAATTCAAAACATCGTGAATACTAGTTTTTGCTGAGTGGAAATGTATAAAAAAATACGCTAAAAGATATGGAACGGTTAAGAGATCACGCTAACATTCCAAGTCCAACCTCTGATATAATATTTGCTAGCGAAAGAAGTATGGAGGTTATTATGGATAATAATGATATTCTCATCCGAACGCGTTACGCATTGGATTTGAAAAATAGAGAAATGATTGAAATTTTTAAGCTTGGTGGTATAACAGTGAAACCAGAAGACATGCCAAAAATGTTAACGAAGTCATTGGAAAAAGATGAGGAAGTGCCAGCTGACTACGATCAAATAAAAGTTAACAACAAAACATTAGAAGGATTTTTCAATGGCTTAATTACTCATAAACGTGGTCCAATGCCGAAAAAGGAAGGGCAAGCAGCGCCAGTACAAGAAAAGCAGGATCATATGAATAATATGGTACTAAAAAAATTAAAAGTAGCATGTCAATTAACTGCAGAAGAAATGCTGAATGTGCTGGATGATGGTGGAATTGCCGTTTCGAAAGGTGAACTTGGTGCAATTATGCGTAAGCCAGGGCACCGCAACTACAAAGAATGTGGCGATAACTTCACAAGAAAATTCTTAAAAGGGTTATCAGTACGATATAGAGGATAAAACGGAGGATGTCTAATTTTAGGCATCCTTTTGAGTGCGTAAGCGCACTTATATACAACTACTTGAACAATCTAGAAGTCGCCAACTTCCTTTTTGCTGATAAAATTTGATACAATGAACAGTATTGTTTAATTTCTTTCATCATGTATTCAAACACCTACTGAAAGAAGTTAAGGTCTCCGGCAAATTAGAGGCAATGATGCAAAGGTATAATTGATATAAAATAAAGGAATGGTGAACGAGCGTTGAAAACTTTTAAGAAAGTGTATATCGAAATTACAAGTGTATGTAATTTAGCATGCAGCTTTTGTCCACCTACAGAGCGCGCAAAAGGATTAATAAAGGTAGAGCAATTTGCTCATATTTTAGATGAAATTAGCGGCTATACAAAATATATATACCTACATGTAAAAGGGGAGCCTTTATTGCATCCGCGCATCGGGCAATTACTTGATATTGCACATGAAAAGGGCTTTAAAGTCAATATTACGACAAACGGGACATTAATTAAAAAGAACCGTGAAAAGCTTTTAGGCAAGCCTGCACTCAGACAAATAAATTTTTCGCTTCATAGTTTTGACGGACATGAAGGTTCTGAAAACCGAGAAAAGTACTTAAGTGATATTTTGGAATTTGTACGGGATGTACGTAAACATAATGTTATTATTTCTTACCGCCTATGGAATTTGCAGCGTAATAATGTTTCCGAACTGGCAAACCGTAGAAACCGCGAAACACTTGAAATTCTCGAAAAAGAGTATGAGCTGGACTATGAAATTCAAGAGCGGGTAGAAATGGGGTCAGGAGTAAAAATTGCAAAAAACATCTATTTAAACCAGGATCATGAGTTCCGCTGGCCGAGTCTGCTTGAAAAAGCGGATGAAGGAAAAGGGTTCTGTCATGCATTGCGTACACATGCAGCCATTTTAGTAGATGGTTCTGTTGTTCCTTGTTGTTTGGATGGCGAGGGTGTTATTAATCTAGGGAATGTCCACGATCAAAAGTTCGGCGATATTATTACTACAGACCGTGCACAAAACTTGGTAGATGGTTTTTCACGTCGTGAAGCAATTGAAGAACTTTGCAAAAAATGCGGTTTCCGCCAAAAGTTTGGCATGGATTCCGAACTGCCGGATGTTTTGTAACCCGCTATATTGATAGATTAAAAAGGCTGTCCTGAGTTCACTTCAGGGCAGCCTTTTCCTATTGCGCCTGCATAAAAGTGACCGTCATTTCCTCACTGTCATATAGGCACCATTCTTTATTATCTACGACAGGACCGACATTAATCTGGTATTGTTTTTTTCCAACTGCCAGCGGGATATCGTAAGGGACAGATTGTCGTAGCCCATCCTTATAGATTGCTGCTTCATGACTATGTCCAAAAAACAGCAATGGCGTTTGGATGTTAGGGAAGGTAGGATTGAATGTCTTATCCCACTCTATTTGGTGCCCGTGAATTAAAGTTGCATGTTCAATTACAAGCGCATTTTTATATTGGAGAAAACGATTATCCCCTGTTACAAGAGCAATCCGTTCTTCCTGGTTGCCGATGATTGAAGGGAATGTTAAGAGACTCATAAACTTATCATCAATAATTGCCGCATCTTTTAGCTTTGCATGACGAATCATTTTCGCCTTTTTCTTGCCGATTTTACACTCGAATAAATCCCCTAAGCCAATAATCTCTGCATTGGGTGCTACTTGCTGTATATGGTTTAACACCCTTTTAGTATTTTTATAATGCGAATGTAAGTCACTTAAAATTGCATACTTCATTAAGAATCACCACCGTATAATTGAATTTCTACAATAGTATAGCAATAGTCAATTTATCGATAAAATAAAACATTTATTTCCTTTTATTTTCAGAAAATTTAAAATAAATCCTTGACGACTAGCAATATAGGTTTTATTATGAAGTTAAATTTCATATATTTTACATTAAAAATGAAGTTTTACAACATTTTGTTTGAGAGTAGGTAATGAATTTGGAAAATAGTATTGAAAGAATACGTTCGGGGATGGAATTGCTGAAACCTGCAGAAAGAAATGTAGCTTTATATATTTTAAGTCACTTAGAGGATGTTATTCGCATGCCGATTGCAGTGCTGGCAGAAAAGGCTAAAACAAGTGAAGCAACAATAGTGAGAATGTGCAGGGCATTAAACTTTTCCGGATTCAAAGATTTAAAACTAAGTATTGCTACAGCACCTACTCTGGAAATTCAAAACAACCACAATTTTGAACTGGAAAAAGATTCGACCATAATGCAAATGATACAGACCATTGAAATGCACAATATCGATGCAATCCAACGAACGCTAATGATTAATGGAGAAAGGGAATTGGAGAAAATTATTCACCAAATTAATAATGCAAGAAAGATTATCTTTATCGGCATCGGGGCCTCAGCAATCGTTGCGCAAGATTTCGAACATAAATTGAAACGGATTAATAAAAACTGTGAAACAATTTTCGATAGTCATGGGCAGCTAATTGCAGCGGCACATGCAACGAGCGAAGATGTTGTATTCGCAATCTCGTACTCAGGTGAAACGAAGGAAGTTATTAATGCACTTACCGTTGCAAAAGAGAATAAAGCAACGATTATTACCATGACACAAAACAAGCGAAATACAATACAAAGCTTTGCAGATTCTGCTCTGTACGTTGTTTCTAACGAAGCAGATATTCGTAGCTCGGCAACCGCATCACGCATCGCCCAACTGACATTAATTGATATTTTATATACAGGAATTGCCACATTAAACTATGATAAATCGATTATTGCGTTAAATCGCACACTCGAGGTAATTAAGGGTTTTTCTCGTTAATATTGGTGCTGACTATATTCATATAGTTAACATAATGAAAATGAAGGGGTGTAATGTATGTTTGTTATCAAAGAGAGAAAGCAGACTTGGTTTTTAGTAGCATTAATGAGTTTAATGCTATTGCTCGTAGCGTGTTCGAATGATGAGGAATCAAACAGCGACACTGAAGGAAACAGCAGTACAGAACAATCAACGACTTCATCGGATAATACTTCTACAGAAAGTACAGGGGATGGGTTATCAGGAAAACTGGAAATTCAATATTTCGTTGGAGGATATGGTGACGGATGGTGGAAGCAAGTTATAGGGGACTTCCAAAAACAGCATCCGGATTTAGAAATTGTAGAACATGCAGGTCCGAATATTAATACGGAGATGAACACACGCTGGATTTCGGAAACACCACCTGATGTCGTCTATATCGATGGAGCAGGAGCTAGTGAAACACAAATGATCGCTGAAGGTCAGTTAATGGATATTAGTGAATTTGCAAAAGGGATTAAACTTGAAAATGGTACAGCATTATTAGATAGCTTTATCTCACCGGCAGAAGAAGTAGATGGCGGGAAAATCTATAGTTTGCCATTAGTATTCGATACGTGGGGAACTTGGTATGATGCGAAGTGGTTTGAAGAAAACGGATGGGAAGTACCAACAGATTTTGACAGCTGGATCAGCTCTATGGAAAAAATTAAAGCCGATACGAAAATTGCACCATTTGTAACGACAGGCCAACATACACAATACTTCCACCGTGGCGTATTGAATCCGGCTTTTGCTGCTGCAGGCGGTGAAGAGTTATTAAATGACTTAAATAATGGTGTAGTAGAGGCTTGGAAAAAACCTGAAACGCTTGAAGTATTGAAAAAGGTAGAAAAAATTGCTAAAGCAGGACTAATTGACAGCGGTTTTGCTGCCTACAATCATACGCAATCACAAATGAACTTTTTAATGCATAAAAATGCCTACATTCCAGTAGGTTTCTGGTTACCAAATGAAATGAAAAATGATACGCCGGACAGTTTTGAATTCGGCTTCACACCAACACCGATGAATGATCCTGGTAAGCCATTAGCACTTGTACCGGATATTCGTACAATTGCAATTGCTGAAAAATCGCAAAATCCGGAAGCTGCAAAGGCATTTTTGGAATTCATCTTTACGGAAGAATATGCGCAGGCATTTGCTGAATCAACTGGTGCGATTATGAACATGAAGGACGTTGATTTATCTTCGAATACAAATGTTCAGGATTTCTTGAAAAATATTAATGAAATGATTAACAATCCAGGTGCTGTTCATACGTACAAACGTTACACACCAGATGCTGAACTGCAAAAAATTGCAGTTGAAATTACAAATGAAATTAAATTATTAATTATTGATATCTTACTTGGTGAAATTACTGCTGAAGAATTTGTCGATAAGATGGTGAAAAAAGCAGAAGAGCTAAGAAAATAACGAGAGAGTCACTTTGCAAATAAGTGACTGCTGGAAATGAGGTTGCTAAAAGCTTTTTAGCAACCTTATTTAATCAGTAGAGAAAGGAGTAATGAACAATGACCTTTTCTTCCAAAAGTAAATATTTGTTTTTAGCATTTTGTTTACTGCCGACTTTTCTGCTCTTTTTAATTTTTACTGTTTATCCGATGTTGGGCGGATTGTATTACTCATTTTTTGAGTGGTCCGGAACAAGTGCAAACAAAACGTTTATCGGCTTAGATAATTATATTCGTCTATGGAATGACTCCATTATTAAAAAGGCGATCATAAATGACTTTTTCTTCGTATTTGTAAAAGTTATTGGGATTATGACGCTCGCTCTATTTTTTGCTGTCGCATTGACGCAGCTTAAGATTAAAGAAGCACCATTTTACCGGATTGTATTTTTCTTTCCGAATATTATGTCGGTCGTAGTTATAGGGATTTTATGGCAATTTATTTATGATCCGAATATGGGGATTGTAAATAGCTTATTAAATCAGGTTGGATTAACTGAATGGGCCCGCCCTTGGTTAGGTGATAAAACATGGGTACTTCCTAGTATTGCCATTCCTGCAATCTGGGCAGGGATTGGATTATTTATGCTACTTATTATGGGTGGTATCTCGAATGTACCGAAAAGTTTATATGAAGCGGCAGATATTGATGGGGCATCCGAGTGGCAGCAATTTTGGCATATTACGGTTCCACTCGTTTGGCCACAAATAAAAACATCCATCCTTTATATCATCATTACTTCTCTTAACGGTTCGTTTGTCCTTGTGCAAGTAATGACAGGTGGTGGACCGGGAAGCGCTTCAGAAGTAATGGGGTCATATTTATACCAGCGCGCTTTTGAAGATTTTCAATTTGGCTATGGTGCAGCGATTGGTGTTCTAATCTTGGTCGTGTCGCTTATTACCGTTCTCGTGTCACAATTTATTCTGAAAAAAGAAAAAGTCGAATATTAACGGGGGAATTAAGATGAAAGTAGTTTCACAAATTTTAGTACGTATCCCGTTAATCCTATGGGCGTTTATCGTAATTTTCCCATTAATATGGATGTTTATGGGTGCATTTAAATCGAATGCAGAAATCTTTACGTCACCTTGGTCAATGCCGACAGATTTTAGTATTACAAATTTTGAACGTGCATGGAACGACTATAATATCGGGCGTGCATTTTTAAACAGTTTTTTTGTAACAGTGCTTGGCTCGTTTTTAACACTCATTTTATCCATTCCTACGGCTTATGCGCTGGAACGTGTTCGTTCAAAATTTGGTGAAGTGCTGATTAATGTTTATTTGGCTTCAATGATGATTCCATCCGTTTTAGGTTGGATTCCTCTATTTTTCTTATTAATGAAGTTTAATTTACTAGATAACTTGTGGGCATTATCGCTTGTATATGCCATTTCACATGTACCGTTTACAATTTTTATACTTGTTGGATTTATCGGCAATATTCCTAAAGAGCTTGAAGAAGCAGCGGTCGTCGATGGTATGAGTCCATATGGAATACTGTTTAAAATTGTGACACCGCTTATAAAGTCAGGAATTATGACCGTGACGATCTTGAATGCCATTTCTTATTGGAATGAATTTTTCATGGCGCTAATTTTACTGCAGACAGAAAGCAAAAATACGTTAGGTGTTGCGATGAACTTACTGAAAATAGACGCACAATACGATAGTGCATGGGGTGTCTTGTTTGCGGGATTATGTATTGCTGTCATACCGATAATTGTTTTCTATTCGATCTTCCAACGCCATATCGTAAAAGGTATGACAGAAGGTGCAATCAAATAGGGGGGAGATCATGGCTTTTTCACGAGTTGAACAATTTATTGAAACAGCAATCCAAAACAAAGAACTGCCCGGTGCAGTATTATCTGTGGCAAATGCAAAGGATGTCCTTTACTGTAAGGCATTTGGGATGGCACATACAAAGCAGCAAATTCCGATGTCGGAACAGACGATATTTGATTGTGCTTCATTAACGAAAGTAGTAGCAACAGCAAGCTCGGTTTTATTATTGCTTGAGCAGGGGGTTATTGATTTAGATGATTCCATTAGTTACTACTTTCCGGAATTGAAGGAAATGCATGAAGAAGTTAGGATTCGTCATTTATTAACACATACAAGCGGCTTTCGGGCAGAAATCAAGTTCTATAAAGAAGAGGTAGCTTATGCAGATGTCATAGAACGTATTGCACAGGAAACAGGACGGAAAAATGTAGAGCAGCAGGTGATTTATAGTGATGTAAACTATATTTTATTAGGGAAGCTGATCGAAAAGGTTACAGGTATCTCATTGGCCGACTATGCCAGTAAAACTATTTTTCAGCCGCTTTGTATGCACAATACTCTATTTAATCCGCCTGTCCAGTTACAGGCTAAAGTTGCGGCAACTGAATTTCGTACTTATTTACAGAAACATCAGTGGGGTGAAGTGCATGATGAAAATGCTCTCCATTTTGACGGAGTTAGCGGTCATGCAGGGTTGTTTTCGACTGCTGAGGATTTGACGAAGTTTGCTCAATCTTTTATAAAAAATAACGATTCTATTTTTCGCGAGCATACTAAACAATTAGCAAAGCAAAGTTTTACAGAGCAGCATGAGGAACAGCGTGGATTAGGGTGGCAGTTGTATTCTTCGCCTTCATTTTCCGGCCAATATTTGCGAGACGGTTTTGGGCATACCGGTTTTACCGGCACTTCAATTTGGGTATCAGATGAGAAGCAATTAGCAATTATTTTGGTAACAAATCGCGTTCATTTTGGACGTGGTTGCGAAATTCAACGGTTTCGAAGAATTGTGCACAACTTAGTTGCACTTGAAAATGAATAGATAAGGTGAGTAAATGGCAGGGAAACTATGGATTGGTATAGATGGTGGCGGTACGAAAACAACCGCTGTAATCGGTGATGAAAACGGACATTTACTTGCAGTTGCCAAGGGAAGTTCCGGCAATTTAACAGCGATTTCAATAGAGCAGTTGTACACACTTATAAATAATTTGATCGACCAGTTGTTCATACAGACAGGTGTGACATTATCGGACGTTGAAACAGTATTTGCTGCAATGGCAGGTGCAGATCGACAAGCTGAGCAGCAGAAAATATATGATGCATTTAAGCAATCACCCGTTCTGGAAAAACTTAGAGTGCAGAGTGATATCCATGCCGCATTAGCAGCGGGAACATGGGGCAGAGAAGGTACTTTACTTATTGCTGGAACCGGAGCAATTATATTCGGTTATGAGCAGCAAAAAACATTTCGTGTCGGCGGCTGGGGTTATTTATTAGGTGACGAAGGAAGCGGCTATCACTTAGGGAAGCTGGCCATTCGTTCTGTTTTAAAGGCGCATGACAACAAAATGCCTTTGAAGCTATTTCAGGAAAAGATATTGTCCCATTTTAATGTACTGTCACCTGATCAGCTCATTACAAAAGTTTACGGCAGCACGAACTCCGTGGCCGCTATTTCTTCTGTGGGCAGGATTGTGCTAGACGCTTTTGAGGAAGATCTAATAGCAAAATCCATCGTTAGCACAGTTCAAGAAGCATTATTAGAACTTATTGAAAGTGCCTATTCACGAATTGATCGGACAAAGCCGGTAGTTTTACATGGCGGATTATTTTCGAATAAGCCATTTTATGAACGGTTTACCGTACGTTTTTCATCGCGATTTCCTGATTTGATTGCTTTGAAGCCACCAATTTCGGGGACAGTTGGAGCTTACTTATTAGCATTACATGAAAGTGAAATCGAAGTAAGTGATCCAGTTAAACAAACGATTCAACAAACATGGCTTCTATTGGAAGGTGAGATAACATGAATTACGATCAATTAACAACTGAAAAGCGGAATGACGAAACATTGAATTTGGATGTAATGCCTATCTCGGACATACTGCAAATAATGAATAAAGAAGATATGCAGGTTGTGAAAAGTGTCGAACAAGTTTTGCCTATTATTGAGAAAGTAATTAAAAGAGTGGTTGAAAATATAAGTAACGGTGGACGCCTTTTTTATATCGGAGCGGGGACTAGTGGTCGTTTAGGTATGCTTGATGCATCAGAATGTCCCCCTACTTTTATGACCGATCCGGAACTTGTGCAAACGGTCATGGCAGGCGGAAAGGAAGCCTTTTTCCAGGCAGTGGAAAATGCTGAAGACCGTTTGGAAGACGGAATAAACAAATTAAAGAAAAAAAACATAACACCGTTCGATTCCGTTATCGGTATTACAGCGAGCGGTACAACGCCATTTGTAATGGGGGCTTTACAATATGCGCAATCTGTCGGGGCTTTTACGGTAAGTTTGACGAGCAATATTAACTCCGAAGTAAGTCGCTATGCGGAAGAAGCGATTGAAATCGTCGTAGGTCCCGAAATATTAACAGGTTCAACAAGGTTAAAAGCGGCTACATCACATAAAATGATTTTAAATATGATCAGTACGGCTTCGATGGTGCAGCTAGGCAAAGTGTATGAAAACTTAATGGTCGATGTACATGCCAGCAATAAAAAATTAATAGAGCGGGCTAAAAGAATTGTCATCGCTGCTACGGATTGTGAATATGTGGAAGCGGAACAAATACTTGAAAAAACAAAATTTGCTGTTAAACCTGCAATTGTCATGCTAAAAACAAATCAGAATTATGATCGGGTAATCCATGCGTTAGAACAAGTAGATGGCCATACGAGAAAAGCGATTTTACTATTAAACAATAGTTAATATCGAGAGTTGTCATGAATAATTCTGGCAACTCTTTTTTCGTTTTTTTTGCACGAATTTCTGTATAGTGCAATAATATTTCTTATAAAACCATTGTTTCCATTTTTTGTGCCTGTTAATATTGAAGTGTACTAATATTCAGAAAAAACAAAGGGGCGGGGAAATGGGCATTTATACAGAAGAGCATGAGATGTTTAGAAAAGCTTTACGAAAAATGCTGGATAAAGAGGCATATCCATATTTCGAGCAATGGGAAAAAGATCGCGATATTCCACGGGATTTTTGGCTGAAGCTCGGGGAGAATGGCTTTTTATGTCCAATGGTCAGTGAAGAGTATGGGGGGCTTGCGCTCGATTTTGGCTATTCTGCTATATTAACGGAGGAACTAGAGCGTGTTGGTGCAGGGTTAGCAAGTGGGATATCGCTTCATTCCGATATTGTGACACCTTATATTGAAGCATATGGGACAGCTGCACAAAAGGAAAAATGGCTACCTAAGAGCGTTACAGGAGAGTATATTTCGGCTATTGCTATGACGGAACCCGGTGCAGGATCTGACCTTGCAGGCATTCAAACGACAGCGAAAAAAGATGGGGATTTTTATATTTTAAACGGAGAAAAAACCTTTATTACGAATGGGATTCATGCAGATTATGTGGTTGTCGTATGTAAAACAGACCCGCAGGCAAGTCCGGCATATAAAGGAGTTAGTCTGTTAATTGTGGAAAGCGCTACACCTGGTTTTAAGCGCGGAAAAAAACTAGATAAGATCGGCATGCATAGCGCAGATACCGGGGAGCTGATTTTTGAGGATGTTCGTGTACCAGCAGAAAACCTTTTAGGGGAAGAAAACCGCGGCTTCTATTATTTAATGGAAAAACTGCAGCAGGAACGACTGATTGTCGCACTGGAAACACAAATCGAGGCCGAATGCTGTTTAAAACTGACGGTTGACTATGTAAAAGAACGTAAAGCATTCGGCAGCCGCATTGCCGATTTCCAAAATACTCAATTCAAGTTAGCTGAAATGGCAACTGAAATTGACCTTGGCCGTACATATGTCGATAGTTTGATTGCCAAACATATTGCAGGACAAGATATCGTAAAGGAAGTATCGATGGCCAAATGGTGGATCAGTGAAATGGCAAAGCGTGTTGTAGCAGATTGTCTGCAGCTGCATGGTGGCTACGGTTATATGGAGGAATACGAAATTGCAAGACGATATCGTGATATTCCGGTAGCGGCGATTTACGCGGGTACTACCGAAATCATGAAGGGGATTATCGCAAAGCAAATTATTAAATAGTACTGACAAAGGGGATAGAATAATGAAAAACGTATATATCGTAGACGGGGCACGTACAGCATTTACAGCTTTTGGAGGTTCTTTAGCAACAACAGATGCAGTACAGCTTGGCACAAAAACAGCAGTGGAAGCGTTAAAGCGTGCAAACGTACAGCCTGAGCAAGTCGACCATGTCATTTATGGGGGTGTAATTACAACTGGTGCAAACTCAGCATATTTAGCCCGTCATATTGGACTTTATGCTGGCGTGCCAAAGGAAGTGCCGGCATTAACATTAAATCGTCTATGCGGATCCGGTATGCAATCGGTCGTATCGGCGGCACAGATGATTCAGCTAGGTGAAGGGGAAGTTGTACTCGCTGGGGGAGCAGAAAATATGTCCCAGTCGCCATATTCAAATTTCGAACAACGCTTCAGCGGTTCCAAACTTGGCAACCTGCAGTTTACAGATATGCTTCAAGCGACATTAACTGACCAGTATACGGGCTCAGGAATGGGGTTGACGGCAGAGAAACTTGCTGAACAATATACGATTTCCCGCGAGGAGCAAGATGCCTTTGCACTTCTATCAAACGAACGTGCCGCAAAAGCACGCGAGAACGGTACGTTTGCAAAAGAAATCGTGCCTGTTGTAGTAGCTACAAGAAAAGGCGAGATTTTAATAGATCAAGATGAACATATTAAAGAAGGCGGCACACTGGAAAGCTTGGCAAAATTACGTCCTGCATTTAAAAAGGACGGCTCTGTTACAGCTGCCAATGCTTCCGGCATTAACGACGGGGCAGCATCTGTCGTTGTCGCAAGCGAAGATTTTGTAAAGGGACAAGGGTTAAAGCCGTTAGCCCGCATTGTATCATGGGGAATAGCAGGCGTTGATCCGACGATTATGGGAATCGGCCCGGCTCCGGCAATTCGTCAAGCATTGGAGCGTGCAAATTTAACAATTGGAGACATGGATTTAGTTGAAATAAATGAAGCTTTTGCAGCTCAATATATTGCAGTGGAAAAGGAACTTGGTCTGGACCGTGAGAAAACGAATGTAAACGGTGGTGCAATCGCACTTGGTCATCCGGTTGGTGCAAGTGGAACAAGAATCATCTTATCCGCTGCATACGAACTGCAACGACGCAGCGGGAAGTATGCGGTTGCCAGTCTCTGTATCGGGGGCGGACAAGGAATTGCTCTAATTATCGAGAGAGTGTAGAAACTAGGCATGCTGGAAAGAGATTTCTGGCATGCTTTTTTGTTGTAGGGACTAGTAGGCGTTTTATTAGAACAATGGCGAGTGATATTAGAAGAAATGAGGGGGATATTAGAAAAAATGGTGACGTTATTAGAATTTTGGACGATGTTGAAGTTAAAGGGCGATCTTTATAATCAAGAACTTCTGTAAAAGGCATCCGGTTTGATTTTTATTAGAACAATGCTGCGGGATATTAGAAAATGTCCGGGCGATATTAGATAACCGCAAGATGATATTAGAACAAAGTGAACCTAAATTAGAACAATGACCGGTTATATTAGAAAATCGCCATTTTATTAGAACAATTTCAAATATATTAGATGATTTCCGCATTTATTAGAAACCTTCCAAGCTATCTCAATCCACGTTTGAAAAGTTTGACACATCGCCTCCTTATTTCGTTTTAAAACAGTAACTGACATCCCGCCAAATTTCCGCATTAATAACGGAATATGGTACACTAAAGCCAACGAATAAAAGGTGGTAAACAATATGTCAGCAATTAGCTTATTAAACGAAACACTTCAAAATAAATGGACGTTTGAAACAACAATGAAAATACAAGAGGAAATGATTCCTGCGATGGTTGAAGGGAAAGATATCGTAGCGGAATCACCGACAGGTTCAGGGAAAACACTAGCCTACACATTACCGATTTTAAATAAAGTAGACGGTAACAAGAAACAAACTCAGGCATTAATCGTTGCACCTTCACAAGAGCTTGCGATGCAGATTGTTGAAGTAATCCGTGACTGGACAGCAGGGACAGACATCACTGTGCAGCAACTAATTGGCGGAGCGAATTCGGCACGCCAAATCGAAAAATTAAAGAAAAAGCCAACGATTGTAGTCGGGACACCAGGACGTCTAAATGAATTGGCACGCCAAGGTAAATTAAAACTTAAAGAAATCGAGACGATTGTTTTGGATGAATGCGATCAGCTGCTTAGCCGTGAGTACCGTGTTGTCGTAAAATCATTTATCGAAAATGCTGCATTCGGCCGTCAAGTCGTTGTTGTATCGGCTACGATTACAGAAGAGATCAAGCTTGTAGCGGAACGATTAATGTTTGAACCGATCAGCATCGAAATAAAGCCGGAAGATATGGTGAAGTTCGGTAAAGTTGTGCACTCTTTTGTAAAAGTAGAAGAGCGGGACAAAACAGATATGCTTCGTCGTTTAGCTAATATTGAAGGATTGCGCGGATTGGCATTTGTTAATAACATCGACCAAGTACTAATGAAACAGAACAAGCTGGAATACCGTGATGCACCGATTGTAGCACTTCACTCGGACATGAAAAAAGATGAGCGTAAAAAAGCGTTGGATGCGTTCCGAAAAGGAGAAGCGCGCATTTTAATTGCGACAGATATTGCAGCACGAGGTTTAGATATTTCAGGTTTAACACATGTTATTCATGTTGATGTACCTCGTACAATCGAGCAGTATACACACCGTTCAGGACGTACTGGGCGTGCCGGTGCAGACGGAGAAGTATTGACATTACTATCTTACAAGGACGAAAAGACATTCAAAAAATGGTTGCGTGATCTTTCCTTAAAAGGTGTTCAAAAAGTTTGGACACAAGGACAACTTGTCGAGGGAAATGCTA
This sequence comes from Solibacillus kalamii, assembly GCF_002174535.1. Classification (NCBI taxonomy): domain Bacteria; kingdom Bacillati; phylum Bacillota; class Bacilli; order Caryophanales; family Caryophanaceae; genus Solibacillus; species Solibacillus kalamii. The sequence goes on along the minus strand of NZ_NHNT01000006.1, from coordinate 53,744 downwards.
AGACAGTAACTTCAAAAGCGGCACCCGCAGCAAACAAAGCATCAGAGAAAAAGCCGTATCAACCAAAGTCCAATAAAAAAGGCATGACTTTCAGTAAGAAAAAGGAGAAATAATTCATGACATTCCAAGAGAAGTTAGAGCAATTTGCAGATTTAGCCGTTCGAATCGGAGTAAATATTCAAAAAGGACAATATTTATTAATTAACACATCTACGGATACGCTGGACTTTACACGTATTGTCGTTAAAAAAGCATATGAAGCAGGCGCAAGCCGTGTTCATGTTAACTTAACTGATGCCAGCTTTGAACGCGCTTATTATGAGAATGTTACGGTGGAAGAGACAGCTAATTTCCCGAAATGGGTTGTCGCACAACGTGAAGAATTGATTGAACGTAAAGGTGCACTTCTTTGGATCGATGCGGAAAATCCTGATTTACTGACAGGTATTGATTCAGAAAAGATCGGAGCACAGCAAAAAGCAGCAGGTACGGCATTAGTTAATTATCGTAAAGCTGTTATGAATGATGATATCGCCTGGTCAATTATTGCTGTTCCTTCGCCGAAATGGGCGGCAAAAGTATTCCCTGATTTACCGGAACAGGAGCAGGTTCCTGCACTATGGGATGCTATTTTCAAAACAGTACGTATTGGTGAAGGGGATGCAGTAGCAAACTGGCAAACTCATATTGAAAACTTACACGAACGTGCAGATCAGCTGAACAAGAAAAAGTATGCGAAGCTTCACTACACGGCTCCTGGTACAGACTTGACGATTGAACTTCCGGAAAAACATTTGTGGAAAAGCGGAAGCAGCGAGGCACCTGATGGCACGACATTCATCGCGAATATGCCGACAGAAGAAGTATTCACGCTGCCTGCAAAATATGGTGTAAACGGCTATGTATCCAATACGAAGCCGCTTGTTTATAAAGGGAATATTATTGATGATTTTAAGCTGACATTTGAAAAAGGTAAGATCGTTAATGTTGAGGCAAAAGTCGGTCAGGACTTATTAAAGCAGTTAGTTGCTTCTGATGAAGGGTCTTCATATTTGGGAGAGGTTGCATTAGTACCGCATGAGTCACCTATTTCTTCGTGTAATATTTTATATTACAACACATTATTCGATGAAAATGCCTCTAACCATTTAGCGATCGGAGAAGCATATCCGACGTGCTATGAAGGTGGCAAGGAACTTGAAAAGGGCCAACTGGAAGCACTGGGCATTAATACGTCGATAACCCATGAGGATTTCATGATCGGCAGTGCGGAAATGGATATTGACGGAATTTTGGCAGATGGCACAACAGAACCGATTTTCAGAAAAGGTAATTGGGCAATCTAACATTAGAAGTGGGGTGAATAAATGCGAAAAATAATAGGGATTCTTATTTTTTGTATTGTCCTGTTTCCAACGGGAGCATTAGCCAATGAACGAGAAGTTTATATTGCACTTGGCGACTCTTTGGCAGCAGGGCAAACACCTTACAGTCAAATTGATGCAGGATATACGGATTACATTGCTTTGCAGCTAGAGCGACATGGCAAGCTCGCACATTTTTCAAAAGAGCTTACTTTCCCGGGATACCGTGTTGGAAATGTAATTGAAACAGTTCAGTCCGAAAAGGCAGCACCATTACTAAGTGAAGCAACATTGATCACACTGTCAGCCGGAGCGAATAATTTACTGCCGCTCATTACACATAACCCTCAACAGGGAACACTCGCTTTTAGTCAGCTTAACGCCAATTTCGCTTTAAATGAAGTACGGAATCAAATGAGAGAGCTGCTTTCGTTAATTAACGAAAAGGCCCCGAAAGCGACCGTATATGTACTTGGCTATTATTTCCCTTATGTAAGTGTTCATAAAGAACAGGCAGATGGAGCAGTAGAAGCGGTGCAGCTTTTAAATACGATAATAAAGCAGGAAACAGAAGCGGCAGGCCATATATTTGTAGATGTTTATGAAACATTTAACCAGCAGCGTTCAACATATTTGCCGAATGTGGCGGATGTGCATCCAAACCAGCTCGGGTACCGTATTATGGCTAATGAAATGCTGAAAAGTTATAGCGGTAATGAGGCACTTATATTGCCAATCGATGCAATGCCAGCACCAAATCCGAAAACATTTGAAGAAATGCTGAGGATCCAACAAAATAAGTTAGCAGTAGAAGACGTACCATTTATAGCACTGCATAATCTTGATCGACCAATCCCGATCTTAGTATAAAAAGCATTCCGACAATATTTATTGGAGGAGACCACATCGTACGAACGAATATTCGTACGATGTGGTTTTTTTATTTTTCCTCATGTACACTTATAGTTATAAGATAGGAGGCGGTATTCATGAAAATTTTTCATACAGCAGATTGGCATTTAGGAAAAATAGTACAAGGTGTATCGATGACAAGAGACCAGCAATTTGTTCTTGAACAGTTTATCGAAGAAATCAGAAAAGAAAAGCCGGATGTCATCATTATTGCCGGAGATTTGTACGATCGTTCTGTACCACCGACAGATGCAATCCAACTATTAAATAAAACATTGAAAGAAATTTTAGTCGATGAGAAAACACCGATTTTAGCAATTGCTGGAAATCATGATAGCGCTACACGTTTAAATTTTGGCAGTGAATTTATGAAGGCGAGCGGGTTACATATTGTTGGTCATTTAGAACAGAATATCGATCCGGTCATAATGCACGATGAATACGGAGAAGTTCACTTTTATTTAGTTCCATTTGCAGAGCCTTCAATTGTACGGGCAGTATTTGACGATCAATCCGTTACAACTCATGAAGCGGCGATGGCGAAAATCATTGAACAGATTAAACAGACAATGGACTGTACGAAACGTAATATCATTATCGGCCATGCTTTCATTACAAAAGACGGGATGCCGGAACCGAATACGAGTGACTCTGAACGCAAGTTGACGATTGGCGGGACGGAGTGTATCAGTTCAGCGTTGTTTGAACCGTTCTGTTATACAGCGTTAGGCCATTTACACCAGGCCCACTTTGTCGCAAACGAGAAAATCCAATATGCAGGATCACCACTTAAGTATTCAGAATCTGAAGTGACACATAAAAAGGGATTTTTGATTGTTGATTTAAATGAAGACGGGGCAGTGGCGATTGAAAAAAGAATGCTTGCACCAGTACGGGATATGCGTGTCGTGACGGGAATGCTTGAGGATATATTGCAGCATAAAGTAAACGACGATTATGTATTTGTAAAATTACAGGATGAACATTATGTAAAAGGTGCTGCCGAACTTGTCCGCACAGTTTATCCCAATGCTTTGCATATTGAACGAACGGTTGTGTATGAACAACTTGAACAGCATGCGACAACAATGAACCGTGTTCAGATGGATGATTCGGAACTGTTTGAGCTATTTTATACGGAGATAACAGGCAAGCCTTTAAGTGATGAAATAAAAGAGATTTATACAGATGTTTTAGAGCAGCTAATCGAAAATGAACGTGAAAAACAGGAGGTGCTGTAACGATGAAGCCAATAAAATTATCGATGACAGCATTTGGACCATATCATCAAAAAGAAGTCATTGATTTTACTAAACTCCATGAACATGGAATTTTTGTCGTTTCCGGTGCAACGGGCGCGGGAAAAACGACTATTTTTGATGCGATTACGTTTGCGCTTTATGATTCTGGAAGTGGAGAGGATCGGGAAAAGTCGCTGTTTTTGCGCAGTGATTTTGCGGATGAAACAGTTGATACGGAAGTCGAACTAGAATTTGAAGTACGCGGTCGCCTTTACCGTATTTGGCGGAAATTTGGTCATGACGGGGCAAGTGCAAAGCGCGAGTTTTTTGAAATTACGGATGGGGTCATTGTGCCCGCTGTAGAGAAGTTTCAAGTGAAGCTCATTCAGTCGAAAGTTGAAGAACTGATCGGCTTAACACAGTCCCAGTTCAATCAAATCGTCATGCTGCCGCAAGGGGAATTTCAAAAGCTCCTCACTTCGGAATCAAAGCATAAAGAAGAGATTTTCCGGAAAATTTTCAAAACGGAACGCTTTACGAAGATGGTGGAACTGCTGAAAGAGAAAAAGAATATTGCTGAAAAGCATTATGAACAAGCAAGGATGCAGCAGGACAATACGATTCATGATATTCGGTCCCGGCTTCCGCACAGAGAATCGGAACTGTTTACAGCACTGAACAATGATGTCATTAATCTGTATCAAGTAAAAACGGCATTGGAAACAGAACAGCAATTTTATGAAGAGCAATGTGCTGCATTAAAAGGGGAATATGCTACCTCGAAAATGCATTTACAAACGTTAGTTAAATCATTAAATGAGCAAAGGCTGTTAAATGAGCGAATTGAAAAGTTTTTAATCAGGAAAACCCGGCTCGATGAATTGCTGCAGCAAAAGGATAAAATACAAGCAGAACAACAGAAACTTGTACTTGCAAAAAAGGCTAATCAAATAGAACCTTTAGAACGTGAATATGAGAAGGTAAAACGGCAGCTTGAACATGCGGAAGTTTCCTTACAGAAAGCAAAGGCTGACTATGAACGTGCACAGGCACAACTTCTGCAGGTGACAAATCACTATCAGGAGCAAAAGCAGCATGAGCCACTGTTGGATGAATATACGAAATCAATTTCACAGCTTGAACAGCTTGTCCCGATCTATCAATCGATTAATGCGCAGCGGGAAAAGGTGGAAAAGCTTACAGAAAACCAGAAGAACGCAAAGCAATTATTTGATAAGCTCCAAAAGGAAGCAGCTTCTTTAAAAGAAAAACATCAACAGCAGCAGGCTATTATAAATGAGTTGGAAGATGCGACAGTGACGTACCATGAAACGTATGAAGCACATGCTGCATTAACACGGAAAATTGAAATGGCAAAAGAAGTGGCTGCAATACAAATGAATATAGAAACTTTAGTGAAACAGCTTGCTGATAAGAAACAAATTGCCGATGGAGCGCAACAGAAGCTGCAAAATATGGAGCAGCAAATACGCAGCAATCAGGCAGCGTTTCTAGCGGCTTCATTACATCATGGGGAAGCATGTCCTGTATGTGGGAGCAGGGAGCATCCAGCCATTCATAATAGCGAAGCGTTTACCATTGATGAAAATGCACTGGAACATCTTCGTCAAGAAGGCGACCGTGCTATGCAAAGTTTTTACAAGGTCAATTCGAAATTGGATGTAGAAAAGGCAGCATTGGAACAGAAAAGAAGTGCTCTAGAGTTACTGAACGTTGAGCTTTCACAACTACATCATTATGAACAGCAATTGGCCGAACTGACTGAGCAATTGACAAAGCAAAAGCAGCAGCAGGCACAGCTCATCACTGAAAAGAAAACGATGGCACAGCTTATTGAAAGTAAAGAAGTGCTGCAAGGCCGTATTGAAAAAGGGCAGCAATATGTAGTCGATATTGATAAACAATATGCACAAGAAAAAGGGAAGCTTGAGCAAAGTGAGCAGTCATTATTGCCTCAGTTTTCCACATTGGATGAAGTAACACAAGAATTGGCAAGCCAGCAGCAAAAACACCGCCATTTAAAAAGTGCAATTCAAAGTGCACTGGAGGCAATGCAAAAAATCCAATTAGATGAGAAATCTTGTGAAGTGAACCATCTACATGCACAAAACCTTGTAACAGAAAAACAGCAGGAGACTATTTTAGCGCAAAAAGCGTTTGATACAGCATTGCAGCAAGAAAGTTTTGACTTGGAAACATATAAGAATGCGTTACTGCCATTAAATGTTCAGCAGCAAATTCAGGATGAAGTTGAAGCTTACAAGCAAAATGTTCATACATTATCTGTTCAAATTGCCGAGGAAGAACCTTTGCTTGAAGGAAAAGAACGGGCTGATTTAACGGCAAGTGAGCAACAGATTCATGAGCTGAATGAGCAAATCGAGGCACAGTATTCTAAAATTACATTAACCCAGTCCTATGTGGAACAATGTGAGGAAACCCTCGAAAAACTTGACCAATCCGCACAGCAGATCGAAAGCTATAAAGCGAAACTGGTGCAGGTGGAGCATGTTTATAATTTAATCCGCGGACAAAACGATTCGAAAATTTCATTTGAGCGATTTGTGCAAATTGGTTATTTGGAAAAAGTAACCCATGCGGCAAATGAACGTTTACGTGTCCTGTCAAATGGTCAATACTTCCTGAAATCTACAGGTCGTAAAGAAGGAAATGCACAAAGCGGGCTCAGTATCGATGTATATGACAGCCATACAGGACAAACGCGGGATGTAAAAACATTGTCCGGCGGTGAAAAATTCAATGCCTCACTTTCATTAGCATTAGGAATGGCCGATGTTATTCAAAGTGTTCAAGGAAGTGTGCATATCGATACGATGTTTATCGATGAAGGCTTCGGTACATTGGATGAGGAGGCGTTAAGACGGGCAATCGATATTTTGATCGATCTTCAGCAAACAGGCCGCTTAATCGGCGTCATCTCCCATGTGGCCGAATTAAAAGCAGCAATGCCTGCCATTTTACAAGTCCAAAAGTTAAAAGAAGGCTACAGTAAAACGGAAATTATTATTAAATAAAGACAACAAAAAACACATTTCACACTAGTTTTAGTGAGAAATGTGTTTTTCTGTATTAACGTTTTGGCGTTCGTCGTGTAGTTGCTGGTTGGGGTGCAGATTTTTTATCCATCATTTTTTTAATGATCGGGTACACGATCGGTCCATATTTAATTGCGGTTTTAATGAGTTTATTTAATTTCATGATACACACTCCTTAACGAATACATTTCGTATAAAAAATATACCCAAAGAAGGAGCTATCATAAACATTAACGTAAAACTTTAATCGCTTGGACTAGATTCCAAATCGCCAGAATAAACGTAATAAGGACTAAAAGAATAAATCCGATAAAATGGGAACTAATAAAGAAATCCTGCACGCTCACTGTCAAAGTGTTATTCCAGGAAAGAACGGAAGTGAAAAAGTAAATCATGTACAAAATCCCTAACAGTATTGGAATTAGTTGAGAAATAAAAGCTTTTTTAGAATGGCCTTTAACGGCTTCATCTTTCGTAACGATAAATATAATTACCGGTAAAATAAACGGTGCAAAATAAAAGCTCAAATAGCTTAGTGCACTTAAACCTTTCGATTGATCCATCATTTATCACTCCTTCGTATCTATTATATGTAATTCTAGTACGTTTCAAAATAATAGTTGTTGAAAGTTGTAGAAATATTCGTTACAATGAGCATGTTCAAACAATAAAAATTTAGATGTACCACAAGGGGTGCCGAGAAAGTCGGCTGAGATTGTGCACGGGATTGCACTGACTCTTTGAACCTGTAAGTTAGCACTTGCGTAGGGATGTGGATAGAATCCGACTGTTCAAACGATAGTCAGGCTTTTGTCCTGATTATCGTTTTTTGCTTTTTCTAAATACCTAGAAGAAGTAAAAGTTCCATTCTATCCCTCTTCACTTTTGTTACATCGGATAAAAGAAAGGGGAATTGTTATGGACAGAAAAAAATTATTGATGATGGTGGAGATAGCGATATTTGCTGCCATCGGACTTGTATTGGACCAAGTATCTTTTAAAATGTGGGCACAGGGCGGGTCAATCAGCTTTGTTATGGTACCGATTATGTTAATGGCCATTCGTTGGGGACTAACAGCAGGACTTGCAACAGGCTTGCTGATCGGCGTTATGCAAATGATGTTCGGCGCTTACATAGTACACTGGCTTCAGGCGATTTTAGATTACGGTCTAGCCTTTACAGTAGTAGGATTGGCGGCAATTGTAAGAAAGCCATTATTACAGGCAACACAATCACTCAATAAAGTAAAAATGGCAATTTATATCGTTATAGGAGCTCTAATAGGCGGAGCTTTAAGATTTGTTTCGCACTTGCTCGCAGGTGTCGTGTTCTTTAAAGAGTACGCAGGCGATGATAATGTGTGGATCTACTCAATAATTTATAACAGTACTTATATGGTACCTGCTACAATAATTACAGCGGTTATTGCAGTTATATTATTCACATCTGCACCCCGTTTACTCAAAAAAGCACAAACACCATAATGAATTGAAAACTCAAGGCTTGCAGCAAGGGATTATTTTCCCGTTGCAAGCTTTTTCTATTTTCTATTGTACAATGTCGTATTAATTTGATCATAAATCCAAATAATTTTAAAATCCTTGAACAATTACAACCGATATTAAGTATGCTATAGTTAAGGGTAGACATTGTTTAAGAGGAAGGAAGTTACACATGATTGTTACTACACAAGAAGAAATAGAAGCGTTTAAAAAAATTGGACGCATTTGTGCTGAAATTCGCGAGGCAATGAAAGCTGCGACAGTACCTGGCGTGACAACGAAAGAATTAGATGAAATTGCAGGCCGTATGTTTGCGGAAGCAGGCGCGGTTTCTGGTCCTAAAGGCGAATACGATTTTCCGGGATATACATGCATTTCAGTAAATCACGAAGTTGCACATGGCATTCCAGGGAACAAGGTTATTCAGGACGGCGATATCGTAAACATTGATGTATCGGGCTCTTTAAACGGATACTTTGCAGATACAGGTATTTCTTTTGTTGTTGGTGAAGGTTATGAAGATAAAGAAAAACTTTGCTCTGTAGCAAAATCAGCATTTGACCGTGCGATGACAAAGGTTAAAGCAGGTTCGAAATTAAATCAGATCGGTAAAGCGGTAGAGCGTGAAGCACGTGATCACGGGTTGACGGTAATTATGAACTTAACAGGACACGGCTTAGGAAAATCATTACACGAAGAACCAAACCATGTATTGAACTATTACGATGCTTGGGATACGACAATCATGAAAGAAGGCATGGTGTTGGCGGTAGAGCCGTTCATTTCGGCGAAGGCTGAGCACATCGTAGAATCAGGTGACGGCTGGACATTTATTACACCGGATAAATCATTAGTTGCCCAGATCGAACACTCGATTATTGTAACGAAAGATAAACCAATCATTTTAACAACATTGGAAGACTAAATTATAACCGTGGGTGCATATATAAGTGCGCCCGCGTTTTTTTGTTCTATTAAAACAGGATGCCGACATAAAATAATCAAATGATTCAAATAAATAACCGCAACAATTACCAATTGCATACACTTTCGAGTAAAATATACATAATAAATGGAATAGGGGAGGCAGCACTATTTGAAAAAGCTACAAGATGTGGATTTATCGCAAAAACTGGAGAAAGAAATCTATAAGAAGCAATTGAAAGCTTTGCAATATGAAATGCTAAATGCCCAGCAATTTTTATTTAATAATAAAATTGGCCTTATTATTGCATTTGAAGGAATGGATGCAGCAGGAAAAGGGGGAGCGATTAAGCGTTTAACAGAACGTATCGATCCGCGTGGGTTAATGGTATGGCCAATTTCTGCCCCGCAGCCCCATGAGATGCGCTATCATTATATGCAACGCTTTTGGAGAAAGCTGCCGCAGCATGGCCAGATTGCGATTTTTGATCGCTCTTGGTATGGTCGGGTGCTGGTGGAGCGTATAGAGGGTTTTGCTGAAGAAGCAGAATGGAAGCGTGCTTATGAAGAAATAAATAGTTTTGAGAAGCAATTGACAGATGAAGATTATATAATGATAAAATTTTGGATTCATATCGATTCGGATGAACAGCTTAAACGTTTTAATGAAAGAGCAGCCGATCCATATAAATCATGGAAATTGACGGCTGAAGATTGGCGGAACCGTGATAAATTTAATTTATATTGTGAGGCAGCCGATGAAATGTTTGAAAAAACTGATTCTGAAAACGCTCCTTGGCACTTAATTCCGGGGAACGACAAAAACTATGCACGTGTTCAAGTACTAAAAGAAGTAGTTATCCATATAGAAAAAGAAGTTACAAAGCGCGGATTAAAGCTCACGAACATTTTCGAAAGCGGTAATAAAACAACTGCACATAAAGAGAAATCGGAATTTATAGATATAACACCAAAGCCTGTAAAATCAAAAAAGAAAAAGTTGAAAAAACGGTAGCAAGCTTTGAAATGAAATGTAGGTGGTTCAATGAAAAGCTTATTCAAGCTATTTCACAAGAAGGAGGGTCCAATGGTTCAACTTATTGGGCAACAATGTTCGCTTCGCACGTTTACCCCGTCCGATGCGAAAGGATTGGCAAAATTATTAAATGACAATAAAATGTATTGGTCCGAATTTGAGCCATTACATCGCGATGAATTTTATACAGAACAAGTACAGTACAATAAAATTTTGGAAAGCATACATTTGTTGCAGTCAAACCGGGAATTTTCATTCGGCATTTTTTATAATGCAACAGGTCAGTTAATCGGGCATATTTCCCTCTATTCAATTAAACGTTTACCTTATTCAAGCGGTTTTATCGGCTATTCGATGGATGAGAAGTTTACAGGTAAAGGAATTGTCACTGAAGCGGTACGTCTAGTAATGGAATTTGCTTTTATTACGTTAAATATTCACCGGATTGAGGCATATGTCGCCCCGCAAAATTCTGCTTCCATTCGTGTATTGGAAAAGTCGGGCTTTACAAGAGAAGGGTTATTACGAGAGCTATTATATATAAACGGAAAATGGGTGGATCATTATATGTACGCCATTTTACAGCGGGAATATAAAGGGGCCTCATTATAAAAAATAGCGGCAGTGCTCATTATATTGAGCGCTGTCGCTAATTACTTATTATTTATTTTTGTTCAACTGTGCCGTCTGTTACTAAATCAAGTTTTCCTGTTGCAGGATCGATGATAAGACCATGTACTGGAACGCCTTTTGGCATTAACGGATGTGTTCTGACTAAATCCACACTTTTTAATACACTTGTTTTAACATCCCCAAAACCGCGTAACCATTCTTTTAAATCAAAACGGGCATAATTGATGACATCAATCGTTTCCTGTTTAACCCCGCGTTCAAGCATATGGCCGATCATTACGTTCGGATCAACTGCACTCATTCCGCAGTCATAGTGGCCGATAATATATACTTCATCTGCCTGTAATTCATAAACGGCTACAAGTAAACTGCGCATGATCCCGCCGAATGGGTGATTTACGATTGCCCCTGCACTTTTTACAACTTTGACATCCCCATTGCGCAAGTTCATAGCTTTAGGTAGTAATTCTACTAAACGTGTATCCATACAAGATAAAACTACAATTTTCTTATCTGGAAACTTCGTTGTGGCATATTGTTCATATTGTTTTTCTTCTACGAATTTTTCGTTAAATTCTAAAATCGTTTGCAATGCAGACATTGTTCTTCAAACCCCTTTCGATTCTTGTTTTATTGTAAAATATTTTTTAGATAATTCAAACAAATGCGCACTAATAAAGTTAAAAATAAAATAAATAAAGAAGAAGTGATGTATTAATATCAAAAAAACAACCACTCAATAGAGTGGTTGTAAAAAAATTTAATGATGATGGTGACCATCCAATGATTTTTCGTTTGGCGCAAATGTATTTGCCTTTGAATCTACTATAACAGAGTCGTGTGATTGTAAACCAATACGTAAGTACATAATAAACATAAATAAGAATACAAGAAGTATAACCGTAAACCCTAACACTAACGTATAGTAGTCAGATAAGAACGGATAATGGTGATCAAACATTATAAAAACTCCTCTCTATTTAGTAATAACAATCATTAACCAATTATACCCTATTAAATTGGAACATTGTAGGGTAATTTAGTTAGTTAATGTAGAAAAAACTGTAAATATGGCGACATCTTGAAATTTTATTTATCGGTAAAGCCGGAAGTAAAACAGCGGTTAAAATGCCCAGTTCCCATTACGGAAAACTGGCTCGCTTTGCCCATCAGCTGTAACACCATCAATATTCATCTGTTCAGAGCCAATCATGAAGTCGACATGTGTAATGCTCTCATTTAAACCGTGAGCTTTTAACTCATCAGACGACATTGACTTGCCGCCTTCGATACAAAATGCATAGGCGCTGCCAATTGCCAAGTGATTTGATGCATTTTCATCGAATAGTGTATTGTAAAACAAAATATTCGATTGTGAAATTGGAGAATGGAATGGAACAAGCGCCACTTCTCCTAAATAATGTGATCCCTCGTCTGTAGCAACAAGATTTTTTAATACTTCTTCACCTTGTGCTGCCTCTACTTGAACGATACGACCGTTTTCAAATGTAAGTTTAAAGTTATCGATAATATTACCACCATAGCTTAATGGCTTTGTACTAGATACATACCCGTTTACACCATCTTTATGTGGTACTGTGAAAACTTCTTCTGTCGGCATATTTGCCATGAATTCTTCGCCTTTTTCGTTAATACTGCCTGCCCCGCACCATAAATGTCCTTTAGGAAGCTCGATCGTCAAGTCCGTCCCTGGAGCTGAATAGTGTAATTTTGCATAGTTTTTATTGTTTAAGTAATCAACTTTTTCATGCAAGTTGTCATTATGCTGTGCCCATGCTTCTACCGGGTTATCCAGATCCGCACGTGTTGCTTTAAAGATGGCATCCCATAATGCCTCTACTTGCTTTTCTTCCGGCAATTCAGGAAATACTTTACGAGCCCATTGTTTAGATGGAGCTGCAATGACCGTCCAGCTAATTTTATCTGACTGAACATATTGACGATATTTGTTCAATGCAGTGCCTGAAGCCTTTTGGAATGATGCAATACGTTTTGAATCAATGCCAGACAGTAAATCGGGGCTTTGGGATACGATGCTCATAAATGCCGCACCTTCTTCAGCAAGCCATTCACGTTCCTGTACTTTCCAAGGCGGGAAGAAATCGAAAGAATCCGACGGTGCCAGCTCATATCGAGTGCGTGTAATTTGATCATCTGTATAATCTACAAATACTTGTTTGGCTCCAATTTCATAAGCGATTTTTGTCACTACTTGTACAAATGGTGCCGATTCGATAGAGGCTGCAATATACAAATATTGATTTGGCTGAATATTGACACCGATTTTTACTGCTAGTTCTGCGTATTTCGTTAGCTTTGCTTCGAACGTTGAATTCATTGATTCATTCCTCCAATAATTATCTTAAAAATTAGTTAATTCTTAACCTATTATTACTCATATTCCAGCTCAGAAAAGAACAATAATGTGTCAAAAATAAAAAAATCTTCTTATAACAAGTGTAAAGGAAGTTAATAAAAATTTAAATATACCGAAATAAGAAAAGACATCGTAATTTGGAGGTACTACATATGGATATTTCATCAGTTGTTGGGGTTATCATCGCCTTTATCGCCCTGTTATTCGGGATGTTTTTAAAGGGCGTTACACCGGAAGTGTTAATAAACCCTGCTGCTATTTTAATTATTATTTTTGGTACGATTGCTGCAGTTACAATCGCTTTCCCAATGAAGGAATTAAAAAGAATTCCAAAGCTTTTTAAAATTTTATTTTCAGAAACAAAACTCGCAAGTGATATCGACTTGATCAAAATGTTTTCACAATGGGCAGATTTAGCTCGTCGTGAAGGGCTATTGGCATTAGAAAGCAAAGCAGCTGAAATTGAAGATCCATTTTTAAAAAATGGACTGACATTAGCGATTGATGGACAAAACGCAGACTATATTCGCGATGTTTTAACAGAGGAAGTTGAAGCGCTGGAAGACCGCCATGCAAGTGGAGCAGGCATTTTTTCACAAGCAGGTACTTATGCACCGACACTTGGGGTATTAGGTGCTGTAGTAGGCCTTATTGCTGCATTAAAAGATATGTCTGATATTGATAAATTAGGACACGCCATTTCAGCGGCCTTTGTTGCGACATTATTAGGTATCTTCACTGGGTACGTATTATGGCATCCATTTGCCAACAAGTTAAAACGTAAATCCGCTGTAGAAGTTAAGCAAAAGCTAATGATGATTGAAGGGATTTTATCCGTACTTGAAGGTGAAGCACCTCGTGTAATCGAGCAAAAGCTGGCTTCATATTTAACAATGGAAGAACGTAAGCAAATTACCGAAAGCGGGGCGGGTGGCCTTGGCAAAGAAGCGTAAAAGACATAAAAAGCATGAGGAACATATTGACGAGTCCTGGTTAGTACCTTATGCAGATATATTAACGTTATTACTAGCATTATTTATTGTACTTTTTGCATCAAGCTCAGTGGATGAGAAAAAATTGGAGCAAATGTCTGCAGTATTTAATAATATTTTTACCGGTGGCACAGGTGTAATGGACAACTCATCTATCATACAAACACCGGATAACTCTACACCAACAGGTATCTCTAAATATATGGAAGATCAGCAACGCCTACATGAAACGCAAAACCGTGTGGACGAGTTTATTGCGATTAATGAGCTGGAAGACCAGTTTGAAACGAAAATGACAGAAGAGGGATTATTAATTACAATCCGGGACAGTATTTTATTCGATATGGGACGAGCAGATGTGAAAGCGGAATATGCAACAATTGCTGACGAGCTTGCTCAATTATTAATGTTTGATCCACCGCGTAATATTGTCATTACTGGTCATACAGATAATGTACCGATTAAGACACCGGAATTTGATTCCAACTGGGATCTGTCTGTAATGCGTGCAGTAAACTTCATGAAAGAAATTGTTTCGGGAAATGAACAACTTGATTCCAAATACTTCAGTGTAAAAGGTTTCGGAGAATTCCAGCCGATAGCTACGAATGATACTCAAGAAGGCAGAGCCAAAAACCGCCGTGTTGAAGTGCTCGTACAGCCACGTATAGCAGAAAATGGCGATGTAATAGTAGAATAGCAAGAAAGCTGTTTGGAAGGGAAACTTTCCAAACAGCTTTTTTGTTATGTCACAGCTCATAAAAGAAAAAAGTACTTCCATACTACGCAAGACGAAAAATTTAATATTAATTTGACATTACGCAAACAAAAGTTTATAATAATAAACAAATGTTTGATTAGAGGTGATAAAGTTGAATGAAAAGGAAAAATTGATTTTCCAATTAATAAAGAAGAATCCCTACTTATCACAACAGGAAATGGCAGAACAACTGGGAATGTCCAGGCCAGCGCTTGCTAATATAATCTCTTCGCTTATAAAACGAGGGGAAATTTTAGGACGTGCCTATGTTTTGCCAGAGAAAAATCAAATCATTGCAATTGGTGGTGCCAATATCGATCGTAAATTCACTATTGAGCAAAATGTCCAATTAGGGACTTCCAATCCTGCTTCTGTTACAGAATCGGTAGGCGGTGTTGCCCGCAATATCGCTGAAAACTTAGGGCGGTTAGGCAACCGTGTTTCTTTAATTACTGTAATGGGTGAAGATCATGATAGTGCATTTATTGAACAAAATTGTAAGAGTATGATGAATGTGGATTTAGTAGAGAAATTAAACGATTATAATACAGGTTCTTATACAGCAGTACTTGATAATATGGGTGAACTGGTAATATCGATGGCAAATATGGCGATTTATGATCAGTTGTTGCCGAGTATTTTAAAAAAGCACGAGGCGATACTACAAAATGCCAGCTGTATTGTCATTGACTTAAACAGCCCATTAGAAACAGTAGAATATATTAGGAATTTCGCAATAGAGCGTAATATCGCATTGGCGGTTATCCCTGTTTCTTCACCTAAGATGAAGAATATGTCGCAGGATCTGCACGGTATCCGTTACTTTATTTGCAATCGAGATGAAGCGGAAAGCTATTTAAATGTGAAGCTGGAAACATATAGCCAATATGAAAAGGCTGTTAACATGTTGTTGCAAAAAGGAGCGGAGCATGTTGTGCTCACTCTTGGCGAACATGGAGTAATGGTGGGGAACGAAGGTAATATAGTACACTACAAAGCCATTGCAACTAGAAATATAGTAGATGTTACAGGTGCCGGAGATGCTTTTGTTAGTGCATTTTTACATGGTTTATTAAACGATGAAGAGCTTGAAGAAGCAATCCAGCTCGGGTTGGTAAATGCATCGAAAACATTGCAATCGGACAAAACAGTACGTGAAGATTTAACAAAAGACAACTTAATCGAATGGAGGAATTTATAATGAAACAATATTTATCATATTCACAAGAGGTATTAGAAGCTAAAGAGAAAGGCTTACCAATCGTAGCGTTGGAATCAACAATTATTTCACACGGTATGCCATATCCTCAAAATGTACAAACAGCTCGTGAAGTAGAACAAATTATTCGTGATGGCGGTGCAGTACCGGCAACAATCGCATTAATCGATGGGAAAATTAAAATTGGTTTATCTGATGAAGAATTAGAAATGTTCGGTAATGCTCAAGGTGTAGCAAAAACAAGCCGTCGTGATATTGGCTATTTACTTGCAACAAAGAAAATCGGTGCAACTACTGTAGCGGCAACAATGATCTGTGCTGAGCTTGCTGGTATTGAACTATTCGTAACAGGCGGTATTGGTGGGGTTCACCGTGGCGCTGAAACTACAATGGATATTTCTGCAGACTTGGAAGAGCTGGCAATGACAAATGTGGCTGTAGTATGTGCAGGTGCCAAATCAATTTTAGACATCGGCTTAACATTGGAATACCTTGAAACTAAAGGTGTACCGGTAATTGGTTACGGAACAGATAAATTGCCTGCATTCTATGCACGTGAAAGTGAATTCGATGTAAATATCCGCGTTGATTCTGCAGAAGAAACTGCTGCAATTCTACGTGCTAAGTGGGATTTAGGTTTACGTGGCGGTGCATTGATCGCAAATCCAATCCCAGTAGAAGATGCTATGGAATCAAGTGTTATTGACGGAATTATTGACAATGCATTAAATGAAGCGAAAGAACAAGGCATCGCAGGCAAAAATGTAACGCCATTCTTATTGGGTAAAGTGAAAGAGCTGACAGAAGGTAAATCACTGGATGCCAATATTGCCCTTGTTAAACATAATGCCCGTGTAGGTGCAAAAATTGCTGTCGAATTAAATAAATAATTAATATTTCCTGGGGAATAGGGAATAAAAAAAGAAGCTTGTCGAATTAATCGATGAGCTTCTTTTTCACACTATGCTATTGATGTTATTTACGAAGGGTGCCTAGTTCAGCTACGATGGCATTCATTTCACTTGGGCTAAATGAATCGCGTTTCATAACCATTTCGTATAAATATTGTAGATCTTCGTATTTTTCTTCATCAAATGCAGAAGACTGCATAGCATCAACATTTACCATACGAAGTTTTTCTTTAATTTGCTCGATCATATAGATGACATTCTGTTGCGATGGGTTGGATAAGTCCATAATTTTTGCCCCTACCTTTCAATGTTTACAAAAATATCATTTCATGCAACCATCAACTTGTCAACAGGATAAAGTTGACTGAATACTTTTAATAATATTGGATATTCGTTAAAATACATATAGATAAGTTTTATGAAAAAATATTAGGGGAATACGAAAGCATATAGTAGGAGGAGAAAACTAATGAAAAGTAAACTATTACCTTTTATAGCAATTGGAGCAGTAACAGGTGCAGCAATTAGTATGTTGGATAAACAAACACGTGAGCATACTGTAGAAACAGCAAAGAAAGCAAAAGATACAGTAGCATACTATGCTGAAAATCGTGATGAATTAGTGGCGTTGGTAGAAACTAAGATGGAACAAGCGCAATCTTTGTATGGGACAGTAAATAATGGTGTCCAATCAATTATGCAAAATGAAAATGATATTAAAGAGTTACCTGCTACAATTCAAAGTATGGTTTCAGAAACGATTCAGGCTTTCTCAAAAAAGGATGAACAAATCGGGTAATCGGATGTCCATGATATCCACTGAATCAACATAATGTGAACAGGTGGTGGCAGCATGGAAGAAAAGGGAGAACTAAAAGAAAAGATTTCGCTAGTTAAATCATATGTTTCACCGGAGCGTAGCCAAATAAATATACTGACGACAAAAGGGTTTATCCAAGATTTAATTTATCGAACTAAAAATGTGGACATGTCAGGCATGGGGGCACAGTTGGCCTATTTTTTCCTGTTATCATTTTTCCCTATGCTTATTTTTATGGTAACGCTTTTACCTTACTTAAATTTGGAACAAGGGCAAATATTCGATTTTTTAAGTGATGTTATGCCGGAAGAAGTATATGGACTGATCGAAACGACATTAACAGATGTTTTGAACAATCAAAACGGCGGTTTACTTTCAATCGGTATCATTGGTACACTATGGTCTGCCTCTAGAGGTGTAGATGCACTGATGAAATCATTAAACCGTGCGTATGATGTAGAAGGCAGAGCAGGATTTTTAAACCGTTTATGGTCACTTGTTTTTACAATTGCATTAGTTGCAGTTATTTTAATAGCACTTGTATTCCCGGTTTTTGGTCAGCAGATCGGCAATATCGTATTCGGCTATTTAGGTGTAGAGGAGTCATTCGCAAGCGTTTGGACCTTTGTGCGCTGGATTACGCCGCCAACACTTATTTTCATCGTAATATCAGTCATGTATTGGATTGTGCCGAATACAGATCCTCGGTTAACGATGTTCAGTGTGATTCCGGGTGCTGTTTTTGCGACTTTGGGCTGGCTTGTATTAACGTACGGGTTCTCATTCTATATTAATAATTTTGGCAATTACAGTTCAACATACGGCAGTATCGGTGGGGTCATTATTTTAATGCTTTGGCTATATTTCACAGGAATGATCATCATATTAGGCGGATTGCTTAATGCGTCATTCCAAAAAAGGCAACTTGCTAAAGAAAGTAAAAAGCAAGCCAAATCACCTGTTTTTTAGGTGGAAATTAGATAATCCAGAAATGCTATTTTTCTCTTTGAGAAAAATAGCATTTATTTGCTGAGCGTTAAAAATTGATTTCCATTCCGGGACGCTTTCCGCGGGCGTGGCCTGAGCCTGTAGTCTCAGGCGTCACGCTATTCCCGCAGGAAGCTTTGCTTGTAGCGAAAGGCGTTAGCCGACAGCTACACTCGCCCTCCATTCCAATCAATTTTACAAAATATCCGTTCTTAATAATGTTTTTCTTCTTATCCATCGGTACTTCTACCTCTATCCCAACCTCATTTTTTTATAGGTTCAGTCCTTCACGATGCCATAGTGCGATTTGCAGTTTTAATGCATCATGAAACTCCGCAGGATTTAAAAAGGTTTGCTCTCTAATTTGAGAAAGCCGATAAGCTAACGTATGTCGGTGTATTTGCAATTCGTCGGCAGTCGCTGAAGCTGACTTGTTATTATTAAAAAAGCATTGCAATGTAGCAATTAATTTATCATCCAGTTGGTTCAATGTTTTTATACTGTAGGGATGGGCCACCTCTGGATTAAATAAGGTGAATACTTCAACTTCCTTATGGTAGATTACTTTCGAGACGGTATGGTGATGCTTTAAAGCTAACTGCGCTGTTTTATAGGAATGCGGTAACCGTTCAAGATTTTCGACATGTTCACCGACAGCTATTTTAATACTGAATTTGCTTTTTATATAAGTATTAAATGCTTCCACTATTTTTGTTAAAGTTGTTTGATCCAATTCTGTAGTTAAAATAAAGTATTCATCTAGCTGAAAGTGTCCAAAGATAACGGGTTTGTTATAAAAGAAATCATCGATATATTGTATGAGTGTCCGGTGGGAACCAGTCTTTTGTTCGGCCTTTAATAATATGATGCAATAGGGGGCAATAAAGGGTATGGCCAGTTTATTTATCCGTTCTTTTACAAACCGATTTATAGAAGTGCCACTAATTAGTTCCTCAAAAATATGTACACTCATTTTCCGCTGCCATTCGCTTTTAGATTCAATAAGAGCCTGATGGACTAATACCTCTGCTGTTAACTGAACTAATGAAGAAATATTTAGCAGTTCCTCATCGACCACACCGGTAATTCCAATAATACAAACGATTTCCTCCTGAAAAAAGATCGGCAAATTTATCCCGTGCTTAGTTTGCGGGAAATCATGAATATTGTCGTCTGATATTATGAGCGTTTTCTTCGATTCTGCTACAAACTTCGCGCCTTCATGAAACTTTTCCACCCGCTCCTTATCTCCGGAAGCTAATATAATACCGTCAATGCTCATTACATTTACATTACGCTTTAACCGCAGCATTGTTTGTTCTACAATTTCATTTGCCAGTCTTATTGTTAACAATTTATACACCTCGTATAAAAATAAAGTAATAATTAATAAAAAATTATACAACAAGTATAAAGTAAATTCAGAATATTACTACTATAATTTTTGTAAGCGCTTTATTCATGTGAGGGAGGAATCAAATGAAGATTATTATAAGCCCGGATTCCTTTAAAGGAACTTTGTCTTCCGGAGAGGTTACATCAGTGATAAAGGAAGCGATTAAAAAGGTGGACAATAAGATTGAAACAGTTTGTTTACCGATTGCAGATGGCGGTGAAGGAACCCTTGACGCATTAGTCAAAGCTACAAAAGGGAAATATTTGACAGCGTCGGTTCAAAATCCTTTAGGGAAGCGGATTGAAGCAAAATATGGAGTACTGGGCGATGGAAAAACTTGTGTGATAGAAATGGCTCAAGCTTCAGGGCTAACACTTATAAATGAAGAAGAAAAAACCCCCCGCTTTGCAACAACATACGGAACAGGTCAATTAATACAACATGCAATGGATACAGGGTATCGTCACTTTATTATCGGCATAGGGGGAAGCGCCACAAATGATGGTGGCCAGGGGATGCTGAGGGCACTTGGAATGAAGTTCCATGACAAGGATGGTAACGAAATTTTAAACGATGTATACCAATTTAATGCACTTGAAATAATCGATTTGTCTAATTTCGATTCACGAATTTCTGAAAGTACATTTATGATTGCCTGTGATGTAGATAATCCGTTAATAGGTTTGAATGGAGCTACAACTGTATTTGGTCCGCAAAAAGGAGTAAATCCGCATGATATTAATATATTTGATCAAAATTTAAAACATTATATTACTATAATTGAATCACAGCAAAATGTAAAAGTCCGTCATCGTGCAGGAGCTGGCGCGGCTGGTGGAATAGGCTCGGCGTTTATGGCGTTTTTCCCTCATCAGTTTAAGCCTGGTGTAGATATTGTGCTGGAAGCAGTGCAATTTTCATATCACCTGGACAAAGCGGATTTTGTCATTACAGGTGAAGGGAAATCGGATGAGCAAACACTTTCCGGAAAAGCGCCAATAGGGGTTGCTAAGCTGGCAAAAGAAAAAGGTGTGCCAACAATTTTAATTTCGGGAATGATTGAAAATTCCAGTATTCTAAAAACCTATTTTCATCAAGTTGAAAGTATTGTCGGTAATGATATTTCGGCTGAGCAATCATTAAATAATCCAAGTTATTATTTGGAACAAAAGATTACGGATCTAATAAAAAGATTAATATAAAGGAGTGGGGAGAAATGTTGTTTCTAATTATTCTGATTGGTGTGTTGTTCATTGTCTTTGCAACGGCAAAACTTAAGCTTCATCCTTTTCTTGCATTATTAATTAGTTCATTCTTTGTTGGTATTGCAGCGGGTATGCCTTTGTTAACAGTTGTAGAGAGTATTAACACAGGGTTTGGAGGGCTGATGACGAGCATTGGTATCGTCATCGTAGCAGGTACGATTATTGGAATTATATTAGAAAAGTCCGGCGCTGCATATCGTATGGCTGAAGTCGTATTGCGGGTAATTGGACCAAAACGACCGCAATTAGCAATGTCAATCATTGGCTACATTGTATCCATTCCGGTATTTTGCGATTCAGGCTATATTATTTTAACGAGTTTAAAGAAAGCGCTGGCTAAACGTGCAGGCGTAACAATTGCTTCAATGGCAGTTGCTTTAGCTACGGGTTTATATGCAACTCACGTACTCGTACCGCCTACACCAGGACCGATTGCGGCTGCTGGAAATATTGGTGCAGCAGATTATTTAGGCACAATCATTTTAATTGGATTAATCGTTGCTATTCCAGCAACAATCGTAGGTTATATTTGGGCGACTAAAGTAGCATCGAAAATTCGGGTTGAGGCAGATGATGAGCCGGCATTGGATTACGATGAAATTATTAAGTCGTTTGGTAAAATGCCTTCTACATTCAAGTCATTCTTACCAATTGTATTGCCGATTGTATTGATCGGGGCAGGTTCTGTCGCTGCATTAGTAGGTGACCCGGAAGCGGGAGTTAATACGTTCTTCAGGTTTTTAGGTTCACCGACAGTTGCACTTATATTAGGGGTCTTTGCTGCCTTTTTACTATTGCCTGAACTGAGTGAAGAAACCTTATCAAACTGGATCGGTGAAGCATTAAAAGAAGCAGCACCAATTTTATTAATCACAGGTGCTGGTGGTGCATTTGGTACGGTTATTAAAAATACAGGCGTCGGTGATAAACTGCAGGAAATGGATTTGGGTGCTTTAGCAACAGGCGCATTATTTTTATTAGTTCCGTTTTTAATTGCCGCTGCCCTAAAAACAGCGCAAGGTTCTTCAACTGCAGCATTAGTTATTACATCTTCTTTAATTGCACCGATGCTACCGACTTTAGGAATCGAAGGGGCAGTGCCGTTAGCATTAGTCGTTATGGCAATTGGTGCGGGATCTATGACAGTCAGTCATGTAAACGATAGTTTCTTCTGGGTAATTACTCAATACAGCGGAATGAAGGTTACGGATGCATATAAAGCGCAAACGATGGCAACATTGCTGATGGGTTTAACGACAATTATCTTCACAATGGCATTATGGTTTGTACTAGTTTAATAGAGAAAGCAAAAAGGTGCATCCTGTTGTTGGGATGCACCTTTATTATTGGACTAAACATTTTTACTCAGCATACGTAATCCATTTAAAATAACTAAAATCGTACTGCCTTCATGACCAATAACGCCTAGAGGAAGGCTGATTGCTTGGAAAAAGTTCGAAATAATCAGCAGAGCAATAACCGTTAATGAAAAAATAATGTTCTGTTTCACGATACGCTGCATTTTTCGCGAAAGCTTAACGGCATGGGCAATTTTAGATAAGTCGTTTTTCATTAATATTACATCCGCTGTCTCTAGTGCGACATCTGTACCGCCACCCATTGCAATACCGACGGAGGCAGTAGCAAGGGCAGGGGCATCATTGATACCGTCACCAACCATGCCGACATGGCCGGATGTTTTTTCATATTGCTTAATATGCTCGACCTTCGTTTCCGGCAAGCACTCCGCCACATAAGTCGAAACACCAGCTTCTTTTGCAATTGCTTTTGCGGTTGTTTCATTGTCACCAGTCAGCATGGCTACATTAATACCTAGCTCTTGCAGTGCAGCTACCGCTTTTTTTGCCTCTTCCCGAACGACATCTTTAAGGGCGATAAGTGCTGCAATGCCTTGGTGATCTTTTAGAAATACAACTGTTTTACCTTCATTCGCTAATTGTTCGAGCGCTCCATCAGCAAATTGTTTTGCCAATTTTGCTCCAACAAAGTCAGGTTTTCCGATTATATAGGATTGTTCATTAAACTGCGCTTTCATTCCGTAACCAGGAATATCTTCAATGGTAATATTTTGCTCGTTGATGACATCCTGCTCTTTTGCGAATGCGTTAATCGCCTGTGCAAGAGGGTGGTTTGATTGTCCTTCAATCCCTGCTATTAAAGCTAACGTCTGCTGTTTATCTAAATCATCACGAACAACAAAATCCGTCACAACAGGTGTTCCTTGTGTTAATGTACCAGTCTTATCTACTGCCAATACGCGGATCGAGCTTAAATTTTCTAAATGCACACCGCCTTTAACAAGTATCCCGTTTCTCGCCCCATTGGAAATCGCTGAAAGGGTAGCCGGCATAATAGAAGCAACTAATGCACAAGGAGAAGCAACAACAAGTAATACCATTGCGCGGTAAAGAGTTGTCGTCCAATCCCAGTCTAATAAATAGTGCGGTAAAAACATCATGAGTGCTACGGCCAATAATACTGCTTTTACATACACACTTTCAAAGCGTTCAATAAACTGTTGGGAAGGTGATTTTTCGCTTTGTGCAGATTGAACAAG
Organism: Solibacillus kalamii; assembly: GCF_002174535.1. NCBI lineage: Bacteria > Bacillati > Bacillota > Bacilli > Caryophanales > Caryophanaceae > Solibacillus > Solibacillus kalamii. The sequence continues at coordinate 29,728 of NZ_NHNT01000006.1, read as the reverse complement.
TGTAATGATTTTTTGGAACAATGTTTCGGAACTAGGCTTCGTTACTTTTACAGTTAACACACTGTTTAAATTTACTGTACCGGCAAAAACTTCATTCCCCGCGTTTTTCGTGATAGGCATTGATTCACCGGTAATCGCTGCCTCATCAACTGTTGAAATACCTTTATAAATTTCGCCATCTGCTGGAATACGTTCACCTGGTTTTACTAATATATGATCGTTTACCTTCAAATCTTTTACGGAAACTTTAATCGGTTCAAATCCGCCTCGTACAAGCCATGCTTCCTCTGGCTGCAGTTCCATTAATGAAGAGATTTCACGATTGTTTTTATTCATTGCATATGTTTCAAGTGCGCCGCTTAAGGCAAATATAAAGATTAATATAGCACCTTCCATCCAGTAACCGATAATGGCAGAACCAATGGCAGCAATAATCATTAAAATTTCTACATTTAAAGATTTGCTTTCTATTGTATCTTCAATACCTTCTTTTGCTTTTGCATATCCACCGATAAAAAATGCTGTTAAATATGCGATTACAGCGGCTGTCGTTTGCTCTGTTGACTCCATTCGCCACGCGAGCAAAATGATAAAGCCGGATACTAAAGCAGCAATTAATTCTTTGTGTTCTAAGATTTTCTCATTTAATGATAAGTTTTCTCGATTAGAATTAATCATAAATACCTCCTTGATAATGATTATTAATATTGATAAGGACTGATAATGAATTTCAATTAGATTAGAATTATTTCTTATTTAGAATAATTATAATATAGGTCATTTATTTTGTAAATAACATACAATAGAGAATTAAAAAAAATTAATGCCAACTTGACTTATAAGGATTATAGAGTAATATAATGGAGTACATTTATAAAATTGGAGGAGTTTACTTTGAATTTCTACGTATTGCTTAATATTGCTTTGCTGCTTATTGTCATTGCTTTTTTATATTTCCTTAAAACAAAGCATGTTAAGTTTTCAAATCGTGTTTTTATCGCCTTAGGTTTAGGTATTATACTTGGGGTAGGATTACAATTTGCATATGGGGTAGGGTCGGATGCCATTAATGAAACTGTGCCATGGTACAACATCGTCGGAACTGGCTATGTAAAATTACTGCAGATGATTGCGATGCCTTTAGTATTCATTTCGATATTAGCTGCATTTACAAAAGTGACATTTGGTAAAAACTTAGGTAAGTCAGCAGCGGTTATTTTATCAGTTTTAATCAGTACAACTGCTGTTGCAGCTGGTTTAGGTATTGCATCGACTGTGTTATTTGACTTAGATGCATCTCAAATTATGCAAGGTGAAGCTGAAATTGCACGCGGTGAATCATTGGTTGAACGTTCGGCAGAAGTGACACCTTTACCTGAACAGATTTTATCAATGTTTCCTGCAAATCCATTTGCGGATTTAACAGGATCTCGTGCAACATCAACAATTGGGGTTGTAATTTTCGCGGCATTTTTAGGATTTAGTTATTTAACACTCCGTCGAAAAGAAGAAGAAACGGCGGCAAATGTTAAAAAAGGTGTCGATGCACTTTACGGTTTAATAATGGGTGTTGTACGTATTATTTTACGTTTAACTCCATATGGTGTAGCTGCCATTATGGCACGTACCGTTGCAACGAGTGATTTAGGGGCGATTATGGATTTAGGTAAATTCATTCTAGCTTCTTATGTTGCATTGATCGCTATGTTCATTCTGCATTTGATCATTGTGGCATTAACAGGTTTAAGTCCATTAACTTACTTGAAAAAAACAGCAGAAGTATTGCTGTTTGCCTTTACTTCACGTTCAAGTGCAGGAGCATTACCGTTAAATATTCAAACGCAGACAAAGCGTCTTGGTGTTCCTGATGGCATTGCCAACTTTGCTGCTTCATTTGGTCTTTCAATCGGGCAAAATGGTTGTGCTGGTGTTTATCCGGCAATGTTGGCCGTAATGATTGCACCGACAGTAGGTATTGATCCGTTAACACCTGGCTTTATCGCAACATTAATTTTAATTGTGGCGATTAGTTCATTTGGTGTGGCAGGTGTAGGTGGTGGTGCGACATTCGCAGCCATTATCGTCTTATCTGCAATGGATTTACCGATTGCGTTAGCAGGTGTTTTAATTTCGGTAGAACCTTTAATCGACATGGGTCGTACAGCACTTAATGTAAGCGGGTCAATGGTTTCAGGTGTCGTATCAAGCCGTGCAACAAAAGAGCTCGATACAACAGTCTACAATGAACCAGCCGATACACAATTAGTTCAATAACATTAAAAAGTAAAGCAGCACAGACAAATTCTGTGCTGCTTTTTTATTAACCAAACAATCGATCCCGCATAAAAAAACTTGCGCTGGAAAATAGCCAAAGCATTAATGAAAGATATAGATATATATATTCAAAGGTTACGTAAGGGAGAATAATAATCACATAAATTGTATACGAAAGGGCAACTAGAAAGCTGCGTTTATACTGATATTTAGTACTCACGTGTATTTGAGCAGCTATAAATAATGCATTGATCAATATCTTAATATAGAACATATAACACCACCTACACCTTATATAATAAAATAGTATAGCATACCAATAAAAAGAATAGTTAGAATTATATGTAATTTGAAACACGGAAATAAAAAAACGACTTCAACCATTTTGGAAGAAGTCGTTTTTCTTAACTATTAGAATACGCGCTCTGCATGCAATGCTAGTTTATCTAAAGAAGATTTCTCTACATCAGCATGTAATGAGTTACCATGAGAGTCCATCGTTACAACTGCAGTAAAGTCTTTTACAGTTAAGTGCCACATTGCTTCTGGAATTCCGAATTCCATTAAGTCTACACCGTCGACTGATTTAATGCAGTCTGCGTAGTACTGAGCAGCACCGCCGATTGCATTTAAGTAAACGCCACCGTGTTCTTCTAAAGCTTTAAGAGTTTTTGGTCCCATACCGCCTTTACCCATAACAGCACGGATACCGAATTTTTTCATGATGTCGCCTTGGTATGGCTCCTCACGAATTGAAGTTGTTGGACCAGCAGCTTTTACGACCCAGTTGCCTGCTTCGTCTTTCGCCATTACCGGACCACAGTGGTAAATAATTTGACCATCTAAATCTACTGGCGCTTCTACACCTTCACCGATTAAGTGGTGGTGGATTGCGTCACGACCTGTGTACATACGGCCAGAAATTTTTACTACGTCCCCAACTTTAAGTGAACGAATTTTTTCTTCAGTAATCGGTGCAACCAATTCAACTACTTTGTTGTCCGAGTTATCTTGTTTTTCTTCATCACGGAAAGTGATTTTTTCACCTTCTTGGTAGTGCCAGTTTGTGATTTCGCCAGTCGCCGGATCAATATCGATTGCCATACGACGGTAAGCCCAACAGTTGTAAGCTACAGATACGAAGAATGAAGCTGGTAAACGGTCCATTACACCGATTTTACAACCTAGTAATGTTGCTTCACCGCCGAAGCCCATTGTACCAACACCGAATGTATTTGATTTTTCTACAATATACTGTTCTAGTTTTGCCAAGTCTTCGATTGGATTCACATCATCAACATGACGGAATAATTGCTCTTTTGCAAGATCATAACCTGAAGAGCGGTCACCACCGATACCAACACCGATGAAACCAGCAGAACAGCCTTGTCCTTGTGCTTGCCATACAGAATGTAAAATACATTTACGGATACCGTCTAAGTCACGACCAGCGCGGCCTAAACCTTCTAATTCTGTAGGTAAAGAATATTGGATATTTTTGTTTTCACAGCCGCCGCCTTTTAAAATAAGCTTCACTGTAATATAGTCATTTTCCCATTGCTCAAACTTTACTACTGGAAGTCCAGCACCAATGTTTGTTCCAGAGTTTTTACCAGTCAATGAATCAACTGAATTCGGGCGTAATTTTGCATCACCAGTAGCTGCAGCAATTGCAGTGTGGATTGCTTTTTTAATTTCGATTTGGTTTACGCCAACCGGAGTATATACTTTAAATGTTGGTAGACCCGTATCTTGACAAATTGGAGATACATTATCTTCTGCCATTACAATATTTGTAGTGATTGTGTCTAAAGACATCGCTGCACGTGTACCAGCATTTTCTGCTTCTTTTGCAGCTTTAATAGCACGACGAACGTCTTTTGGTAAGTTAGTAGATGTTTCAGTTACTAAAGAATAAAGACTTTTTTCTAAAGTTTCTAAGTATGCCATCTTATTTTTCCCCCCAGAAAAATATGTGTATTTTGATCAATAAAATTGATATAAGTTAGAACAAAACTTTCACGAAGAAATGAATGTTATGTCTTTCTTAATAAACCATCTTACATTATAACTCTTTTAATGTGGAAAAAAAAGAGCGCTTACATGAATGTTTGTCAGATTAAAAGAAAAAACGGCGAATAATAGCAGAACTAGTCAAAAGAATGAAAAAAGCAATACCCAGTGTACAGGTATTGCTGAATTTTCTATTTATCTTCGCGGGATTGGAATTGATCCATTTTTTCTTCTAAATCATCCATCATTTGAATTAAGCGATCAATATCTTCAATTTCCGTCGTTTCAGGATCGATTGCATCAAGCACTTCAAGGAAAATTTCCAGGCGTTCTTTTAAATATGTTACTTGCTGTTCTTTGTTTGTAATTGGCTTCATAATGTATGATGCTCCTTTTGTATTGACTTATTATTATTATACTACGCTATTTTCTAAAAGTTAAACAACAACTTATAGTATATATCGGACTAACCTATTAAATTAACTTTAAAAAATAGGAAATTGTATAGTACTTGTTAATTATTTTAACATTCTGTTAATTTCGAATATTTACATTAATGAAGTGTTATGATAAAGTAAATTCATACTTAAATACGAAGGAGATGGTCGGAAAAAACATGTATAGACAAACTCAAGAAAAGGAGGAAGTTTAAACATTTACGGCTAATCGCCGATACGACTGTTTACGCAACGCAGAAATGGAATATAGTGATATTTAAAACCCCGGTTAACTTTTAGAGATAAAGTTAGCTGGGGTTTTTGAGTTTACTTTTATTTCTCCTAAAAGCTGTGATACGATGAATTGTATGAACTAAGGGAGAAAATTGAAATGAGTTATGAACAGCGCAGGTTTACGATTTTAGTTATTATTGTATCAATTTCAGGATTTTCGCAAGGAATGCTTTTACCTCTGATTTCGGTGATTTTTGAAGGGGATGGCGTATCCTCAACGCTCAATGGTTTGAATGCCACAGGTTTATACATAGGAACATTATTGATCTCGCCGTTTATCGAGCAGCCATTACGCAAATATGGGTATAAACCTATTATCATATTTGGTGGGGCACTCGTTTTCATGTCACTGTTTTTATTTCCATTTTGGAAAAGTGTCATGTTTTGGTTTATACTCCGGCTGTTAATTGGCATTGGGGATCATGCACTGCATTTTTCAACACAAACTTGGATTACATCAACCACAGCTACACATAAACTCGGTAAAAGCATGTCAATATACGGCATATCTTTTGGAGTAGGCTTTGCTGTTGGCCCATTGTTTGTCCCGCTAATTAAAATATCGGAAAGCTTTCCATTTATTATTTCGTCGGCATTATGTTTATTAGCGTGGTCGTTAATCTTTTTTGTGAAAAATGAAAAGCCGGAAGCGTTGGCAGGGGATGCAAATGAATCAGGTTTCAAACGTTATAGTCTAGCTATAAAATACGGATGGATTGCCTTTTTGCCGCCGTTTGTTTATGGATTTTTAGAATCGTCACTGAATGCTTTATTTCCGGTGTATGCTTTACGAAAAGATTTTGACGTAGCATTTGTATCCATTATTTTGGCCGGCTTTTCGATCGGTGCGATTGTTATGCAATTTCCGCTTGGTGCATTGGGTGATAAAATTGGTCGCCATAAAGTCATTGTTTCAGGGCTCTTTGCCGGAAGCATATTTTTCTTAATAGGCAATTTCTTTGAGCATTCGGAACTGTTTGTAGCTGCTGTCTTTCTTTGTGCAGGAATGTGTGTCGGTTCGATGTTCTCGCTCGGTATTACATATATGACGGATTTGACTCCGAAAGAGCTGCTGCCGACAGGGAACTTGCTTTGTGGTATATTCTTCAGTTTAGGCAGTTTAACTGGTCCGCTTTTAGGCGGTTTTTATTTGGAAGTTTTCCCGAGTAGCGGATTTTTATTTGTTATTTCGGTCATGCTGCTGACAGTTGCAGTGGCCATACTCTTTTTTGGCAAATCGAAAAAAATAGCTATATAAAAAAGCAGGCGTTCTCTTAATTGGAACGTCTGCTTTTTACTGAAAAGAAGACTATTGCGGTAAAAATCATTGCTAAAATTATGTAGATGAACACATTTAAATAGTTTACACCACCAAATGTAACAGCAGCTTGAAGTGAGCTTGCTGAAGTTGCTGAATTTTCATCATTGCTTTGGAAGATGAGGCCTGCAAAAGATGAAATCGCCCAATAAGAAAAAATAAAAGTGATTACTACAAATAGAAAATTCTTCATATTAATACCTCCTGGCGATTTCTATTTTACATGAAAAGTAAAGAAGTGGGGGAGGTTCTTCTAAAATGATTCTTTTCTATAAAACGAAGGAACCTTATATACAAGGTTCCTTCGTTTTCATGTTATTTTGCTTCCGGGTCCGGTTGATGTAGACCAAATATATTATTTTCAGTATCAAGAAAATATCCTTGCCAAGCCATACCTGGCAGCGCATATTTTGGCATTGCTACTTTGCCGCCGTTTGCTAAAATCTTAGCTTCGGTTTCATCGTAATTGCTTACGCCTAAAGTACATACTGCAGAGTTGATACTTTGTCCTTCTGCAGGGGAAGGGCCTTGACGCTGCATTAAAGCACCATTAATTCCCGGATATTGATCGTCGCCAGTAATCGCTCCCAAATACGGCATGCCTGCATATTCACTATAATCCTCAAAACTCCATTCAAAAACAGCCTCATAGAAATTTTTCGCGCGTTCCATATCGTCTACATGAATTTCAAAATGAATGATTCTTCCCAAAATGATCCCTCCGAAAATATATTTGATTTAATATTGCGTCAATTGAAGTGTATATGCAAGTTTTTACCAAGAGAAAAAACCTACACAAAATTTTGTGTAGGCGTATGGAACATATTATTTTTTTAATGTCAGTTTCACGACACATTCAACCTGTGCTGTTTGCGGGAACATATCGACTGGTTGAATATATTCAACGTTGTAACTCTTTGATAATTCCTTTAAATCACGCGCTAGTGTTGAAGGGTTACACGATGTGTAAACAAAACGCTTTGGTTTAATTTTTAATACTGTTCTAATAAAGCCTGGCTCTAAACCTGTGCGAGGTGGATCCACACAAATGACATCTGGACGGTAATCTTCTTTTGACCAGCGGAAAAGCCATTTATCTGCAGAGCCTGGGAAGAAACGTACATGCTGCAGATTATCGTTTGTACGTGCATTATACTTCGCATCAGCAATTGCTTCGTCGACATTGTCCATACCGCGGACTTCACGGGCACCTTCTGCAAGCCACATACCGATTGTTCCAACACCGCAATATGCATCGACAACATTTTCTTTCCCTGTCAGTGCTGCAGCTTTTTTAATTTCATTATATAAATGTACTGTTTGTTCAGGGTTAAGCTGGAAAAATGCACGAGTTGATAAATCAAATGCAAATTCACCCAACTTTTCATGAATCGCTTCTTTTCCGTCTAAAATAAAAGTGTCAGGTCCGAATATAAGCGATGTCTTCTCACGGTTGACGTTTTGTGTAATGGAAACGATTGAAGGATCAATCTTTTTAATACGTTCAATTAACTCTTCTTTATGCGGAAGCTCACGGCGAGTTGTTACAAGACATACTTGTGTTTCGCCAGAGCGCATACCTGTACGGACAACAATTGTTCGTACTAAGCCATTTAACGTTTTCCCATCATAAATCGGGATATTTAGTTTCTGTAAAATTTTACGAGTAGCAACTGTAATTTTTGAAGTTACAGGATGCTGTACAAGACAATCATTAATATTTAGAAGCTGGTTAGTTCCTTCAGTAAATAGACCTGCATATACACGCTTGCCTTCTTTACGTACTTGGAACTGGGATTTGTTGCGGTAATGCCAAGGATTATCCATTCCGATCGTTGGGCGGATTTCAGCAGTTTGTCCAATTTCTTTGGCGTATTTTTCGAATGCCTGTATGACGATATCACGCTTATTCATTAACTGCGCTTCATAAGTCATATGCTGTAATTGACAACCACCACATTCAGAATACACAGGGCAAGGTGCTTCTTGGCGGAATTCGCTTGCTTTACGTATTGCCAAAATTTCCGCTTCAGCAAATTTCGGCGATACTTTTGTTAACTTTACTGTTACTTCTTCCCCAGGAATCGCACCTTTTACGAATACGACATTGCGTTTATAAAAACCGACACCTTCACCATTAATGCCAAGGCGCTTTATCGTTAACGGGAACTTTTGCCCGACTTCCATTTTTAGTTCACTCAAGTTTACACGTCCTTTAAATAGAGTAACTCGCACCAAAATTTAGTGCGAGTCACTTCCTTTTCTTCATCATTTCAGTATAGCGGAAAGTACAATGAAAAGAAAGGAACGCTACTTTTCTAATACGGGGAAATTTTTTCGTATTCAAGCACCAGATCATCCAGAGAGCCAAACGTGTAACCTTGTGCTTTTGCATCTTTTATGAATTGAGGTATCGCTTCGGCATTATCCTGAGCTACCGTATGCATTAAAATAATTGCACCTGGATGTAGCTGGTTCATTAGTGCATCATAAGCATATTTTGCGCCGCGTCGTTCATCTTTTAGCCAGTCTTTAAAAGCGATGGACCAGAACATATGGCGATAGCCCACTTCATTGCCGACTTTCAAAACTTCTTCATTAAAGATACCTTCTGGCGGGCGGGCATAATAAGTCCGTTTGACACCAGTCAGTTCATTTAATTTATCATCAAACCGTTTCCATTCCTTCTTCATTTCATCAGCGGATAAACGCGCCATATTCGGATGCCCATAAGAGTGGTTTCCGATAATATGGCCATCTTTAACCATCGTTTTTACTAAATCGGTAGCGCTTGTTAAATAATGACCGGTCAAGAAGAAAGTGGCTGGAGCTTTTTCTTCCCGCAAAGTATTTAAAATACTCTCGGTATAGCCATTTTCATAGCCGTTATCAAATGTTAAGTAAACGATTTTCTTTTCTTCATTGCCTTTATAAATGGCACCGTATTTACTTAACATAGATTCAAGCGGTTCTCCTATTTCTACAGGCTCGCCATTACGGCTTGGCTTGAAGCCCCAATGAAATTCCTCGGCTTTTGCAACAGACATAAAGGATATAAATGTGGCGACTAACACGAAGCTAATCCCTAAAATATGTTTTTTCAATGAAAAAGCAACCTCCTTTTACAAGGTAGGTTGCGTGAAAAGCATTGTTTTATTCATATAGATTACGAATTGCATCTTCCACAGAAATAAACTTGAATTCAAAATTTGCGTTTAACAATTTTTCGGGTAATACATGCTGACCTTCCAGTACGAGCATACTTTTTTCACCAAGAGCGATCTTTAAAGCAATGCTTGGAACCGGGAACCAATGTGGACGCTTCAATGCATGACTTATTGATTGCCCGAATTGCTTCATTCGTTTTACATTTGGTGTTGTAAAATTAATCGGCCCGGTTAATGTATCGTTTTCAATTGCAAAAAGTATAGCACGTGCTACATCCTCTACATGAATCCAGCTAAGCCACTGTCTGCCTGATCCAATTGTTCCGCCAACACCAAGCTTATAAGGAAGTACCATCATCGGCAATGCACCTTCGCCTTTTTCCAAAATAACGCCAAAACGGGTTAAACAGGTGCGAATGCCTAGTTGTTGAGCCTGCGTTGCTCTTTCTTCCCATTGGACTACAACGCTTCCTAAAAAATCAGATGCTTTTTCGGGAGCTTGTTCCGTATATACAGCTGTTTCGGAAACAGGATAAATACCAACAGCACTGGCATTAATAAGTACTTCTGGTTTGTGCTTTAAATTTTGTAGAATACGGATGACTTCATCGGTAGATTCGATACGGCTTGATAGTATTTTTTGTTTTTGTTCATCTGTCCATCGACCTTCATTTAGTGATACTCCGGCTAAATTTACAAATGCATCAGTATTTCCCATGAAAAGCTCGGGTGTCGAGTCATCGTTTAGCCATTGTACATAGTGGATGTTATTTTTAACTTGCTGCTCTCCCCGAGTTAAAATTATGACTTCGTGACCTTTTTCAAGTAATAGCTTACTCAACCTTCTGCCAACCATTCCTGTCCCACCTGCAATTGCAACTTTCATACAAACACCGCCTTCATTTCATTAGTAACAGTATACCGTTCGATGAAACTATAAGTAAAAAGATGTATACTAGAATGTACATTGTTATTGTGAGGTGTACACGGTGCAAGTGCAAATTATTACGAAAATTGGTCGACAAAAAAACAATCAAGAGCGCTACAATATTTATTTGAACGAACAGTATGCTTTTGCAGTTGATGAAGGGACACTTATTAAGTTCGGTCTGCAAAAAGGCAAAGTACTTGAGCAGATGGAAATAGATGAAATACAATATGAAGATGAAATCGCAAAAGCGTTTAACAAAGCGCTTAATTTTCTAAGCTTCCAAATGCGCAGTGAACATGAAGTGAAGTCCAAGCTCCTGAAAGCGGGGCATGGGGAAGCAGTTGTACAAGAAGCTATTCATAAATTAACGGGCTTAGGTTTTTTAAATGATGAAAGCTATTCAAAAGCACTGCTTGAAACGAGAAAGCGTACGACAAAAAAAGGACCGGCTGCAATCCGGCAAGACCTGATGCAAAAAGGGATTGATAAAAATTTGCAACAGAAAGTATTGGCGACATATGATCATGAGGAGCAATTAAAGCTTGCAATGGAACTGGCGGAAAAAGCTGTGCGTTCCAATACAAACAAAACTCCGATACAAGTGAAGCAGAAAATTCAGGATGTGCTGTTGCGTAAAGGGTATTCCTATGAGATTGTTAAAGAAATACTCGAGCAGATTACATTAGACCGCGACGAAGATGAATGGTCCGAATTAATAGAAGCTCAAGGTGATAAAATTTGGCGCAAATATGCAGCCAAATTAACAGGATCTAATCTTCGGCAAAAAGTAAAACAGGCGCTTTATCAAAAGGGCTTTCCGATAGAGAAAATTAATGAATATATTGAACAGAAGGAGCAACAACAAAATGAATGAATTAACATATAGTGCAATGTCTGAACCGGAATTGCGTCAGGAAATTGCGAATTTACGTGAACGTGCGAGAAAAGCAGAGCAATTGGGGATTGTTAATGAATATGCAGTTTATGAGCGTAAAGCATTACTGGCAGAGGCATATTTAGTTGATCTTTCGACAATTATTCCGGGCGAAATCTATCGTCTAAATGGATCGCCGGGTGAGTTTTTCCAAGTAGATTATTTAAAAGGTCGCTTTGCATGGGGACACCGATTAGGTTCGGAACGTTTTGAAGAAGCATTACCTGTTTCTATTTTACGTCCAATGAAAGAAGGGAAGTAGCATGGAAGAATTATATCAAAGATTAACAGAACAATTATTAGCGAAAAATCCTAAATTACCGGCAGGTCGTGCCCGTACATGGGTGGAATTATTATGCAGCGATTTCGAGTCTACATCTGCCAAGGCAGGGGCGGATTACCGCGGTGCCGAATATACAGCTAAATTAGTTAGTCAGTTAATTGAAAGCTATGGGGATAAGCTTCATTTATTTGCGGCACAAAATCCGAAATATGCGCATTTATTAAATGACAGTGATGATACGTTAAATTAAAACCAATCAGCTTTAGTGTAATTTTTTTATTTACAGCTGATTGCAGCATAAAACCACCAGTTGTGGCTGGTGGTTTTCCGTCTTTTTATTTAGTCATTACCGGCTCCTATTTGCAGTCGTTTCTGCAATTTTTCTTCTGTAAAAATCCAGCCGGTATAAGAATTGACAATGTTAAGCTCTTCATCTAAATGGGCGACTGCAACGAATGGATAGCGATCATTACTTCGGTAGCGTAAATCGATTAAACGCAGTTCTGTCACGCCACTTTCAAGCTCTGAAATTTCCCACCGGTAAAGTGGTGAAAACGATAAAAAGGCATCTAAATTTGGATCTTTTATCGCTTTTTCAACGAGTTCTGTTTTTGGGATAGGTTCAATTTCGAACTTATCGTAAATATTGACAGATCTGCGATAGGCACGGCCAACATAAAAGTGCGTTTTCGATTTAGCGGCAACTTTCCAATGGAAAAAGCGCATTGTCGGTGCGACAATTACAAACTCTTCGTCCTGCAATTCATGATGGACAGCAGTTTTAACCGCCTTTTGAAGAGCAAAACGTAAAATATAATAGAAGAAAATAATGATATACATGACCGTAAATGTGAGGACAGGTTCTGTCCCTATTAACCAAAGTAAAATTCCGATACAGTGCATCGTAAATATAAATGGATCGAATGTATTAATAACACCGAGTGCAACCCACTTTTTTGAAAAAGGGCGCAATGCCTGTGTGCCGTATGCATTAAAAATATCTACAAAAACATGTAAAAAAACGGCGATCTGAGTCCATAGCCAAACATTGAACAGATGGACATCAGGTAAAATAAGGGCGAGAACACCTGTTATTAATAGAGGCCATAGTAAAACGGCTGGTATTGAATGTGTAATCCCTCGGTGATGGCGTATATAAACCGCATTATTACGAAGTTTTAAAACCGTATCAATATCCGGTGCCTGTTGTCCGATAATCGTTCCTGCCATTACAGCCGTAAAGGTCATGGAATGACTTGCGACAGTCGGGTCTACAAGTGCTAGGCCTCCAATAGCAATCCCCATGACGAAATGTGTGCCAGAATCCAAATGTATCAACCCCTCGATCTTAAAACCGTTCGAGAACGGAAAAATTTAGCAATCGTATCCACATTATAATATACCCTTTTTTAAGGAAATAAAATCGAATTTTTGGAGGACAATGTGAACTATCAATATACAAAACAGTTTCGCCAAGCATTAGTGCAATGGTTTTTGGAAGAGCAACGAGATTTGCCTTGGCGTCGTACGAAAGAACCCTATCAAATTTGGGTGTCTGAAGTCATGCTGCAGCAAACAAGAGTTGATACAGTCATCCCATATTACAACCGTTTTATCGAAAAATACCCGACAGCGGAAAGCTTAGCCTATTCACCGGAGGAAGAGCTGCTTAAAATGTGGGAAGGTCTAGGATATTATTCCCGTGTACGTAATTTACAAGCAGGTGTCCGAGAAGTGGTCGAGGTGTACGGCGGAAAAGTGCCGGATAACCGCGTCGATATTTCAAAGCTAAAAGGTGTTGGACCTTATACTGCAGGTGCAATATTAAGTATTGCTTACGGGAAGCCGGAGCATGCTGTAGATGGAAATGTCATGCGTGTTTTAAGTCGCGTATTAAATATTGATGCCGATATCGCTTTGCCGAAAACAAAGAAAATTTTTGAACAAGCGGTAACAGAGCTGATTGATCCTGAAAATGCATCTGCATTTAATCAAGGACTGATGGAGCTAGGTGCGTTAATTTGTACACCAACTTCACCAAAATGCTTATTATGCCCAGTGCGTGATTACTGCACGGCATTCCATGAAGGTGATCCATCCAGCTTACCGGTTAAATCGAAAAAGCTAAAAACAAAAAATATCGAATATGATGTTTATATTATCCGTGATCAGCAAGGACGTTTTTTAATGGAAAAACGACCGGAAGCAGGTCTGCTCGCGAATATGTGGCAGTTTATTATGATTGAACGCCAGGCAGATGAAAATAGTTTAACCAAAGTGGAAAAACAATATAACGTTACTTTGGAGCACAATTCCAAGGAAACAATTTTAAGTTTCAGCCATGTTTTTTCTCACTTGAAATGGCATATTGACAGCTATTTGGTCGATGCAGTTGAAACGAATGCTAATCCGGAAAATACAGCATTCTTTACAAAAGAGCAAATTGCCAATTTACCAATGCCTGTGCCGATGTTAAAAATATGGGGGAAAATAAATGCATAATTACTTTGCCACCAGACCACAATAATGGTCATGGAGGTGACAAAAAATGAGTCGCAATGAACAAAACCGCAACAAACAACAAAACCAAAACCAACGTAACAACCAGCAAAACAACCGTGAAGAGTTTGGGCAAGACCTAAACTTCAACGAGTTCAACCAGCAAAACCAAAACCAAAACCAAAACCAAAATCAAAATAACCGTCAAAACAATAACCGACAAAACAACCTTGAAGAATTCGGCCAAGACGAAAACTTCAATGAGGTTCAACAACAAAACCAAAAACAACAACGCGAACAAGAGCAACGTAACGCACAATTTGCGAAACGTAACAATAACAACTTCTAATGAAGTGTAGCAAGATGTTCTGAAAGTGCAAACTTTCAGAGCATCTTTTTTTGTTTTAAAATAAAAGAGCGGGGAAGTTATAAAAGAAGTGTCACATACTACTAATTAATTCTTTGATTAAATACGTGCAACTATTAAGGCTTCGTAATAATTTTCACGCAAAATTGAAAATAATTGTATTCGAACTACAAGTTTTGCCAAAGCATTGTTATAATACAATAAAGACTGCTAGAATTTTTAGCTAAGACGAAAAGGTGGGCTTTATGATGGCATTACCGGTTGAAGGAGAAAAAATCCAAATACATAGTTATAAGCACAATGGTAATATCCACCGTGTCTGGCAAGAAACGATGGTATTAAAAGCGACGAAAAATATTATTATCGGTGCGAATGAAAAAACACTTGTTACGGAATCAGATGGTCGCACTTGGCTGACACGTGAGCCCTCGATTTGTTACTTTCATGCAGAGCATTGGTTCAATATTATTTGTATGCTACGGGATGACGGCGTGTATTACTATTGCAACATCAGTTCACCGTTTGTGTTTAATAACAATTGCTTAAAATATATTGACTATGATTTGGACGTAAAGGTGTTTCCTGATATGAGTCATGCATTATTGGATGAAGATGAATATGAGCAGCACAGGTTGGAAATGAATTACCCCGAAGTCATAGATAAAATTTTACAGCGTAATGTTAAAACATTGGTAAGCTGGATTGAACAACGCCGTGGACCATTCGCTCAGGATTTCATAGAGTCTTGGACGAATCGTTATATCTTATTGAGTGAAATTCAGGCAAATAAAGAGTAGTGGGACACAAGCAGCTTTTTAGGTTGCTTGTGTTTTTCTTTTGGGTAAAGTACATGTGTAAATGTTAAATGGGGAATTATGATATGATAATTGCTGTTGCAAAATTTCTGAGGGGAAGTGTTTTTTGCATTGGATAGTATTAAACGTTATATGCGGTTCGTCAAGCCGTATAAAATGCTTTTATTTTTAACAATCGTGATCGGCATACTAAAATTTGCGATTCCGTTATTTTTACCGTGGCTCCTGCAAATAATTATCGATGATATATTGTTGAATGATGGCATGACTACAGAGGAGAAGACAAAGCAATTATTTACATGGATCGGAATTGCACTTGTACTGTTTTTTGTTATTCGTCCACCAATCGAATATTACCGCCAATACTTTGCGCAAAATCTGAGTAACAATATTTTATTTGATATACGTAAAGAATTGTATGGGCACTTGCAAAAATTAAGCTTAAAGTATTATGCGAATACCCGTGCTGGAGAGGTAATTTCGCGTGTCATCAATGATGTTGAGCAAACGAAGAACTTTGTTATGACAGGATTGATGAACTTATGGCTGGATTTAGCGACGATTTTAATCGTTATTGCCGTCATGTTTGCGATGGATGTGAAGCTGACGCTTGTTTCGCTTATTGCTCTGCCATTTTACGCATTTAGTGTAAAGTATTTCTTCGGGCGACTTCGAAGTTTAACGAAGGAACGGTCACAGGCTCTGGCTGGTGTTCAAAGTTATCTACATGAGCGTGTTGCCGGTATGAGCATTATTAAAAGTTTTACATTGGAAAAGCATGAGCAGAAAATTTTCGATGAAACGAATGGAGAATTTCTTAATAAAGCATTGGACCATTCACGCTGGAACGCCAAATCTTTTGCTGTAGTTAATACTATTACGGATATGGCGCCGCTGATCGTAATTGGCTATGCAGGCTATCAGTATTTAAATGGTGCGCTTTCGATTGGTGTACTCGTTGCGTTTTATGCTTATATTGAACGCTTATATGGACCGCTTCGCCGATTGGTAAGCTCATCGACAACATTGACTCAGTCAATTGCCTCAATGGACCGAATGTTTGAACTGATGGATGAGAAATATGAAGTTCAAAATAAGCCTGACGCGATGGTGTTACCCGCAGCAAAAGGGAAGCTTCAATTTGACCGAGTTACATTCAAGTATGATAAAGGTGGAAATACAATTTTAAATGAAGTTGATTTCACGATTGAACCTGGACAAACTGTTGCCTTTGTAGGTATGAGCGGCGGGGGGAAATCGACAATTGTCAGCCTAATTCCCCGTTTTTACGATGTGACGGAGGGATCGGTGAAAATTGACGATCAAAACGTTAAAGATGTTACGATTGATTCATTACGTTCGCAAATCGGGATAGTATTACAGGATAATATTTTGTTTAGTGATTCAGTGAAACAGAATATTTTAATGGGAAATCCGCATGCGACAGATGAGGAAATAGTTGCTGCGGCCAAAGCGGCGAATGCTCATGACTTTATTATGGGTTTACCGGAAGGCTATGACACGAAAGTGGGAGAACGAGGCGTCAAACTTTCAGGCGGGCAGAAGCAGCGTGTGGCAATTGCACGAGTATTTCTTAAAAATCCCCCAATTCTTGTATTGGATGAGGCGACTTCTGCACTTGACTTGGAAAGTGAAGCACTTATCCAAGACTCACTTGACCGTTTAGCGCACGAGCGGACAACCATTATTATCGCTCACCGACTATCTACAATTACCCATGCCGACAACATTTTCGTTATCGATCACGGAGAAGTTGTAGAATCAGGGACTCATCAACGACTAATGGAGCAACAAGGAGCATATTATAACTTATTCCAAGTACAAAAATTAGATTAAATTTGAGTGACTATGTTGAAAAAAATCAGCATGGTCACTTTTTTTATGTATATTTTAAAATACATTTTTTTACGATAATGTTGTAAATTAGTAGATGTTATAATATCATATTTTCAAATACTTTTAATCTTCAGAAAACTGAGGTGTTTAAATGAGTCGAAAAGCTGTGCTTGAAGTGAGAGAGTTAGAAACGACATTTTTTTCAGACAGTGGAAAGGTTGCAGCTGTCGATCGGATAAGCTTTTCAATTCATGAAGGGGAAATTCTCGCTATCGTAGGGGAATCTGGCTGTGGTAAAAGTGTTACTTCCCTCTCTATTATGGGGCTGGTACCGAGTCCTCCCGGAAAAATAACAAATGGAGAAATTTTATTGAAAGGGCAAGACATTTCGAAGCTTTCAGATAAGCAAATGCGCAAAATTCGAGGCAATGAAATCGCGATGATCTTCCAGGAACCGATGACTTCGCTAAATCCTTTGTTTACAATCGGGAATCAATTGATCGAAGCAATCCGAATCCACCATCCAAAATGGTCGAAAAAAGAAGCAAGTGCACGAGCGGTGGAAATCATGAAGTTGGTCGGCTTGCCGCGCGCGGAACAGTTGCTTAAAGATTATCCTCATCAGCTATCAGGAGGAATGCGGCAACGTGTAATGATTGCAATGGCCCTTGTATGTAATCCAAAAGTGCTTATCGCCGATGAACCGACAACAGCCCTCGATGTTACAATCCAAGCCCAAATATTAAAGTTAATGCGGGATTTAAATGAAAGGCTGAACACTGCTGTTTTACTCATTACACATGATTTAGGTGTTGTTGCGGAAACCTGTGAGCGCGTCATTGTCATGTACGCAGGACAAATCGTTGAAGAAGCGCCGGTCAATGAAATATTTAAAAACCCGCAGCATCCTTATACAAAAGGACTCATCCAGTCTGTACCCGATATGCGTTATAAAAAGGATACGCTTTATTCAATTCCTGGGAATGTTCCGAAACCGGGTTCCATTTTGGAAGGCTGCCGTTTTGCAGCACGATGTGAATACGCATTCGACCGTTGTTTAACAAATAATCCTCCGCTATATGAATCATCCGGTACACATAAAGCAAGATGTTTCTTATTGGATATGGAAGAAGGGGGAGTTACACATGTCGAAAGTGCTGCTGAAAGTTGACAACCTAAAAAAATATTTCCCGATCCGGCATGGGATGTTTGCACGGCATGTCGGTGATGTAAAGGCGGTCGATGATATATCGTTTGAGCTTTATGAAGGGGAAACATTAGGCATTGTCGGAGAATCCGGCTGCGGGAAATCTACTACTGGCCGGGCGATTATGAGATTGCATGAACCTACAGATGGCCGGGTGACATTTGATGGCATTGAGCTCACTGAGTTAAACAGCGAGCAAATGCGAAAAGTTCGACGAGAGATTCAAATGGTATTTCAGGACCCGTACGCCTCATTAAATCCAAGACATACAGTTGAAAAAATTTTAGAGGAACCGTTAATTGTCCACGGAATTGGGAATGCGAAGGAACGAAAAAAGAAAGTCCATGAATACTTGGAAATCGTCGGTTTAAGCTCCTATCATGCGAAGCGCTATCCTCACCAGTTTAGCGGCGGACAAAGACAGCGAATCGGTATCGCTAGAGCATTAATGACAAATCCAAAATTAATTATTGCAGATGAACCGGTATCTGCACTGGACGTATCCATTCAAGCGCAAGTTTTAAATTTAATGCAACGATTGCAGGAAGATTTAAAACTGACATATATATTTATTGCCCATGATTTAGGGGTTGTGCGACATATTAGTGACCGGGTAGGCGTGATGTACTTAGGCAGGCTTGTCGAAATTGCGGAAAGCGAATTATTATATCATGAGCCATTACATCCTTATACACAAGCGCTACTATCGGCTGTACCGATTCCGGATCCGCAGTTTGAGCGGGAACAGCTGTTGCTGAAGGGTGATATTCCGAGCCCGTCAAACCCGCCGACAGGGTGCACATTCCATACACGCTGTCCTTTTGCGATGGATAAGTGCAAACAGGTAATTCCGATGCTACAGCAAGTTAAACCAGGTCATTCTGTTGCGTGTCATTTATATGAAACGCCGCAATGATAATAGATTAAAAAGTCTAGGGGGTTTTTTTATTGAGGAAAGGTAAATTGTATTTGGTAAGTCTAATGATGCTATTAATAATGTCATTATTTTTAGCTGCTTGTGGTGCTGACGATGCAGAAACGTCATCATCAGAAACAAATAACGATTCAAGTACAAATACAGACAGCAATACGACAGACAATTCAAGTTCTTCAACACCTCAAGTATTAGTATTTGGTCGTGGAGCAGATTCTGTTTCACTTGATCCAGGTATCGTAACAGATGGCGAATCGTTTAAAGTTACACAAAACGTATTTGAAACATTACTAAACTTCGGGGAGCAAGATACAACAATCAACCCTGGACTGGCAAAAGAATGGGAAGTAAGTGAAGATGGTTTAACTTACACATTCCAGCTTCAAGAAGGCGTCAAATTCCATGACGGCACAGACTTCAATGCAGACGCGGTTATTAAAAATATCAATCGCTGGAAAGGTGGAAAAGAGGAAGATTTCTACTATTTCAACTCTATGTTTAAAGCAGAGGGCGAAGATATTATTAAAGATGTAACGGCAGAAGGGGATCATACAGTTGTATTCACACTTTCTCGTCCGCAGGCACCATTCCTTAAAAACTTGGCAATGAGTCCATTCGGAATTGGTTCGCCAACTGCATTTGAAGCAGCAGGCGATAAATTCGGCGACAATCCTGTAGGTACAGGTCCATTTAAATTTACAGACTGGAAACGTAATGACTCAATCACGATTGAGAAGTTTGAAGACTACTGGCAAGAAGGTTTACCGAAATTAGATAAAGTTATCTTCCGTTCAATTCCGGATAACTCTGCTCGTTTAAATGAATTAATGGCAGGCAATATCGATTTAGCTGATGGTATTAACCCTTCAGACGGTAAAACAGTGGAAGGTGATTCTACTTTACAACTGATTGAACGTCCATCAATGAACATTGGTTATTTAGGTTTGACGAATACACGCGCACCGTTTGATAACAAACTGGTACGTCAAGCAGTTAACTATGCAATCGATAAACAGGCGATTGTTGATGCGTTCTTTGAAGGACGTGCAGAAGTGGCGGCAAACCCGATGCCATCTTCAATTAGCGGTTACAATGATGCAATTTCTCCATATCCGTATGATCCGGAAAAAGCGAAATCTTTATTAGCTGAAGCGGGCTATGACGGAAAAGAAATTGAGTTATGGGCAATGCCAGTTCCTCGTCCATATATGCCGGACGGAGCGAAAGTGGCGGAAGTTATTCAGAAAAACTTAGAAGATGTTGGAATCCCATCGAAAATCGTTACTTTTGAATGGGCAACATATTTAGAAAAAGCGAAAAACGGTGAAGCAGATGCATTCATGCTTGGCTGGACTGGTGACAATGGAGATGCTGACAACTTCATTTATACATTATTAGACAAAGATAATATCGGTTCAAACAACTATGCATTCTATTCAAATGAAGAAGTGCATGAGCTATTAATTCAGGCGCAGTCGGAAACAGATGAAAATGTGCGTAATGAGTTATACAAAAAAGCACAGGAAATCATTCATGATGATGCTCCATGGGTTCCGCTTGCTCACTCTACACCGTTATTAGCAGCAAAAGCAGGTGTAAAGGACTTCAAGCCTCATCCAACAGGTTCTGATAAATTGGATAAAGTTTCAATGGAGTAATAGAGAATTCTTTGAAAGGGGAGGAATATTCCTCTCCTTTTTTCAACTAGTAGAACCATACATTCATAAAAGGGGTGAAGAGCATGCTTCACTACATTGGCAAACGTCTACTGCATTTAATTCCTGTATTACTTGGAATGACTTTTTTAGTATTTCTTATTATCCGTGCCATTCCCGGGGATCCAGCACAAGTCATTTTAGGACAGCAAGCTACTGCTGATGCAATCGCGGCACTTCGCCTGAAACTGGGTCTTGATAATCCGTGGTATATTCAATATTTCGATTATTTGAAAGGGATTATAACGGGAGATTTGGGAGAGTCATTAAGAACGAGGCAGCCGATCTCTTCTGAAATGTGGCCTTATTTAGCAGCTACATTTGAACTGGCATTTTTCGCGATGATTATCGCAATTATCGTCGGAGTAAATGCAGGGATTATTTCATCATGGTTTCAAAATTCATGGTTTGATTACTTAGCGATGGTGATTGCTTTAATCGGTGTTTCGATGCCGATTTTCTGGTTAGGTTTAATGGAGCAATGGGCATTCGGTATTCAGCTGGGCTGGTTACCGACATCGGGACGGGAAGAAGTGCGGGATCCTGTTTTGGCCATTACCCACTTTTACTTGATTGATACATTATGGCAAGGCCGGTTTGATCAATTTATTGTTGTGTTAAAGCACTTATTATTACCTGGCATTGCACTTGCAACAATTCCGACAGCGATTATTGCACGAATGACAAGAGCCTCTATGTTGGAAGTAATGCGTTCTGATTTTGTTCGTACAGCGCGGGCAAAAGGTCAAAAAATGTTTGTCGTTGTTTATAAGCATGCATTGAAAAATGCGTTGATTCCTGTATTGACAGTTGTCGGCTTACAAACGGGCATGCTGTTAGGCGGTGCCATCTTAACGGAAACGATTTTCAGTTGGCCGGGAATTGGCCGCTATATATACGAAGCGATAGGATTCCGTGATTATCCTGTCATCCAGTCAGGTATTTTAATTGTTGCCTTTTTATTCGTAATGATTAACCTGATTGTTGACCTTTTATATACGGTGATTGATTCGCGCATTAAATACAACTAGAGAGGAGGCGCATAGCATGGCTGAAATTATACAAAATCGAGTTCAGCGAATTGAAGAAGAACGAGTAAAAGGACCATGGCAAGAGGCGTGGACGAATTTCAAGAAAAGTAAGTCTGCGCTGTTCGGCAGTGCAATTGTGTTATTTTTTGTGCTTCTGGCAATATTTGGCCCTTTGTTTGCACCACAAGGTATAAATGAGCAAAATTTAAGTATGCGTCTGCAGCCTCCATCTGCTGATTTCTGGTTTGGAACAGATGATCTAGGTCGTGATATATTTTCGCGAATTTTACATGGGGCGCGTATTTCGTTAACTGTTGGTTTATCGGCCGTGTTAATCTCTGCAGTTGCCGGCAGTTTTTTAGGGATTATTGCAGGCTATTATGGTCGTTGGGTTGATACGATTATTTCGCGAATCTTTGATATTATGCTTGCGTTTCCGAGTATTTTATTGGCGATCGCAATTGTGTCGATTTTAGGCCCATCATTGCAAAATGCATTAATTGCGATTGCGGTTATTAATATACCGAACTTCGGCCGACTGATCCGGTCGCGGGTGCTGAGTATAAAAGAAGAAGAGTATATTCATGCCGCAAAAGCTATCGGTATGAAAAACTCTCGGATATTATGGAAGCATATTTTGCCGAACTCGATGACTCCCGTAATTGTGCAGGGGACACTGGCGATTGCGACAGCGATTATCGAAGCGGCAGCACTCGGGTTTTTAGGACTTGGTGCAGAAGCTCCTCAGCCGGAGTGGGGGAAAATGCTTGCAGATGCGCGGATGTTTTTAATGAACGCACCATGGGCGATGATTTTCCCGGGACTGGCGATTATGCTCACAGTAATCGGATTTAACCTAATGGGTGACGGATTACGGGATGCACTTGATCCGAAGATGAAAAGTTAAAAAGAAGGTGTGCGAAATATGCACACCTTCTTTTTATTTAATAAAACTCTGATTCCAAATCGAGATTTTTTTCTTCGCTGTGGAAGCTGCGATAGGAAACTATCAATGTATCAAGATGTTCCAGGTTTTCTTCGTAATCTAAAATCCGCGATAAAATATAAAGCAGATGATAGCTTGAAAACTGTTCATCTTCAGCAGCCTCTTCTTGAGCAAGGGCGATTTGTTTAATAAACTGCTCCATTAGTTCACTACCTTGCAGATACTCTTCGTGACGTGTCCATTTCGAATGTTCTGGCCTAAGCTTCCCAGTATACTTCAATAACAGTTGTTCATGATAGGTTAACAAGAAGTCTAAACGTTCTTGAATAATTACTTGAAATTTACTTGGTAACTTTCCAAGCTCATTTTCATGTTTGTGTAAACGAACGAGCAGCTCATAGCTTTTTTTCGATGTTAGTAACATTTGACGATAAATAACAAGCTTTCGGGCTTTCACAAACTTCCGGTTTCTGAAATAGCTGCGTTCTTCTTTGAAAAACCCATACATTGTATCAATTTCATTGAGACGGGACTGCAATTTGTTTACCGCCATTTTCGTTGAAGTATGTTCACTAGCCTGGCGAACGGCCAAACGTGTCCAGCGAATGATATCATCCTGGACAGAGTTAATCATTTTAAATAATTTTATTTCGTATTTAGGCGGTACAAATAACATATTGACAACGAAAGCAGCAAAAACACCCAACATAACAGTACTGAATCGGATCAGACCAAACATTAGAAAATCATCGCCCGGTACTTCCATAATGGCAATCATCGTTACGAGTGCCAATGAAATGGATTTTTCGAGCTTTAACTTCATCATAATACCAAGGACGACAATAGCGGCAATACCGACAGCCACTATATGATGTCCGAAGATGAGACCGAATAGGACAGCGACGGAAGCACCAATAATATTCCCCTGTATTTGCTCTAAAATTGTAAGATAAGAGCGGTAAATAGAAGGCTGGATTGCGAATACAGCAGCAATTGCAGCAAACACAGGTGAAGGTACATTCAGTATTTGAGCTAAAAATAAGGCGAAAACGATTGCAACACCCGTTTTTAAAACGCGTGCACCTAGTTTCATGTTCTTTTCCTCCTTTCTGAGGGAGTCAATGAAGAGAAGCCGCTATAAAAGTATAGCGGCAGTTGTTATTATAGTTGAGAAAATGCGTAATCTACTGCTTTTAACGTTTCTTCCACGTCTGCTTCTGTATGTTCTGTCGTTAAGAACCATGCTTCATATTTTGATGGGGCTAAGTTGATGCCTTGAGATAGCATTAATTTAAAGAAGCGACCGAACTTTTCACCGTCCGTATTTTCCGCTTGCTCATAGTTTTCCACTTTTACATCAGTAAAGTAAATAGCGAACGCCCCTTTTAAACGGTTTAATGTAATCGTAACATTATGTTTTTTGGCAGCAGCTAAAATACCTTCTTCTAGAAGAGCACCTAAACGATCCATTTCTTCATAAATCCCTGGTTGCTGTAACACTTCAAGACATGCAATCCCTGCTTGCATACTTGCAGGATTTCCGGCCATTGTACCTGCCTGATATGCAGGACCTAGTGGAGCAACTGTTTCCATTACTTCTTTACGACCACCGTATGCACCGATTGGCAGGCCACCGCCGATTACTTTCCCCATTGCGACTAAGTCCGGAGTTAAGCCGAGCATTGTATGTGCTGCCCCGTAGTGGAAACGGAAAGCTGTGATAACTTCATCGTGGATTGTTAAGGCACCATACTCTTTTGCCAATGCATGTACATGTTCCAAAAATCCTTTATGCGGTTCAACAATTCCAAAGTTGCCAACGATTGGCTCGATTAAAATACCTGCCACATCGTTGCCCCATTTTTCCATAGCTAATGTGAATTGTTCCTGATTGTTAAAAGGAACTGTAATTACTTCCGTAGCGACAGCATGAGGAACACCGGCAGAGTCAGGCGAACCTAATGTAGCTGGACCTGATCCTGCAGCAACAAGTACTTGGTCGAAGTGACCGTGATAGCAACCGGCAAATTTAATGATCTTTGTACGGCCTGTAAATGCGCGTGCTACACGGACACATGTCATCACGGCTTCTGTACCGGAATTGTTGAAACGTACTTTATCCAATGTAGGAATTGCTTCTTTTAACATTTTTGCAAATTTGATTTCATGCTCTGTCGGTGTACCGAATAATACACCTGTTTCTGCGGCATGGGCGATAGCTTTTGCGATATGTGGATGACCATGACCTGTAACAATCGGTCCGTATGCTGCTAAATAATCGATGTAACGATTACCGTCCACATCCCAAAAGTATGCTCCTTTACCGCGGACCATGACAACAGGTGCGCCGCCGCCTACTGCTTTATAAGAACGGGATGGACTATTTACCCCGCCAACGATATGTTCGAGTGCTTCTGCATGAAGCTGTTCAGATTTAGTATGATTCATAATTTATTCCTCCAAAATAGGTTACATGAAATGATTTCATATCTATTGTAGTATGTAATGATAGGGAACGCCAAAGAAATTGAAGCAACGGGCATTGTTTTGTATCATAGAAGAAAATTTTGGAGGGAAAAGACATGACATTAGAAAAAGTACAAGCACCAGAATTTACATTGCAAAACGAGGAGGGGAAATTGATTTCGCTGGAAGACTATAAAGGCAAAAATGTTATTCTCTATTTTTACCCGAAAGATTTAACACCGGGCTGTACAACACAGGCTTGCGACTTCCGCGATAAATATGAGGACTTTTCAGAATTGAATGCTGTAATTTTAGGTGTGAGTTTGGATGATGCAGCGAAACATACCAAGTTTATTGAAAAGCACGGATTACCGTTTTCGTTATTAGTGGATGAGAACCATGAAGTTGCGGAGAAATATGGTGTATGGACATTGAAGAAAAACTTCGGAAAAGAATATATGGGCATTGAGCGTACAACGTTTTTAATTAATGAAGAGGGTATTGTTGAAAAAGAGTGGCGAAAAGTAAGGGTGAAAAACCATATTGAAGATGTGTTAAACTATTTAAAAAATCGCACAAAATAATATGTGCACAAAGGGGAATTACTGATGGTAACGATTTATTTTACATTTGAACCGCGTGAGGATCTAAAACAGCCGCTTCTGGCGGAGTTTCCTCAAGCAGATTTTTTATTTGATAAGAAACTGGATGTGGAGAAACTTGCTCAATCAGAAATTTTAGTAACCTATGGGGAAGACTTAAAGGAAGAGCATTTGCAGCATGCAGACAAATTGCAATGGATTTTTGTAGCATCTGCAGGAATCGAAAAGATGCCGGCAGAAGCAATCGCGAAACGTAATATACTCGTTTCGAATGTGCGAGGGATACATAAGAAGCCGATGACTGAGTCAATTTTAGCTCATATTTTATCTTTGAAACGTGTATTGCCGTTTATTTACGAGCAACAGCAGAAGAAAGAATGGAATAAAAAGGCGCGTCCGACAGAGTTAAATGGAAGTACAGCCTTAATTATTGGTCCGGGTGCAATCGGTGGTGAAGTAGGACGGATTCTGCAGGCATTTGATGTTCATACAATTGGCTGTAACCGTTCAGGCAAAGAAGCGCCGTATATGAATGAGACGTATAAGCTGGATGATTTAAAAGAGCAGCTACCAAAAGCGGATATTATTCTCTCCATGCTGCCATCTACAAAGGAAACGAAGCATATGCTGACTCGAGAGCATTTTGAACTGATGAAGAGTTCTGCTATCTTTATGAATTTCGGGCGGGGAGACTTAGTAGAAACAGATACACTTGTCGGTGTTTTGCGAGACAAGCTAATTGAGCATGCTGTATTGGACGTATATGAAATTGAGCCATTACCGGCAGATAGCCCGCTATGGGACTTGAACAATGTTACACTTTCACCGCATTTTTCTAGTCATTCATCGCGTTACTTAGAGCGCAGTCTCGATATTTTTAAACCAAGCCTGAAAAAATGGCTGAACGGGGAACGTGATCTAGAAAATAAGATGAATATTTTAAGAGGGTACTAATTGAGAATACTATATGAAAGAATAAGCCTTTAATCGCTTTCATTTTCAATTAGCCTTTCTATCAAATACTTTTATTTCGATTGGAATAAGCAATTGTTGACAATGCATGGACAAATTCGCTACACTAATTATAACAATTACTAATTAATAATATGTATGAAAAGGGGTGCATGACGATGTCTGAATTGCATTTGAAGGATGCGCTGGACACGTTAAAGACTACTGGTGTACGAATTACTCCTCAGCGTCATGCGATTTTGGAATATTTAATTCAAAGTATGATTCACCCAACAGCTGATGATATATACAAGGCGCTTTGCGATAAGTTTCCTAATATGAGTGTAGCAACAGTTTATAATAATTTACGTGTCTTTCGTGAAGTAGGTCTAGTAAAAGAGCTTACTTATGGAGATGCAGCGAGTCGTTTCGATTTCGTAACGGGCGACCATTATCACATGATTTGTGATGGCTGCGGTAAAATTGTAGACTTCCACTATCCCGGATTAAATGAAGTGGAGCAGTTTGCTTCGCAAGTAACAGGCTTTCAAGTTAATTCGCACCGTTTAGAAGTCTATGGTACATGTCCTGACTGTATTGCAGTCGGTGCAACAAAAGTTCAATAATAGTTTAACCTAGTAACGGTTGTTGCTAGGTTTTTTTTATGAAAAAACTGGAGCAAAAAGTTTGAAAACTTTTTCTCCAGTATTGCCGAACATTTAATTTTTATTGTACTCTTGATTGAATTCTTTTCCTTCCAATGCAGGATCTAAAGTGAGTGGTTCATTGCAATACATGCAAATATCCACACGACCTAAAACTTTTGTCCATTTCCCGCATTCCGGACAGACCACTTGCACGGCCTTTGTAGACAGCAATCCTATCCAGCCGTATACAGCTGTACTGCCGATTATACAAAGAAGTCCAATTGTCATGAAGATTAATACAAGTATTTGATTATTTTTGAAAAAGATTGCACCATACATAATAACGAAGCCGATGAAAATAAGGGATAATGCAAAAGAGCGGATCTTATTAATTTTACTATTATATTTTTTCATTTCAATTGCCTCCTAATCTAAAATATACTATAACATAAATTGGATATAAATTAGTAGACAGGAAAGAATTAGGTGGCTTTTAAATATCCTGTAATACTATTTAAAAATGTTTAAATGAAGGGTTTTTATAAACGAATGGCGAAAGAAAAAATAACGAGATTTCTATTATTTGATTTA
Source organism: Solibacillus kalamii (assembly GCF_002174535.1). Lineage (NCBI taxonomy): Bacteria > Bacillati > Bacillota > Bacilli > Caryophanales > Caryophanaceae > Solibacillus > Solibacillus kalamii. The sequence goes on along the minus strand of NZ_NHNT01000006.1, from coordinate 1,449 downwards.
AGGAAATGATGGACTTTCAGCATGGTTGAAAGTTTATCGACGTAACAATAGTTAATTTATCTTATAGCATCTACAATGACAGTATATAGAAGGTAAATTTTATAGGGGGATAACAATGGAACATATTTTAAGACCGATTTATCAGGAACGTGCAAGTCAGCCGGAAACGCTCGGAGTAATATTGATAAACAAGCGTGAAGGTGCTGAGAATATGACCGATACATTTGATTCGGTTCTTTTAATTATTGTAAAAGAAAGTGATAAGCCTATTTATTCGAAACACTATTCTTATGGTGAAGCAAAAATGGTGATGCATATTTTAACGGAGGAACGGTTGCGTAAATGGATTTTCATTGGTTCAAATAAGCGCTTGGTCGATTGGCTTTTCCACGGAAAAGTTATGTTTGACCGCAATGAGTTTCTATATAAGCTGCGTTCTGAATTGCAAGAGTTCCCATTCTTCGGTCGTAAATTAAAAACAGGTATACAGTTTGCCAAGTTAATCCGCCGTTATAAAGAAGGAAAAGAATTATTTGAAGATGGTCATTTTTTAGATGCTTACAATCATGTAGTTGCTTCATTGCATCATTTAGGGAGATTATCAATTATCGATAGTGGGCATTACCCGGAAGTTACAGTATGGGCCCAGGTAAAACGAAATGATCCAGCCATCTATAAATTATATGAAGAATTGATTATGAGTAACGAAAGTCTGGAAAAGCGTCTGGAGTTATTATTTTTAGCTGGCGAGTTTTTAATTAATTCCAGAACTACTGATGGGGCGCAACATATTCTGGAAACAATGCTTGTACAACCTTCGTGGACAATTCAACAGCTGCATGACCATCCAGAGTTAAGTTATTACTCTGTTGACTTGGAAGTGTTCGTTGAATATTTAATTGAAAGAGAGTTAATATTGGTTGAAACGGTTATTGCCAAAAACGAAGCGATATTCCACAGGAACTATTATGTAGACAGACAATATATTGAATCTGAGTATGGGTTATAGTATATTAATCAGAGCGTTTAAAAACGCTCTAAAATTTTTTTATAAAAAGTGTTGACGAAATCAGTGAAAGTATTGTAATATATTAAATGTCGCTAAGACGTACTGGAAAACAACTAAATTACCTTCTCAAATTTCTTAAAAAAACTTTCTCGAAAAAGTTGTTGACAAAAAGAAACAGAGATGTTAAATTAGAGAAGTCGCTAAAACGACATCGAAACAAAATGAACCTTGAAAACTGAACAAGCAACGTTAATGAAACAAGCTTCTTAAATGAAGCAAACAATAGATTCCAACTTCTAACGAAGTTGGATCGCTAGCAAAGCAAATGAGCTTTCAAACTACTTTTATGGAGAGTTTGATCCTGGCTCAGGACGAACGCTGGCGGCGTGCCTAATACATGCAAGTCGAGCGGAAATTTTATTGGTGCTTGCACCTTTAAA
>NZ_NHNT01000005.1:0-199024 GCF_002174535.1 Solibacillus kalamii | reverse complement strand
AAATTAAGTGATCTAGCAATTGAAGTAATGCCTTCATCACCTTTTTCAACACGAAAAATCGTATCCAATTTTTGTTCAAAAGTAATCCTTGTCATATAAAAAGCACCTCCAAATGATAGATTTGTGTCTAACATTTGGGGTGCAGTTCAGAATAAGAAAAGTGCATTATTTAATTATAGGGCCATATTGTGGAGCAACATTTTTTTTCTTGGGGGAATCTTAGAGAAGATGCTGATTTATCCGATAAAAGACCAGCAAGTATAAAATCTGCTCTAGTAACGTTTCATTGACTAAAAGGGGCGTCCCAAAATGACTTTTCGGACGCCTCTTTAAATTTGTGTGGATACCTGGTACTGATAAATCAAAAATTAATTTAAAATCTTTATTTTTCCACTTATTGCATCATCTTCTGTGGAAGTAGAGAAAACTTGGATGAAAAGCTCACTCTCTACAAAGGATGCACCTGTATAATTAATTTCTCCCGTACCATCATCATTTCCGTATGCAGAATTCCAGTGATAACGGTTCCCCTCCGCATCAAAAAGATTGATATTCGGTGAGTGATCAGATGAAAAACCACTATAATAAATGGTTGTAGAAATCGGCGTTGTTACGATGCGATTAATGAAAAAGTGGTCACCATTTTGTAATTGGATTGTTTGATGTAAATCATGAACAGTCGTTTCGTTTTGTACCGCAATTTGAAAAGCCTTAATATCAAATATCCACGGCTGTTGCAACTGTTCCCCTTCAATTGTTTCGGTCTTTGCTTTATGCATTCGGTCATAAATAATTTGTACATCAAAATTAGCATCAGCTACTGGCTCAGCTAGTGTAATTTCATTATAAATTGCATACTTTGAACTGTTTTGTGCAATCGATTGTGCTGATGTACCTTTCGTTTCAACTTTTTCACCATTAATGATGACAGTAGGCCTTAATTGATGACGATAAGAAAAAACGGTATCTTCATTTTTATCAAACGTTGCACTGATCATTATTTTATCGTAATTAACAAGCACTTCATTTAATGTTAAATCGCCCATTTCTGTCGTACGCGTTTCACCAATCACTGTTTTGTAAGGTGACCAATCCACTTGCTCAGTTACTTGCCAATCTTCTAGCAATGCTGCTATGAACGGCATATTGGCAATCGTTTGATGATTCATAGCTAATAAGCCGATTGCCAGAGTAGCTGCTGCAACGCCCATCCCTTTATGGGACTTCACTAATTTCAACTTCTTTTTCACGAGTTTTTGTACACGCTTTTTCTCATAATTGGTAAGCGGTGACACGTCAAATTCACTTAAATCAATAGCGACTTCATTTAACTCTTTATAAATGCTCATCTTTACACCCGCCCTTTTAAAAATTGATCTTTTAGTTTTTTTCTAGTTCGTGATAATTTATTGTGGACCCAGGATGGTTTCTTTTGAAATTGCTCTGCTATTTCTGTCGTTGATTTCCCTTTAAAATAGTAGCTTTCAAAAATTTGGCGTTCTTCAATAGGTAAACTATTCAGCACTATTTGCCAGTCGATTTGTTTAGACTCTAGCAATGGTAAATTATCTTTTATCTCTGCTGTGGGAACTTGTCGCTCTAATTTTCGTAAAGCATCGATTGCTTTAAATTTCGCAATGGCTGCTACCCAATTTTTGAATGTGTTTTTCCTCGAATCAAAGTCGTCGATATGATACCAAATAGCAATCGTTATATCTGCCATTGTTTCCTCTAATTCTTGAGGTCTACTAGCCAGATATTTGAGCGCAATAGCTTTCATGAGTCCTCCGTATTGTTCAAGTAACAATTTAATGCCTTTTTCTTGTTTGGATTTAATTAATGGAATTATTTTCTCGTCCATATGACACCTCATTTCAAAACGTTTTTCGCGAAAAATCCGTTCACTCTATCATTCGTTTTGAATTTAAAAACCTATCAAAAATTTTTTAACTATTAGATGTATTGCTTCTTCCACTTCGAATGTAACAGCTTAATTCTAAATGGAAAAGCACAATCGCGGCATCGTTGATATGAGCAGTAGTAAGAACAAATCCTCACTAGCCCCTAATAGGATTGTTGCTAGGGTAAAGATTTTATAGATTTCTAGTAATTAAAATTAATCAACTGATTTAATAAGTCTGTCATATGTACCAATACAGGGACCTTACAAGATCAAGGCTCCGGTCGGGGGTTCGAATCCCTCCTGGGACGTATTAATTGCGGTATAAACCGCGTCAAATCAACCTTCTAGCGTAGTCTAAGAAGCGGTCAATGTAGCGGTCTATGCTACGGAAATTGAAGCGCCTTCTAACTAAACGTTAGGAGGTTTTTTTGCGTTGTCTAAGAAAAGAAACGGACTAATCGTTCAAACGGATTTAATCGGAATATTTAACGGGGAGGTAGACGCGAACCCGAACGTTTTTAATCGAAAGTCAGCGCTAACTATAGAGAAAGCGTTAGAAATCGTTGTTAAGCAAATGCGCGCCAGTGGTATGCGTGAGCGGACGATCCACGATTACGAAACGTATGTATTCGACTTTATACGGAAAACAGACATCGATTTTTTACTAGCGATAGATGCCGATTCGATATACGACTGGCTATCGCAAATGAAGGTCAAAGATACGACTAAGCGCATTCGTTTAAAGTGCTTCTGCGCGTTTTTAGGTAAGTGCTTTAATAACGGATGGCTATCCGATATGTTTTGGCGTAATATTACAATTCGAGTAGACGAGCCGATCAAGGTTGGCGCTACTGAGGATGACATTTTCAATATATTACGTCAGTTAGATTTAACGAATTTTATAGAGTTAAGAGATGCTGCGGCAATTCTTACAATGTATCAGACGGGAATACGCCTGGCGACATTATCAGCGCTAGAAGAACGTCATGTTGATTTAGAAAATCAGATATTACGATTAGATGGCGCTATATTGAAAAATCGCAAAACGATATTATTGCCGTTCGATGGTCGATTGCAAAAATTATTCGAAGTGTTATTTGAACAAAATCGAATAGTCCGTGAAGAAAAGTCTATCGAAAATAATTTCGTTTTCATTTCGCATCAAGGAAAAGGAATCGTTAACGAGGCGTCTCCAAAATCAAATACAATAGCCAAACGTTTGAATTACTACAAACGCAAGTATGGAATAGAGAATATTAATCCTCACGCAATAAGACGTGGATTTGCTCGTGATATTTATAACCGCAGTAAAGGAGATATAGCGTTGGTTTCGAAGGCGCTAGGACATTCCGACTTTGCTGTCACAACACGTTATTTGCATATTGATCCGGAAGAAGTTGCGGATAAGTTACGTGAATTTAGATAAAAGAAAAACCGCCCGCTGCGGTAACAGTGGACGGCTTTACAGTTGAATATTGATTACCAAAAATCGATATTCGAACATCTTCTACGGATATTGTAGCGCCTTTGCGAAAAAAAATCAACTCGCTAAGGTCTAGTTTGCTATTGTCTTTTTTAGGTAATCCGACGAGGCTGCCCAATAATTCGTCGTTAAATAAACCTGGTCAGTGCCGTCCGTCACACCGCAAACTACGGAATATATCGCACAAATAGCCTTCCCGTTGGCTAGCGACGAATAGCGAGCACGGCTTTATGGTGCGGTAGGTTTATCGGCTCATTACGGTGAGGGTAACTACGATCGCGCGCTTAATTGCGCACACATAGGACGATAATTATGTGAGATTGCAGCGGAAGAAATTCCGATACGAACGGGACAACGAGAAACCTCAGACGTCACATGACGCTAGAAATTGCGTATTTACTTTATGTCGCTTAATGAATTAATTTTTGTTACGTGATATAAGGTAACTACGTTCAGCCGATTTCCTAGAGCAAGCGCCATTCTGCTAGTTTAAATTTATTTTGTCAAACTGATATAGTAAAATAGATATAATTTATGGTAAAATATGCTTAAGAACTGTAATGATGAGGTGATTTAATGAAAAAGAAAAATGATTTAATTAAAGCAATCGAGAAAACAAATGGAGATTTACTTCATAGTTTAAATGAACAAGATAACAGTAGCCTTTTAAATTTAGTTAGTCAAATTAAACCAATTAATTCAAATATCACTACGAAAAAAAATAATAGTACTGAAGAGAGATAAGGTTAGAATTCGTGTTAAGTAATATTGCTGGATTTGCTAATATAGGATCACTAATTTTAGCTACGATTATAGCTTATATTGGTGTTGATCAATCTAGAAAAAGAGATACCGATAAAGTGTACGAATACTTGGAAGGTTTATCTAACGCAAAAAATCATTTAGAAGATAAACTTAGTGATTTAATAGAGAACCAAACATTATTTTATTTCAATAAGTTTTCGTCAGAATTTTCGTCTTTTGTAAATAGTATTGAATATTTCTCATCAAAGATAATAAATCAAAAGCTATATAAAACAAAAGCATTTAAAGAATTTCAAGGAGAATCTAGTTATAGCTTATTGGAAATAGTAAATAATCTATTAATATTATTTGAATTTATAGAGGAAAGAAGATTCAGAGAATATTTGATTACAGGCTCGAATTCAACAAGTAGGAAGAATTTAAGGAATACATTTGTATTACTTAAAGAAGTTTTAACTGTAGAAGAATTTGAAGAATTACTAAAAACATGCAAGGAAAAGGGTTTATATTGAAAAGACATAGCATTAATGCTATGTCTTTATCTATTTTGTTTGATACCTTACACCTAAATAGTATCAGAAATATTTTTAAAGTATTTTGTTATAATTAAATAGGTATCTTTGGAGGCGATTGAAATTAGAAAAAAATTAATTATTATACTTATTATACTCTTTATTTTATGTTTATTTATTACGGTTAAGGACATAGATTTTTCAGGAAATATCGAAAAAACTTTTGCTAGCTTTGTAGAGGTATTTATTAAAAATCATAATTACCTTTTGTATAGTTTAATCGGAATAATTGCATCGGGGACAATATTAGCAGCTTTACTTATAGAGAAACTTACAGAATTCTTTAAAGAAAGAAATTATAAAAATTATAAAAGTTTAGGTAAAATATCTACATTACTTATTATTTTATACATAGTATCGCTAATCACAACATCGGGAAGTAATATAGGACCTATGTTATTTGGAGGAGTATTAACATTTTGGATAGCTTTATTACAAGAAAATGAAAATAAATAATAAACATTTGCTGACAAAGATATTACGCACTGTACAGTATTTAAAAATAGACACTTGACCGGATAGCGGTTAGGCGTCTTTTTTTCTTTTTCTAATTCGTTTAATTCGTTAATACTTCCCAATTCGAGAGCATCACTTATATTTTCTAAATCTTAGATAGACAGGCCATCAACATTACCGCGACATACATAGCGTTTGGTCTTACGTCAGCCAAAGTGGGAGTCTAAAGTCAACAAGGTTTACGATAAATAAAGTAAAATTTATTAGATTAAATATAATGCGGTAAGGCACTAACTAATTTATATATATATGAAATGCTTTTTGAAATTAATATAGTTGGTTAATAGAATATTGGAGGTATTTAATTCAATATTTTGTAATATTTATGTTATAATTGTTATACAAAGGGAGTGACTATATGGAGAAAAATTGGAATGATGATGTAATACGTTTTGCAGAGGATTTACACAAATTAAAAGTGGTTCATAATAATGACGGTCCCTATGCAATGTTGGAAATATTTCACGAATGGATTAAGGAATATTTTCATGAGAAAAGATTTAAAGGAAGTACTATTCTAGATTATGAATACTATCCCGATCAGTATCAAATAAAAGTGACATTCTTGGATCATAATTTATCTATTAAGTTCGAAGGTATGAATGATGTTTTTGCTATTAAGGCATTTAAACCGGATAGACAAGAAGAAATGGTTGAATATTATAGTATTGATACTCTAAAGAGTGAAAATAAAAAAATTCTAACAAGCAAGACTCTTTTTGAAATTTTAGATACATTTACTCATAGAGCTCATGATAATTACTTGAAAAGCTTTTTATATCTTAGAGCATAAGAAGAACCTATTGAAGTTTTACTTAAAACGCCAGGCTAATAAGCCTGGCGTTTTTTTTATTTATCTTTTAGTTGATTGTAAGGATGGGACATTGAAGCTAGTTCGCTTTCTAATTCAAATACGATTAAATCACTCAAATTTGATATGTTTAAAACTTCGGCTATTTTTTCGATCTGATCTTTATTAATTGTTGATCGCTGGTTATTAGCAATTTCAGATATAGCAGCAGGTCTAATACCAGTCATTTTTGAAAGTTCTTTTTGGGATAATTTACGTTCGTGTAGTATTTCTTTTAATTTAATATAAATTCGCAGTTGGTCGTGTTTTTCTTCTTGGCTTGATTTAGTGTACAGAGCCTTTAAAGCATCTTCGCCAGTTGAATACATAATAATCACCTCTTAATTAAAGTATACAGAAATTCCGCTATTTCGTAAACAAATTCCGATTTTTAGTAATTTATGTGTTGACATTACGATATATCGGAATTATACTAAGTTACAAGTTACGAAATAACGTAATTTCAGAATTTAGGGAGGGATATTAATGACAGTAAAAATTGACGAGAACACGTATATCATTATTAACGACTTTTATGCAGCAATTATTATCGACGGGCAAGAGTTTGGCATGGTGGTATGAGACAAGCCACGCGCAAATCGTTTATGAAACTTTTAACCGTAGCAGCAAGCGCACCAAAAGCGGTAGATGAAATGCTGTTCGGAAATGCAGAGGATCGTACTGATGATGAATCGGAAATACGCCCTTACTTTTATGGCAGCGGTACATTCGATTGTCGTAACAGTATTCTGCTATATCGTTATTGGTAGGTGAGTTTACCCTTATACCCTTACGCATTTACTCGCTTATAGAATAATGCGGCCGGGGGAGGTTTATAACGGAAGGGGAGAGTAGTTGGATTATCTTAAAATAGTAAGTTATAAAGGCTACGAAGTGAACGTTAAGCGCACAAAGAAACAACGCAGTGATAAAAAGCATACTATTCAGGCGTTATTATCGAAGCAGGAAAAGTTGCTTGTAAACGAGGTAATGTATCAGCAAGGTTATGGAACGATTGTCGACTTTGTAACGGATGCAGTAGCAAACGGAATCCATCTCACAATTATAAAAGCCGATTTAGTTGCAGCTAAGCGATATTTACGTGAGGCAGATGGAATCCAGGTGAACGGAAGGCTCAACGGAGAGCTATACGATCACTTCCGATTATTACAAGCTAAGGCGAATATTAATCAGCGACAATTAACGCTTGTCCTAATCAAGAAAGCGGTCGAGATGGCTGGCTATCGGTGGAGCTAATAACGTTAAATTTCGCTCAAATTACCGGATTGGTGGTATCCAGTCGGATATACACGTTAAATTTGACTGTAAATTAGCGGTATTTATACGGAGTTTAATACAGACGTAAATCATCGGTATGTGTAGCGACATATTACGAAATTACACGCAATCTATGGTTCGTATGCGCAATTGATCGGATTTAAAGGAGCGTAATTGGCGGTACGTTTCAACGTTAAACTTATGTTTGCAGGCATAAGGAAGTCGCTAATATTGGCGGATTAGTGGCGAGAGGTAGCGTTTGCAGGTGTTACCTATTGTATTAGCAGTCAATGCGGCAACATTGATCGGAATAGTTATGGCGGGTATTTTGGCGAATATCCGCTATTTTTATTAATTTTCGATAAACGTGTCATAACTTTAACATTCTAGTGTGCGTAGTAAATAGGGATAAAGACTCCACAATATTATGATTAGTAAATATCCGCTAATTACATTAATTTTCCTGTAGTGCGGCCCATCTCGGTACATTTCGGTGTGCTTCTTATTAGTAATAGAGAAAATATGTCCTAAATTTTGAGGTTTTACAATGCTTATATAAGTAGAGGTGAAAAAAGTTACCGTATTTATGTCGCTGCTTTCAGATTTTAGGACGCTATATAGTAGATGGCGATTTATTAGGTATAAAAATCAATATATTTATGCTATTTGCAGGAAATTCTTGTTAAGTTTTTTGCGAAACTGTGCGGAACGCTCTTTTTGAGTATATCAGTAAGTAGGAGGATAAATAAATTTAGGAATCACTTTATAAATATCTGCTATTTTTATCAAATTTTTAGGAACGTGTGACAATCTTGAGTTGTATTACCGCGTAATAAAGTAAGAGTCAATTTTAGAATTATAAAGACAGAGTAAAAGATTGATAAATATAAACTATTTTTGTCAATTTTATAGGAACGTCTAAGTGATAGGCAAAAAACTCGGGATAAGTTACTAAGAGGATTATGGGAGGTTATCAAATGAAAAAGGTTAAAGCAATACGTTCGCTCCGTTTAGCGAACATTCTCGCAGCAAGTGGACAAAAGATTTTAAACGTAGAACCTAGTGTCAATTCGCCTGGTTATACGGTATTCATTTTCGAAGATACCCCGGAATTACAACGGGTATTGACGGACAGCAATCGTAAAAATACCGCCTGCAACTAGGCGTTCATATACAGCCAATCTATTAAACAGCTAAAGGAGACGATTTTATGATGGAGAATCAAGCAAAACAAAAGGCTTTACCTTACGAATATGGTGACGGATGGGTAGCAGTACAAAATGCAGCATTGACGATTTATACATTACATCCGGAGTTTAGAGGGAATACGTTGTTAGTTTATATGTACTTGTTAAAGAATTTTAACAGACATAAAGGTTATAGTTTCCCGTCCTATGATGATATGACGTTGCAGCTAAATATTTCTCGCGACGTAGTTTCTGATTCTATTGCTACGTTACGAAAATTAAAGATGATAAATGTTAATCGCCGGGGTGGAGCATATCGCGCCAGCCATGTATATACGTTTAACCCACTCATTGATTCCGAAGAACATTTTGCAGAAGAATATCCCGAAGCTATGAAGAATTTAGAGCGACGCCGTACAGTTAGAGCTGCGATTGAGGCGGAAAAGGCGGAGCGCGAAACTTTAATTCCACTCGAGTAGAAATTCCCGACTTACTCAAGTCGACTTTTCCGACTAAGGCTAGTCTACTTATTAGTATGTATAAAGACTTAACGTATAAAGACCGAGGTTATAAAAACTTAAAAACATTCCGGGTCTATGCTAACGCATATCCCCTATGGCGCATAAATGCACCATACAAGTATTAGCGTTATGACATATCTTTGTTGTAGGTATTAAAACATGAACAAGAAAGAAGAAAGCCAAAGTCGACTTTTCCGACTTTCTCAAATTAAGGGGGGAATCAGCAAATGACAACTAATACAATTCCAAAAATCAAACAAGGTGAAGTATTAAAAGCAACAGCGTTCAAAAATCCAGGTGCAGGCGCGATTGAATTTGCTCGCCGTTATATCGGTCCAGGACATGAATATGACGAGATGCTTGAAATTATGGCAGAAGTAATTGACGGAAATTTCGTCGAGTTTCACGATAAAAAGGTTAAACGTTGTCAATGCTGCGGGTTTTATTATCGCGATAAGACAAAAAACAATAGCTCTACGACTTGCTCAATCGAATGTAAGGCATCAAAAGATGCAGTATTAAAGACGCTTACTCGCCGTGCTAAAAAAGAACAAGCCGGAACAGCTCGCAAAACTTACAAAGACGGCCGTTATTATGGTGGGGAATACTCGTTTTGGTGTAACGACGAGGCTATGTTCGAATATGATCGCAAGCATGGTATTTACGCTCAGGGCGACAACCTCGAAGCAGTAATCGCAACAGCAGTAAAACGTGCACAAATGGGCGGTAAAAAGCGAGTAACAACGGATTTTAATCTGTATGAAAAGAATTGGAGCAATGCCGAGTACAAGCCATCGAAACAGTATTTCGGCAATACTAAGCCTACTGCTGGTGGTGTGGAAATAGTTAAACGTAGTGCAACCGATATTGAGGCGGATTTAATCGAACGTTATGGAGAAAAGCATCTCGCTAAAATGCGTAAACGAGCATTCGATCATGCCCGTGAGACTAAGCGAATTTAGGTGCGGACACTTCGACTATAAGTAGAAGGCGGGGTTATCCCAGCTATTTTATTTAACTATCTAGCGTAAAAAACGCTACTTATTGAAAGGAGACTGGACAATGGAGTACAGCGAATATATTAGACAAACGAGATATTTCTACGACTTAACACTTAGTGAATTTGGCAAACGAGTCGGCTACTCAGTCGGTTATATCAGCGATATTGAACGGAAGCGAGTAAATGCAAGTGATAAATTTAAAACAGCGGTCTTGCGCGAGTTCCCCCGAACCGATGCGTTTGACCGTTTTTTAATGGAAATTAAACGAGGTGACTTTAATGGCGGTTGAAATGTGGCGGATAGATGATGAAAATTGGGCGTTCTATTGCGATATGGAGCACGAGGCAATCCATCGTAGCATTAAACGTTCAAAAGATTGGGACGAGATGGCAACATATCGAAAGAACGATAAATTACTGGCAATTCAATATCGATTACCTAATAGCGATTATCGCAAAGGCAGACGCCTTCTAAAACGTGTACATGATTCCGAGGAATTGAGCGTTTAGAGGCGTTTTTATTATGCCGTGATAAATAATACTCGGATTAATTTTAAACAGCTAAATGTACGATAAAACAGCGGAGTTATGTACGTATGTGGCTTGAAAAATGAAGGGGGTACCGACAGTTGACAAAGAAGATGAACAAGATGACGCCTGTTGTAATAGTTTTATGGGAAAGAGAGTCAGAATCCTATCCGCATAAGGAGTACACGTTCAAGCTCCATAAACAAGGAGATGCAACAGTATTTAAGACGTTTCATTTTAAGCCAGAAGATTACGACGAAGAAATTGTCGAGATGCGAAAAGAAATAAGAAGCTATTTAGATGAAAACGGCTATATTGCCGTATCAAACTATTAAAATTAAAGGGGAAATGACAAATGACAAACATTAGAAAATTAACGGAATTACGCGAAAAAGCATATGAGTTATCAAAAACAAATCCTTCGAAAATTGCCATCGAGTTTAAGCAGTCGTTTTACGAGGATATGCAAAAACTAAAGGCGAGCGAGGAATACAAAGACTTAGGCGTCGGAGGTCGTGTTAAGCGTGAGGACAAGCTACGCGCAGAATATAATAAGCAGTTATTCAAGTTAATCGCAGAGCAGAAAGCGGAGTATAAAAAAGTGTTTGACGAGGCTACAAAGCTATCTAAAACGATTCAAGCGTCCGATCATACAAAGCCTGACGCAGTAGCCGTTAAACTTTTCGAGCAGGAGCTTGATTCGTTAAAAACAGCTACTATGCTCGGAACGAACGCAGCTCGTAGTATGGAGGCGATTAACGCATTTATCGGTAAATATGACGACCCATATTTCGCATCAGTGATTAAGCAAAACTTCGGCCAGTTATCGCAGAACGTTCTTTCAATCGAATCGAGTATGCAGAATCGACACGCCTTATCGAAAGTGCTAGAGCGAGTGGAATCAAAGGCAACATCGGAGGAGCAAGCGTTCGCAGCCGAGACATTAGAGGCATTCGGTAACGGTGAGCCGACTTTCTTCTTACCTGGATTAGCTCAGCATAACGCTATTTCGCAGATTATTGGCGCTCGTAATGCCGATTACCTCGATAAAACGACTGAATGGCTTGAAAAGAACGGGCAAACAGAGCAGCCAACAGAATAAACCGAAATCACGGCAGCCATTGTGCTGCCTTTTTTAATTAAAAAACAAAAACTAAAAGGAGACGATTATTTATGTTAAAAATACACTACCACGAAACAGGTCCAACAATCACAGGCGACGAGGCATTGTTAGAGAAGGCGCAATTAGGAACAAGTAAGGTAGGTCCTATACTTGAAATTACCGATGTGTCAGTAAACGCACATTCGTTATACACGTTATATAACAAGGCGGAATATACCCCAATTTACGAGGAAGTTGACGGAGAGCGAGTGCTAGTCGAGTATTTAGAAGCCAAGAGATACGTAACTTTACGAGAGAAATTCCTAGAAATGATGGAGCTGTGAAAAGAGCTTGATGCTTATGGACGGCCAACGGTAGTAATACGCCAGCTGTTACGGAGTTTCCGATTAAAATACAAGAGGTCAATTAACCGTGGCTTATCAAAAGATGAATAGGCAAGATACGCTTCGAGATGTGCAAAGAAATATAATTCAAAAAAGTAACCATACTAAATTTTATATGAGCAAAAAATTATTAAAGGTACAATCTTCCTTTTGTCGAAATTAGTAGATTATCGGAAGGAGAATTAGCATGAGACAAATTAATTATAGATATGTGGATGCAATAGCAAATTATTTCGTTGAAGAATTATTGAAAGAAATTAAAGATTTAAAAATTACATTAAATAAAATAGGGATGGATGTTCAAAAAATTATTCCAAAACCATTTAACACTCAATATATTAATACAGATATTTATTACTCAATAAATAATCAATCGTATTTTATTAATTTTTCCTTGGGAAAAGGTGAAAATAAAATAAAGTTCCAATATGTAACAGGTGAGCCTATGCCTATTCCCATATTCGGTATTGGAGTGAGTAGTGAACCTCGCGAGTCTACTTTAATAAATTTAACTTTACAAAATGAATATAATGAGATTTCAATAGATTACTCCATATTAATAAATCAAGCTGCATTTAAAAATAGGATATCTAATATTAAAGAACTTGCAATAGAAATCGTAAGAAATGGAATTGATAATAATAAATATAAAGAAAAATCCGAAAAGGTAGAGTATTATGGAAGCCTTGTGAAAATCGCTAATGAAATGAAAAGGTTAATCAGCAATGAGTCTACTCCTGAATTAAACATAGATAAGTTCTTAGAAAATAATCCAATAATATTAGAAAAAGCACTTAATCTAATAAAATTTAAACATCAAGTTCAACTGAAAAATGTTTTGGGTAAATATGAACATGATCTTAAACCAGATTTAATTGCTTTTGATTTAAATGAAAAAAATTGGACTATAGTGGATTATAAGAAAGCCAAAAGAACCATTATGAAAAATGTCGGTAAAGTTCGTACTGGATTAAAATCCGAGGTCCATGATTTAAGGTATCAACTTAGAGATTACATTGAATATTTTGAAGAAAAGGAACACCGTGACTATGTCTTGAAAAATTATCAAATTGAATTAAAACATCCATACGGCATTGGTATTATTGGGAATGTTAGTGATATCGAAAGAGACGAATATAATCGAGTTATGAAAGACGAACCGAAATGGTTTAAAGTAACTCCATATAATTATCTTTATGATAATTTTTATAGATATGTTGTCGAGTATTCAAAACAAATTAAATAAGGAGGTGTGTTTGTGAATGAGCAAACCTTTATTAAATGTGAACAACGTGAGAGATTAAAAGAAGCCTCTTGTATTATTGAGTGTGTATTAAAGGAAATAACAATTGACTTTGAAGAGTTTATACCTTTGGATACTTCATTAGAGTATTTAAATCGTGCAATTAATTTAGAGTCAAGATTTTATTAAAATTAACAAAAAATCAAGATACAAGGCATCCTCAACCGAGGGTGTCTTTTATTATGCGGAGAAATCCGCACCAACGAATAGTTTTGTTATGACATCAGAGTAAAATCCTCCAAGTTTGTACGTGTGAAAAGCGTTCAGACAACCGCTAGGCGCAGCGGGATATAAATAGCGCCTTTTTTATTGCAAAGAAAGCAGATTATACGACGGAAGGAATGAACGATATGCAATTCGATGGAATTAAGACAGATTATGACGTATTAAATCACGGCTTATTAACGAGTGCTGCCGTTTCGAATGCCGAGTTGACAGCAGAGCAGCGAGCGCATTATCTCGATTTATTAAAGCGTTTTGAACATGCAGCAAAGCAGATTAACGATAAATCACTATCGAAGTTAAACGGAGCCGTATTACAAGCGATTTATGCGTCACAGGCGTTTTTAATCGCAGACAATCGTAAGACAAAACGTAATGCCAAACGTGAGTGTATGCGTGCTAGGAAAGTGCTGGAGCGCACAAAGGCGGGTGAGGGTTAATGGCAATCGATTTAAAAGCCGTCTTTCGTGTCCAGGATAACGGAACATCTAAACTCCGTAAGATTATGCAACAGACGGACAAGCTATCGCGTTCAACGCAACAGGTAACTAGGGCATCGGACAATTATCGCAGCGCCCAAAGCCGATTGGGTAGCGTTATGGACCGTACTACAAATGCGAACAAACGATTTTCAACGTCGTTAAGTGGCGTTCGTGTCGGTGCAAGCGGAGCCTCAGCTTCGTTAAGCGGTATGCAATCGGCTTTATTAGGCGTGGTCGGCGCTTACTTATCATTCCATGGCGCTAAATCAGCGTTTGATGCTACGATCGGCTCAGCGGCTCAATACGAGCAATCAAGTACGATTATTTCCGCTATGATGAATGACGCGGATAAGTACCAAAAGTATTTAAAAATGATCGACGATATTGCGATTGATAGTCCGCTATTAAACAGCTCCGATATGACAGCTGGAAGTAAAGGCTTATTGACGATGACTAACGATTTATCTCAGCTGCAAAAGGCGTGGAATACTATCGAGAAATTAAACGCCGTCAATCCATTGCAAGGTGTCGAGGGTGCGGTCTACTCCTTAAAGGCGTTGCAATCCGGGGACGTTGAGAGTATCGTGGATCGTTTCGATTTAAACCGTGCCGACGTTAATCCACTCAAAGGAATGTCGTTTGCGGATCAAATCAAAGGTCTTGATAAGTTACTTGCCAAAATGAACATTACTGAGAAAGTTGTGCGGGACATGGGCAACACGACACTCGGCCAGTGGAACAGTTTAAATGAGCGAGTAAGCACCGTTTTACGTGATATTGGAGAAGCTCCTAACTCGCGCTTAGGCGATTACCTAAAGAAATTAAACGACCGTATATCCAAAATGAAGGTAAATGCGCTGGCAGATAAACTCGGAGGCGTACTCGATTCCATTACGGAAAAGGCAATCGACGTCGTTAAATGGCTTTGGAAATGGCGCGAACCGGTTGCTTACATCGTAGGCGGAGTAACAGCGGCAGCGAGCGCTTTTATGATTATCGGAGCCTTATCGTTGCTTGCAAATCCGTTAGCGTTAATTACTGCCGGTATTGCCGGAGCTGCCGTTGGCTTCAAAGCCTTATACGATAACAGCGAATCGTTTAGAGGCGTTATTGATGGCATAAAAACGAAAGCAATGGAACTATGGAGCGCCTTTAAAACTGGCGGAGCCGGTGGATTGCTCAATAGTCTGTTTGGCGATGGAATGGCGGAGAAGGTTGCCGGTATCGTTGATAAAGTTAAGACGAAGTTCGGCGAGTTGCAAGGCGGATTCTCAATCGTGAAAACGGCGCTTGCCAATGGGTGGACCGTTATTTCCGATATATTTTCGAAAGCCTGGACGCTTATACAGCCGATTTTATCCGGATTATTGTCGATGTTAAAAGTCGTTGGCGACTATGCCTCTATCGCATTTAACAACATCATCGCACCGGCGATTAATTTCGTAATTCAGCTATTTTCAACGCTTTGGGCGCTTGCTAAGCCGATTTTAACGATGATTGGCGGACTATTCGAGGTACTAGGCGCAGTCGTTACGGTAGTTTGGAAGAATATTTTAGCTCCGTTAATGGAGTTCGTTACTACTGCATTTTCGAATGCGTTTAATAACCTTAGCGGAGTGCTTGAAATAGCAGCCGGTTGGTTCGATACGTTAGGACGTTGGGCTAATACGGCTAAAGGCTACCTGAGCGATTTCGCAAGCGTTATTGCCGGAATTAAGTTACCGGATTGGGTAACGAGTGGCATTAGTACAGTTGTCACTACGGTAGGTAATGCGATCGGCGCCGGTACTGCTAAATCGCATTATCACGGGCTAGATAACGTTCCTTATGACGGGTACAATGCACGTTTACACAAAGGCGAGCGCGTATTAACGGCTCAGGAAAATAAGGAATACTCGGGCAAAGGCGGTATAAATGCCGGAGGTATCACAGTCAATGTCAGCGGTGTAACGATTAATAGCGACTCAGATATAGATAAAATCGCTCACCAATTGGCTCTACGACTTGAAACGGAGATGTTTGGACTTGGTATTTAAACCGACACATGATAAAGAAGGCAGCGGAGCGGGTCGTGTATTATCAATTATGAGGACAGTAGGTTATAATCCTGGCGGCAAATTAGATATTGCGGAAGTAACTAGCGAGTACCCGGAGTTTAGGATTCGATTACTCGGAGATATTGGCGAGATTCCCGACGAAGGCTTAATCTGCAATCCGGACTTATTTCAGCATACAGAAACGGTCAAGTTTGACGGAAGAACTAGCACGATTGAATATCCGAACAAGTTAGTTAAAGGCGCTAAAGTGTTCGTATTTGATCCGGAACACGGGCAGTTAGTTTACGTATTAACAATGGCAGAATGACGAAAAGACCGGACATTAGAATAATAACGAAGAAACGGGCGTTCCTTACATGGATCGTCCGCCTTTTTTATGCCTATTTTCGGCTAACCGCTAATGTACGAATCTAGCGGACACTATATAGAAGAAACTCCGATTTAGGCACCGGAATATGCTAGCGATTTCTAGCGGTTTGAGAGCGATTTAACAGCGTTAGTAGAGGTAAGTATATGAGCGAATTTCTCATCGATTGGATTTCCGATTTCGTCCGATTTTAGAGCGTTGCATCCTTCATAGTTCGGCAGAATTAACGGCTAGACGTCCTAAATACGTGCGTGCCTCAAACGCTTTGAGACTTTACATTACGTTACATTACGCAGCTATCTACGTAGGGCATTACGTTTGCATATAATAGAAGGAAGTCGTAATTATTACGGTTTAGATGGCGTTATTGGCGGTAATGTAAAGTAATACATATACGGGTACTCTACGCTATACAGCGGCACGCGATGCTTGGCGGAGACGACAGTCTAAAACTCAGGGGGTCAGTAATCGGATTGTCGCGGATAAACTTTAAAAACGGTATCAAAACTTAAAAGTTTCGTACCGATTCGTTGACTACCGTATTACCGCATGTTACAATGGTATCAATATTCGGTATCATTAAGGGGCGGTAAATATGACTAAATACGGTTATGCTCGGGTATCAACGCAAGGGCAGGATTTAAAGGCGCAAGTTGAGACGTTAAAGGCGGAAGGCTGCGAAGTTATCTATAGTGAAAAGTTTACGGGTACAACGAAGGATCGACCGGAATTTAAGGCGGTATTAGACATAGTACAGTCGGGTGATACGTTAGTAGTGACTAAGCTAGACCGCTTTGCTCGTAGCGCCGAGGACGCTATACACGTCATTAAGCAGCTACATACGCAGGGTGTCCGTGTGCATATACTCAACATGGGAATGGTCGATAATACTGCGACAGGTAAGCTATTACTGACGGTGCTTGCTGGCTTTGCCGAATTTGAACGCGATATGATTGTAGAACGATTAAACGAAGGTAAAGCGATAGCAAAGCAGCGTGAAGGTTATCGAGAAGGACGTAAGCCAAAGTATACTAAGGCGCAGTTAGACCATGCGATGAAACTAAAGGAAACTCATAGCTTCACGCAAGTTGTGGCGTTAACTAACATACCAATTGCAACGCTTAAACGTGAAAGTGCAAAACGTAAAGCTAACGCGATCATCAGCGAGTAACATCGTTGGTGGTCGCTTTTTTTCGTTCCCCCCCAAGCCTACCTCCTCGAACTCGCTCGCCTGCTGCCGAATAAATTTACGCACTAAATTTTCACTCAGGAGGGTTAGAAAATAAGAAAGGGTAATAGTTATAGGGGAAATTTGCGCTGTTTTTCCTTTATACCACGAAGAATAGATTGAATATAGGACTACCTTATGTAAAAATGTGTATATTAATTAACAAAAAGAATTGAATACTTTTTGTTTAAAATAATTTTGTTAGGAGGAGAATAATACCGTGAATAACCCAAATCGGAATGAAGTAATGTATCGAAGAAAAGAAAATAGATATTCAAAATGGGCAATAGTAATATCATGTGTTTCACTATTAAGCTCAATTATTTCTATTAGTTATACAATATATAAAGATGTTGAAAGATCAAGAGAAAATATTTATTTTGCAATAAATTCAAACTATAATGGTGATTTTGATACTCATTTAATCTCAACAAAAATACCTAACTTTGAATATGACGGAGAAATACTAGGGATTTTGCCAGTAAATTATGAAATAATGCTAGCAAATAATGGAGAGAATACTGTTTCAATTTTTTCATATGATTTATGGCAATTAGACAATCAAAAACCTATTCAATTTTCATACTTAAATAATGGGCTTTATGAAAAGAACGAATTATTAGAATTACCAATAACTATAGAACCAGGAAAAAGTAGAAAAATAACAATTAAATTAGGAATTCAGGTTAAAGATTTTGTTTATAATATATTAAAAGAGGAATTTAAAGAAGGTGAGTCGATTAATTTTAATAGGATACAGGAAACTCTTCTCAGTAAAAATACAGACTTATTTGGTAATAAAGTTGAAAAAAATACTAATAATTTATATTCAACTGATTTAAAAAATGAAAATACATATAAACTCAGCTTTACAACTTCAAAAGGGACAACATTTGAAAAGTATTTTAATACTCATTCAGTGGAGTACTAAAATGTTTTAAATTAAATATCTATCACTCAATCAGAGTGATTAGTTATTTGTTGAGTATAATGATAATAGATTAATTAATTTTCAACAATCGGACGCTTAAGTTAAATAGCTTTGATCTCATTCGAGGTGGTCTTTATGACGTTTACCCAGGAAGTACCCTAACGTAAAACTGACGTAGCCTTAACAAAATTTCCGCTACAATTTTTCAAAACTAGCTAGCTGGATAGTCTTTTGCAGAATCGATCTGAGAAGCTTCGAGTTTAGGCAAAGCGGTTAATTGGTCAATTATAGTGTTTGGGATGACGCATAATTAACGCATATAATAAGTAGAAACTCAATTATTCTTTAATTTTACCGTTTAAAAACAAGGTACGCAATTCCTTATATTTATTATTTGAATTTGCGAGTATCGTCGGATTTCTAGACCGCTATAACTTCGCTAAAATAGCGGATAAGAAGGCGAGGTGAAACGATATGTGTGACGTATACTACACTACTAAAATGTTAAAGGACGAATATGGCGTTTCAGAATCTACGAGTAAGAAAATAGCGGGACGTGCTTCAAAATATATCGTTAATTTTGGCGATAAAGTGGATCGAGCATGGCGATTTAATTTCCGGGAATTAGCGTTTATATTATCGGTTGTGACGTTTAATAAGAAATTAACCGAGGATGAATCGTTTATTCGAAATATCGATTTATTTTATGGTATCGATTGCAAACGCTCAAATCATCGGTTATAATCGGAACAACTAGTAGTTATGAAGGCGGTCATCTATACGTAATCAATGACCGTTCTAGGCTACGCAAATTGAATGTTGATTAACTCCGACTACTTAACGGTCGGGGGTTCGAATTCCTACTGGGACGTATCAAGGTTCAGAAAGAATAAGTTTGAACCAACTGAAAAGCGCTTCAAATCCTATGTATCAAGGGTTTGGAGCGCTTTTCCTTTTTCTGAGAAACCGTTAGAAACCGATAGGAATGAAAAGTTTCTACACATTTTCTACACAAGAATGGTTTGCAGAATGCGGTATTTTGTTATGTATTAAACATTAATTTAAAGCAATGCAGTAACTTTTAATTCTAGCTACGATAATAAAAAAGTCTAGTGTGATTGTTACAACACCAGCAATACGAATTTATTTGGGTATTTATTTATTCAACAAAACCAGCTAATAGTTGACAATATTTTCCAAACGAATATAGAAGAATGTTTCTATGTCATTATAAACGCTTGCGTGCAAAATCATTATTTTGCTATTAAAGAATTAAGTGAAAAGGAATCTTTTTCGACTAATTAATTAAAGGCCTTCTTTTCTTTCTTAAGTCTCTTAGAATTTAGAGCCCAAGTCGTGTAACATATTTTTTCATATGGGTCCTAAATAAAGCATAGGGAGTAATTTCAAAATTTTTGTTTTATTAAAAAAACTATCGCAATCTATATAAATATCAGTTAAAGTATTTAAAACTAATATAATTATAAAATTTTCAGATTAATTATGTCAGTAATTAAATTTATTAAGGAGTAAAAAATGAATTTATCAGTGAAGTGGAAGATTATTGGAATTGTTATTGTCATCGCTATTTTAGGTTTTGGTACATTAGCAACGGTGAGTACCGTCATCATTTCCAGTAAGACAGAGGAAACTGTAATAAATCAGAGTGAAACCATCGTCCAACAACTTTCGACAAATGTACAAACCGTTCTCGACAATTTCGGACGGTCATTACAAATGATTGCCCAATCGGATGAAATCGAAAACTATTATGAAAACAATACCGCCTTATTTGATGATGCGGATTCTCAATTACGAAAAGATTTTCAAACGTATTTAGGTACATTTTCTAATACATCGGGTATTTATACAGCAGACGCAGAAGGGGTCATGTATGAGCCACACTTTGATGAGGTGAAAGATATTAATGCGACGACAAGGCCTTGGTATACACTTGGCATGGAGAATCCTGATGTTGTCAGTTGGACCGAGCCATATCTAGATGCTGCAACAGGAGAATTCACGATTACAGGTGTAACGGGTATTAAAGTCGGCAATGAGGTTGTTGGTGTTCTGGCATCGGATATTTTGCTAACGGACTTAACACAAATGGTTGCTGCTATGGATCTTGGTTATAATGGATTTGGCATGATATTTGATAGTAAGGGATTGGCAATTGCTCATCCGGATTTAGCTGGTGAAGATTTATCGGAAAATAGTTATATTGAGAAGTTGTTACATAAGAAAGACCCTATGATTTTAAATGAATCCATCAATGGTGTTGATTCAATTATTATATCCAATCATATACCGGGTGTTGATTGGACCGTGGCAGCACAGTATGAACAGTCAAATCTGAATAAAACAGCCAATGAAATAAGAGATATAATTATCTTAATTACGATTGCGATTTTAGCCATTACTTTTATTGTGCTATTCATCTTTATTTCACGTGTTATCAAGCCTCTTTATATACTTGGTACACTAATGGGGAATGTAGCAGAAGGGGACTTAACGGTTCATATTGATGTCAAGGCAAAGGATGAAATTGGTCGATTGGCGCACCATTTTAATTCGATGATTGGCGAAATGAAAAAAATTATTGGTGTTGTGAAAACTTCAGCTGATCAAGTTGA
Source organism: Solibacillus kalamii (assembly GCF_002174535.1). Lineage (NCBI taxonomy): Bacteria > Bacillati > Bacillota > Bacilli > Caryophanales > Caryophanaceae > Solibacillus > Solibacillus kalamii. The sequence continues at coordinate 177,689 of NZ_NHNT01000005.1, read as the reverse complement.
TGAACGTTCACAACATTTAAGTGCAATGGCAGAAGAAACGAGTGCTTCTTCTTTACAAGTTTCGAAATCAGTCGGAGAAATTGCTATAAGCACAGTTAGTACCTCTGAACAAGCCGATATTGTAACAGAACAATCAGCAAGCCTAGGCGATAAAATTGAAAATATGAAATCTTTATCCAGCAAGGTTGAAGAATCTACTAGTGAGGCTGCTACCCTTAATCAAGAAGGACGCAAGCACATGGACGATTTATTACAAAGCTTCTCAGGAAACCAGCTAGAACTAGAAGAAATGACGCATGTCCTTTCCAAGCTTGAAGCCCAGACGATTTCTATTAGTTCCATTATGGATACAATTTCATCTATTTCCGCTCAAACGAATTTATTAGCTTTAAATGCTTCCATTGAAGCCGCGCGTGCTGGGGAACATGGTAAAGGATTTGCAGTAGTAGCAGAAGAAGTCCGTAAGTTGGCCGAACAATCAGCTAATGCTACGGAAACCGTGAAAATGACGATTACTGAGCTTCAAAATTATTCGAATCAAGTAATTGTACCCATGAATAAAATGAAAGAATCATTTAATGAATCAAATGAAGTGGTTAATAAAACGAGCGAAATGTTCGCACAGCTCACGGAATTAATTGATCATGTGAATGAATCATTTATTTCGGTTCACTCTGAAATTGAAAGTGTTGATAGATACAAAGACCGTGTAATTGAAACAATTGAGGAAATGTCTATGAACTCTCAAAATTCGGCTGCAGCATGCGAAGAAGTTAGCGCGGCTACAGATGATCAATTACACGCTATTCAATCGGTAGCTGAGGCGTCTCAGGAATTAAATCAGTTAAGCGCTGATTTAGCGGTTGCCGTTAACCGTTTTAAAGCTTAGAAAATTTTGGTAATATAAAAAGCATCGGGTGTTTCTTTAATACCCGATGTTTTTTAATGAAATTTAATTCATTGACATGGGGTATCCAAAGGAAACAATCGATTTCTTGCAATTAAAGACATTGCCCGTTCCGTCAGTTATAGCAAGCTTAGATATATTCCCATACGGTAATTCATACAAGTACATTGGAATCAATGCTGATATACCCGCTTATATTGACGAGTTCTATCTTGTAAATGGCGCTGCTTGCGATCATTTCGGTTATCGTGACCCAAATGAGGGCATGAAGCAATATTTAGATAAAGCGGTAAATCTCGCTGTCCGTACAAATCAATAGAACTCATTCCCAAACATTGTATTTACTGCTCATGCTAGTTCTCCAGAGGACATCCATACAGCCCTCTTATTACAAGAGGCTGTTGAGGGCGCTCAATTTGTCACACTCGAAAAAATGTCGATAACTAGGTATTAAACTAAATGAAATCATATACACACCGATTTCCTTTATCGTCAATTACAGAGAAACAATGAAAAACGAGAATTTAATTTAGGTAATACGTATACATCAGCGTTAACCGGTGGTACAGGTCACGACTTTGAACATAAGGAATTTGTCTTTACCTTTGAAAAACTGCATCCGGATGCTGAAACTTTAATATTCACCCCATTCTTCCAATTGATGGAGGCTGACGAAATTGATGAAAATGGCGTTAAAATTTTTAGAGATAATACCATTCTATAAAGGAAATAATAGAGCTTGAGGATATTATTGTAGATATTCAACAAAAATAATAAGGCACCGCACTTATTGTGAAAAACAACTAAAAACATAAACTGCACTCCAATTGTTAATACACTTAATAATTGGAGGTACAGTTCAGACACAAAAATAAAGTCGTTAAACTTCATAAAGGGGTGAACCCCCTTATCCAACAATCGGGCGCGATTCTTCAATAAGAAAATCGCGTTTTTCAGTTAAAGGGCCATATTGTTGAATAACAATCTATTAAAAAATGTTACCTAACGATGCTTTCGGTGCGTTATAAAAAGTGGTAAAATTTTCTTGGTGAAGTTAATTAAGGAGGTCTCATATTGATGAATAATAAAATTACAAAGGTGTTTACAATTACTCTGGTATTATCTTCAATAATGATTTTTACAACATTATCAAGTGGTAAATCTGTTGCCATAAATGATAACGACAAAAAGATGGATACCTCGGATTTGATTATACCAACTAAGGAAGATGTTTTAAGAAACGGCTACCCAATAAATGAGAGTGGGCAAACATACGGTCCTGAATATGGACTGGAACCTGGACCAGATTTACAGTTGGCTGAAGGGGCTAAGGGTGTAAGAGGATATGTCTATCGTGAAAAGGGCGCATCGTCTCTAAGTGAGGCATTAGAATACACACCCCCGAAATCAGCTCCATTATTTTTGCATGATGGCAAAACGATTATAGGAACATTTTATTATGATCCAGCAGATAATCCATAAGTTTTTGAAAAGTGCTATCGTGTAAATCAATACTATTATTACACATAGCACTTTTTAATTCTTTAAAAAAAATTATTTATTACAGGGAGGAAAAAGTGTGAAGCGTTTTAATGTGTTAAATTTATTAATTACTGCAATTTTAGTTGTTTGTGCAACAATGTTTAGTTTTCACGGGGGAGTTTAGGCAGCAAGTTCAACAGGTTTAAAAAAGTATGTTAGAACTCTTTAATAAAGGCGTTCAGTAAAAGAATTAAAATTCCTAATACAACACAAATATCAACAATGACTATACCAATTTTGTTATTATTTTTTTCTTCCTTACGCTGTTGTTTTATTTCCCTATATAAACCTTGCACTTTTCTTTGCATTTGAATTTTATCCTGTTTAATTTTGCTCAATCATTTCTCCTCCTTTAATTACTAATTTATACTGATTTAACAGTGTTATTGTCGCTAAAATAATATTTCTAGAAGACTTTCCTGTATTCCTTTAAATGTGCTCAAAGCGGTGTTAAGTAAAGTATAACCTTACCAAACCATCATTTGATAACATCTTTGTTTAACTTTGTAAATGTATAAATCTGATTACCCTTATTCAACAATCGGGCGCTATTCTTCAATAAGAAGATCGCGTTTTTCAGTTAAAGGGCCAGATTGTTGAGGAAGGCTCTTAAGTAATCCTGTAAAATAGTATTGTAAAGAAGTACACTTTAACTTACAAAACTGTACAGAAGAAGGATGGGGAAATATTGAAATGGATTAAATTTTCATTATATTTTATAGCAGCATTACTTTCCCTCATTGCTTTATTATCAAACATTCGGCTAGGTAAAATAATAAAGACGGAACAAAATGAAGAAATGATTAGAAATAAAGTGAGAAATAGCACAAGTGTAATGATTGTGGTAATAATAATTGCAATAATTCTTTATTCAATTGCTGTGTTCTTATAAATTTATTGACCTAATAAAATTGTGAGTCTTTTCACTAATGGGGTGCTTTAGATAAATAATGGTATTCAACAATCTGGCGCGTTTATTGAGAAACGCGTCTTTTGTATATGACATTAATCGAACAAGAAGAATGTCAATATTGTCAAAAAGATCGACAAAACGAAGATCGTATGTTTTATAATAGTAGTAACAAGAACTGGAGGTGTAATATTTGAGGCCTGAACTAAAAAGGGAATTGGATATACAAGATTTCCGTAGTTTTTATTGGTTAAAAGAGGAATTACAAACTTTTTGTAGAGAGAACGGGTTGAGTGCCTCTGGTTCTAAAATTGATATTACGGATAGAATAGCAGAATTTCTTCAAACAGGAGAAATACAAAAGCCACTGAAAAAAAGAAAGTCTCCTACAAATGAAGCAATATTAACAGATCTAAATTTAGATACAGTAATAACGGAAAATCACCGTTGTAGTCAAACTGTAAGGGTCTTCTTCAAGTTAGAAATTCCTAAATTTCATTTTTCTACTTATATTCAAAATTATTTTAGAGAAAATGTAGGAAAAACATATCGTGATGTTGTAAATGCATGGTATGAAGAGCAGGAAAGAAAAAAAGACCCGTCGTATAAGAAACAGATAGGCTCACAATTTGAATACAATCAGTTTATAAGAGACTATTTCGCAGATCCAAAAAACAAAGGTAATCATCGAGAAGATGCAATTAAAGCTTGGTATGTAATAAAAAAACTACCAGGTAGCAACAAATACAAAGGCTAAATTACATATGTTGTTATGATAGATCTATTCAGCAATCGGGCGCGTTTGTTGAAGTAGCAACTTTATCTTAAAAGCTTTCAACTTGATCAATGTTTTTCAAAATGATGCTTTTGTGCTGTCATTAAATCATGTTTGCAGCACCATCTTAATCAATTTTCTTTACAAAGCAACAACTTAAAGAGTTCAAACATATTTGATATATAAAATATGTTTGAACTCTTTAAGCCTCTTTTCAAAAATCCCACCAGTCGTTTTGGCATCGATTAATGGGACATCTCTTATAAATTATTTTAATGGAACCCAAATTTCTGAATAGCAATCTGGACTGAATGGATCATCTTCTGTATACATTTCGAACTCTGGTGTACCTGCATGTTGATATCCGTTAGCAGGGAACCATTCAGAAAAAATTTGTTTCCAAACTTTTGTCATTGCATCAGGCATTGGACCATGTACTTCAAAAACACCCCATTTAGAAGCTGGAAGTTCGATTAATTCAAATCCTTCTTTAACGTCACCTGTATAGTCTGTAGCAACCCAATAGTCAATTTTCTCATTAGGTTTTGCTACACATATACCAAGAACTCCTTTAATTTGTCCATTATTAATTTGTGCTAGCTTGTCAGTAGTACCATCACCATTTAATTCATCCCACATTTTAGGAATTCCGATTAAATTGCCATTATTCTCAAGTAAAAATTCTTTTTTTATACCTATTGCTTGGAAGCCTTCACGTTCTACGATTTGATATTTCATTGGTTCTGCCCCTCTCAATCTCACCTCTATTACAAGGCGGTTATATGATTTGATCTTTCCAATATTTTTCCTGACGTCACTTGGTGAAACCTCATGCTGACGCCTAAAGGCTTTTGAAAAAGCCTCGGGAGTGTCATAGCCGTACTTAAATGCAAGGTCTATAATCTTACTGTCTGTTCTTTTTAACTCGTCTGCTGCCAAAGTCAATCTTCTTCGCCGAATATATTCACCTACTGAAATCTCTGTTAATAATCCAAATGTTCGTTGAAAATTGAATGCAGAAGAGTTTGCTTCATTTGCAATGTCCACTATCGAAAGATCTTTTAATAAATTTTCTTCGATATAATTAATTGCTTTTTGTAAAGATTCTAACCAAGCTGACATGCTTTTTCCTCCTTAATTAAATAGTAAAATTTTTTCACTTTAAATACCTGTCAATAAATGCTCTGTTCTGTCAGGATATATTTCTATAAATAATTTTATCGTTTAATTCACCAAAATAAATCATAAAAGTTATATTGAAATTAATTTTTTAAGCAATGTGTAAAAATAATCTACTAGCTTTTGACTGGTGGGCAATACTTACGAGTGAGATTGTTAAATAATGTACTAAAACTATCAGAGTAAGTTAGTTGAACAAGGGAAATCTAAATGCTTGGGGAAATAGGATAGAAAAGAAGGCGATGAAGATAAGGGAAAAATATGTAGATTGGGGACGAAAGAATGAAAAGGACAGTAATTGGAGGTTTTATAATGTTAGGGGGATTATTTACTACATTAACTAAAATTGTGGTGGCATCAATATATATTCCCAGCATGACTAGTTGGTCTGGTTCACAGTTGTGGTATGCAATTTTTGGGGGAAAGCAATATGGAAATGAAGTTGTTCAAAGTTTATTCCTAGGCTTCCCATTTGTTGTAGGATTGTTGTTGTCAGTTTTGGGGCTAGCAATCTTAGTAATGGAGTATTTTGACAAGTCCTTTTTTTAGTGAGTTTTTTACTAACGGAGTGCTTTAGCTGAATAACGATGTTCAACAAGCGGGCGCAATTCAGTAACAAGAATCAGCGCTCGCTTTCATTTGTTGAGGTAAATAAATCAAATTATATATAATGTATTTAAGATTTTGAAAGATTACACTAAAACTATCGTTCTGGTTTTTTGAACAAGAACGAGGAGGTAACATATGAAAATTGTTTTATTAGGAATAGCAATTATACTTTTTGGTATTGCCATTATATCGGCGTATAGTTCAACGGGACTTGGATATTCAAGTGGAACAAAAATAGGATTTGGAATTTCTTTTTTAGGGTTATTGATTTCAATAGGTGGGTGCTTTTTTAAATGCGAAAAATAATTCTTACTGTACTAAAAGAGGTGTTAGTACAGTAATGGATAATCGGGCGCTTTTCCTGCACGAGGAGCAACTGGAGACTTATTAGGGGAATATAAAAGAGTTAATAAAATTTGATATTAAATTCTTACCGAATACAATTTAAAAAAAGAAGGAATATACATATAGGAGCTGAAAGTTATGCCTGTCTATAATAAATTGGTAAGAGATAAAATTTTAGAGATTATCGAATCAGATGGATTAGCGTATAATGCTCGAATACTTGATTCAAGTGAGCTATTAAAGGAAGTTAAGGCGAAAATGATTGAAGAAGCTAAAGAGTTTCATGCTTCAGAAACTTCTAATGAAAGCATAGAAGAATTAGCAGATGTATTAGAATTAATACATACAGCTCTTACTACATTGGGTGTGACTTATGAAGAGCTAAATGAAGTACGGTTGCAAAAAAAGGTGAAACGTGGTGGTTTTGAAAAAGCTATTTACTTGGTTGATACAGAGGATAGGTAGGTAATCGGTGATCTTCTTCAAATGGATGAACCGCCTTATACAACAATCGGGCGCGTTTGTGGAGTAATGCAAGTAGAAAATGCTCAAACTTTTTTATAAAAACCAAACGTAAAGATGCTAAAAAGAATCCATTTTGCTCAAACTTTATTTCAAAGCTACATTAGATGAAAACTAAATTACGGAAATAAGGTTTTTGACCCTTCATTAGTTAAATATCACAGTATCATTAAATAGAATTCCAATCCTGTATTCATATAGTGTGGGACAGGACAAAGTTAATTTCTTTTGATTATAAACAGATAAATTAGGGTATAAAGATATAGTAGCAAAGTGTTTTTTATTATCATGCTTATAAGCAATGTATTTTAGTAATTGATTAAAGGGGAGGTTTTATTTTGGCAGAGAACAAAGACAAACATGTTGCAAAAAAAGAGGATGGGGAACGTGAAATTCTAACTACTCGTCAAGGACATCCTGTAAGGGACAACCAGAATATCCGTACAGTGGGTAACCGTGGTCCGGCAACTTTGGAAAATTACCATTTTATTGAAAAAATTTCACACTTCGATCGTGAAGAGGTTCCTGAACGTGTAGTACATGCACGTGGTTCAGGTGCTTTCGGTTATTTTGAAACTTACGGCAAAGTTGGAGATGAGCCTGTAGAAAAATATACCCGCGCAAAAGTCTTTTCTGGTGCCGGTAAACAAACGCCACTTATGGTGCGTTTTTCTACAGTGGCAGGTGCAAAGGATTCACCTGAAACAGCACGCGATCCACGCGGCTTTGCAGTGAAAATGTATACGGAAGATGGTAACTGGGATCTTGTAGGTAATAATTTAAAGATTTTCTTTATTCGTGATGCCATGAAATTCCCTGATATGATTCATGCATTTAAAGCAGATCCGGCTTCCAACGTACCGAATCCACAGCGTATGTTTGATTTTGTTTCACGTTCACCGGAAGCGACACATATGATTACGTTCCTATTTTCACCTTGGGGTATCCCAGCGACATACCGCCATATGCAGGGTTCAGGAGTTAACACATATAAATGGGTTAATGAAAAAGGTGAAGCTGTACTTGTGAAGTATCACTGGGAACCAAAACAGGGTATCCGCAATTTGACACAAGAAGAGGCAAACTCCATTCAGGCTACAAACGTAGGACATGCTACACAGGACTTATATGAATCAATTGAACGTGGAGAGTATCCAGAGTGGGAGCTGTTCGTCCAGATTATGGAGGACGACTATCATCCAGAACTGGATTTTGATCCACTTGATGACACAAAACTATGGCCGGAAGATAAGTTCCCTTGGCTGCCTGTAGGTCGTATGGTGCTTAACCGTAATCCGGAGGACTTTCACGCAGAAATCGAGCAGGCTGCATTCGGCACTGGTGTCCTGGTAGACGGTATGGATTTTTCGGATGATAAAATGCTACAGGGGCGTACATTCTCTTATTCAGATACACAGCGTTACCGTGTAGGCTCGAACTATTTAAAACTGCCAGTCAACGCACCAAAGGTACCGGTTCGGACAAATCAGCAGCGTGGTCAGATGGATACTCGTGATCCTAAAGAATCCGGTGAAAACCCACATATTAATTATGAGCCGTCAATGATTGGTGGCTACCGTGATGCAGGGGATAAAGCATATCCACCACATCAGCCATCTTATAATGCGGCATTAATGAGTGAGCCGATTGATCGCCCGAATAACTATGGTCAAGCAGGTGAAACATACCGCAGTTTTGAAGACTGGGAACGTGATGAGCTCATAAATAACTTATCGGATGCTCTGGCAATCTGTGACGAGCGCATTCAGGAAGCGATGATTCATCACTTTACACAGGCTGATGAAGATTACGGTCGCCGTGTGAAGGAAGGCATTGAAATGAAAATGAAAGAAATCGAAAAGTTGGCTCAGGAAGGTAAATTACCGGGTCGAGAGTCAGGGATTTCTAAGTATGGTCAGGGTACGATCGCTGCGAATGAGGCAACAAAAGATGCAGTGAAGAAAAGCCATGAGGCAGACCCATATTAATGATTAAAAAAGAACACCTGGATGAATGACTTTGATTTAATTCTAAAGTTAAATTTAGATAGATGTAATTGGCGAAATTAAAAGACTTAGGTTTGGTATTACACCAGGCTTAGGTCTTTTAATTTTATGGCGGTTGGCAGTGGAAGCTATATGAATCGAAATTTAGCAAAATGATTGCAGAGTTTGAAAGTGTTCTGAAATAAAATTTACACGTAGCAATCAAACAATGGGGGAATAGCATGAAAAGGATACTACTGACTGTATTATTAAGTTTTTTATTAGTTGGTTGTTCAGATGTATATAGTGAATCAGATTCGAGTCCCATATTAGATAAAGAGTTTATAGAAGCAAATGCAAAAATAGGTCAAACTAAAGATGAAGTAGAAGAAATATTCGGAACAGAATATTTCGCTGGAGAAGGCGAATTCGAGACCAATGAAGTATGGGTTTACGATAAAGTGAACAACGATTTCGAGTATGAAAAAAGTATACAAAGAGTCCCCTTTGATGCAATTAGAGAAGGAAATGTGGATTATCAGTTATATATAAATTTTGTTGAGGATGAAGTATTTATGTATCTGTACATTTACAGAGGGGAAGATGGGGAACTTTGGCAGTATCAAGTAAATCCAGATGGAACGAGACAAGATAAAAAAATGTAGCGATGATGAAATACGCATAAAAGCGCTCAAATTTTTTCTGAGCGCTTTTACTTCTTTTTATATGGCTATTACTCATCCCTAATTTACTGGATGAAAAGATTCTAATAAAGCCTTCATTTCTTCGAGGGATATTTTTTGACTCACGACCTCATATATATAATCATCTTTCATGCCTATAAACTTGGCGCCTAAAACATCTTTTAATTCATAGCTTTTCCATTCAATGCCGTTTAACGTGAACAGTTCAAGTTGTTTTCCTGTAATCACATCGAAATTATTCGAAGGACGCATAAAGGAATCCTGGTGATAAGCGGTTACGTATACTATTCCCGCTTCATTTTTGGGAATATACGTAAGGTAAGCGTGGCTGAATTTTTCTTCAAATTCCATATAGTAAGCTGAAGATATTTCAAGATCGGGATGCGTGAATTCATACAGGAAAGGCAAGTCCTTTCGCATTAAATCTACTATAGCCTCCGTATCTTCTTTATTGGTGTCTGCAGAATCTACAGTTTCTATTTCTTCTTCTCTTGAATCAAGCTCGGGCTTTTTTCCGTGTGGAACAAAAGGTTTATATCCATCCAAGCTTGGTACAAAATCTTGTGGTTCAATGGGTATATTCACTTCCAAACTTTCTGGATGGAGATAACTAGTAAGTTGACCGTCCGTATCATACGTTTCATATTTAACTAAGATTCCAGTATCTTTATCTACCCAAAAGCGAAACGTATCGGTAGTTTCTTTCATTTTGAATCTATTTATTACTTGTTCATCCATTTTTCCATATAAAACAATGGTATTATGACCTAACAATTCTTCATTTTGTTTTTCTATCTCCCAAAGCTCTGTATTTCTTAAGTAACTAGCTGTGATTTCATAGGGAAACAAAGACATGCCGCCAGCGGAAATTTCCGGTCTTTCTCTAAATGGGGCCATATCTGAATAAATGTCTTTCAATTCTAAATTAAACGCTTCCTCAGGCGTTATCGGGTCTCGTGTGGGTGTTGATTGATAGTCATGAACTAGATATGTTTTATTTACACTTTCTTTAAGCCAGACCTTTTCTTCATTATAAATAATTTCGTTTATCATTTCCCCATACCCCATTAACTTTTCGTCAAATTGAGAGGTACTTTTCTGATAGCCACCAATTACATTTTTTATACTTAGTTTATACTCAGTCACTGACTTACTATCTGAGTCGTCATAATATATTGAATAATCTTCGAATTTTCCGGTTGCTGTGTAAAAATAATCCACCGTATTTAAGAGCTTGCTAACCACATCTTCTTTTGTCATCTCTTCGTATGATTCCTCTTGGGCAGGAGGTGTATAGATGTTGGTTTCAACTTTGGGGCCAGGTGGAACATCTCCCTTGTTGGTATTTAAACCTGCCGTCTGCTCCTCACGTGAGAAAATTTCCATTTCCGTAGTAACATAATAGCTTGTGCCTATAAAAAACAGACACGCTACAGCTATTAGTAATAGATAATTCAACGTTGGCTTGATATGGCGCTTCTTTTTTCTTTTGTATATAACCTGCCTTACGTTTTCTTTCTGTTTCGCATCGAAGTGAATGTCCTTTAACACAGTTTTGTTCATAGTCTCTACGATTTGTTTAAACATGTCATCCATGTTTGATGCTCCCTTCTAGTAACTTTTTTAACAAGAGGCGCGCCCTATGTAATCGAGACTTTATCGTTTGTATACTCAAATTTAATAAATCTGATATTTGGTTATATGACATTTCTTCATAGTAATATAAAATAATTACTTCTCGATACTTCACGGGTAAGGAAAGTATTTTTTCTGCAACTAATCGCCTTTCCTCTAGACCGACTAATTCCATTTCAGGTGATTTATTTGTACTCTTTATTTTTGTGAAAAATTCAGTAAGTACGATATTTTTAATAGACCAGCTCCTTAACTTATCTTTACATAGGTTCACCGTAATACGGTATAACCATGTTTTATAGGTAGATTCATTCCTAAAGTTGTCTAAGTTCTCGTAGCACTTAATAAATACTTCTTGCGCAATATCTTCTGATAGTTGCTTCTGCTTAGTATAAGTAAATGCTAAACGAGCTATATTTTGGCCGTATTCATTCATCAACCATTCAATTCTCTCCTCTTTATTTAACTCACTTACTTCTACTTGTTCTAGCACTCGTTCAAGCATCCTCCTCACCCTTTCAATTATTAGACGTAGCAAATCTAATTTGGTTGTAAAAAAATTACTGTTGTGAAATATTAAAACATATTGACCTCTCTGAGGGTAGGGGGCGGAATACAGAAGCGCGTTAAAATAGAGGGAGAAATTTCGCTTATTAAAAGTTCAGTTTGGAATTTGAATAATATGCTTTATATAAAATTAAATTAGGTAACTCATCTCATCAAAAATAATGTGAAAGAATTATAAAAATAGGTAGTTAAATTGGCAATATAAAAAATAAAAATGCTAAAGGTGAGTAACTTGAAATTTAATTATAAAATTATCGGTACAGGTTGGGCGATATGCGAACTACAGACAGCAAATGAAACGTTTACATTTAGAGCGAGTTATCTTTCTGATGCTTTAGGCGATTTGTTAAATGCTTTATTGTCGTTGAATTCTGATATGAATACAGAATTTTATGGCGATGAAACGAATTTTAGTTGGTATCAAGAACCAGGATTAACAGAGTGGCATATCAAAGCGTTTGATATAAAAAGTAACGGAGAAAACCTACACTTTAAAATCAACCAGTATGTAGACAATACTGAAAAAGGTGATCCAGAGACTACATCAGCATTTGCGTGCAATTATGATGAACTTGTATATTCAGTAGTAGAAAGTTTGGACCGTCTGATGCAAAAATTTGGCTTAGTAGGTTATCGGGCAATATGGGTTGATTCAGATTTTCCAGTGGTCGCCTATTTAAAGTTAAAGCATTACGCTATTCACAAAACAGCTTTTCCATTTGTTGATGGAAAAAATGGTACTCTTAAAACAATGACAAGTATCGACTATGAAATGAAATTGCTCACGACGGATTTAAAAGATTGTTAAGGGAGGAGGGTGTAGAAGGGAAATTAGCTTTCAGGTGTACAAATGTACAACTGACTATAATAAGTAGATAAAGCAGGCTCGATTCCACATATAGAATCGAGCCAATAAAATAAACCCACTAGCAGAAATGCAACCTACATACAGACGACACACTGTGTAGAAATCGCTTGGTTAGAGTTAGTAAAAGGCAAAGTAATTATGCTCTTATATAGTAATCACCACTTTACCTTGTGCATGACCTTCCTGAAAATATTTGAATGCCTCAGCTATTTCAACTAAATCAAACCGCTTATCAATTATTGGTTTTACTTTATTAGTCTCAAGTAATTCTTTTAAATCATTTAAGTCTTTTTGATTTGCTCTTTGCAACAGGCTACTTAATTTTTTGCTTCCAGCCATTGAAATAAAAGGACCAAGAAATAATGTTTGATAAAGTTGAGACTCGGAACCTCCTACGTGAACAAAATTCCCGTCTTTTTTTAATACTCGTGTATAATCTGAAAGGGAATTCGAACCATTCACGCCAAGGACCAAATCAAAGTACCCCTGATGTTGAATGAAATGCTCTTTTGAATAGTCAATGATATGATCAGCTCCTACCGAACGTAATATTTCTACGTTTCTTGTACTACATACACCCGTTACTTCAGCACCGAATGCTTTAGCAATTTGTACCGCAAAAGTTCCAACGCCACCAGAGGCACCATAGATTAATACTTTATGTCCCAATTTAAGTTTACCTTTATCACGTAGTCCCTGTAAGGCAGTTACACCAGCCATAGGTGCAGCAGCTGCTTCCTCAAAGGAGATATTAGTTGGCTTAAAGGCTAGGGCAATTTCGGGTACGGCTACATATTCAGCAAAACCTCCCCATCCACAACCAGATAGGTCTCCAAATACTTCGTCACCTACTTTGAATAGCCTAACCTCTTTCCCTACAGCTTTAACTGTACCAGCTATGTCACCACCTGGAATTGAGTATTTTGGTTTCGTTAATCCGAAGGCAAATCGGGCTAAGAAGGGTTTGCCTTTCAAAAGAACTAAGTTCCCAAAGTTTAAGGATGCTGAATGAATCTTAACCAATACTTGATTCTCAGTAGGGTAAGGCTTTTCAACCTCTTTTAATTCAAGGACATCAGGTGAACCATATTTATTACATACGATCGCTTTCATAAAAATCCCCTCCACATTCGTCTTTTTGGTAACTAAATAATAACAAAGGGGTAAATACCGTTCATTGACTTAAGTTAATTTGCAAAGGATTTTATAAATTTTCCAAGGGATAGGTGGGATTTGGTTCATATTAGTTGGCTAGATAGTCTTCAGTAATTTATTGCTAATAAAGAGATGAGATGATTAAGAAAGGAAGAGAATATCATTTTTAATAACTGTTTTTCATTCGCTGTTTAATTCTACTTAATGATTCAGGTGTAATTCCAAGATAACTGGCTAATTGATGTTGTGGTACACGTTCAATTAACTGAGGGCGTTGTCTTAAAATGGTTTTGTATCGTTCTTCTGGAGAAGAGCTGATAAATTCACCTAATTGATCTTGGATTTCACCAAGGTTTATTTCCATCATTTTTCGTATCATCATTTCAAGTTGTGGGTATTTGTTAAACATCGTACTTTCTGAAGTAACATCACCAACAACTAATATACTATCTTCAACACAGACTAATGAATACTTTGACAGCTCTCCTTGAGTCTTTTCGTTGATTATTGGTATAGCTTGTTCTTCAGTAAAAAAATTTGATGTTACCTCTTTACCTGATTCATCTATAAAAAACTGCCTTACACACCCCATTAATACGAAATAACATTTAATATCTGAAAGATTTCCTTGCATAAGAAGGTATTTTCCTTTTTTATATTTCCCAATCTGTAAACTTTCAGCAATTGCACGCTGTTCATCTTCGCTCATCGAAGTAAAATCAGACATATATTTTTTGAGTATATCAATCATATATTCTCTCCCTTTCTATTGAAACAATTAAATGTATCTTAATCTATTCAACACTTTTATCCATTACCCCTTCATAAGAAAAAGCTATTCTTTTCGGGTTCAACATTCAACAATCGGGCGCTTTTCTTGAATAAGAATATGCTTTATTCAATTATAGGGCCAGATTGTGGAAGAACAGATTTAAAGAAAATGGATACTTATAGTAATATTGAAGTAAGATTGTGAAGAATTGTACTTAAACTACCGGGGCGGGTTAGTGGAAGAAGGGAAATCTAATTCCTATCTAGAAATCTAATAAAATTAACTAAGAAAATTCATGACTATGATAGGACAATGTTAGCGAACTTAAATGATTACTTAATTGAATTAATGGTGGATATTCCTCAATGAGCTATCGGAGGACGTTGATTGAAGAGGAGTTAACGCTCTTTTTTAACTTTTATTGTACTTACACACCAGGTTATTGAAGGTGAATAAGAAGAAACTTTTTAAAAGTTAAAACACTTGCAATAGGTAGTATTCATCGAATATATAACAAGAAAATAACATATAGAGCAGTAAACAAAACTTGGGGAGGTATTGTAGTGTACCAAAACAAAATGAAAATAACTCAGTATAACTCCAAATACGCTGAACAAACAGTGGATATGTGGCGGGATAGTAAGGAACAGGCTATTGGTCAAAAAGAAATTCATAGTTTTGAAAATCACGTTTACTTTTTAAATCATATATTACCTGAACAGTTTCAAATAGATTTAGCGTTAATTGATGAAAAGGTAGTTGGAGTGATTGCATATAATGAACGGGAAATAAGCCAACTATATATTCATGTAGATTATCAAGGAATCGGAATAGGTAAAAAATTACTAGATAAAGTTAAAGCGCAATCAAGTGGAAGATTAACATTGTACACATTTGAAGTAAATGAAAAGGCACAAAGATTTTATGAAAAACATGGATTTAAAGTTATAGGTAGAGGTCATGAAAATGAAGAAAATTTACCTGATATTCAATATGAATGGATATTCCAATAAATGATGTAATCAGTTATTTTAGTGATAAAAAAAGTTAGAGTTATTTTTCAACTACTGGGGGCGTTGATCCAAAAAGGATTAACGTTCATTATTATTGAAATAGAATTTGACTGTAGAGATTCGGAGTTATATCAGAAGACCAATAAAAGTTAAGGAGCTTATGAATCTTTATCACAATGTAGGTTGGTGGGAAGAGAAAAGAACAAGATATAGATAAAATGCTAAAAAAAAGAAGTTCCGGTTGGTGCTTGGAAAAATGATGTCCTTATAGGTTTTGCAAGAGCTGTTTCAGACGGTAAATTCAGAGCCTATATTGAAGACGTTGCAATACATAAAGAATTTCAAAAATTAGGTACAGGTACGAAACTTGTGTCAATTTTGTTAGAAGAACTATCTCAAATTGATGTAATTAGCTTGTTTTGTGAATATGATTTAATCCCACCTATGCTCCTTTCTGTATTATCCCTCTATGTTTTTGAAGATATCTGAACATATCTCATGTATATCCTCCTATACTTATAGTTTGATTAAAGTATTTCATTCTAAATAACGAAAATGCAGGCTTTTTTCTTTTTGTAGTGGAGGCCTGAAACACCAACTGCAAATTTACAAACATTTCGGCTTCCACTCATTTATAATAGACACTAGTAATAATCCCTTAAAGGAGAAAATTAACTTTATGCAACTATCTATTTACACAAAAAATCCGCATGCAAGAGCAATATCGCATTTACTGGCGAAAAACCCGGCAACCGTATATGAGCGCAAAGTAAAAGGGCACGCGGTTCGATTTGCTTATCATAAAATGACAGATGACGAATTATACGCTTCCATCTTTGTTACACCTGATTCGTTGGCACTTGTAAAAGATAATGAAGCGTATGATATTACCCATTATATTAATGACCGGGAATTTGCTGTAAGTACCATTTTCTTATCGCTTATACGTTCGGCTTTAGGTACTGCGCTGAATGGAAAACCTAAGGAAGAATATATACAATATGCAGCGATGGACTTTCCGTTTACATTTGAGTTTGGCCCAATTTCATCGAGCCTTTCAGATGAGGAAATTCGTGGTTTATGGGAACCGCTAGGCTATGACGTGACAATTGATACAATGGCGGACGCTAGACGTGCACGCTTCTTAACGCTTTTCAACACCATCAGTTTAAAGAAAGCCTTACAACAAATTTTTATTATAATCCCAGTCATGGATGACTATAAACATTATTATATTGATGAAGCAGAGCGTGAACGATTGGAAAACTACGGTGAGGGCTGGCTTGAGACTCATCCAATGCGTGAGTTTATTTATAAAAAAGCATTGCGCTTTAAGCAACTCTTATTAAATGAAGAGAATGAGCAAAAAGTTGACAAGCCATCTTTAAATACGCGTCGCTATGAGACCATTGCCCGAACAGTTACCGCTTTAAAACCTAAAACGGTTATCGATATGGGGGCAGGAGAAGGGAAGTTATCGATACTTCTAGCGCAAATCGATTCGATTACAAAACTGTATAGTGTAGATCCAAGTAATCATGCACTTGCTAAAATGGAAAAGCGGTTTGCTGATCATCAGTTTGCCACGACACCTATTATAAAATGGGGCTCACTTTATTATGAGGATCAAGAGTTTGCAGGGGCGGATGTATTTGTTTTATGCGAGGTGATTGAGCATATAGATGAGGAAAGACTGCCTCAGATTATGCAGCTCATTACGCAAAATTATATGCCTCAGCACTTAATTATTACGACTCCAAACGCGGAGTATAATACAGTTTACGAGCTTACGGAAATGCGCCATGATGATCATCGCTTTGAATGGGACCGTAATCAGTTCGAGGCGTGGTGTAAAGCTGTAGCGCCAAACTATGACCTACATTTTGAAGGGATCGGTTCAGTAGATGAGCAATACGGTGCTCCCACTCAAATGTGTATCATGACAAGGAGAGATTCACATGCAATTTAAACTTCCAAACGGGGCCATTGTACTTTTAATCGGGCCATCGAATAGTGGGAAAACCACATTACTGCGATCATTAGTTGATTCGGATCAGCTCATCGAAAGCGAAATAATTAGCTCTGACTACTATCGTCGGCTTGTGGCGGATATCGATTTTATCGACCTTTCGTCAGTATCAAAAAATGACGAGGATATTATTTACGAAGAGTATCAGCGCATTTCAGAGCAGGCATTCCACGCTCTTCATACGATTGTGGAAGCCCGTGCGAAGTTAAATAGAGTATCAATTATTGATGCAACAAACTTACGCGCTTTTGAACGCGCCAAATATTTTGAAATAGCTAAGCGCAACCACGTACCCGTTCTGGCTCTTATTTTAAACATACCAAAAGAGCAGCTGTTGGCCCGTGATGTGTTGCGCGGTAATCCTCGAGGTCGTAAACGCGTGCTGCAGCAATTCAATACGCTGAAATATGAGTTAAAAGCAATAAAGAAAGAGCCATTTGCCAAAATTTATAAAGTAGATGATGAAAGTGTCGAGATTGTCCGTGAACCGAATAAGCTTTATTTAGAAATCGAAAGTGGTTTTGATATTATCGGGGATATTCATGGCTGCTATGATGAGATGCTTGTGCTCTTGAAGGATCTTGGATATGAGCAGCGCGGCGATGTATATATTCACCCAGCTGGGCGACGGTTAATTTCTGTAGGCGATATTATGAGCCGCGGACCAAAATCAATTGAAACGATGCAATTTTGGTTGAATCAGATTGAAGCGGGATTAAGCTTTATGACAGACAGCAATCATGGCTGGAAAATAGCGCGTTGGTTAGACGGAAAAAACGTTTCGCTCAACCACGGGGATGAGCTTGTCCAGCAAGAATTTACCGAGTATGAAAAGGAGCATGGCGAAGAGGCTGCTGAGGCACTAAAAGAACGTTTTGCAAGCATGCTTCTAAAGGCACCTTCACATTATATTTTAACGAAAAATAAGATTACAAAAGCTGTAGTTACACATGCAGGGATAAAGGACCATTACATCGGCAAGGAATCTAAACGCATATCTGATTTTTGTCGATACGGTGATATTCAGCAAACGGACAGCTCCAGTAAGCCTGTACGCGGTGATTGGTTCTCGCAGCATAAAACAAGCGAGCTGATTATTTGGGGGCATGATGTGAAAGTGCAGCCATTTAAAGCAAATCGAACAATAAATATTGACCAAGGAGTTGTATTTGGCGGGGAGCTTACGGCATTTCAATATCCTGAGCAAACATTAAGAAGTGTGAAAGCATTCGCAAACTATGCCGGCACAGAGGACAACCCTATTTTAGAGGCGGAAAATAAGCGATTCAGCCCACCGAATGCGGCCCAATTTTTAAATGGCTATGCGGTTCATACAACTAGTGGGGAGCAAATAGCAATTCCGAAAGAAAATGCTATGGCAGCAATGGATACATTCTCTCACTACACATTGCCTTTGGAGCAGGTTATCTACATTCCGCCAACAATGAGTCCAACACCACAAACAGCTGCATTACCGGACTATTTGGAACACCCTGCAGAAGCGTTTAATTACTATAAGAAAAACGGTATTCAAAAAATGATTGCCGAGAAAAAGCATATGGGCAGCCGTGCGGTCATCTTTATTGCAAAAAATAGAGAAGTTGCAAAGAAGCTCATTAACAGTGACAGCTTAGGCTACATTACAACACGTACAGGTCGTGCCTTCTTTGAAAAATTACAGCAGCAACAGATGGTGGGAAAAATCCATGCTGAGCTAATGGCTAAAAATTACTTCGAGCGATTTAATACAAGCTTCGTCTTAATGGACGCCGAAATTTTACCATGGAATTTAAAAGCACACCGCTTAATCGATCAACAATATGAAACGGTCGCTGAAAATGCATTAATGGATCGCTATAAACTCATCGAAAAGTTGAAGGCTACTAAACATGTGGATGTTACAAGCTGGCTGGAGGAATACACAGATAAATATAAAAATGCTGCACGCTTTGATGCGGTATTCAAAAACTATTGCTGGCCAACAAATGAACTATCCGGTATACAAATCGCACCATTTCATATTCTTGCCCATAGTTCATCAACTAACTTCCATCAGTCTCATAGCTGGCATATGCAAATGAATGCGCATTTGGCTGAAAATAGTTCGTTATTTATAGCGACAGAATATCGTGTAATCGAAAGCGAACTGGATAAACAGGAAGTAATAAATTGGTGGCAGGACATGACGGAAAATGGTCATGAAGGCATTGTTATTAAGCCATTCGATTTCCTCGCTTATCATAAAGGGAAATTACTGCAGCCGGCAATTAAAGTACGCGGACGGGAATATTTACGCATCATATATGGCATGGACTATACAGATGAAGCAATTATGAAAAAGTTAAAACAGCGGAACCCTTCTCGAAAAATGAAGAACGCTTTATTGGAATTTAAGTTAGGCTTAGAGGGAATTTCACGTTTTGTAAGTTTGGAAAGCAGCAATCGTGTACATGAATGTGCACTTGCAACGCTTGCATTAGAAAGCGATACAACCGATCCGCGATTATAAAATAATATTTACAAATTACCGCATACCTAAAAGAAACAGCTCTATTTATGGTTTATGTTGACCCTTCTTCCTCTTTAATAAATAAAATGAGAGAACCTCGTTTCAAGGAAGAGTTTGCATAGGTTTTATAGGCCCTTTAAGCATCCGTAACAATCATATTTTCATTAGATAGTTTAGTTGCAAGCACGAAACACCATTTTAAAGAATTTCTGAAAGATTTATGGAACAGAATTAATTAATATGAAAGAGGTGAATTGTTTGGATTTAAGTTATCGAGAGTATGGGGATAAGAACGCTCCATTAATGGTATTTTTACACGGTGGTGGAGTAAGTAGTTGGATGTGGGATAAACAAATTCAATACTTCAGTAATTATCATTGCATTACAATAGATTTGCCAGAACAAGGGGCAAGTAGAAATACCGAAAATTTTTCAATTCAATTAAGTGCAGAAAAAGTAAATAGGTTAATAGAAAAGATAGCTGATGGTAAAAAAATTATTGTTATTGGCTTCTCATTAGGGGCACAGGTAACTATTCAAATGTTAAGTAATAATTCAAATTTAATTAATTATGCAATCGTAAACAGCGCATTAGTAAGGCCTAATTCATTTATTAGAAAAATGATAAAACCATCTATAAAGCTATTTTTTCCATTAGTTAAAAATAAAACTTTTTCAAAACTTCAAGCCAAAACACTTTATATTGATGAAGAATTCCTTGAAACATATTACGATGAAAGTTCTCAAATGAAATCTGCTACCCTTATAAGAATATTAGAAGAAAATATGTCATTTAAAATTCCTAACGGCTTTAATAATGCAGAAAGCAATATATTAGTTACTGTGGGTGAAAAAGAAAAAGCAATTATGAAAAAGTCTGCAAGAGATATAGTTGCAAGTAATTCAAATTGTACCGGGATAATTATACCTAATGTTGGTCACGGAATATCATTGATGAATCCTAATTTCTTTAACCAAATGATAGAAAATTGGATACAGGACTTTTCTCTACCACAAGGCGTGGTAACAATAAAATAATAAATTGTTTATTCTACTAATTGGACTTAGTACATAAAGGAAACCTTATATAATAGGTTTCCTTTAATTTTTATGTAAATATTAACATTAATTATCCGTATTATCATCTACATATTTAGCCTTAAGAGGAACTTATTTCAAGTGCGTTCGTTAAGTAACTATATCTATTAATTCTTGAAACAGTATGAAAGGGTGCAGAAAATTGAAAAAAACTATAATTTCAGGTATTGTATTTTGTTCAATCTGGTTAGGTGGATGTAATAAAGTTGAGGTATTAGAAAGTGAGCACGAAGTAGCAGTTTCTCATAAAGCCTTATTTGCTGAATTACAAACAGAAATATTAGGATCGATTACAAAGTTAACAGAACTTGAAAGTGATGCACTCGCAATAATGTTAGATGGCGGAGCTGGCGAATCAACCGTTGCAGTGAGTTTTCCAAAGAAATCAAATATTGAAGCTACGTTGATTCAACAAATAGTTGAAGATTCGATTAAGAATATTTCTGAATCAGAAACCGAAACAACAAGTGAAGAATTAAAAATAACTATTAAAATCGAGAAATACTAACAGATCCCTAATGGACGCAAAAAAAGTTAGAGGAGAGTGGAGATGTTTAAGTATGTAATGCAAATTATTGTTGGGATATTAACTTTCATAATATCAACTTTTATTGCATGGTATGAAGGAAGCGCAATTATAGAAAAACCATTCGAATGGAAGCACACAACGCCATTTACCAATTTGTTTAATACAGAGATTACAAATGGGCATGATATTAGCCAACTCGATTATTTCGTTTATGCAGCTAAATTTCAACCCTTTTTCCCCACAATTATGATCGTAAGTGTCCTCTATATTCTAAGTGTAACCGGCTTATATCTAATCAAAAGTAAATCTAAATGGGGAATTGGTTACTGGGGATTAGTAGGTGTAATACTGTTAATATTTAGTAGATCGATTTTTAATTCCTCGACTTTAGGAAGAAGTATTTTTTTCTCGTTTTCTTCATTTAGCGGATTTTTCTTTATAACAGTTGCAGTATTACTATATAAATTACATAGTACGCCAAAAGGTGAGTTAAATAGTTAAGGAGGTTAAAAAAATGCCGGTAATTCTAACAAGTGTTTTTTCCGCTTTCATAATTTTTATGACAGTTTTTTCAATGATTAGAGTATTAAATATAGCCTATAAAAGAAAAGATATTTCGATTTTACAATATAGAATTTTAACAACTTCTTTTATAATAGTAGGAATTTGTATTGTTTCAATTTTACCTTTTGGATATCAAAAAATATATGAAATCATCCTATAACTGAATCGTACAATTAAATTTAATTCATGGCGAGAAAGAGTAAGCCTATCTCAATATTCAATTAGGCGTGATTCTTTAATAAAGAATACGCATTCCTCAATTTATGGGCTTTAATAAGTAAATAGATGACATGCTTTGAATTGTGGTTAATATGTTATTTACATTAGTTGGTATGCAATAGAAAGGTGTGTTCTTATGATATCACTTAATCAGATTGAATTTAAAAATTTAAAAAGAACATTGAACAAAAATAATATAACTTGTCCAACTTTCGTATATTCAGTTTTAGATGGCTATATACAAGGAACAGTTTATGTTGACTCTAGTTCTCATAATTCAGTTCTGATTGGGACTAAATCAGGTATTTATTTTGTGGGGGGAGAGGTAGATAACTTAGATTTCAATAATTTCCTCTTTGAGCTATATAGGTATAGGAAAAATAATAAGTCAAGATTCACTTTATTCTCTTCATCGAGTAAATGGAATTGTGCAATAATGAGTCAGTTAAAAGAGGAAATTAAACCAAGGAGCAGATTTTCTTTTAATTATAATTTTGATAAGGAAATAGACAAAACAATATTACAATCTAGTGAATATTCTATAAAAAAAATAAACGCAGAAATAATAAAGAATAGCTTGGAATTTAATGAGGCTTACTATAATGAATATTGGGGTTCCACTTCAAACTTTCTTAAAAATGGTTTTGGATTCAGCATACTACATAATGAAAGAGTAATTAGTGAATGTTCTTCAATTTTTTCTTCACAAGAATTTGCAGAGATTGATATTTTTACTCACAAAGATTATAGAGGAAAAGGATTAGCAAATATAATCGCAACTTCATTTATAGAGTATTGTTTGAAAAGTAGTATCGTGCCTAAATGGGATTGTGATGTAACAAATGAGTCTTCTATAAACTTAGCAGGGAAGCTAGGGTTTGTTGAACCTGTTGAATATTCAATTTTCGTTTACAAAAATTAATTAGTCCAAACCTCAACAATCGGGCCATTTAATTGAATATTGCAGAATTAGGTAGGCAAATAGGTAAATTACATCGTCTCTCTAGAACATTTGAAGAGATGAATCCGACTAGATATATCAATGATTGGTTTCAAAATGAAGAATATGCTTTTCTAAAATATATTCCTGAGGAAGAGTCTACGATTAGAGATGTTGCACAAATTGTTATTTTTGTTTGTTCATTTGCAATCTTAGAGGCAATTAGAAAGCTAAATAACACTTTAGAAATGTTTGGTATTTATGGTTTTAAATTAAGTGAATTCAGATTGGAGCTGGTTATAGCAGTGATACTATTAATACCTATGATAGAAAATGAATACGATACCTACGTAAAAGATAAAACGGAAAGGTATGCTCTTACACTTGAAGAAAATACTTTTGAAATAATAAATGAAACCGCTTTTGTTCGAGCGAAAAAAGCGATAACAGGGTATTTGCCAAATGGATTTAACACAAAAAGTCATGAATTCTATAATATTATAGAAAATGAAAAAGTCGTAGGCTATGTATGGGTAAAGATAGTAGAAGAAAAAAAGAGTGCTTTTTTATATGAGATCTATCTCAAGGAAGAGTTTCGTTCTAAAGGAATTGGAAAAAAGGTGATGATTGAACTTGAATCCCATTTGGCAAATCGAAAAATCGCCTTTTTTAGACTACATGTTTTCGGAAACAATGAACATGCAATAAATTTATATAATAATTTGGGATTCCATGTTGCAGGTATCAACATGTATAAAGAAATAGCCAAATAAATATCAACTTTAAAGCTGTAATTTTGTATTTTTAAATAGGCACCTCAAATTCTTTGAATGATCTTCAAATAAGTATATGTTATTTGGAATTATTACAATATATTACAAAGAGGACGTGTAAAAGATGTGGGAACAAAAATTAATTGAAACACCAAGAGGAACTTTCGAATATTTTGTAAAGGGAAACGGTAAACCACTTGCTATTACACATTTTTCCATGGCTTTTAATGAAAAAGGAAATTGGTTTGCTAATCCTTTTACAGAGCACTATCAAGTCTTTTTAATTAATGTCCGAGGCGCAGGTAATTCAGATGCCATTGAAGCGGATGAACAAATGGATTTAGAAGAAATTATTTTAGATTTAGAAGCCATTCGTGAAGCATTAAATTTCCCCAAATGGGCTTTTGCAGGCCATTCAATTGGCGGCATGATTGCATTAAAATATGCCGTATTAAAGCAAACATCTCTATTAAAATGCATCTGTGGTTGCAGTGCAGCAAGTAAAGCATACGCAAGTCATCCAAATAGTATTTACTGTACTGAAAATAGAAATTTTAATCGTATTATCGAAATCATGGAAAGTTTAAATAATCCGAACACGCCACAAGTAATACGAAAAGAATTAGATTTTGAATGGGCAATGATGTCATTTACTAGTGAAGAAAAATTAAAAAATGCCCTGACAATACCGAATAGTGGGCGTACTGTTGGTCGAGCGCTTGAGTACTTTAGAAAAGTAGCAGTAAAGTCATTCGATTTACGTAAAGAGTTACCGACAATTCATATAGATACCTATGTATTTGGCGGGAAATATGACGCGCAATGTCCAATTGAATACAGTTATGAGATTGCTGATCTCATTCCTACGTCTGAACTAACAATCTTCGAACAATCTAATCACAATCCATTTGTTGAAGAAGAAAAAGCATTTAGAGATTTTGTTAAAGAAACAACCAAGACACTTAAGCATGTTTAGTATATAAACTAAAAGTTACCAAATTATAGTTAACGCAAAAATAATCTTCAAGATTGTTCAAAAAATATGCCGATTAATACTTTGCTGTAATCGCCTGTCCAAGTATAAGTTGATATAGTATTTAACTCGAGTATGGTCCTTTTGATAAAAAGTAGCTCACTTTAAATTAAGTTGAAAGGGTTAACGCTATCATGAGTTAGGATAACAGTGTTTCACTTTTATTACATATTTACCTTTTATACCATCTATATATTTTATAGTATTGAAACCGTACAAAGTATTTTAATAAGCTTACAGGAAAAATCTTTTAAAGGGGAGATTCAAATGGGAAAAAAGCTCAGTATAGCACTCGTTTTATCAAGTATTATAATTGGTGGTACTTTAATTTTTGGCTCAATTAATATATCAAATAGTATAGAATATGCAGGGAATAATATTACCAATGCGAATTTTCATATGGCTAACTCAATAAATGGAAATGGAAATGGAACATCTGAAAATTATGAGTTAGTAGTTATTGATGGGTGGTTATATTTATATAATTCAATGAGTGGTCAAATATGGAAAAAAGCAGATAATGATAATCTCGATGAAACATGGCAAGTTGTAAAGCATATTGGTGAATAGAGGTTTGTCCCAACTTTTCAATACATTATTCAACAATAGGGCGCAATTCTTGAAAAAGGAATTACGCCTTCAGGTTTATATGTTAAATTTCAATGGATATTAGGGAGGGGAAATAAAAGTGATTGAATTACAAAAAATATCTGGGGATAACATAGATGAAGTAACAGCACTTGATGTTGGAGAAAAACAGAAAGAATTGATATTAGAAACTACCAACCTCAGATGCTTTGCAGACGCACATATGTTGAACGCAGATGGTATACCAGCTACCCCGCTTGCTATTTATGCTGATGATACTATGGTTGGGTTTTTGATGTATATCTACGATACGTTGGATCATGAATCATTTGAAAGTGAAGCTTTTTATGGCAAAAAGGCGTATTTTATTTGGCATAATATGATTGATAAAAATCACCAAGGAAAAGGTTTTGGTAAACTGGCTTTTGAAAAAATGCTGTTGGATATTGAAACTATGCCTAATGGTGAAGCAGAATATATTGCCCTCTTCTATCATAAAAATAATGTCATAGCGAAAACATTATACACTTCATTTGGTTTTGTAGATACAGGCATCATTCAGGATAATTCGATGTTGGCGGTTAAAAATTTAAAGGAAAATTAACAGAATTACATAGGGGATGTTACATTAATTTTACAGATGCTTAGATGTAAACACAAACACATATTATGCAACAATTGGGCGCGATTCTTCAATAAGGAGATCGCGTTTTTCCGTTATAGACCATATTGTTGAATAACCTTCTATTAAAAGTTGATTAATCGTATTATTATTTTATTTACTATATTTTGGTATATTTGGGTTAATTAAATAACGTTAGGAACTTTCTTGAAAACTTGTTCGTTAGGTATAATACAGATTAAGACAGAAAGGAACGTAAACTTGTGAATGAAAAAAGCCACAACATAAAGAAAATTGATTGGATATTAGTTGCTATTTTATTTACCTTTTTTTGTATTAGTTTATTAGCTATTTCTTCTGCACAAACAACCAGTTATACTGGTAGCAATTTTATACCCAGGCAAGTAATTTATTATGGGATTTTAGGGTTCATCATACTCTGTGTCATGTATTTCGATATTGAACAATATAAAAAAATTACTTGGTATTTATATGGCTTTGGTATTCTATTACTCGTCCTATTAATATTTATGCCAGAAGGAAAAGGACAAATTGGAGAAATAATCAATGGAGCAAAAAGTTGGTATCATACCCCTTTAGGAAATATTCAACCTTCTGAATTCATGAAAACTTTTTACATATTGGCTTGTGCCAAAACAATCAGTTCGCATAATGAAAAACATTATTTACATACATTAAAAACTGATTTTTATCTATTGATTAAAATTTTGGGCTTACTGGTTGTGCCATTCTTACTTGTGTTTAATCAACCTGATTTAGGTTCAGCACTTGTTTTCATCGCTATTACGATTGCTCTAATACTCGTTTCCGGAATTTCATGGTTGATAATAACGCCATTATTAACTATAGGAGTAGCAGCAGGAAGTTTTGTTATATGGATGGTATTTAATATGCAAGATTTTTTGAAGAATAATTTTGGGATTGAGCCATATAAATTGGGTCGTATATTTTCATGGTTTGATCCTTACACCTACGCTTCCGATGAAGGGTTTCAACTAATTTCCTCACTGAATTCGATTGGATCAGGTGAAATATTAGGTAAAGGTTATTTAAATCGTGAAGTATATGTAGTTGAAAATCATACAGATTTCATTTTTACAGTTATTGGTGAAGAGTGGGGGTTTATTGGCGCAAGCTTTGTCATTTGTATGTACTTTCTGTTAATGTACCAAATGATTAAAATTGCAATGAAAATTAAAGACCCATACAGCACATATATTTGCACAGGGATTATCGCAATGATTACATTCCATGTCTTTGAAAATATAGGTATGACGATTCAATTATTACCGATTACAGGTATTCCATTACCGTTTATTAGTTATGGAGGAAGTTCATTAATGGGTAATGCACTTGCGCTCGGCTTTATTTTTAGTATGCATTATCATCATCGTTCCTATTTGTTTGATGTTAATGAGGATGATTAATTTTTAATTTGAAGTAACTAAACTTAATTTGTTCCACAATCTGGCGCATTTCTTGAAAAAGGAATTGCGCCTTCTTCAGCTAAGGGCCATAATGTAGAACAACTTTTTGTTGTTCTGTTAATAAAAGGAATTGTATATTAAAATGAATATAGGAAATAGAACAACTGGAAAGATACGTACAATTTTAAAATTTCTGATGTACAGTAGATTTCTTGAAATATTAGTTCTGTTAAAAAGGAGAAAGTAACTATGAAGAAATGGCTTATTGCATTTGTTTTACTTATTTGCATTACAGGATGTAAAAACATACAAACATTAGAAATACCTTATGAAAGACAAGAATTAAAAATTGCAATTATAGGTGATACTCCAGATATTCAAAATAAAAATATTACATTCGAACACCTTTCTTTAGATGAGTTAAATAATAAAGTTAACATTTTATCTAGTGAATTTAATGCTATTATGATTACCCCAAGTATGTTTGTGGATGCTTCACAAGATCAATATTCAGAGGCATATCATAATGTAGAAATACCGGTTGTATTTTGGAATTCTAGTAAAGCACACTATCCCTTTGTAAATAACAAAGTTAACTATCTAAATGAAAATGAAGTTTCTCTAAATAATATTCCAAATTCTTTGGATGGTATTGAACAGACACATTCAACTATATTTTTATATGATATTGAGACAGAAAAGGAAAGTGTTTGGTTTTTCCAATTGAATGAACCGAATGAATTGAAAAAGTTATATTCTGAAATATTCAATAAAATTGAAGAGGTCACTATATAATTATTTTATCCCCGTTACGTACTAGAATTGTATAAATAATATCCTACCTATGTTAACAATTATCAACTTCGGATAACTTTTTAACTTATTTTAAAGTTCTACTTATAGCAAATGAACAATACGAATAAACAAGGTCTTGAAGGGCTATATTTCAATAATAATCTTCAACAAATCGGACGCGATTCTGGAGTAAAAGCGCTTGGTTTTCATCAAATGTCTGGAATAAAAGAAGGGTATATTTGTAAGTGAATATAAACCACTAAAGGTAATTGATTAATGATTCGGGGGATTTCAATGAAAAAAGGAATAATACGACCACTGGTTATCTGTATTTTTCGAAATGACGAATCTATCCTTGTTGCAGAGGGCTATGATCCAGTAAAAGATGAATATTATTACCGTCCTATTGGAGGTGGAATTGAATACGGAGAAAAAAGTGCAGAAGCATTAATAAGAGAGGTAAGAGAGGAAATTGAAGCTGATATTATTAATCTCAAATATTTGGGAACTGTTGAAAATATCTTTACTTTTAGCGGTGAAGTAGGACATGAGATTGTACAAGTATATGATGCAGCCTTTGTTGATACCTCTTTTTATACCGAGGAATTGTGTGAAGGTAAAGAAGATGATGGGAAAATATTTAAAATTATGCGAATACCTATAAGTAAATTTCAAAACGGTGAATTGCGACTTGTTCCTGAAGGCCTTTTAGATTTGATTTAAACAGAATCACAGAATCACAGAATCACAGAATCACAGAATCGTAGAAGCATATTGTTTGGATATGTGGAAAGTTACGTACCGGGGCTTACTAACAAGATGCCATATTGTGGAGCAACATTTTTTCCTGGGAAGTGACAGAAAAGATACAGATTTATAACGATAAAAGATTTGCTATAAAAGTTTTTATGCAAATTAAAGAATACGCTCAGCAAGTATAAAAGCTACTTTAGTAACGTTTCAGCGACTTGCATAAAATCTTTAGATTTTAAAGTTAACTAACATCAGTAATAGGATAATCTTAAGTTTTGTTTGAAGGGGATACCTATACAGGGCGTAATTCGGTAACAAGAATCAGCGCTTGATTTCACTAAGAATAAATATTTTATTTATAAACTTCCCATTCTTTATAACATTCTGTATCAATACCTAGTGTGTTTGTTTTTAGCCATTCAAATGCTTTAAGGACTAAAGGTGAAGCGTTATCTACTGATACATCTTGCTCTGAAACCCAAACAGCTCCAAGTGAATCTTGTCCATCAAATTGTAGGGGTTCACTCAATTCTCCACCTATTTTATTAACTAAATAATAAACAGCTATATGATGTAAGTCTGTGAACCCATTCCAATTGTTAGGGAGTTGAAAATCAATAACACCAATATTTTTTAGAATTTCAATTTCAACGCCTGTTTCTTCTAGAAATTCTCTTTTCATTGCAATTGATAAACTTTCCCCAGATTCTAGGCTACCACCAGGGAGGTCATAACGGTTTTTATAAGGCCCACCATTTTTATTTATTACTAATAGCTTTTCATTTTCTGAATAAATCCCATATACGCCAAAGGCTCGGTGATAATTTTTGGTTTCCTCCACGATACATTGACTCCTTTACTAAAATATATTTGGTAATATTATACAATATATATTTTAATTTTTCTTTACCTGTTAAATTTAGATCTTGAAAAATTATAAGTTATCAATTTATATTATAAGATCATATTAGGGTGTTGTTGGTTAATAGTTGTAAAAATGGTAAGATGATGGGGATGTTTTGTTATATAAGGGGGATTCAAATGCTATTGTTACAGGCAAAGGGGTTATGTTAAATCCACCAGATGAGGGTACGATGGGAATTGTTTTTGCATATCCTGAAGCGATTAATGCTGAAAAGGAAGTCGAAGTCCGTGAAAGTATTGTTAAAAGATTAAACAGCTTTTTTGCTATGTCAAATCTTGAATTAAATGCAGTCATTATTTGAAAAACATTCTTCAACAATCAGGCAGCAAACAAGGCTATGTGAGCGGCTTTTTTCGTTTGGAGAAAAGTGAAAAATTAGGAGGTAAAATGAAAAGTAAAAAAGTTTATTTAACGATTAACTGGGTCACATTCACTATTATTTTATTGGTAGGTATTTCTACAGCAGCATTGACGCTGTATGATTTAAATACTCAGATTACGTTTGGTGAAGAATCTCAGTCTCGTGCGGGATTCCGATGGGGCATAATACACAAAATTATTTTAATTACAGTTTTCCTGTCAACTTCCTTATTATGTTTTGGTTGGAAACGACTATTCCCCTTTAATGTACCTATTGCAATCATAATAGCTGGTTTATGCTATCAACTATTTTTCTTTACATTTACAATTGGATGGGTCGGTTTTGTAGGGACATTTGGCTTCCTTATCGCATTCATGGTTGGCGTAATATTGATCATTTTTTACTTGGTTTTCAAGTTTCTTGAAATTCGTAAAGCTAATCAGACCTAAATTGTAATTATGTCATACGGATATCACGACTCCTGAATCATCATGCGCTATTCTTCATTAATATAATAATTTAAGCGGTGATGACATGAACCGAAAACGATTACTATTAAAAGCGATGTTAATAGGCCTTCCAATTGTTGTATGCCTTCTTTGGATTACAGGTACTATAAACTTGTGGTTTTATGGAATGGGTGATATTGCGAATAACGTAAAGGATTACTACCTTGAGCTCGAACCCATCGATGGTACGTATACCGTCTTGATTGATTTAAGTGATCCTGAAAGTAACGAAGGAAAAGTTCTTTTTGATGATGGTGAACATCAGATTTACGTATCTGATGTAATTACTCTAAATGAAGCAAATTACGAAGTGTTTTTTCGAACAAGTGGCAAATATAATTTACATGGTGCAACGTTAGTATCAGGTATCGAACATAAACGGGTACAGGGTGGGTTTTCTTTCGATTTTTTAGCAACTGCAAGGGCAAATTATCGTGGCAGCAATTTTAAAATATACGAGTCTGGTACATCTGGAATAAATTATAAAGATGGCGATTCCTTTGGATTGTATTTAATCCCGCATGATACAGAGGTAAATGTAAATATTTCAGAAGATCCTATTATAGAAATTACACTCTCCAATCTTATTATGCATAAATGGGGGAGGAAATAGGGGGAGTGATTAAGGAATACAAATGAGGTATGTAAATGGATTGTCCTTTGATTGACAGTCTAAGTTTACAAACCCTTATTTTATAGTCCAAGTTAGTGTTAGCCTCTCCACTTTAGAAAAAAATGATATTCATTAATCGGGCGTTTTCCCTGAATAAGGAAAGGCTCTTTTTGCATTTTAAGGGCCAAATTTATTTAATACAACGTTCACGAAAATGAGTATATGAGTAAACAAAAATAACCAAGACAATGCCTTGGCTATCTTTTATTTCCATAAGGAATACACATAGGTGTTCCGTATATTGGATCTTCTATAATTTCACAATTTAGTTGGAAAACATCTTGAACGAGCTTTATTGACAAAATATCCTTTGGCTTTCCTTGCGCATATATTCCTTTATTAACAAGGGCGATAATATTGGTAGCATAGCGGCAAGCCAAATTGATGTCATGCAGTACCATTACAATTGTACGATTTTTTTCTTGGTTTAACTTGTACAATAAATCTAATACTTCAATTTGATGTGTGACATCTAAATAGGTTGTTGGTTCATCAAGTAAAATAATATCTGTTTGTTGCGCCAAAGTCATCGCAATCCATGCCCGTTGTCTTTGTCCACCTGAAAGATTTTCAACTTCCATATCCTTAAACTCTATTAAACCTGTGGCAGCAATCGCATGTTCAACAATGAGTTGATCCTCATTAGACCATTGTTTGCGCCAATTTTGATACGGAAATCGTCCTTGTTTCACTAATTGTAGGACGGTTAAACCTTCTGGTGCCATTGGTTGTTGTGGTAAAATGGCTAGTCTCTTAGCAGTATCTTTTGCGGACAATTTCGTAATATCCTCGTTATTTAATAGGATAGATCCACTTTGGGGTTTCAATAATCGAGCAATGGATCTTAGAAGTGTAGATTTCCCGCAACCATTTGCGCCTATTAATACGGTTATTTCTCCTTTAGGCACAACTAAATCTAAAGGCTCGATAATAATTTTTTCACCGTAATTTAACTGTAACTGCTTTGTTTCAATCATTCTTATCAGCCTACCTTTTTTGCATTTTTATTAACAAATAAATAAAGTAAGGTGCCCCTATTGCGGCAGTAAATACCCCTGCGGGAACAACAATAGAACCGAATAAGCTCCGTCCGATCGTATCAGCAAGTACAACTAAAATTCCACCGATACAAGCTGAAGCAGGAATTAGCGAACCAAAGGATGATCCGACTAATTTTCGAGCAATATGTGGAGCCATTAATCCTACAAACCCAATTGTACCCGCAAATGAGACGGCACTCCCTACAAGAGCGGTACATAAAAGTAACAATGCCAGTCTCGTCTTTTGAACATGCTGTCCTAGGCTAGTTGCCACATCATCACCAAATTGCTGTAAATTTAAATAACGAGTAACGAGCAAGGTAATGATGAATAAGCAAGTGACTACGGGAATAATAATTTTCACTTGTTGCCATGTCGCACTATTCACACTTCCGGTAATCCATACATTTGCTTTGCTTGCCTGATAAATCGGGCCAACGAGCATCAATACGGTTGTGACTGCCTGCATAAATGAAGCAATACCAACGCCGATCATTACGAGTCGTGTAGCAGAGACGCCATTTTTCCAAGCTAAACTGTAGACGAGTAGTGCCGTAGCTAAAGCACCGATAAATGCTGCAAACGGCATCCATTCAATACTAACAGTTAGTGAAGAGTTAGCATCGCTAAATATTGCCAAAAACGCAACAACGGCTGTGCCTGCACCAGTTGAAATACCGATTACATCTGGTGAAGCTAAAGGGTTACGTATAATTCCTTGTAAAATTGCACCTGAAATTGCTAAACCCATACCAGCAAATAATGAGATAAAAATTCGTGGCATTCGAAATTCTTGAACGATTAGTGTGTCAAATGCGGAACCATTACCAAAGAGTATCGAAATAACTTTAAGCGGAGCAATAAAGGAATCACCAATCGATAAACTCAAAATAAACGTTAAAACAACTATAAGCAGTAATATGAATAGCTTTTTTACAGCGCTTAAATCTACTAATTGTGAAAAATAATTTGATTGTAAGTTTATTAACTTTTTCATCCTTTATTAAATCCCTTTCTAGCTATATATACAAAGATTGGCGTACCAATTATGGCAGTCATGACGCCCACGGGTACTTCTTGTGGCATGATGATATAGCGTGCACCTAAATCTGCAAATAGTAATAATATCGCTCCAAGAAGTGCAGCTAACGGAATATACCATTGATGTTCCGTACCAATTATTTTGCGTGCAATATGCGGAATGATCAAACCGATAAAGCTTATTGGTCCAGCGATTGCAACTGATCCTCCAGCTAGTAGCACAACAATGAGTACAATTAATAACTTGGTTCTTAGAACATTCAATCCTAGCCCTTTTGCGACATCCTCACCTAAAGACAACAAATTCAATTGTTTCGCCATAATCGCAGTAATAAGCCAGCCTATAGCAAAAAAAGGCAGTACTACCCATAGCATTTGGAGATCCCTTCCTTGTACAGATCCCGCAAGCCAAAATAATACCTGATCGAGCTGTGCTTCATTGATCGCTAACAAGCCTTGAGTGATGGAATAAAACAACGCACCTAGAGCAGTCCCGGCTAAAGTCAAGTTCATAGGCATCATTTCTCCATGACCAATAGAACTAATCGCTAAAATACTAAGGGCCGAAATAGCCGCACCTAAAAATGCGACTAATGTAAAACTAAAGAGACTTGTCATTTGTAAAATACTTATAGCAAGTACTACAAATAAGCCGGCACCAGCATTTATTCCTAATATACCTGGAGAAGCTAAAGGATTTCTTGTCATTGTTTGAAGTAAAGCGCCTGCTATTGCAAGGGAAGCTCCAACAAAAGTGGCAATAAGCGCCCTAGGTAAACGATGCTTAAGAATAATGATATGTTCATTACTTTTGTTAAAATGAAAAAATGCCTCCCAAGTTGTATGTAGATTAGTATTAGCATAGCCATATGTAATACTTAGCACGATCCCTATTATCATCATAATAAAACCAAATAATAATAGAATTACTTTCGATAAGTTACTTTTCATCATATGAATTCCTTTGATTAGAATGAATATTTAAAAAATATGTTGACAGAAGATTCCTAGTCAAATATGATTTAAACTGTCGGAAAATGATAATCATTATCAATTATGTATTAGCACAATAATACTAACACACATATCGGAGGAAGAAAAGTATGAAAATGTCATTGAGTAAGATCTTAGGAATTTTATTATTGTTAACGGTTTGTGTTCTGGCTGCGTGTAACGATTCAGGGGAAACCCAAGAGGCAAGCAGTGCTGAGCCGACAGAGGAAAAATCTACATCATATACAGTAGAGCATGCGATGGGTTCTACAAATATTACATCAACACCTGAAAAAATTGTCGTACTAACAAATGAAGGAACAGAAGCATTACTTGCTTTAGGAATTAAACCGGTTGGCGCGGTATCTTCATGGTCAGGTGAACCTTGGTATGAACATATTGCAGAACAAATGGATGGAGTAGAAGTTGTAGGGCAAGAAACAGCTATCGATTTAGAAGCGATTGCTAAGTTAAAGCCAGATTTAATTATCGGTAATAAAATCCGTCAAGAAGCTGATTATGAAAACTTAAGTAAAATTGCGCCGACTGTTTTTGCTGAAACATTAACAGGACAATGGAAAGATAATTTCTCATTATATGCAGAAGCAGTTAATGCTGTAGATAAAGGCGAAGAAGTATTGGCGAATTATGATGCTAAGATTCAAGAAACAAAAGAATCTTTAGGTGATGTAACTAATCAATCTGTATCTGTCGTTCGTTTTTTATCAGGCACTTCTAGAATTTATTACACTGACTCATTTTCAGGTGTTATTTTAAAAGAATTAGGCTTTAATCGCGTAGGACAGCAAGCGGATTTATTTACTAAAGATAATCAAATGGCAGTAGAAGTCGGTAAAGAATTAATTCCACAAATGGATGGGGATTTGCTATTCTACTTTACTTATCTACCAACAGGAGATGATTCAGCATCTGCAACAGAAGCTGAATGGACAGCTGATCCATTATGGCAAAATCTTAATGCAGTAAAAAATGGCAAAGCTATTAGCGTGAATGATGCTGTTTGGAATACAGCAGGTGGTATTTTAGCAGCTCGAAAAATGCTTGAAGAAATTCAAGAATTATTAGCTCCTTAATTTGAAAGAGCAGACGTTTAGAATTGGTTAAATTGCAATTCTAAAACGTCTGTTTTTTTGTTTAGAATGAAGGTAAAAATGCATGGTGAAGCTATTCGAAAATAATTACAAACAAATTAGAGGGAAATACCGCCTTCTTATCTAATCATTATGTAATACCTATCACTGGAAGGAGTAGCGCAAATGTATCAATATTTTAATGGTTTCGTAATTAGAGAAGGTACTGATGTTCCAGCAGACTTTGTTGAGTCCTTGTTTAAAGACGCTGGATGGGCAAAAAATATTCCATCGTGGCAAAAAGAAAAATACTCACTCATCTTTAAAAATTCCACTTGGGCATTTACTGTTTGGGATAATGAGAGAATGATTGCAATGGTGAGAGTGATATCCGATCAAATCATGGCAGCAAATATAATGGATTTAGTCGTTTTAACAGAATATAGAGGCAAAGGGTTAGGGAAAAAACTTGTTGAGTTATGTATTCAAAAACTTCCGCATGGGGATTGGTTTGCGCACACTTCAGCAAACAATTTTAAATTTTACGAGAGCTGCGGATTGGAAGTTAAAGACGTATCAACCCATGGTACTTGTGTATATTATGGCTATATACAAGCTAGGAAAGATGGACACCGTTAAAACCTTTTCTTCAGATAGAAGTGGGCAAGTAAACTTATTTGGGGCAGTATTAGTAGAGATAATAAGTAAAGTTTATAATTTACTTAATAGGCGCAATTCTTGGATAGGATCGCGCTTGTCTTTGCCAAACCAATCTTTTAAGATATGTTTCCAAATGACGGTTTCGATGTATTTAAATTTATAAAGTTCATAGTGGAAAATTAGACTTTTTAAATGGAGGAGAAAAATGACTACAACTTATGTTAATTGGGGAAAATCAAGAGTTAAACTAACTTGGGAAAAAAATACTTTACTTCCTCAATCTAATTTGATTACAAGTGTACACGGTTTTTGTTTTAAAGAAGATCAACTGTTACTAGTCGACTTAAAGGATCGAGGGTGGGATTTTCCGGGAGGACATATCGAACCAGAGGAAACTCCAGAGGAATGCTTTAAACGGGAAGCTTTGGAAGAGGGCTATATTGAAGGGGAATGTGAGTTATTGGGACATATAATTGTAGACCATGGCGAGAATCCAATGTGGATAGAAGGGAGTCAATATCCTAAAATTGGTTATCAGGTTTTCTACAAAATGAATATCACAAAATTGTTACCATTTGAAGGTAAATATGAATCGACCCGACGTATTTTTATAAACCCTAACGGTATTTCCGACTATTATTCAAAATGGAATGGGCTTTATCAGGAAATAATGGACTGTGCTATACAATAAATGCCGTATGAAATTTTATACATATACCGTTCATAACTAAGGACACAGAAAAATGATTTTACGCAAGGAAATACACAACGGTCTTATAACATTTTAGTTATGCTTTAATTTATAACTCCTACAATCGGATGTTATCTTTGAAATAAATAAGGATAAGCGCTCATCTTCATTTTAGGAATAGATTTGAAGATTGGTTGGGGTAATAATATGTAATAATTAAAGGCAGTTTTTACATTAGATTAGCTCTTCCAATAATGAAAAGGTACTTTTGAAATAACAGAGACAAAAGTACCTACACACTAAATTTAAGGTTTTAAAACCACTTTAATGCAATCTTCTTGTTTTGTATCGAATATTTCATAGCCATGTTTTGCTTTTTCAAGAGGGAGGACATGTGTGATGATATCACCTGCATTCACTTTACCATCAGCAATTAAATTATAGACATGAGGCATAAGATGAACAACTGGTGCTTGTCCAGTACGTATCGCTACATTGCGTTGGAAAATATCACCGAGTGGGAAGGCATTATATCGCCCACCATAAACACCGGTAATTTGGATTGTTCCACCTTTACGTACAGCTTGACTGGCTGTGACTATCGCTCCCATTGCGCCACTTTGCAGTTTTACGCCACTTGCCAGAAACTCTAGAGGCGTCATTTTTCCGCTCATCCCGACACAATCAATGACAACGTCTGCGCCGCCTTTTGTAATCTCTTTCAAATATTCACCACAATTTTCATGGTCTTCAAAATTAACGATTTCCACTTTATTTGTCTTCTTTGCATGTTTGAGACGATATCCGATGTAGTCAACTGCGATTACTCTTTCCGCACCTTTTAACCAAGTAAATTTTTGCGCCAATAGCCCAACTGGTCCGCAGCCAAGAATAACAACCGTATCTCCTTTTTTTACACCGGCATTCTCTACACTCCAAAAAGCAGTAGAGGCAGCATCGGCAAGGAGAACAAGACTTTCATCAGGAACTTCTGATTTTTCCGGAATTTTGAAAGGGAGAAAATTGCCATAGGGAACGCGCATATACTCTGCCTGTCCTCCCGGAAAACCGCCTGTAGTGTCTGAATAGCCAAAGTAGGCACCCATTTCACCATTGTCATTGGAATTATCACATTGGCTTTCCAGCTCGTGATTGCAGTACCAGCATTGACCACAGGCAATATTAAAAGGAATAATAACCCGATCACCCTTTTTTACCTTCGTCACATCCTTGCCGACTTCTTCTACAATTCCCATCGGTTCATGGCCAATAACATAATCTTGTCCAAGATTTGGAATCATTCCATGAATCAAATGCAAGTCTGACCCGCAAATGGCCGTTGTTGTTAGGCGGACAATAATATCATCGGCTTTTTTTATTTTAGGGTCTTGTACTTCTTTAACCTCAACATTTTTAACACCTTGATAAGTAACAGCTTTCATTAAAAAATCCCTCTTTTTTTAGTTAATTTTTTGGTGGGGTAGGGAACATTCCTTTACGATTCATGCTCTTAGGGAATAATTCCAACTGTGCAATACTAATCGCATTTTCTGCTGATTTAATATCCAGTTCTTTTTGACCTTCAAGATTAAAGGGCTTCAGCCATTCTTTTTTTTGCATTAGATCAGAAATCTCAAAATATAAATCAATCATGACATCTAGCTGAGTTCTCATGATTTTTTGAAGTGCAGGGGAAGCAGTTTCAGTTAAGGCGATTGAAAGATTTCGAATACCCGTTTTGGTAGTAAGTAAAAACTCAAGCGCAACTCCCGAATCAGTTAATTCAGGCATTCCAACTGAATTTATAGGATCTAAATAGTCTTGCATATCATTGTCCTCCTAATATTCTAATTCTGATTTAGAGTAAAGCTTAACCATGGCAGTGAGTGCTGGGGTAGATAATTTAACATTTTTGTCTAATAAGGCTCTTAAATCATCATCAAAGACAACCCCTTGACTCAGCTTCGATTTGAGTAAACTCGTTGTCATAAAGTTTATGACTTCATGAAATTCCATTGTTTCATGAAGTGCTAATTTTTTTTCTAACACGTTTAGCACACCTCCAGATTTTCCTTTAAAAAGTTACCATGATGAAAGTCTACCCTGTAGAAGTCTATATATACATTTAGGTTTTGGATTAGAAATGAAGATACTAAAGAAAAATAATATCCAC
Source organism: Solibacillus kalamii (assembly GCF_002174535.1). Classification (NCBI taxonomy): domain Bacteria; kingdom Bacillati; phylum Bacillota; class Bacilli; order Caryophanales; family Caryophanaceae; genus Solibacillus; species Solibacillus kalamii. The sequence goes on along the minus strand of NZ_NHNT01000005.1, from coordinate 138,144 downwards.
ATCAAAAGCTTTTAACTTACCATCCTTGGTTAGAGTAGGAGTTACTTATAAAAGGATTGCTTCTTTGTTATTGAATATAGGATGAGCAGATAATTAGTACTTCACCATCCATTAAAGTATTAATGTGATATTTGGATACTTATCTTCAAATCCTACATAAAATGCACCTCAGTATTCCTAAATCTATATGGATTGATAGAAAATTTTGTATAAAAGGGCGGTATGATTGAAATAACTGTAGAAAAGCAAAGAAAGGTATCGGTGCCATGTTTTCATTTTTTAAAGGGAAAAGGGAAATGAAGAATATTAAAAATCAGCAGGGAAATAGCCCTACTGAATCTACTCATAAATCGTCGAATAACATCGATACCTCATTGTCCATGAATGTGGAAATCATTAAAAAAAGAACAGGTAATAGTTCAGATATTGTAATCAGACCGGTTAAACTGGGGAAATTCCCTAAGGTTAAAACGAAAATTGTGTATATTAAAGGGCTGGTAGATAATCAAACTGTTAACGATTTTTTAATAGAAGCGATGATAGATATTCCTGCATCCCAAGAACAGAATACTCAACAGGAGGTAATCGATATGATTGCCGAAGATGTTGTAGCTGTCGGTGAGATAAAAAAATCAAGGGACTGGGACGAACTATTCACAGAATTGATGTCAGGAAATACAATTATATTTATCGAGGGCAATAACGCAGCTCTAAGTGTCAGTACTCAAGGTGGGGAAAGACGTTCCATTCAAGAATCGACTACCAATGTCTCTATTCGTGGGTCGAAAGAAGCGTTTAATGAATCAATTGAGACTAATATCGCTCTGGTACGTCGGATTATCAATACGCCAGATTTGTGGATTGAAACTATGAAAATTGGCAAAATGACGAAAACAGATGTTTCCATCATGTATATAAATGGCATAGCAAAAAATGAAATCGTCGAAGAAGTACGTAAACGTTTAAAAAGAATTGACATCGATGGCGTTCTGGAATCCGGATTTATAGAACAGCTGATTGAAGATCAGACAAAGACCACATTCCCAACTATACATCATACAGATAGGCCAGATGGAGTGGCAGGTAATCTTCTTGAAGGGAGGATTGCCATTTTTGTAAATGGGACTCCTTTTGTGCTGATGGTACCAGCCTTATTTATTGACTTTTTTCAATCGGTTGAGGATTACTATGAACGTTTTGACATCTCAACAGCCATTCGTTTATTGCGTACCATCATCTTCTTTATATCCTTAGTTGGGCCTGCAGTTTACATCGCTGCGACTACCTTTCACCAGGAGATGATTCCAACAAAACTAGCCGTCATTGTTGCCGCTCAGCGAGAATCTGTTCCTTTTCCTGCATTTGTCGAGGCACTCATCATGGAAATTACATTTGAAATTTTAAGAGAAGCAGGTTTAAGAATGCCAAAAGCGATAGGTTCTACGATTTCCATTGTAGGTGCGCTTGTCATTGGGCAAGCAGCGATTCAGGCAGGTATTGTTTCACCAGTTATGGTCATTGTCGTCTCTATTACTGCGATTGCCAGTTTTGCAACTCCTTCCTATGCGGTTGCAATATCTGCACGTTTGGTTAGATTTATGTTTATGGTCAGCGCAGCAACGTTCGGTTTTTACGGAATGATTCTGGCGTTTATCATCCTTGTCGTCCACTTATCCAGCTTACGTTCATTTGGTGTTCCATATATGACACCCCTTGCACCATTCATTAAAGAAGAAGTTGGGGATACCATTGTCCGAAGACAACTTTGGGATTACAAGAAAAGACCAAAGTTAATCAGTGGCAGAAATAAAGTCCGGCAAGGGGAAAATCAGAAACCACACCCTCCAGAACCTCGTACCATGAATAATTCTGACTATGAGAAAGGAGAATGAAATGAATCGTAAACCGATTTCTCTTTACTTACTAATAGCAAGTGTCTCATTCCTTTCGGGTTGTTGGAGTCAAAAAGAGTTAAATGAACTGGCAATCATTTCTGCCACGTCTATTGATAAAAATGAAGAGGGGCAATACATTAAGACCATTCAACTGATCAATCCATCAAATGTAGCAGGGGGGCTACAGGGTGGAGGTGGTGGGCAAAGTCCTGCTGTTACCGTTTACTCTGCAACAGGAGATAGTGTACTTGAAGCCCATTTCAACGCATCAGCCAAAATCTCTCGAAAGCTGTACCATTCTCATGCAAATTTAATTGTATTGAGTGAAGATGTTGTACGAGAGGATGGACTAGAAAATGTTTTAGATGCCTTCGAACGGGATCCGGAAATCCGATCAACAGCCAGGGTTGTGATTGCTCATAATACAAAAGCTGGCGATTTGCTTAAATCTTTGACAGCCGTTGATAAAATTCCAGCTGATAAAGTGAACGGAACTTTGGAAGTTACTGAACAATCTAGGGGTGTAAATTTGGAAGTGACTCTTCAGGATGTTATGAAGGCACTTACCTCCGAAGGGAAAGAACCGGTAATCAGTGGTTTTAGTATGAATGGAGATATTGAGCTTGGGAAAAGTATGGAGAATGTCCAGAAATCAGAACTCGATACTACTCTGGAAGCAGATGGAGTGGCCATATTCAAAGAAGGAAAGTTGATTGACTGGTATCAAGATGAAATGGCCAAAGGGGTAATATGGATACTGGATAAAATCAAAGAAACTGATGTAGAACTGGACAGGGATGAAAAGAAAAACGTCATCGTTTACCATGTTCTTCGGCAAAAAACAAAGGTTTCTGCAGACACAACAAAAGACATTCCTACCATTACAATTCATGTACGTGCTGAAGGTGATGTTCGCGAAGTAAGGGAACCCATTAACCTGAAGGATCCAAAAGTTTTATTGGAATTAGAAAAAGAACTGGAAGAAAAAATCAAGACACAGTTAGTTGATACGATTAAACGTACACAACAAAATAAAACCGATATTTTTGGGTTTGGCGAAGAAGTTCATCGTACCGACCCTAAAAAGTGGAAGAAACTGAAAAATGATTGGAACAACACTTACTTTCCAGAACTAAACATACAAGTAAAAGTTGAAGCTTTTGTTAGGCGTAGTGGCCTAAGATCAAATTCAATTTTATCGAATTTGAAAGATTAAGCACTGAAATGGAGGGGGATTTATTGGAAAAGGCAAAAATTAGCACGTATCAGCTTTTCGTGCTCATTTTCTTACTTGAAATTGGCAGTGCCATTTTAGTCCCTCTTGCTATTGAAGCGAAACAGGATGCTTGGCTGGCAGTTTTGATTGGGCTGGCAGGAGGCTGTTGTTTATTTTGGATTTATCATAGCCTTTATTCATATTATCCGGAAATTCCGCTTACTGAATATATACAGCAAATATTAGGGAGTTTTTTAGGAAAGGTTTTGGCCTTTTTTTATGTTCTTTATTTTATGTATATTGCAGCGAGAGTCCTAAGGGATTTTGGAGAAATGCTAATCATTGTCTTCTATCCGCAAACACCATTGTTTATCATGAATGTACTGATGGTATTAGTGGTTGTGTATACAATTAGTAAAGGAATTGAGGTTATTGCGCGAACAGGAGAACTACTATTTATAATCATGATGTTGATTGGCATAAGTGGCACCGTTTTAATTATTATTTCTGGCATTATTGAAATATCTAACCTAGAACCAATGCTCGAAGAAGGAATAAAGCCTGTCATAAAAACGGCATTTACTCAAACCCTATTTTTCCCTTTTGGTGAAGTCATTGTATTTGCCATGGTTTTGCCCTATTTGAACCAAAAATCAAAGGCGATGAAAACCGGTTTACTTGGCCTAGGTCTGAGTGGATTGATCATAGCGCTAATTATGGCTATGAACATCAGTGTACTCGGTGTAAACCTCATTTCACGATCACATTTCCCCCTACTTTCAACCATACAAACCATTGAATTTGCAGGTTTTTTACAACGGCTAGATATTACATTTATGCTATCGACGGTAATCGGAGGTTTCTTTAAAATCAGTATGTATTTCTATGCTTCGATGGTAGGCACTGCAAATTTATTCAATATAAAAAATTCAGCTCAGTTGGCGTATCCATTGGGGTTGCTCCTGTTAGTTTTATCTATAACCATTGCCAGCAATTTTTCTGAACATGTTTATGAAGGATTACAGATTGTCCCATTGTATGTGCATCTTCCTTTTCAAGTGATTATTCCTGTTCTTCTTCTTATTATTGCTTTTTTTAAAAACAGGAATAAGCAACGCAAACGTATTCGTAATTAAATGGTAATTTTCGCTTTTGGAGTGTGATAAAGATTGAAAATCCTCGGTATTTCCATTTTGATGTTCTTATTATTATCTGGCATTTCTATTGGTATGGACAGTCTTTTAGGGTTTGACTTAAAAACTTCATTTAAGAATGCCGTAAATCCTTTTTTGGTGATGGAGGTAACTGAAATTATTATTTTTTATTTCCTTATCATTATTTGGGTTTATTGTTCAATTCGTTTATTTCTTATAAAAAGAAGTAAGAAACAATAATCAAAAATTCCAATTTAGGATTTTGTGTAATATGGTGCCACCGCGCACAATAAAATTTTTTCATCATATATAGTTGATATCCGTTTGAATAAGTGAGGAGGATATCATGCAACCTATGTTACCTATGGAAAAATATTTTGGACAGTTTGAACTGGTGCATGCTTTTTATGGGGCAATGCCTACAGGTGTCAGTATTTCCGAAACCGGTCGTATTTTTGTTTGCTTTCCGAAATGGGGAGATGAAGTTCAATTTACTGTGGGGGAAATTGTGGACGGCGTATTGATGCCCTATCCCAATTTAGAAACCAATATGAATAATACAGGTAATAGTGCAATGTCTTTCGTAAGTGTCCAAAGTATAGTTGCTGATGGAAGAGGGACACTTTGGGTACTAGATACAGGGGCACCCAATTTTTCTGAACCTATTCTAGGGGGGGCAAAATTAGTAGCTGTTGATTTAAGTACGAATACAATAAAGAGAATATATCTTTTTACAGAGGATGTTGTCTTACCAACAACTTACCTGAATGATGTTCGTTTGGATTTTCGAGTTGGAAGAGGAGGGTATGCCTATATAACGGATTCTTCTTCAAGAGGGCCAGGGGCTATTATCGTTCTAGATTTAGATAATGGGAATGCGTTTAGAAGGTTAAATGGGGCAATATCAACTTCTCCTGATCCCTATTTTTTACCAAAAGTAGAAGGTGAAATATTGATGAATCGAAATCCGGACGGCACTACTTTCCCCTTTAGATTGGCTTCCGATAGTTTAGCGATTTCTCCTGATGGAAAGGTGTTATTTTATGCTCCACTAACTAGCCGTCAATTGTTCTCGATCTCAACAGAAGCACTAAGAGACAGAAGTATACTGGACATGAATTTATCCCAATATGTACAGTATTGGGGCGAAAAAGGTGCGTCTGACGGAATGATCACCAGTGAAAAAGGAACAGTTTATGCGGGAGATTATGAAAATAATAGTATCCGGAAATTATTACCGAATGGTGAAATGGAAACTATCGCACATGACCCTAGAATTTTATGGCCGGATACTTTTTCGATTGGCCCCGATCAGTATTTATATGTCATTGTGAACCAATTACACCGGCAGGCAAGATTTCATTATGGAAGAGACCTCAGGAAAAAACCATATAGTTTACTTCGTATGAGAATTGATGAATTCCCTGCTCCTACCTTTTCATAACGGTTTTAAACGAAGGTAGGCCATCGTTTTACAGTGAACTACCATTTTAAAGTAAAGAAGAAGCAATTAATTAAAAGTAAATTTCCATAGCCCCAGGAAGGATACTGATTACAAGAAATGTATTAATCAATCTGATAAAAGTCTTTAATCTTAAACCACTTCAACAATTTACCCACGTCCTTCTTTCTTTTGAATGTCACTTAATTCTGTTTTTGAAGAAGTTATAGTCGATGAGGTTTCAATATATAATAACCCTGTAAGTAAGGTACTCCCATTTCTTTAGCAATTTGAAATTCTTCCTTCGTCTCTATTCCCTCAAGAACAACGTACATATTTATCTTAATGGGGGTATTAGTTGAATATCGACCTTTATCAATCGGGTGCAGTACCTTCTTAAATAGAAAAATGCCTTATTCAATTATAGGGCCATATTGTTTTATAACAATCTGTTAAGTTAAGTTAACAAACGACGTTTTGGTAGCATCTAATATACAAATCATCGTATATTTTTATAAAATTAAGTGAATTCATTAATTATATAAATGGTAGTAGGAGTTGTTGAAGATGTTAGATAAAATAAAAGGTTCATTAGTTATAGGTAAACACCAGAATTCTTTTTAATCTTACTTATGTGGGCAATTGGAGCACTATTGATATGGAATATATTCGCTAAATCAAAGTTAGAAAATACTTCTAATTTTAAAATTATATTTAATAACCTATTACTTTGGATAACTATCCCAATTGGATTTTTATTCGCACATTTCTTTATATAAGAATATAGGGGGAAAGGGAAAAGTATTAGGCATGTACACGTAACAAAGAAACAAGAAACTGCATTGAAATAAAAATGTAGCGATGCATCAAAAAATGAACAGCAATTCACTGTTCATTTATTTTTCATATTAATGTGAAAGTCTCCTATGCAGAAAGAAAGAGATTAAAAAGGCAATGATTAAAACGGGAATTGCGTATATTTGGCCGATTAGCAATTTCCAACCTATCGTATTGTATCCATCAGAAGCAGGTAGCATAACAGCGATTATACAAACAATTAAATAAACTAATAATGGAACTATTATTTTTTTCATTTATTCATTCAACTCCTTTATACATTTGTTATATACTTATTTTACAAAAATTATCAAAGTAATTCTACTACGCGAGTACCCTTTATCTTTTTTAATACCGAAAAAGTAATCTTACATTTACAAATGGCTGGCTTACATACGAAACAGCGCGAAAGTGAGCAGACCATACCTTCAAGGAAAGTAATCATACAAAGGTTTAGGAATGATTCATTTATGTAATATTTGTAATGTATGTAATAATATTATTTTTATCCCCTAAATTAAACATTCTTTAATTGCTTTATAAGCATTTTTTATCCATTACTAAATTGTGTTACTATCTCCTAACCGTTTTATTCATTTTAGAGGAATACTAGGCCCATTTAATACAATGATTTAGGAACTTTCCCCAACAATAGATTAAGAAATTTAATGGTAATTTAAATATAATGTAATAACGAATTAATTCCTTTATATTACAATTAATATTAAATAAGGAGGGGTTAGATGTTAGTTAAAAATAATGAGGATTTATATGAATTACTAGATTCTTTGTTAAGAGAGCCAACAGAATTTTGGAATACATTCTATAAAGATAAAGAAAAAAATGTCCCATTTTTTTGTGATAAACCTGACGAACATTTGGTTAAATATATGGAAAGACAAATTATTAAGCCTCGTAAGGTACTTGAAATTGGCTGTGGGAATGGGCGAAACGCTATTTATCTAGCTCAAAAAGGTTGTACTGTAACCGCTGTAGATTTATCACAACGAGCAATTGATTGGGCAAAAGAGCAAGCAGAGGTCAATAATGTAAACATTCAATTTGTTTGTGAGAATATCTTTAATTTAAATCTGGAATTACAAGAGTTTGATTACATATATGATTCCGGTTGTTTTCATCACCTATCACCACATCGAAGAGTTTCTTACATTCAATTTATCAACAAATATTTAAAGAATGATGGTTATTTTTCAATTAGTGCATTTAAAGAAAATGGAAAGTACGGTGGGTCATCGCTATCCGATAAACAATATTATATGGATCGAACTTTATACGGTGGTTTGGGATATTCCAAAGAAAAGTTACAGATCCTTTTTTCGGAATTCCAAGAAATTGAGATACGTGATATGCAGCACAATAATTTAAATCACGATGAATTTGGTCTTGAGGATTTTATTGTATGCACTTTTAAAAAAGTATAACTCCAGATTAAATTGCGTGTTTATAGAAGCGACCTACAATCGGTTTAGGGTGGGTGAATGAACTGAAGAAAATAAAAAGTTTATGTTTAGTGTTCTTCTTAGCAGCGTGTCAATCTGCAACTAGTAGTGCTTATATTGTTGAAGCAGAAGTAGTAGAGGCGTTTCAAAGAAATAAAATGAATTTAGTTGAAATACATACCCCAGAAGAAGAAGAAGAAGACATATTTGGTTCTAAATTAAAAGGGGTGAAGCCAGGGGCATATCAGTTAAAAGAAAAGTTGGTTTTTATTTATGAATTCGACACAGCAGCTGATCGTGAGAATGGTAAGAGAGTATTTGTTGAAAAGACGGCTTCTATGAATTTAGTTTCGTACAGTCAATTTGAAAAACAAAATATCTTAATATTTTATTTACATGGGGGAAATTTAAATCCAGATAATGTACTCTTCGAAAAAGAAATACAAGAAGCATTGGATAGTCTTGTCGAAGGTTAATTGGACAACAGGAGAGATGGTATTTTGATTATAATGATAAATGGAGCCTTTGGTGTAGGCAAAACTACAATTGCAAATAGGCTCCTGAACGAAATTGAAAATAGTATGATATATGATCCTGAAGAAATAGGCTATCTGTTAAGAAATGTTATTCCGAATGATATAAAAAGGACAGAATCCGCTACAGGAGACTTTCAAGATTTAGATTTATGGAAAGAGTTAACGGTTGATATGGGAAAGAAGTTGATTACTAAATATGAAATCAATTTAATCGTGCCAATGACGATCAGGAAAATAGAATACTTTCACTATATTTACAAAGGGTTTAAAAGTATTGAAGAAAAAACCTATCATTTTTGTCTCAATGCAAGTAAAGAGACAATATACGAAAGGTTAAGAGAACGTGGAGAGGAAGAAGGCAACTGGTGTTTTCAACAAACCGATAAATGTTTAGCTGCCTACAATCAATACGATTTTGGAGAGTATATAGATACTGAAAAAAATAGTATCGATGAAATTATTCAACATATAAAAGGAAAGTTAAATCTTCTTTAAACTAAAGTATATCTACAATTATTGAGCGCATTTTTTAATAAGAAATGCGTATTTTTCATTTAAGGTCAAGTGGGTGGAAATCGGCTTTTAAGAGATTACTAGAGGAGGTGTACTATTGCTGCCAATTCGAATTGAAGAGATTCCAAGAGAAATACAGGAATACCTTAACAAGATTAATTCCATAAGTTTCCCTCGACAAGGACATAGTTCCAATGTTGGTTTAATTGAAAATAATCAAGAGATCTATGCACTCAAGAGGACAATGGGAGAGTTAAATTGTGCTTTACTAAATCGAGAGGTGACAGTACTTAACTGTTTGACTCAAAAAACAAAATTACCTATCCCAAAGGTGAAGAGTTTCGTTGAACAAGTATCCGAAAAGGAATCTTGGGCTCTTATTGAGTTTCTAGAAGGGGAAACTGTTAGAGCCACTTTATATAACGAAAAAAGTAAGGGAAAACGACACGAAATAATATATAACTTTGGTAATATTTTGCGGCAAATTCATTCCACACCTTGTCCTTCTGAACTAATAAGTGAACATCCTTGGCTAGATGAGAAGCTATGCCAGGCAGAACTTAATTTTAAAAAATATCATGTGGATGGTACTGGAGAATTATTGGGAAAAATTAAATCTTTTAAACCGAAAGAATACCCTCAAACATTCATACACGGAGATTTTACGATCGATAATGTTTTAGTCAAGAACGGAATAATTACAGGCGTAATAGACTGGGGTGGGGGTGCATACGGAGACCCAAGATATGACGTAGCATTAGCTATTCGCCCTAAACCCAATGCCTTTGAGGATGAAATAGATAAACAAATATTCTTTGAAGGGTATGGGGACAAAATCATTGATGATAATGAGTACAAATATTTTGTAAATGGGTTATATGAGTTCTTTTAATTACGGAGTCTTTGTTATTCAAAAACAGGCATAGTTAATCATCTTGAGGCAAAAGAATGATGATGGTAAAATTGTCGAAAAGTCGATTCAAATATGAGATTTTTTTCAGGATAAGCGCTAAGTTATTCTATCGTAAAGGATGGTGTTAATGTGGAAATTTTTTTCTTGTAGGGGCTTTATTATTCTCGATTTTATGGTTTATTAATTTGGTTCAGCTATTAGAAAAATTATATCAAGGGAAAAATATACATAATCAAAAAATATTGGGCTGTGTTTGGAGTGCTTGTTTAACTTTATTTATAATCATATCCACATCTATTGTTTTCTAACTCTTTCAATTAACAGGATATTAATTAAGGAATAAAAGGGAACCATACACTTACAATTTATGTCTATACTAGAAATGGAAGTATAATGGTTTGGAGGCATCACGATGTGGTTATTAATTGGCCTTATTGCAATCGTAGCAACTTTTATAAATCTGTATAGGTTTATAAAAGGTAAAGATTACAAACTTGCGATGGCAATGGGGTTATCATTTACAGCGTTGACCCTTTGTGCAGAATACAGTCTAGTTTCCGAGTGGGTAAAAAACGAAAATTGGCCAGCTTTATGGGAAGTGCCCAATTTTGAAAAGGTGCTATGGTTTTTAACAATTGTTTCTATATTACTAAATATAGCACCGATATTTTTAGAGCGAAAAAGGAAACAGTAGCAAACAGCGTTTTCCACTATTTAAAGACCAATTAGAAAATATGTAATGGATTGCATAAAAAGATTTTAAATAATTTCTTTTTATGCTATTTTTTTACGCAAATAACCGGAGACCAAAATCCATCCTTCTTTATTACCACTTCATCTACTTTATCGAAGTTTTCAAAGCACTTCTCAATAATAAGCTCATTTGCCTGATGATTCTTATAAATTTGGTTAAACAGTACACCGCCAATAGTTAGAATAAGAGTGCATCCAACTATTGCAATAGCCATATTAAATTTATTTTTATTCAAGGACCACTTCTCCTTTCTTATAATTCAATTTTAACATTTTCAAGTGAATTATTAAATAAGAGTAATTAATCCTGTATACGGGTTTTGGAACAAACCTAGCGAAGTATTACGTTGAGGAGACCGGTATAGCAGGTTAATAGTAGTGTTTTGTAGAATTTAATATTGTCAAAAAAATTATTTGTGAGGAGTTAAAAAAGGCATGGTTAACGGTGAGGGTTTCGAAGTCAAAATTGCAGCAATTGAAGATAGTAGCGTAATAATAAAAATGTTAAAGCAGTTAGCTCAATGGATGAAGGAGCATGAAATAAATCAATGGCAGTATTTATTGGATGGGGGTGATGATGAAGAGATCAAGCAAGCTATAGTAAATCAAGAAACATACATCGTATTGAAGGATAAGGAGATAATCGCAACTTTTTCATTATCATCTAAACAAAGTGAATGGGATAGACAATTATGGGGGAGTGACAATACTTTAACATCACTTTATTTGCATAGACTTGCAATAATTCCTGCTTATATGAAAAAAGGTATTGGTAAAAGTATTTTGATTTGGATACAAGAATATGTGAGCGATAAAGAATTACTTAAGTTAGATTGTGTTGCGGCTAATGTTAAATTAAATAATTTTTATAAATGCAATGGATTTGAATTTATTGGTGTTACGGATGGACATAGTAAATATCAGAAATTGATAAAAAAATAAGAATATTTTCTATTAATTCGGTTATTGAAAAAACGTACATTATAAAATTAAGTAAATTTAGGTTAGTACGGGGAGGATCTACTATGGGGATTGATTTTCATAATGAAAAAAGCCGTAATACTTATACAACTCGAAATGCTGATGATTCGTGGGTTGATGTAATAACGGATTTGGTACAGTTGGATAATACCTCTAAGGCGTTGGATATAGGATGTGGTGGGGGTATTTATTCAAAGGCATTAGCTGAAATGGGAGTAGCTTCTGTCACAGGGGTTGATTTTTCCGAAGAAATACTTAAAGGTGCGAAGGAGAACTGCAAAGAATATCCGAATATATCATTTAAGCAAGGTAATGCGCTGAATACAGGCTTAGAAAGTAATGATTACAATCTAATTCTTGAAAGAGCGTTAATACACTATATCAATGATTTGCAGAACTGTTTTGAAGAGACCTATCGACTATTAGAAAACAAAGGAATCTATATTGTTCAAGATCGTACACCTGAAGACTGCTTATTAAAAGGGAGTGAACATCATATTAGAGGATATTTCTTTGAGCGATTTCCACAATTGATCGAGAAAGAGACAAAGCGCAGATACGATAGCGGATTTGTATTAAAAACACTTTCGGATGTTGGGTTTAAAGAGATTCAAGAAGTTAAGCTTTGGGAAACAAGAAAAGTTCATAAAAATAAAGAGGAATTATTAAACGACTTGGCTGAGAGAACAGGAAGAAGTATTTTGCACGAATTAGATGATGACGAATTAAGTGCATTGATTACTTATATAGATAAAGCCATTACGAATGAAGAAAATATAGTGGAAAGAGATCGATGGACAATTTGGAAAGCTGTAAAATAATTTTGCGAAATGAATGAAGGTTATTGAAAAAGTACTTAAACTTACAGAGCGTTAATCTATAAAGATGTACGCTCTGTTATTGTTTTTCCTAAAGTAAATCAGCTTAACCTTAAACCATCCGTTACATCCAATCATACACGAACTTGCATTACTTGAAGTCTAAGCTCTTCAAAAGAAAGAGTAGCTAATCTTTTTGTGAAAAAGGACCAAAAAGGATGTTAAATCTTTGCTAAAATAATGTTGAAGATACTGAATTTATTTTAGGGGTGTGGGAAAAGTGATCGAGATAGAATTATATAATGCTGTTAGAAATTTAGTGGAAGTAAGATACCCGAAAGGTTGGGGTGGTGCAGCAGCCGTTCGTGTATAAGACGGTACGATTTATACAAGTGTGGCACCGGAAGTGATTAATGATGCAACAGCTCTTTGTATGGAAACGGGCGCTATTTTAGAAGTACACAAATTCAATAAAAAAGTAACACATAGTATTTGTTTTGCACGGGAAGATGAATATTCACCGTTAAAAGTACTTTCGCCGTGTGGAATCTGTCAAGAACGCTTGTTTTACTGGGGACCTCAAGTACAATGCGCGATTTCAAATGATACTGAAGCCATTATTTTTAAAACATTAGAGGAACTGCAACCTTACCATTGGACAGATACATATTATGATGAAATGGTCGATCATTGGCAAAAAGGATAGTTATATAACTGTTTTTGTGAATCAAGTATAAAAAGTTAGAGGAAGCCCACGCGTTGGATTTCCTCTTTACATCGTTTTGCAGTTAGTAGCTACAATGAAACATTTTCTAATGTCCTATCCAATCGATTTAGCGATTTCCTTTTTGTATTTAAAGTACATATTTAAAGAAACTAAGCCGAAAATTAGCATTAGCCATGGCGAGCCGAATCTTGTAATGGCGAACGGTGTCTCGAAAAAGAAGGCACTCCAGAAGTCAAAGCCATTTTTATCCCACAACCCTGGTGTATAATAAGCATCTTTAAGATTGATAAATTGCGCTGAATTTTGGAATACGCAAAATGTAATAAAAAGGGCGAAACATGCGTATGCACCGTAGATTTTGCTAAGACGCTGAAAATAATACTTTATTGAGGAATGATCGGAAGAGAGGGAATCGTCTTTATTTGTTGGGTTTAACCAATACTGTAAAGTCGAGAACCGTGAGCCTCCTACATGCACCCAGCCAAAGTCCTCAAAAAATGTTTTGTAATTCTGAAATTTTTGTTCAGATGCGAATGATTGGCAATCTAATCGTAAAATTTGTTCTTTGTTTGATGTTTTCTCAAATGTGTATAGTTTAAAGGCATTTACACGTTTTAATTGCCAGCCTTTTTGAAGCATCCTGTTTAACCACTGTTCTTCTTTTTGGGCATTCGAAAATAATTTAAGCCTTCTCATCATTGAACCCTCCCTCGTAAAGTGAAAGAATATGCATGAAACGTCTTTTTTCAATTTCTAAAATCTCTAAGCCTTCATCTGTAATACGATAAACTTTTCTTCGCGGGTCGTCTGAAGGAACGAGAATAATCCAGTTGTACTTCAATAAATTTTCAATTGCACCATACAGAGTACCGGCAGCGATCCGTACTTCTCCATTACTCATCGTTTCGACTTCTTGCATAATTGCGTATCCATGCAATGGACTTCTCAACGCAAGTAATATATAGTGCATTGTTTCTGTTAATGGTAATAGCTTATGTCTTTTCATTACAGCGCTCCTTGCAAACATATATACAGTTAAACTTAATGTCATTATATACAGTCGAACTATACATTTCAACTGTATATATGGATAAATTAAGGGAGTGCATGTTCTTCAATGAACAAGCATAGTACCGGAACTGGTGAAAGGTAGTTGTAGTTAAGATTTAAAGTTTGCGAAAAGAACCGTAATCTGGACAGGAAAAGAATGGGGAGAATAGCATCCTTTTCATTGAAACATCTGGTATCTAAAGGAATTCTACAAAAAATATGGTATTATTTTGGTAAACGCAAGATGAGAAATTATAAGAGATACCTAATGTTAAACCTAACGGGCAGGTTAATTGAATCATCACATGTTGAGGAAGGAGGGGGAATATGGGGAGTTTTAATACTTTTAAAGACAAACGTTACTGGATCCTATTGATGCCATTCCTAATCACTATGGTCTTATACGTTTATTTTACCCCTAAGAATGTTCTTGAAAAATCGTATGTTTCAACACTTTCAATTCTTATTTTTCCGACATTATTTTGGTCTACATACCATCTTTGGAAATATTTTTGTGATATAAAGAAGAGGGATAGTATAGATGTAAGTCGTGGCGAATGACGTGTGTATTATTACTTTTTTATTGTAAACATCAATTTGCCCCCAACTTATTTTAGATGGGGGCATGCTGTTATGCTGTTATTGGCGCTTCTTCGTTTTCTTATTGTTCAGTCTCTCTGCAGCTGTCAAAGGTTCGTTGGCAAGTTCGTGATCAAGCTCCTTTGATAAATTCTTTCGTACTGCTTGCTCATCACTAGTGCTGCGAGTGCTTTTATTGTTATTACTCACTATATACACCTCCATGATGTTAGTTTGCCACGTGGTGTCATGAGTATGCATTTTAGTTAAACGTACAATAACGCAGCATTATATATTTAAAAATTTAAAAATAATAGTCTTCGTGAAATTGTTTAACAAACAGATCTAGCCATAGTAGGGGGAATTTACTTGAATAAAGGAAAAGTTGGGTTAATTCTAGGGGTTGTCTCTCTTTTACCTGTAATCGTAAGTATTATTTATTTCTTTTCTGTACGAGGACCGGAAACTGATATTTACCGTACCATTATAGTCTTAACCATTTTATCATTTTTTGGTCTTATAACTGCTGGATTATCGTCATGGATTTCGAAATTACGCATGAGCAAATTATTAATCGGGCTGATGGGGATCATCGCAAATCTGGCCGTTTTAGCTTTTGCATTTCTTTTATTATTAGCCATGGGAATTAGCGAACCATAGTAATGTTAAATTGGAGAGATAATAACTATCCTGAGTGACGGAGGCATCATGATGTGGTTAGCAATAGGAATTATTGCAATAGTAGCAACTTTTATAAATCTGTATATGTTTATGACAGGTAAAGATTACAAACTTGCGATGGCAATAGGGTTATCATTTACAGCATTAACACTTTGTGCAGAATACAGTCTTGTAGCGGATTGGGTGGAAGTGAAAGATTTGGCAGCGTTAGAAGATGTAGTACCCACTATGGAAAGGGCATTATAGTTTTTGACGATTGTTTCGATCTTTCTCAATATTGCACCTATCCTAATAGAACGAAAGCTTAAGAAATAATTACTTATTGTTGCATGTTGCTTTTATGAGATTTAGCGCGCTCTTGCAGCCAGATGGTTAAATTAATTGGAGTTTACTAAGAAACGAGGGAAAGTATTTGAAAAGGTTATCTTCTTTAATGTTAGTTGCTATCATCATTTTAGCAGCTTGTAATTCTTCACAGTTGAGCATTAGTGAATTGGAAAGTGTTCCTAGCAAAGTACAAGATGTCATCAACTCTGGTTCTACCCTGCAAATGATTACTAGTGGAGAAAAGAACACCTACATTGTTTTCCACTCAACAGAAGAAGTTTCAGTTGAGCTTGAAGTGACAGAGAATATATTAAATATAAAATTTAATACAACCAATCGTGGTAATACTGAGTTGAAACAGTATGTTTATCAATTACATCGTGGAAATTCGGAACATGATGCAATTAATGCGCTAGTTAACGAAGAAAATGCGCCTTTTGATGGTGGTATGACGATTTTATAAAAATTTATTTTTAAATTTTTTGCTTAAGATCTATAGCATTGAAAAAACAGTTTTCCTATTATCAAAGGAAAACTGTTTTTTGAGTTTTAATTTAATTAATTTTACAAATCAGCACACAGTACAAAACTATTCAGCGAAAGGGGAGGCTTTGATTGCTCATTCATTAAATAGGCATAACTATGAATCAATGACTGAATTTTTGTCGGAACCTCCGGGAATTCATTTAGCAAATAATTGCTGTAGTCGATTTCCCAAAGCCCGTCCTGCAAATAGCTGGCATCGACGGTTTGTTCAAAATTGATTGAAAAGCCTTCACTATGCATAAGTTCCTTTATTTGCGTTTTATGAAAGAGATTCTGGATATTCCCATCATTTTCTGTAAAAGCTGTATAAAGCAACGCAATATTGGCTGCGCAAAAATGGGCACGCTGGGACTCCAATGTATAATCGATGTCCCACTCAGCAAAACAGATCCGTTCTGCGACTTGCTTAATTTTTTGCAAATAATTCTTTAACAGTTCGATACTTTCGAAATACCATGAGCAATGGGATAGAACGACGATATCAAATTTTTCGCCGAACGGCATTTGCAAAAAGTCCGTTTCAAAGTGGAAGTCGATTCGCTGTCCTAAATGGGATTGTGAAATAGTTTCCGCTGCTTCGCCTAATGTGATTGGTGCACCGTATTCAGGAGATGCGATATCGATTGCAACAATATGTCCTGTTTCTCCGACGGCATCCGCCAGTACTACTGTAGTATCACCCTGACCGCACCCGATTTCCAGTACCTTCATGCCTTTTTTTAGTTGAAAGGATTTTACCAGTTCAATACGATGTGTTAATTGTGTACGTTGGATTGTATCGTCTCCGATCATTTTCATGCATTTTAATAAATGTTCCAATGTTTTCAGCTCCAATAATGATTGATTATTGAGCCTTTTTTCAGCTCAATATTATTTCTGAACGTTCAACCATTTCTCTAACATCAATTCATCGACTCCTTTTCTATACTCCTATTAAAACATTGTGACGAGACAGTGGACAATAGTTATTTAGAAATAAGGGCATAATTAAAATTTAAGGGGTTTACAACGGAGGATTTTAATGAAATCTCTTAAAAAACCGAACGTTTATATTAAATTTATATAAATTATTCGTTTTATGGTTGACAACGTTTTCATTGTTTTGTAAAGTAACAGATGTCGAATGATTATTATAAAAAAGACGAAAAATGTTCGTATTTAGGAGTGTAGTGAAATGATAGATACAGTTTTTGATTATGAAGATATTCAATTAATCCCTGCAAAGTGCATAGTGAAAAGTCGTACAGAATGCGATGCAACCGTTACTTTGGGAAATCATACATTTAAACTTCCGGTAGTTCCGGCAAATATGCAAACAATTATTGATGAGCAATTAGCAGAAAAATTAGCTGCACAAGGCTATTTCTATATTATGCACCGTTTCCAGCCTGAAAAGCGTGCGCAATTTATTCGCGATATGCAAAGTAAAGGCTACATTGCATCGATTTCTGTTGGTGTAAAAGATGAGGAATATA
This sequence comes from Solibacillus kalamii, assembly GCF_002174535.1. Taxonomy (NCBI): domain Bacteria; kingdom Bacillati; phylum Bacillota; class Bacilli; order Caryophanales; family Caryophanaceae; genus Solibacillus; species Solibacillus kalamii. The sequence goes on along the minus strand of NZ_NHNT01000005.1, from coordinate 120,242 downwards.
CATTTATCGAAGAACTGAAAGATGCTCAGCTTGTACCGGACTATATTACGATCGATATCGCACATGGTCATTCAAACCAAGTCATCGAAATGATCGGCCATATTAAAAAACATTTACCAAACAGCTTTGTGATTGCAGGAAATGTCGGTACACCAGAAGCAGTACGTGACCTTGAAAATGCTGGAGCTGATGCGACAAAAGTTGGGATTGGTCCAGGTAAAGTATGTATTACGAAAATTAAAACTGGCTTTGGTACAGGTGGCTGGCAGTTAGCAGCACTTCGCTGGTGTGCAAAAGCGGCTTCAAAACCGATTATCGCGGACGGCGGTATTCGTACACATGGCGACATTGCAAAATCAGTGCGCTTCGGTGCATCAATGGTGATGATCGGGTCACTATTTGCAGGACATGAAGAATCACCAGGCCAAACAGTGGAAATTGATGGCAAACAAGTGAAAGAATACTTTGGTTCTGCATCAGAATTCCAAAAAGGTGAGCGCAAAAACGTAGAAGGCAAAAAAATGTACGTTGACTCAAAAGGTTCGATTTTCGATACGTTAACTGAAATGGAACAAGATCTACAGTCATCAATCTCATATGCTGGCGGCAAAACGCTATCGGCGATTCGTAATGTAGATTATGCAATTGTTAAAAATTCAATTTTCAATGGTGATAAAATTTAACTTTCTTCAGTGCGCTAAATGAAGTTAGTTGTGCGAGCGCAAAGCCGAATCGTGATGCCAATAAATTAGTGTGTAATTTTTAAATTTTCTGATAATAAGGGTTGACATTTTATTTCATTGCCGGTAAACTTCATTTCAAGGTAATATCTAGGCAATGATTGGAAGCAGTAAATAGCTTGTATACTTTTAGAGAGCCAGTGGGTGGTGCAAACTGGCAGATACAACTGTTGAACTCGTCCATGAGCTACGACCTGAAATTAGAGTAGGGAAGTCGGAAGTCTCCGTTAAAAGACTGGCAAATGATTTGTCGTTAAGTGGAATGTTTCAGCAATGGACATTCAATTTAGAGTGGTACCGCGAGTTTAACCTCGTCTCTATGGAATTTTTCATAGAGGCGAGTTTTTTTATTTTTATTTACTGTTTAAAAATCAATTTGAGAAGAAAAGGGGAAATGAAAATGAGCAGAAAAATTTGGGTTTTTGATACAACATTACGTGATGGTGAGCAAGTGCCTGGGGCTAAACTGAATTTATATGAAAAAGTGGAAATTGCCCAGCAGTTAAAAAAGCTTGGTGTTGATATTATTGAAGCCGGATTCCCAGCGTCTTCACAAGGTGATTTTGATGCGGTAAAAGCTGTGGCGCAAAAGGTCGGCCATAATTCGAATATGATGATTACGGCACTTGCTCGTGCTGTAAAAGATGACATTGATTCTGTTTATAATGCAGTCAAATATGCAAATAATCCGATGATTCATATGGTTCTAGGGACATCCGATATTCATGTGGAGAAAAAGTTTAGTAAATCGAAGGATCAAATTCTGCAAATCGGAGTAGACGCAGTGAAATATGCGAAAACGTTACTGCCGCAAGTACAATATTCAACAGAGGATGCATCCCGCTCTGATTTTGAATACCTTTGGAAAACGATTGAAGCGGTTATGAAGGCTGGGGCTACGATGATCAACGTACCGGATACAGTCGGGTACGCAGAGCCGGAACAGTGGGGTGAAATGATTGCCAAGCTGAACGACCGAATGAAAAACCTGGATGATTCTGTGCTGCTTTCAGTTCACTGCCACAACGATTTAGGGATGGCTACTGCCAATACATTAGCAGCGATCAAAAACGGTGCAGATAAAGTAGAAGTGACAATGAACGGTATTGGCGAACGTGCCGGAAACGCGGCATTAGAAGAAGTGGTTATGGCGATTAAAACACGTGGTGACGTTTACGATGTGTTCACAGATATTAATACAAAGGAAATAATGAATACTTCTCGCTTAGTGTCGAGCTTTATGGGACTGGATGTCCAAGTAAACAAAGCGATTACAGGGGACAATGCTTTCGCCCATTCATCAGGTATTCACCAGGATGGCTTACTGAAATCACGTGATGCTTACGAAATCGTTCATCCGGAAGATGTAGGCCTTGATGATATGGAACTTGTATTAACAGCACGTTCTGGTCGTCATGCAGTAAAAAATGCACTGTCTAAATTAGGCTTTGATGATTTTGCGGAAGAAGAGTTTGAAGGGATTTTTGAAAGCTTCCTAAAACTGGCTGATTCAAAAAAAGAAGTTTACAATCATGATTTATATGTCATCGTAGAAAACTACTATGAAAAAACAGAAAAGAATAATCCGAATAAAGAATCCTACTCTGATCAGTTTTATGATATTGAAGACTTACAGATTATTTCAAACGCTGCCTTCCCGTCTGCCAGCGTAAAAATCCGCCGCGGAGAAGATGTTTTCAAATCAAGTGCGGTCGGCTCCGGCCCGATCGATGCCCTTTACTCAGCTATTGCGGATGTTACTGGAATCAAGGTAAAGCTTGTCGAGTACAATATCAGCTCCGTATCACGCGGCCAAGAAGCATTAGGGAAAGTTAAAATCATTATCGAATACGGCGGGGAAAACTATATCGCAAAAGCAGCAGATACTGATATTTTAAAAGCTTCTGCAATGGCTTATATTAATGCGGTAAACAGCGTCATCGTAGCAAAAATCGCCCCGCAACCTGTTACGACGACAGCTACAGTGTAAACAGTTTGAATTGAAAAACATATAAATTACGGCAGTTCAAATTTTACGGCAAGTAAAGTTTGGACTGCTTTTTAGTTGCTTGTCATTGTTGTTCTTAGACTGCAATACCAACGGACTATATGTAAAAGAAAAAGGTAGTGCCACTTGAAATTCAAATGGCACTACCTTATTAAATTATTATTATTTATTAAACTGTTCCATTAAAAGACGGTAGCTGTTCAGTCGTTGATCGATCGTATATAAGTTACAGTTGATCATTGCTTCATCAAAGCCATAATATGCCTGTTCTTCTCGAATCTGATTCGCAACATCCTCAGCAGAACCGATAAGCATTAGCGGACGGTTTTGTTCCAAAATCATTTTATCCATCTCAGTTAGCGGATAGTCATTTGCTTCTTCAGGAGAAAGTACGCTTAGGAGCTTACCGCGCATTAAGTTCAGACGGGTAATTTGCATCGGCATCGATAAGTATTCCGCTTCTTCCGCCGTCTCAGCTACACTGATAGCATAAGTTGTAATAATTTGCGGTTGTTCCATATAGTATGATGGCTGGAAACTGTTACGGTACGCATCAAAAATTCCTTTTGACATTTGTCCATTGAAGAACTGGGCAAATGAATAGCCAACTCCGGCTTCACCGGCTTTTTTCGCGCTTTGTCCGCTTGATCCAAGCAGCCAGCTTTGCGGCAGCTGAACTTTAAATGGAACTGCTACGACATTATCATAAACAGCTTCACCAGTACGCTGTTCATTCATTAAACGTAAAATGACTTCAAGTTTATCATATTGTTCTGTCAGATCCGGTCTGCGTCCACTGGCAAGTGCGGTCATTGCCGGCATATCCCCGCCAGGAGCACGGCCTGCACCGAAATCAATACGTCCTGGTGCCAGTGCTGCCAATGTTTTAAATACTTCTGCCACTTTAAATGGAGAATAATGCATCATCATAATGCCGCCCGTTCCGACACGGATGCGTTCTGTTTTCGCAGCTATATAAGCAGCTGTTACTTCAGGCGCAGAGCTGGCAAGGGAAGTCGTGTTATGGTGTTCTGCAAACCAGATTCGTTCATAACCTTGCTCATCACCAAGTTGCGCAAGCTTCACTGCATTAGCTAGTGCTTCGGTTGATGTCATGCCTTTTGAAATGGGTACTTGATCTAATATACTAAGTTTCATTGAAATTCACCTCAACTGTTCGTTACAGTTTACGATAACGAATTGGACCCGAAATGTAAAATTATTGGCCTCTCGTATAGGCTTTAATGATCGCAAGACGTTCGCGAATACGGGATTTTGTATTGATGACTTTCGGGGTAGGGGCTGCTACGACATCCGCCTTTAAACCGAGCTTTCGGGCGAGGATTGTTGCACGTTTCAAGTGAAAATCATTTGAAATAATCGTGATGCTCGCGGTAGTATCGGGCAATAGTTTTTTTGCGAATAACAGATTTTCATAAGTCGTTGTAGACTGATCTTCCAGTAAGATTCTATTTTCAGCAATCCCATGTTTGACTAGATAGTCTGCCATGACCGACGCTTCCGTTCGATCCTCATCAGCACCCTGGCCACCTGTAACAATCGCTTTTACAGTGGGATATTTTTTCAAATAATCCACTGCCGCATCTAAACGGTTTTTTAATGACAGGGAAGGGATGCCGCCTGGTTTCACTTTTGCTCCTAAAATGACAACATATTCATTTGAACCATCTGCCTCATTTTTTAACACAGCATTCATTTCATGGTCGAGCCAGTAGAAAATTAACACGAGTATAATTAGAATAAATAATAGTGCAAAAATAATTCTTTTCAAAAAAATCCCCCCTTTATATAGTATACGGTGCATAAAGGGGGAATGTTTCGCTATTGCGGAACAATTATGAAATTGCCTCTTTTTCTTTTCGAATGACTCTGCGCTGTTGTCGCACTTGTATAGATAAGTAATTGATATAGCGGATTAAAACGTAAAATACAATAATTGCCGAGAATGTTAACTGAAAATAAAAATACGTTTCCAGCCAACTTGTCGACAACTCATTTTGTTCAAAATAATGAATAACACCATTAGTTGCTGTAGCAGAAATGACTAATGGGAATGTAAAGGCCGCATAGCTCGGATAAAAGGGAAGCTGCAATGCGCCTGGTAATTTCGACAGTACTAAAAGATACAAGATTTGCGCGACGATGAATAATATCAAAACAATACCGAATCGACTTTCAAACTGCTGGAAGTAAGCGGCTAAACTAATCGAAGCGGGCGCGGCTAAAATCGTTAGCATTGGGATCGTCGGCTCCGGTAAATCCTTTCTTACAAAACCGCGCAAAATAAGAATCGGCACTAAAACAATTAAGGCACATACCGCAAAAATGACGATGGCTTTTGTGAAGATCCCTGAAAGATCACTCGCCGTTAGTGGCATAACAGCTGTCCCGACAAACATGATTAGCCAGCTTGGATAAATATCGGAAATCGCGATCCGTTTTTTCCAAATAAATGTTCGAACAAAATAAAAAATAATAAACACTTGAGTCGTCGCAGCCAAAATCCAGATCATATGTATAACGAACTCATGTACATTGTAATAGTGCAACCCGCTGCTTATTGATAAAGTTCCCATCGTAAAAGTAGGGGATACCGATGCAATGATCGGGTTTTGCATTTCTGTAAGGATACTGGAAAACGCAAAGATTAGTTTGCCAATGATTAATAGAAATAAAAAGATTCCTATAAAAAAACAGACATGACCGAAAGCGGTTTGGCCCATACTTAAAAATAAATTTCCCAATGAAACCAATCCGAGCATCAGCCCACTGATTGGAATTGGGACGACTTGAAATAAATTTCTCATAATGGCCTCCAAAATATAACAACAATGTGCACAATCTATGAAAATATTCATAAAATGTACACATTGCCTCTAGTACCTCTATTCTACTGCGTAATTTTTAATCCGACAACCGCAATAATAATAAACGAAATAAACAGAATTCGTTTCCAGTCTTTTGATTCATTATAGAGGAACATTCCGACAAGGGTACCGCCAACCGTACCAATTCCTGTCCATACAGCATAGGCAACCCCCATCGGCAATTCTTTCATCGCCATTGAAAGGAGCGAAAAACTAATAATAAAGGAGCCGATTAGAAACGCATAGGAGCCAAGTGACTTTTTCTGGGCAACTTTGTTCATCCCGATGACGCCACCGACTTCAAAAATTCCGGCAAAAATTAAATAGACCCAAGCCATTATGCATCCCTCGTTTCTTCCGGTTCATTTGAAATCAATTTCAGTCCAATGACACCGATTAATAATAATCCAATAAAGCCGATTTTCGTTAAGCTGAACGGCTCGTTGAAAATGACCGTTTCCGCAATGACCGTACCGGCAGTACCGATCCCGGTAAAGACCGCATAAACGGTAGCAACCGGCAATTTCTCCGTTGCGATGATTAAAATATAAAACGATAAAACGATCAATGCGGCAACACCGACCCACAGCCACAATGTGTTTGCATATTTCAGTCCCATTGCCCAAACAATCTCAATGATGCCTGCCAATAGGACGAGTATCCAGTATTTTGTCATGATGTGTACACCTCAGCTTTTAATTCCTCTGTAAAATATTGTCCATCCCGCCTGCAGCCGCTTTTCGCAACGTTCACTGCCACCATAAAGCATTTCGACATACAGGCTATCAAGTAATGCCAAAAAACCGATTGCTGCATCGTTCGCCGAAACGGAAAGTGTTTGTGTTTTTAAATAATCCGTGAAAAGCCTTTCCAATTCGTCCAAATAAATATACGTTTGCTCACTTAACTGTTGCTCCAGATGCTGGGGCATTAAGAAAATCGAGCGCATGAAAAATTTAGTTTCCGCTATAGTTTCAAAGCGCTGCTGAAAAGACTGCAGAAATGGCAGCAATACTTTCTCGACAGGAAGTTGTTGGTGTTGTGCGATAAATTCTTTTGCAAACAACAGCTCAGCCTCCATTGCTTGTTTCGAAATCGTTAAGTAAAGGGCATCTTTACTTTTAAAATACGTATAAATTGATTGCTTCCGTATTCCTACTTCTTCTGCGATTTGAGCCAACGATCCGCCACTATAGCCATGTTCACTGAAATTGTGCAAGGCGGCCTGAATGATTTTTTCTTTTGTCACATTATCACCTTCCTGACGTTCGTAAGGTAAGGATAACAAAAATTATTTGCGATTGCAAACGAGTTGGATTACAGTGGATTAAAAGAGGTGAGGACATGGATCGTTGCAGTTGGGTGAAGCTGGATGAACCTATCTATGTGAAATATCATGACGAAGAGTGGGGCGTACCCGTTTATGATGACCGGAAGCTGTTTGAAATGCTCTGTCTGGAAGGGGCGCAGGCAGGCTTAAGCTGGCTGACTATTTTAAAAAGAAGAGAAGGCTATTTGGCGGCTTTTGATCAGTTCGATGCAAAAAAGATAGTACAATATGATGAAGAAAAACTTGAAGCATTAAGAAATGACGAACGCATTATCCGCAATCGGTTGAAAATTAAAAGTGTTGTGACGAATGCGGAAAGCTTCTTGGCCATTCAAAAACAATACGGGTCCTTTTCAAACTATATTTGGTCATTTGTCGACGGCAAGCCAATGATCAATTCGTGGGAATCATTCGGACAAGTCCCCGTTACAACAGAAATAAGCGACCGGATGAGCAAGCAACTGAAAAAAGATGGCTTTAAATTCGTCGGCAGCACGATCTGCTATTCCTATATGCAGGCGGTCGGTATGGTGAATGACCATACAGCGAATTGCCACTGTTTCAAAAGGTAATACCTTTTTTATGGGGCAGTCTCCAGCTGGGCTCGCGGAAAGCGTCAGCGCACATTTGAGGATGATCTGCCCCGAATTGAGGATTATATAGGAAAACTGAGGATTAAAAGTAGATTTGAGGATTAATTGCTTGCCAGTGAGGATTAACAACTATGAATTGAGGATTAAGCAAGAGAAAGTGAGGATTTTATAGCTCAGATTGAGGATTATGCAGTAAAAATTGAGGATTATATTTTGCACCGATGCAATATGACCGAAACTTTATTGAAATTCAGTACGATATAAGGTAGAGCAGAAAATTTAAGGAGTATTCAATTCCGCTGAAATTAAAACAACCTTGTTACTTTTCTTAACCTCGTAATTAAACAAATACTCTTTATTTATTTGGAAAGTATAATCATTAGTTTCAGGAACAACTATTTCCTTTGTTTCTCCTCCCCAATCTTCAATGACAATCGAATTCTCTTTGATTTCCTTAACAATTGCAAACTCTGCAACGATGGTATTGCTGCAACCAAACGAAACTATGATAGGAATAGTAAGTAATTAAAGTAGTTTTTTCAAAATTTCCTCCTTATAATCTACTCATTCAAGTTAAAATAACAAATTTTGAAAAAGGATAGTAGTTATTACAATTGCTGATAAAGTTCCTGCGGATGTTAAAGCTATCATTTTTCGTCGGTTAACCTCATTTAAAGGTTTTACAGCTTCTTTAGATACAGCAATCCATATCACCATCGAAATTATGGCTAATACTGTTAATGCCTCATTGGTCATAATTATTTCCTCCATAGGAAGTCTAGTTTTCAATCGCCTCTTCTACATATGCCATAAAATTATCATAGTTGGAATTGCCCTCAAAGTATTGCTTCACTTCATAGATTGGACATAATACGGTATCCATTTTTTTAGAATAAAGAACCGATTCATCTTTTACACTCAGTACATAGTGATTTAAATGTACGGTATTTTTTTTTATCGAGTTAAAATCAAACCAGCGATATTTCCCGGCTTTGTGATTTTTAATTACCTCGCCTAAATAAACACCAATACGTGTTGTAAAATTATCAGCATGCTCTTTTAAAAGCTGCTGTCCAAATTCTGTTTGTATTAATCTGTCAGCATATTCATTAACGAGACGAACACTATCCAATGAATAGTCCAAATTAGCTTTCGTTAAATTATGTTGATCCCATTGATCGGGTGAAACATCTTTAGATAATAATTCCGCCATATATTTCAAATCATTTTTTATTAATTTAGGTTTTAAGAAAAACACTATTCTCACCTCATATTCCCTCTAACACTGTAAACCTGTATTTTTTCTACTTAATTTATATAAGTTATACCATATAAAAAAGACAAAACATATTCGTTACCGAAATATGTTTTGTCTAAATTCTTATTTCACAAGCATCGCAGGGCATTGAACGCGCTTCATCACTTTATGCGACACGCTGCCTAATACCATTTCCTGCAGACTGTTTAACCCGCGGCTGCCGATTACAACCAAATCCACATTTTGTGTGTTGGCATATTTGATGATTTCAGGTCCTGGTGAGCCATGAATGATTTCCACTTTATAGCGAACTTGATGCTCGTTGAACAGTTCCTCGATTGGCACAAGCTTTCGACGGCGTTCCATGTATAGACTTTCATTGGAACTTGAATGCAGTACGTCCGTCTTTGCTTTTTCCATATCAATAATAAAAATGATCGTCACCAATGTTTCTGCATGTATTAGTGCTATTTTTAAAGCTTCTTTTGCAGCACGTATCGAGTTTTGCGAACCATCAGCGGCAAGTAAAATATGTTGATACATACGCCACCTCCTAATCGATTAATGTCGTACCGGTTAACTTCTTCAACAGCTGTTTACTTGATTCATCAATATTCAAGTAGGTTATTTCTATATTTTTCGCTTTCAGCTGGTCCTTTACCTTCATTAAAGCACCGATTGCCGAATCATCCCACACTTTACATTGTGAAAAGTCGATTTCGATGGAAGAATGATCATTTTGAACCGATTTGAAATAGTCGATAAAGCCTTCCGTAGAAGCGAAGAATAGTTGCCCTTTGACAAAGTATGTTTTCCCTTGTTGTGAAATACTTACCCGTGAAATTTCGTTGACGAAAAACAGCGCACTGACAATAATACCGGCTACAACACCTAACGCTAAGTTATGTGTATACAGGACAACCGCGATTGTCAGAAGCATAACAAACACATCTTTTTTCGGTGCTGTCACAGCGTATTTGAATGATTGCCAGTCAAATTGGGTAATACATACAACAACCATTACACCGGCCAGCACCGGCATAGGAATTTGTACAACATAATCACCTAAAACGAGAATTAAAAACATTAAAAATACACCGGCTACAAAAGTGGAAAGTCGGCCGCGTGCACCGGATTTTACGTTAATGACAGACTGGCCGATCATTGCACAGCCGGCCATACCACCGAACAATCCGTTAATCACATTGGCGATTCCTTGTCCGCGTGCTTCTTTGTTTTTATCGCTCTCAGAAGCCGTCATATCATCCAAAATAGAAGCGGTCAGTAATGATTCGACTAGTCCGACAACAGCCAAAGCAAGTGAATACGGCAGAATAATCATCAACGTTTCTAAATTAAACGGTATATCTGGTATTAAAAATGATGGCAGCGATTGTGTAATCGTGCCCATATCTCCGACCGTATTTAAATTGAAGCCTGAATAAATGGCTACTGCCGATAAAATTACGACGGCAATAAGAGGGGCAGGGATACCTTTAATGACAAAAGGAATTGCGTAAATAAGAGCAATTGTCGCTAAAAGAAACGCCCATGTGACGATATCGCCGCCGATAAAGTGCGGTGTTTGGGCGATGAATACCAAAATTGCCAATGAGTTAACAAAGCCGATCATGACCGCATTCGGAATAAACTTCATCAGGCGTGCAATTTTCAGCATCCCAAATATGATTTGAATGATACCAGTTAAAATTGTTGCAGCGAGTAAATACTGCAATCCATGGTCTTTTACAAGTGAGACGATCACAAGTGCCATCGCTCCTGTTGCAGCGGAAATCATCGCAGGTCGACCACCGACAAAGCTGATTGTTACAGCGATGACAAATGAGGCATAGAGACCGACCATCGGATCTACACCGGCTAAAATAGAAAAAGCAATTGCTTCAGGGATGAGGGCCAGTGCGACAACAAGTCCTGCCAGCACATCTGAGCGTACATTCCCAAACCATTGCTCACGGATATTGTACATATATTGTGTAGCTCCTTTTAAATATTCTTCTACTATAATAGCATGCAAACAATGTCGAGCAATAGCAACATTATGATGAAATTTAATTTACTCAAGATAATTTCCATGTGTTAATACCTAGTCATCGTTTTGTCGATTAAGTATGAGGAACCAATTATTTCGTTTTTCGTAATTACTTGTCCGTGTTGAAATCACTGCGTTTATAATAGAATAACAATGTTTGTAAAGGAGTGACCCGTATGACTGAGCGATTCAGCGAACAGCTAAACAACTTTGATGAACAAAATCCGTTGGAACAATTAATTGAACGGCTAAAACCTTTGCATAGTATTCTGTCTCAAAATAGTTATGTAAAAGATACGACTACCCGTTTAAAAAGGATCATTGATGATGCGGACAGTCAGCCAATCGTCCTCTTTATCGGAAAAGAGCGGGTTGGGAAAACGACAGTAATCAACAGTTTAATCGGCAGAAATCTGCTGGAAGACCGCCCTTCAGAACCAACGAGGACAAATACATTTTTGAAATACGGTGATGAGGAATATATAAAAGCTGTTTTTCTGAATGGTATGGAAGTAATATTTGATATTGCCAACCTCTCGCTATTTACTATTTCAAATTCAGAAAGTGCGCAAATAATTCGTAAGCATCTGGATTATTTGGAAGTGTATATAACGTGTGAGTTATTAAAGAAAGTGACCATTGTCGACTCGGTAGCGCTGGAAACAGGCGCAAACAATACCGCCTACTTTTCACCGGCATTATTACAGCGTTGTGATGAAGTATTCTGGGTGTTACAAGCGGGTTCACCTGCAACAGAAGCAGAAGTGAATTTTATCGAAAAACTGAACAAGACGGGGATAACGGCTCATTTAGTTGTAAACGGGATTGATCGGGTAGATGGGGAAGTGGAAGCCTTTCTTGAAGTGGAGAAAGAACGATACGGCTACTATATTGGGGAGGATGTACCAGTTTCTGCTTTACAGGCACAAGAAGCCCGTAAGACGAATAGTACACAGCTGCTCATTGATTCCCGAATAACACAGCTGTCACAACTCATGTTCCAGTTAATTGATAACAAACAGAAGAAGACACGCCATACGACGGAGCGGTTTTTACAATGGCTTGAACGAATGCGAGTGGAAATGAATACAATTCCGGCAAGAGAACCGTATGTATCGGCGTTTGAATATATCGTACAGCATCAAGTCGATCTTCATATTGATGCCGCTCAATTACAACAGGATAAAGCGCTTATTACTTCCTTTGAAAAACAATATGAAACGGTCAGTAAAGTATTCAAAGAAGTACAAACGCTTTTTCAACTGTTGCAGACACTGGAAAGCTATTCCTATCTACATGATCCCGTCGTGGACATGTATGAGGAAAAGGCAGCGCTTTATCAAAAAAATGTACGTGATTACCGAAAATTGCATGTAGATTACATGATGGAATATGGGCAACTGGAAAAGCTATTCAAAAAGCAAACCGGGATGTCGCTTGCATTTCCATTGGAAGAGAGTGAACTTTCGTCGATAGTGTCCGAGCAAATTCAAACGTTGAATAGAATCCGGACAGAATGTGAACAGAAATTGATGTCTATTAAAAAATACGAACAATTTATCCTGGAAAAACTGGATTCAGTCCAAATCCGTCTGAACGATCTGACAAAAAAGCAACTGACAACAATACGCAATCAGGTGAAAGAACTGGAAGCCCAACAAATTCGCAAACAGTCCAAAATGATATCGTATGCGAATAAACTGGCGGAATTCAGCTGTATGGCGGAAGCACAAAGCTTTTTGAAAGATGCGATAGAGCCCCTTTTATTGGAAAGAGTGCTGCCGATTAAAAAGCAGGAAGAAGCGTACATCCGACAGACGATTGATCATATTATGACGGTAGATTTTTCATATGAAGCCCCAGCAGTAGCAGACTCGGGTGAAATGCTGGCACAGCTGAATTTGAAAGAGAAATACCCCCTGTTTGAGTTGCGGTTATCCGAAGAAGATATTGTATCGGACATTCCGGAATTACCGGGAATAATCGAAATCTAAAAAAATGGCTGCGCGGGAAATTCATCCCGCGCAGCTATTTCCATGTGATACCCCCTCTACGGTTTCCTTACAAACAATAGCCTTTCCAATACAACTGTTTTATGAGAAAATTGTACTCGCAGAAAGGAAGTATTTAAATGAATACAATTTTTAAACCGCATGATGAATGGGAACCATATATTGATATCGATCAACATGGTAAATTAACTTTATCAAATATTGAGTTTACAACAACGAACTTATGTAATATGAGATGCTCGCATTGTGCAGTAGGCTATACATTACTAACGAAAGAGTTACCGGCCATTCCGGCAGACGAAATCATCCGTAAATTGGATGAAGTTGAAACATTACGCACGATGAGCTTTACAGGCGGGGAACCTTTATTGACGAAAAAGGGAATTAAAGATAATCTGTTACCATTATTGAAATATGCGAAAAGCAGGGGGATCAAGACACAGATCAACTCCAACCTCACTTTGCCGATGTCACATTATGAGCTGGTTGCTCCTTATTTAGATGTCATGCACATATCGCACAACTGGTGTGATGAAAAAGAATTTGTTGAAACAGGATTCGCTATGATGGAAAAAACGCCGTCAGTTGAATATAGAGGAAACTTATATCGTAATATTTTTGACAACGCAAGAGAACTGTCAAAAGGCGGTATGTTTGTATCCGCCGAAACAATGCTAAATCGTAACACAGTGCCATTTATGGAGAAAATTCATCATGAAGTGGCAAATGAAATGCTATGTAAGCGTCATGAGATTCATCCGATGTACGCCAGCGATTTTGCTGAAAGTTTAGAAACAATCGGTTTGGATGAATACAGAAAAGTGATCAATGAAATTCTCGATTACCGAAATAAAGATATTTGGGTATTATTCGGAACATTGCCATTCTATCCGTGCAGCCGTGATGAGCGTGATCTAGCATTAATCAACCGAATCAATAACGCATCAAATACGACAATGAGAAACGATGTAGATGGTCGTTCAAGAATGAATCTCAATATTTTCTCCGGTGATATTTCGGTTACCGATTTCTCGGATGACGGTCAGGCGTTCGGCAACATTAAAAATGAATCATTGACTCAGATTTACAAGAGATGGCTAGATTCAAATATTTCTAAATCGATCAACTGTCATTGTCCTGCGGTTAAATGCCTTGGGGCGAATGTTATTGTTAAAAATATGTATTACCCTGAGACAGAATTTGTCAGTGGGAGTATTAAATAAACCTCAAAAATCAGTTTACCCTTCAATCCAACATGGAATGGACGGTAAACTGATTTTTATTGTCCGCAAAAAAAACTACCTGCAACTGAAAAAAGTTACAGGTAGTAATGCATCTAACTGATTTCATCCAAATTCGATGAAATTTCGCTGTTATTTTCACTGTAAAACTTTGAACCGAACGAATTGTCGACCATTGTTTCGGACAGATAGATTTTCGAGAAGTTGACCGCTTGGATATTGAAATCAAATTTCGCATTTTGGATAATGCATTTCGAAGCATGGAGAACCGATTTATTTTGTACAAAAATATCGGATTCATGGCCTTCGATAATTTGTGTGGCGTTGACCTCCGCAGAAGATTCGGAGTCAATCCATAACTGAGAATACATATGATTGGAAATGAATGAATCTTGAATTAATGCTTCTGCATGGTTTTCAATAATTAAACCATTTCGTTCACCTTCCATCAACTCGCTGTTCTTTAATACTAGAGAGCTGTCATTGACGATGATTTGCGGCATTTTATGACAAGATATTTGGCTATCGATAATATGGACCGATGTATCTTTCATCGCCACAATCCCATTTGTCTCACCGCCGCTAATTTGGGTTTGTTGAATCGTGGCATTTGTATTGCCGACCATTTCAATTTGAATTCCTGTACCATCTTTAACAACCGATTCGGTTACTTCCAGTTCACATTGATCCATGACAAATATACTTTTACCGCCGACTAATTCACTTTGGTAAATCGTCACAGTACTGTTATTTTTCCCTGCAATATGCGCCAATTCATTGTGATTGAAATGGCAATTGTCCACAGAAGCCTTTGAATGATTGACCGCTAAAATGCCATTCCCTTTATTATGATGCACTGTTGTGTTTAAAAGGAATAATTCTGCCTCCATCACCGTTAGCGCTGCGTTTTTATGTCCTGTAATCGTACTGGAAACAATCGAACATGAAGCCCCTTTTTCCGTATAGACCCCAATCTGTTTGCCTTCCTGAATCGTCGCATCTTTTATTGTACAGATGGAGTTTTCGGTAATGAAAAGCTGCGGCAGCACATTATACGCAAACACCGTACTGTTGAAGTTTGCAATCGATTTTTCCTTTATATGAATGCCGACCCCTTGGCAACTGTACACTTCACAGTTCGTCATATTGAGTAAAGATTCAAGCAATAACTGGACATTTGCGATTTTATGGAAAGCAATCAATGAATTTTCGATCATTGCTTCCGAACCATCCCGTAAAATAATACCGGATTCGTTGCCGTATTGAATTTTGCAATCTGTTACGTTTAGGGAACTTTTTTGCATCCAGATTTGGGGAAGGTGATGGTGCTGTATAGCTGTTTTTATTAAATGAATGTTTGAATCGTCTGATGCATATATACCATTACCTTCGCCGTGCATTATTTCGCAGTCGTTCATTTCCAATAAGGCATGGTCTTGAATAATGAGCTGTGTGCCGGAATGATGCTGGACTTTTACATGGGTCAAATAAGCCTTTGCATGAGATTTCACCCAAAGCGCCTGGTTTGCTTTTGAGAGTGTACAATCTGTTAAATGAATTGTTGAATTTTCCGCTAATATATGGACTTTTCTATTATTTTCAAAATGACAATTTTCCAAATGGGCCTCACTATTGTATACCAACGTGACTGCCGCATCCGCTGCACCTATGAATGTTGTATTTTTGCATTGTAATGTCCCGCCGTTCAGTGCCAACAGAACATTTGTACGTCCACCTTGAATAACGCAGTTTTTTAATATAATTTTACCTTCGACGTAAATTTGCGTTGTAGGTTGAATTGTCATGTTCTCAAATGTGACGGTCGCACATTCAGCAATCACGATCGTTCCTTTTATACAGACCGTTGCATCATTTTGTGCGGTAATCGTTCTGTTTTCCTCAAAAGTTAAAGTTTCATTATATGTCCCGGATGCAACGATAATATCATCATGGTTGATTGTTCGATGCACCGCTTTTTGAATTGTTTTAATGCGTGAAAAAATTGAAGATGACACTCTTACTAACGCCATACGATTCCTCCTACAAAACATGCTATATGTAATATGTTCACGTAAAATAACAAAATTAATCATTTGTAACTAAAATTGTGTGGAAACATGAAAAAATTTTTTCCTATGCTCTTACTAAAATAGTGCAAAGTCGCCTGAAATATTCCTAGTTCTTTACAGGAAGAATTAAGACAAGCAAAGGTTTAAAAACCGTACAGGAAGTGTAACGTTATAAGTAGAGTATTACATAAACGTGCGGGTATACGGATTTACGAAAAAAAGAGGGAAAGGTGGTCAATCAATGTGTCAACAGCTGCAAACCATCCGTCAGCAACTGAATGAACGTTTTTATGATCGGGAAGAAGAGATTGAAGCATTATTAATTGCCTTATTATCACGGCAGCACCTTTTATTTATCGGACCGGCGGGGACAGGAAAAAGTGTGCTGTCGTCCATGCTTGGTTCGATTGTCGAGGGAAGTCATTGTTTTCAGCATTTATTGACACCATTCAGTACACCGGAAGAATTGTTTGGTGTGCTGTCTTTGAAAGATTTGGAACAGGGGATTTATAAACGAAATGTGACAAATATGCTCCCGGAAGCCCATTTTGCATTTATTGATGAAATCTTTAAAGCAAACTCTGCGATTCTGAATTCACTGCTCACACTCATCAATGAGCGGATTTATTATAACAACGGGGTTCCCATTGCTTCACCCCTTTTGACGATGGTCGGTTCCTCCAATGAATACATCGAAGAAGGGGAAGGACTAGAAGCATTATTCGACCGATTTTTGCTGCGCTATGAAGTGAATTATATCCGTGAAGAAGAAGCCTTTATTGCGATGTTAAAAGATGAAAGAAAAAAGGAAATCTCGAAAATAACATTGGACGAGCTGACCGAACATCAGCAAAGGACAGATAAGGTTGCCATTTCTGATACGATTTTTAAAGTGATCGCTAAAATAAGGCAGGCGCTTCATGATGAAGGGATTCGACCGTCCGATCGCCGTTTTAAACAGTCATTGTCGATTTTGAAAGCGAAGGCGTATTTAGACGGACGTACAGAGGTGATTCGGGAAGACTTGTCGATTTTGACGAATATTTTGTGGGAAACAATCGAACAAAAACCGTTAACAGAACAAATCATTAATGAAGTTGCCTTTGATACAGTAGAAGCGTTTATTCACAGGACATCGAACGAGTTTGAAATGATTATTTTAACAGCAAGAAATGCGATGCTTCAAAAATCCCCGCTTGCTAAATCGGAACTGAGTCAACTGCTCCTGCAGGGAAAAACATTATTTGTAGAAGTACAAAATATGAGCCGTCAAATCCCGAGCCGTCCGGAATTGCACAGTTTAAAAACGGAAATGCATAAACAATTGCTTCGAATTACTTCAGATGTCATCGGATTTTAAAGAATAAAGAAGGTGGGATGCTTCATGAGTGAGAACATACATGTAATCTACAGCCGAACAGTTTTTGAGAGCAGCACTGAGCAAAAGGCCCGGTTCAACGAATTGTTGAAAATGGCCACTTTATTGAATGACAGCTGCATCGCAGGTGAAAAAATTGTATCCGGCTTTACGAATATCATCGGAGATTGCTGGCATGCTTTCTATTATAAAGCGCCTGTAATAAATGAAAATGCAAAGCAACTGGACAAAGTGCAATATGATTTTATGAAAGAGCTGCTGAAAAATGAAGAATACAACCAATGGCATGCACTGACAAAAGGCGACGAGCTGTTGAGTGTCCTTACTTCCGTCAGCATTGCCGAACAGCTTCTTAAAAGCTTCCAATATTATGAGGAGCAAAAAAACCCATTTCAGATCGAGCAACTGGAAGCCTTTCAAAAGCAGCAACAAATACCCAGTGAGGCAGATGATTTACCGCAAAAAAGAGAGTATTTAAAACAGTTATCCAAAACATCCATCGGCATGATGCTTCAGGAAAATAAAAAGAACATCCATCAAACAAAAACTGCGGTCATGAAAGTAGGGACGATGGATGGAAAAAAATTGGAGCAAGTTCCTTTAAGCGATCAGTTTAAACTGGCAAAAATGATTAGCGAGCGAAAGGAATTGCATAAAATTGCCGAATTAGTCGGCCGTTTTAAAAAAATCGCGATAAAAAAGCAGAAAGCAAAACAAGCACAGACAATTCAGCATCACTCGGTTTCTTTTGGGCATGAACTGTCCCGACTACTCCCGGCAGAATTGGCCAACTATATGCTTGGACACAGCAAACTTGATTTTTTGAAGCGATTAAGCGAGCAGCAAACACTCGTTTTTAATAAGAAGGGAAAAGAGCGTCAAGGAAAGGGGCCGATTATTGTATGCATGGATGAAAGCAGTTCTATGACATCAATTAAAGCCCAAAGTAAGGCGTTTTGTATTGCGTTGCTGAACATCGCCAAAAAGCAGAGAAGAGATTTTGCGATTATTCCTTTTGCAACAAATGTTGGGGAAATTAAATTTTTCAGAAAAGGTCAGGCAAAGACGCAGGAGCTCATTCAGTTTAGTGACAGTTTCATCGGTGGCGGGACGAATTATGAGCTGCCATTGCGTGAAGCATTAAAACTTTTAAAGAAAAGTGAATTTAAAAAAGCGGATTTGTTGTTCGTAACGGACGGATCCAGCTTTTTACCGTCACGTTTTATTGAGGAATTTGCGCAAATAAAAAAGCAGAAACAGTTTGAATGTACTTCGATTGTATTAACAAATTTAATTAATACGGTCGATCTGAATGTTGTGGATCGGTTTTCAGATCGTGTTATTGAAGTAAATGAATTATTTGAAGCAGAAGATGCATTTGTTTTATAAAAAACGGGTATATTCAGAAGGTGTGCGTCTATTAGAAGAGCTTTTACCTAGTCAAATGTTGGCACGTCTCTTACAATGATGTTATGCATTTGGTAAGGAGGCGTCTTTTTGGTAGTGGAAGATTATGAGAAGTTTTTTGAAATGACGACGGAAGAGCGAAAACAATCGATTCAGGAGCACCCGTCGATGTTGAATGATTTACTGGGAACAATCGGTCATGAAGAAGCAGCAATCCGTGACCAGCTGAACTATCGCCTGTTCATCATGCTGTTATCGGAGAATGTACTCGGCGAAACCGTTATTACCGAATTTGTGAGCAAACTTTCTTCAACTGACGGTTTACTTTTTAATATCGGTGAGAATGGGACAAGTTCTGTTTTTCAGCGTTCCTATGCGGCTCTTTATTTAGCCGCAATCGTGAATGCCGATCGACAGCTTAACATTTTGACGAGTGAGCAGTTGGAGTTGCTTGCGCAAAATGCAGTGGCCCTGTTAGCGAAGGAGCAGGATTTGCGAAGCTTTGTCGATACAAAGTCTGGCTGGGCACATAGCATTACGAATACAACGGAGTTAATTAGCGCAATTATTGCACATCCGCTTTATCCGATTCGCTTTACGGCTCAAATATTGCAGGCAATACGCGCGAATATTTGGAAGGGCTATGTTTTTATCGATGACGAGGAAGAACGTTTCTGCAATATCATTCAGGCATTGTTAGCCAAAAATATTGACGAAGCACTTTTCATTGAATGGTTTGAACAGCTGTTTGACCAGCTGGAAATGGTCGCCTATGAGCGTGGCTATGATGCATTGTGGTTTAAAGCAAGAACAAACCAGCTGAACTTGGCAAAAACGATCTATTTTTATCTGAAATTTGCCAATCGGAATGAAAAACTGCGCAGTATCGTATCATCATTCATTCAGCGCTGGCTCAAATTAAACTAATCATTTTATTTTAGTACAATAATAAAATAATTTTTATTCAAAATTTTGTTCAGATTTGTACTAATAAAAATGCAATTTACAATGCATTAGAAATTTGTGGAGGAATACAGTGTGAGAAGAACTTTCTGACAAAGTAGGATTTCTAAATGTATTGCAGAAGAAAATGGTATTTCCGATAGGTCATAATTTTAACTTATCGCAAAAGATAATAATAATGCAATTTACTTATGTGTGAATGTGCGTTATTATTGACTGTGGAGAAAAGAGCTTTACAACCTTTTCAATTAAGAAAAACTAGGGGGAACACAACATGGCAAACTTACACAACAGTCGTTCTACTTTTGAAGTTAACGGTAAAACTTATAACTATTTCCGTTTAGCTGCAATTGAAGAAGCTGGTATCGCAAAAGTATCACGCCTACCTTATTCAATTAAAGTATTATTAGAATCAGTATTACGTCAATATGATAACTACGTAATTAAAGACGAGCATGTTAATGAATTAGCTAACTTCGGTAATCACAATGCAGATGCTGAAGTACCATTCAAGCCTTCTCGTGTAGTATTACAAGACTTCACTGGTGTTCCAGTAGTAGTTGACTTAGCTTCATTACGTTCTGCAATGAAAGAAATGGGTGGAGACCCAGCTAAAATCAACCCTGCAATTCCAGTTGACCTTGTAATTGACCACTCAGTACAAGTAGACAAATACGGTAACTCAGCAGCATTACAAGCCAACATGGATTTAGAGTTTGAGCGTAACGCTGAACGTTATAACTTCTTAAAATGGGCTCAAACTGCTTATGATAACTTCCGCGCTGTACCACCAGCAACTGGTATCGTACACCAAGTTAACTTAGAGTATTTAGCTCCAATCGTTCACGTGAACGAAACAGAAGAAGGTTTAGTAGCATTCCCTGACTCAGTAGTAGGTACTGACTCTCACACAACTATGATCAACGGTATCGGTGTTCTAGGTTGGGGTGTTGGTGGTATCGAAGCTGAAGCTGGTATGTTAGGTCAACCATCTTACTTCCCAATTCCTGATGTTATCGGTGTTAAACTAGTAGGCGAATTACCAAACGGTACAACAGCTACTGACTTAGCATTAAAAGTAACTCAAGTATTACGTGCTCGTGGTGTAGTAAACAAATTCGTTGAGTTCTTCGGACCTGGCGTACCTGGTTTACCACTAGCGGACCGTGCTACAATCTCAAACATGGCTCCAGAATACGGTGCTACTTGTGGTTTCTTCGCAGTTGACGAAGAATCATTAAACTACATGCGCTTAACTGGCCGTGACGAAGAGCACATTGCTGTTGTTGAAGCTTACTTAAAAGCTAACGACATGTTCTTCAACCCGGACTTAGAGCCTGTTTACACTGACGTTTTAGAAATTAACTTAGCGGACATCGAAGCAAACCTTTCTGGTCCTAAGCGTCCACAAGATTTAATTCCTTTAACTGAAATGAAACGTGTTTACCGTGAATCAGTAGTAGCTCCACAAGGTACTCAAGGTTTCGGTTTAACAGAAGAAGAATTCTCTAAAACATCAACTGCTAAATTTGCAGAAGGTGACGTAGAAATTCCTGCAGGTGCTGTAGCAATCGCTGCCATCACTTCTTGTACAAACACATCTAACCCATACGTATTATTAGCTGCTGGTTTAGTTGCTAAAAAAGCGGTTGAGTTAGGCATTAAACCTGCTAAATGGGTTAAAACTTCATTAGCTCCAGGTTCTAAAGTAGTAACTGGTTACTTAGAAGAATCAGGTTTACAAGACTACTTCGACCAAATCGGTTTCAACACAGTTGGTTACGGTTGTACAACATGTATCGGTAACTCTGGTCCGTTATTACCAGAAATCGAAGATGCAATCAAATCAAACGATTTATTCGTAACTTCTGTATTATCAGGTAACCGTAACTTCGAAGGTCGTGTACACCCATTAGTAAAAGCTAACTTCTTAGCTTCACCACCATTAGTTGTTGCTTACGCTTTAGCGGGTACTGTAGATATCGATCTACAAAAAGACGCAATCGCTGTAACTCCAGAAGGCAAAGAAGTATTCTTCGCTGATATCTGGCCATCAACTGAAGAAGTTAACGAAGTATTAAATAAAGTTGTAACTCGTGAATTATTCCAAAAAGAATACGAAACAGTATTCACTGCTAACGAAGCTTGGAATGCAATCGAAACTTCAACTGAAAACTTATATACTTTCGATGAAAAATCAACTTACATCCAAAACCCACCATTCTTCACTGGTCTTTCTAAAGAGCCAGGTGCTATCCAAACATTAGCTGGAATGCGTGTAATGGCTAAGTTCGGTGACTCTATCACTACTGACCACATCTCTCCTGCAGGTGCAATCGGTAAAGATACACCAGCTGGTAAGTACTTAATCGAAAACGGTGTTGCAATCCGTGACTTCAACTCTTACGGTTCTCGTCGTGGTAACCACGAAGTAATGATGCGCGGTACATTCGCAAACATCCGTATCCGTAACCAAATCGCTCCAGGTACAGAAGGTGGTTTCACTACTTACTGGCCAACAGGCGAAGTTGAGTACATTTACGATGCTTGTATGAAGTACAAAGAAGCAGGTACTGGCTTAGTAGTATTAGCTGGTAACGACTACGGTATGGGTTCATCTCGTGACTGGGCTGCTAAAGGTACATTCTTACTAGGCGTTAAAACTGTAATCGCACAATCTTACGAGCGTATTCACCGTTCTAACTTAGTAATGATGGGCGTATTACCATTACAATTCATGGCTGGCGAATCAGCTGAAACTTTAGGATTAAAAGGTGACGAAACAATCGACGTTAACTTAACTGACAATGTTAAACCACGTGATATCCTAACTGTTACTGCAACTTCTCCAGAAGGAAAAGTAACTGAGTTCAAAGCGTTAGCTCGTTTCGACTCTGAAGTAGAAGTAGATTACTACCGTCACGGCGGTATCCTACAAATGGTATTACGTGCTAAAGCTGCACAACAATAATTCCATTCGATAACTTTAAAGACAAAGTCAATTTTTATTGGCTTTGTCTTTTTTTGTGCCTTTAGTATGAAATTTTTTGTTAATTAGAAGTAAAATTTTCCGGAATATGTGGAAATTTTTATAATATTTCGTTACTATCAAAAGGTAGGTTAAAATTTTGTAGGGGGTCTTTTGATGAAGAAAAAGAGAATGTATTCAGCAACAGCTTTAGCAGCATTTACGGCAGTAGCTGTAGGCGCAACAGGTGTTATGGCAGAAGAGACAATTTTTACGGATGTTAGTGCTAGCCATCCATATGCAGAAGGGATCAATTCTTTAACATCTGCAGGTATCGTAAAAGGATTTGGAGACGGTACATTTAAACCGGATGCAACGGTTACACGCGGACAAGCTGCGAAAATGATTGCTGGCGCTCTTAAACTAGATACAACAAATGTGAAAAATCCTAACCTTAAAGATATTAAAACGTCTAACCAGTATTATAGTCAAATAGCAGCATTAGTGGCGACTGGTTTTGTAAACGGTTATGAAGACGGTACATTCCGTACAGCGGATAAAATTACACATGGTCAATTGGCTAAAATTTTAACGAATGTATCAGCGGTATACCCGATTGATGCAAAGACTTTATTAACAGAGGCTAAAGTAGTATTCAATTCTACTAAACAACTTACACGTGGCGAACTATCAAGTGTATTGGCAACTATGATGGCTGCAGCTGCTCCAGCACCACAACCGGAACCGGAAACAAATAATTATAAATTATCGATCATGCATGTAAACGATACACATTCTCGTGTAGAGGCGCTTCCAAAATTAATGACGGCTGTCAATGAACAGCGTGCGAAAACACCGGATGCGCTATTATTGCATGCAGGTGACGTTTTCAGCGGAACTTTATACTTCAACGAATTTGAAGGACAAGCAGATCTTCCATTTTTAAATGCATTGAAATTTGATGCGATCACATTAGGAAACCATGAATTTGACTTAGGTTCTTCACCAGAAGGACATAAAGCATTGGCAGAATTCATTAAAGCTGCACAATTCCCGGTTCTAACAGCGAATGTTGACTTTACAAAAGACAGCCTGTTTACAGGTATGTTCTCTGATTTAGTATCAAGCGAGCCTGAAAACGGCAAAATTTATGCAGGTATGATTAAAGAAGTAAACGGTGAGAAAGTCGGGATCTTCGGTTTAACAACAGCTGAAACAAAAGACATCGCTTCTCCAGGCAGTGTCGCATTTGAAAATTATATTGACGAAGCGAAAAAAGCGGTAAAAGCGTTTGAAGATAAAGGTGTCGATAAAATTATTGCATTAACTCATATTGGATTTGACGATAACCCTGCATATGATAATGATCAAATTCTAGCAAAATCAGTCCCTGGAATTGATATTATCGTAGGCGGTCACTCGCATACAGAGCTTAAAGAGCCATTCGTAGTGGATACGAACACAGTCGGCGAGAAAAAAGACGTAACGTTAATCGTACAAGCGAAAGAGTATGCTGGTTTCCTAGGAACATTGAATGTAGAATTTGACGAAAATGGTGTCGTTGTTAAACATGACGGTCAATTAGTTGAGATTGGTAAACTGGCTGATGATGCAGAAGGTTTAAAAATGCTTGCACCATTTAAAGAAAAAGTGGATGCTGTCTCTAAAGCAGAAATCGGGGTTAAGTTGACAGAAGATTTAGTGAGTCCTCGTAAATCCGATACAAGTGCAGTAAGTGTGCGTAACAGCGAAACAGTATTAGGAAACATCATTACAGACGGCATGCTGGCAAAAGCGAAACAGTATACGGATAAAAAAGTAGTGATGGCATTACAAAATGGCGGTGGTATTCGTGCTGCGATTCCGGCAGGGAATATTACGACTGGACAGGTTATTACAGTATTGCCGTTTGGTAATACACTGGCATTAATGGATGTTACAGGTGCTGAATTAAAAGCTGCATTTGAACACTCTGTAAAAAGTGCTCCAGAGGAAAATGGCGGATTCCTGCATATCTCAGGTGCTAAACTAGAATACGATTCTTCTAAAGAAGCGGGCTCTCGTGTCGTTTCATTGAAATACTATGATGAAGCAACAAAAGCATACGTAGATGTAGCGGACAACGAAACATACACAGTAGCAACAAATGCCTTCACAGCTAAAGGCGGAGACGGCTTCAGCTCGTTTGAAAAAGCATATGGCGAAGGCCGTGTAACAGACTTAGGTTTATCAGATTGGGAAAACTTAAAAGAACAATTACTATCAATGAAAGAAATTAAGTTTACTACTGAAGGCCGCATTGTTGATACAGCTGCACCACAAGAAAAATAATTCCATAATTAAACCACTAAATTGGGCAACCATTTAGTGGTTTTTTTATTTATTTTTTTGCAAAAAACATTATGGAAACTGAATTATTATTTTGATTACTAATAACAATTTAAATTAGAATATTCAGATAAATAAAGGGAGTCCTAAAATAGAAAATTATTTAGCGATTATTTTGTCCTATTTTTTGAATATTAATATGAACAAAATTCACGTACTAACAAGAAAATATTTACATTTTCTAGTAGAAATATGTAAAAACTTAGAATATATTATTGTATATACGCAATGAGTCTTTATTCATTCGTATAGGATTATTTTCATAAAAAAGGGGGGTTTTTATGGGGTCGTTTCAGTTGTTTGGGAAGGAATTGCAGTCACTGAAAAATCGCAAAGGTTTACTCATTGCATTGATCGGTGTCATGCTCATTCCGATTGTTTATGTAGCAGTTCTTCTGTCTGCTACATGGGGGCCGTACGACAATCTGGATAACTTACCGGTTGCATTCGTCAATAAGGATGCCGGAGGGGTTTCAGGTGGTCAAGCGATCAATGTCGGCAATGATTTAATGGAAACATTGAAAGAAAGTAACTCATTGGGCTGGCATTTTGTGACGGAAGAAGAAGCGATGGAAGGGCTGGATAAGCAGGAATTTTACTTAGTGGTAGAAGTGCCGGAAGACTTTTCGCAAAAGGTGACAACGGTTCTTGATGCAAATCCGCAAGTGCCGGAATTGCGTTACATTCAAAATGAAGGATTAAACTTCATGGGTGCGCAAGTCACGAACAGTGCTGTAGAAAAACTTCGCGAACAATTAGGGGACAAAATTACAGCGACCTATGCCAGAACAGTATTCTCCAGATTTACGGATATCGAAACAGGATTTGCTAGTGGAGCGGATGGTTCGAAGCAAATTGCAGATGGTACAGAGCAGCTGGCGGACGGGACGAACACATTGTTAACATCGTTGACGGAAAAATCGGCAGACATTAACAAACTTGCTGCCGGTGCGAAAACGGCTGATGCGGGGGCAGGTCAGCTTCTTTCCGCGATCAATGGTGGAACAGGCGATATTAATAAGCTAGCGTCCGGATCACGTCAAGTGGCATCTGGTGCGACACAGTTAAAGGGCGGCTCACAGCAAGTGTTAGCGGGTCTTAATTCATTAAAAGGCGGTTCAACGGAAATTTATACAGGCTTACAGAAATTGCAGCCCGGTTCTGAAAATCTTCTGAATGGATTGCAGCAGCTTTCAGCAGGAGCAAATCGGTTTTATGCTGGCATCGCTCTAGGGGACGGCACGCAGGGGAATCCAGGGTTGGCAAAAGGCTTAAACCAGCTGGCGACCGTATTGCAGTCAAAACAGGCGGATATCGAACAAATGGCACAAGGTGCAGCATTACTGCAAACATTGGCGCAAGCACCTGGCATGGAAGCATACCGTGAAAATTTACTTGCTTTAAGTGCAGGTTTAGGAGAGCTTGGTACCGTTTATCCGGTTGCCGTTCAAAGTGCTAATGCATTAAGCAATGGTGCCAACCAGATGGCACAATCAATGCCTGCATTGACAGCCGGAATTGAAAACGCAATTGCCGGTCAGAAAACGATTGTATCCGGTATTAGTTCATTAACAGCTGGACAAGGGCAGGCAGTAAAAGGAATCGATGCGCTCGTTGCAGGACAGACAGCGGTCGTTTCAGGTGCATCTACTTTAGCGGGTGGTGCTTCCCAAGTAGCAAATGGTAACGCATCGCTAACAAGTTCATGGAACAAATTAGGCGCAGGTGTTTCCAGCCTGAAAAGCGGGTTGACACAAATCAGCACTGGTAATGAAACCGTTGCAGTCGGCTGGAAAACAATGACAGAAGGTGTTACTTCATTAAATGATGGTGTCAATCGTCTTCAGGCAGGTTCATCGGAATTGGTGACTGGTTTGGAAGGTGGTCGTGAGCAAGTGGCGGCATTACGAATTACCGATGAAAATATTGCAATGTTCTCTTCACCGGTCACGTTGGCAGGGGAGAAGGTTAATGCTTATGAATATTACCGCGATTCAACAGCTCCGTATATTTTATCGTTGGCATTATTTGTAGGTATGCTTGTGTTGTCCATGTTTGTGGACTTTAAAAAGCCGGCTGTATTGCCAAAGTCTGCTGTAAGCTGGTTTGTCAGTAAATGGTTGCAATTAGCACTGTTTGCTACAATTCAGGCGGTATTGGTTACAGGATTTACATTAGTCGTATTACAGCTATCGGTAGATCATGTAGTCCAGTTTATTTTATTCGGGATTTTTGTCAGCATTGTGTTCATGTCAATTATTTTCTTCCTTGTATCGGTTGCAGGCAATATCGGCCGATTTATCGCACTTGTACTTGCTGTTGCACAATTATCGATTACAGGTTCGAATTTACCGATTCCAATGCTGCCTGAAAATTTACAGGCTGTAAGTGCGTATTTACCGTTTACGTATTCAATTTCAGGATTCAAATCGGTTATTTCATTGGGTGATCTATCAATGTTATCATCGAATGCTTTAGTCCTTGTCATTTATTTAGTCGCTGCTTCTGTATTGGCACTGATCGCGTTTATCGTAAGCTACAAATCACTTACGACGAAGTATACGCCGGAAGTACAGCCGACTGCATAAAATAAGACCCGTCTTCTCTCAAATCAGAGAGGAGACGGGTCTTACTGTTATATTAAAATTCTACGTGAGCAATCATGCCTTCTTCATCATCAATAGCAAGTGAAATACGGGCTGACATTGAATCTCGGCCAAGCTGCTCGTCAATATACAGACGAAGTGCCATAATGAAATTTACAGAGTTGTAAACGTCTAGCTGTCCATTGTAGAAAGCTTCCGCTGAATAACCCGCAATATCATCATACATCAGCTCCACTTCCACATCTTCAGGTGCTGTGTTTTTAAATTTTGCATGGAATAGACAAACGGCATTAATTAAATCTTGTTCAAGTAATGTTAGTTTTTCCACGAATCCGTAACCTCTTTATCTTTTTTGCGTTTGATCAACTGGTAAATCTTCACTAGGAAGAAGACAATTGCCGCAATTGCTGCTACGTTGATTAACAGACCTAAAATGTTACCTAACATACCCATGCCGGCAAACATGCTACCGAATAATAAACCAGCTAAACCACCAAGCATTAAGCCTTTCATTAAACCGCCTTTGTTTGATGAAGCTGTATTTGAATCATTCTTTTTCGTTGTATTGTTATTTTGTTTTGTTGTTGTCGGGTTTGTTGCATCGTTGTTGTTTTTCTGAATATTAGAATTGTTATTGTTGCTGTTGAAGCCTTTTTTCCCAGATTTGTAACCTTTTGCTTCAACTGACTGTGCATCATTAGCAAATAAAATCGTAGTCCCTACACTTGAAAATACAAGTGTGAATGCTAATAAAATCGCTGATAACTTTTTCATGTTTTTCCCCCAATTAGTCTATTTTTTACTTTATCAGTATATCAAAAATTCACCTAAATAGAAAATGAAAACACTTTTATGTAAATAATACAAGCATCGCGCGAAAGATAACATTTCTTGTGAAAATAACAAAAAATATTGTATTCATAAAAATGAAACTGTATGATGAAATATAATTTAGACGAAAATTCTGAATTTACATCATGATGTAAATGAGCAATCGTCGAATAATTAACTTGGGGGAATGAATAATGAGTAAAATTCGCATTGGCATTGTAGGTTACGGGAATTTAGGTCGTGGTGTAGAAGCAGCAATCGGACAAAATGCTGACATGGAATTGGTAGCTGTATTTACGCGACGTGATCCTGCTACAGTTTCAATCCAATCACGGAACGTACCGGTTTATTTAGTGGAAGATGCACCGAATTACAAAGAACAAATTGATGTTATGATTTTATGTGGTGGTTCGGCAAAGGATTTACCTGAGCAAGTTCCTCATTTTGCGCAATGGTTCAACACGATCGACAGCTATGATACGCATGCAAAAATTCCGGAGTTTTTTGATGCAGTCGAAGCAGTGGCGCAAAAAAGTGACACAGTTTCAATTATTTCGGTTGGCTGGGACCCGGGTCTGTTTTCATTGAATCGTCTATTAGGTGAAACAGTACTGCCTGAAGGAAATACATATACATTCTGGGGAGACGGCTTAAGCCAAGGTCACTCAGATGCAGTGCGTCGTATTGAAGGCGTAAAAAATGCAGTGCAATATACATTGCCGATTAAAGAAGCGGTTAACCGTGTGCGCAATGGTGAAAATCCGGAGCTGACAACACGTGAAAAACATGCCCGTGAATGCTTTGTTGTATTGGCAGAAGGTGCAGATGCAGCAACGATCGAAAAAGAAATTAAAGAAATGCCAAATTATTTTGCGGATTATGATACGACTGTGAACTATATTACGGAAGCTGAATTTAAAGAAAATCATCAAGGTATGCCACATGGCGGATTTGTTATCCGTTCTGGTCAATCCGGCGAATCTGACAAACAAATTATGGAGTTTTCATTAACGCTTGAATCGAATCCGATGTTTACATCAAGTGTTCTCGTTGCCTATGCCCGCGCTGCATACAAATTGCACGCAAAGGGAGACAAAGGGGCAAAAACGGTGTTCGACATTCCATACGGTTTATTATCCCCAAAATCACCGGCCGATTTGCGCAAAGAGTTACTGTAATTTCCAAATGGGGCGTCGTCTAGTAAATCTAGGCGACGCTTTTTTATTTTTGCTAGACAAATCGTCGACAAAGTCTTTTCATTCAAGGTTTGGCAACGTAGAATAGAGAGGTTAAGTCTCTAAAATGACGGTTGTCCACTTTAGAGCGAGTTAATTCCCTAATGAATCTGAAATTACAGCAGATTTAAATGGTAAACAGAAAGGATGTTTAATGTGCAGGATAAGCGTTTTAAAATCGCACATAAAGAAGCACTGATCGGTGTCGTGCTTGTCATCATCAACTTTGCAATCTGGTTCGGATTTGCGTATGGGCTTGGTTCTGGTGACCCGCTTGAGTATGACTATGTATTCGGATTCCCGGCATGGTTTTTCTATAGCTGTATCGCAGGAACCATTTTCATGATTATTGCCATCTGGCTTGCAATGAAGCTTTTCTTCAAAGATATTTCACTTGAAGAGGAGGACGAACAAAAATGATACATTGGTCTGTGATTATTCCATTACTCATATTTTTAATCATCATTTTTGGCATCGGTATTTGGGCAAATCGCCAAGTCCGTACATCTAATTCGTTTTTACAGGAATATTTTTTAGGCGGTCGAGAAATGGGCGGTTTTATCCTGGCAATGACGATGATGGCGACATATGGCAGTGCCTCAAGTTTTATAGGGGGACCAGGAGTTGCCTATAATACAGGTCTTGGATGGGTTCTGTTGGCAATGGCACAGCTGCCTGCAGGTTATTTTGTTTTAATGGTGCTCGGCAAAAAATTTGCGATTGTGGCTCGCCGAATTGAAGCGATTACATTAATCGACTTTTTAAAGAAACGCTATGACAGCCATACCATAGTTATTTTATCGGCAATCAGCATCATCATTTTCCTTTTTGCTTCCATGACAGCGCAATGGGTAGGTGGGGCACGTCTGATTGAATCGTTGACAGGGCTTTCTTATACAAATGCATTGCTCATTTTTGCGGTAGCCGTATTGGCGTATGTAATTATCGGTGGTTTCCGGGCTGTTGCGTTAACAGATGCATTGCAAGGATCGATTATGATTGTAGGTACGGTCATCCTTCTTATTGCTACAGTCATTGCCGGTGGTGGTGTTGACACAATTATGCAAGGATTGGTTGCAGAAAATCCGAATTTTGTGACGCCATTTGGTGCGGAACAAAACCTGACACCATTGTATGTTTCAACATTTTGGATTTTAATTGGACTTGGTGTTATTGGTTTGCCACAAATCGCGGTTCGTGCGATGAGCTACAAAGACTCGAAAAGCCTACATAAAGCCATTTTAATCGGGACAATCGGAATCGGGACAATTATGTTTGGCATGCATTTAATCGGTGTATTTGCACGTCCGGTCATGCCGGGAATTGAAGTCGGCGATAAAGTCATGCCGCTGCTGACATTGGAAGTGCTGCCGCCGGTTCTGGCAGGAATCGTACTCGCAGCTCCGATGGCGGCCATTATGTCGACGGTTAATGCACTGCTGATATTAGTTAGTTCTACGGTTGTAAAAGATATTTATTTAAACTATATCAACCCGAAAGCAAGCGATGCACAAATTAAAAATCGCAGTTTCTGGGTGACAAGCATTATCGGGGGCGCGGTAGTTATTTTTGCCGTTAAACCGCCTGAGCTGTTAATCATGCTGAATTTGTTTGCGTTCGGCGGACTGGAATCGGCCTTTTTATGGAGTGTTGTATTTGGCCTGTACTGGAAGAAAGCAAATAAATACGGGGCCATCAGTTCGATGATTGTCGGCCTGACATTATATATTGTCATCTACCGTTTTGCGGAAAATATTTATGGCATGCATTCTGTAACAATTCCGATCATAGCTTCTCTTATCACATTTGTAGCAGTAAGTATGATTGCGCAAAAGGTGAAAAAAATAGAAGATTACCATTTTTAATAGCCAGAATCGTTTTGGCTCTGTATGATAGAAACCAGAACTATCAATTGATAGTTCTGGTTTATTTGACGTTAAACGCTTATTATTGTAAACTAGGTTACATAAAGTAACTTAATAAAAAATAAAGGTGATAAGATGAAAAAAATAATGGCTATTTTAGAAGATAAAATTCAGCTTGTACGTCGTGATGATCTGCAAAATATTGCAGTTGTCGGACCGGTTAAGCTACCTATAAAACAAGAAAATCTAGAAGCAACATTCCAGTGGTACTCATGGACAACTGTTGAAAAAAACCAGACGAAAGAACAGGTAGTAGACTCTGTATCATCGATGCATTTAGCTTTTGGCCAGCAGTCATCTGTACTTGTGTATGGTGATTTTGCCAATCAGGATGATGCATTGATCCGTATGCACAGCATTTGTCATACAGGTGATATTTTTGGTTCACAGCGTTGTGACTGTGGCTATCAACTACATGAATCCATGAAGATGATTGTTGAACACGGCTGTGGCGCTATCTTTTATTTGGCAGATCATGAAGGTCGCGGTATTGGTCTGTTTTCAAAATCACTTGCTTACTTATTGCAGGAAGAAGCGTTTGATACGGTGGAAGCGAATCATGCACTTGGTTTTGAAGATGATGTCCGCTCATATGATGATGCAATCCGAGTATTGCAAGTCCTGCGGGCAAAACCGGTAACGCTCATTACGAACAATCCGAAAAAACTTGCAGCACTGCAGGAAAACGGTTTACTTGCGGATGGCCATATTCCATTATGGGGCGGCCTGACGGAAACGAATGAACAGTACTTGAAAACTAAAGTAGAAAAGTCTGGACATATCGGAATTGTTGAAAAGTTAACTGTGTAAGGAGAATTTCAAATGAAAACTGATCAGGACTATATGCAGCTTGCGCTTGAATTGGCAGCAAGTGCCAGAGGGAATACAAATCCAAATCCGCTAGTTGGAGCCGTTATCGTAAAAGATGGTGTCATTGTCGGTACAGGACTTCATCGAAAAGCAGGGGAACCCCATGCAGAAGTACATGCGGTGAATATGGCAGGTGAGCATACAAAAGATGCGACAATTTATGTCACACTGGAACCATGTTCACACTACGGCAAAACACCACCTTGTGCGAAGCTGTTGAAAGAAAGCGGATTTAAACGCGTCGTCGTTGCCACGGAAGATCCGAATCCTGAAGTAGCAGGGCGCGGTATTCGTCTTTTACGGGATGCGGGAATCGAAGTGGAAGTCGGTGTGCTTCAAGAGGAAGCACAAAAGCTGAATGAACGCTTTATTCATAATATGCTGACAGAGCGTCCGTTTGTAGTTGCGAAATTCGCCATGACACTTGACGGCAAAATTGCGACATATAATGGTCATTCACAATGGATTACAGGGGAAGAAGCACGCGCGGATGTGCATGAATTGCGTCATGAAGTGGACGGGATATTAGTCGGTGTTCAAACGGTTTTAAATGATAATCCAAAGCTGACGACTCGTCTTAACGCTGATCGACAAGGTCGTAACCCGATTCGTGTCGTGTTGGATAGTACTTTGAAAACACCGGTTGATGCACATATTGCGGACACAACGGAAGCTCGTACAATCATTGTCACTTCACTCGATTCTGATGAAGAAAAGGCACAGCAATTGGAGCGTAATGGTGTTGAAATTATTCGAGTAGAAAAAGAAATAACAGGCTTGCACATAGAGGATATGTTGAAAGCATTATATAATAAGGGTATTACGCATCTGCTTGTTGAAGGTGGGGGCAATGTGAACGCATCATTTTTACGAGGCGGCTTCATTGACCAGTATATCGTGTATATCGCACCGAAAGTATTGGGCGGGAAAAACTCCATTACACCGTTTACAGGAACTGATGTAGAAACAATCGATTTGGCAAATCAGCTTGAATTCGGTGAAGTCACTCACGTCGGGGAAGATTTGCGTATTATTGCCTATCCAAAGAAGGCTGGTTTACATGATTAAAAAAGTGGATGTATGCATTGTTGGCGGTGGTCCAGGAGGTGCGCTTCTTGCCAATATATTGGCGAAAAATAATGTGTCTGTTCTTTTAATTGAACGGACAAATGGCTTTGCAAAGGCATTCCGCGGGGAACATTTAAATGAAGAAGGCGAGCGGATTTTAAAACAGTATGAGCTATTCGAACGAATTGAACAGCTCGGTTTGCTGCGTATGGAAACATTGGAATATTGGATGAGCGGTGAAAAGTTTAAAACAATTGAACCGGATCCGGCTGTAGGGCATTTAGGCATCCATGTTCCGCAAGCTCATTTGCTTCAAGCAATTATCGAGCAGGCACAAGGCTATCCAACGTTTAACTATTTATTGAATACAACGGTTAAAGAGCTTGTTCAAAATGAGCACGGACAATATACAGCAGTTCGCGCCAAACAAGGTGAAAACGATATGACAATTGAGGCACAGCTTATCATCGGTGCGGATGGGCGCTATTCAACAGTTAGAAAATTGGCGAATTTGGATGTAACGATCCGCGAACATGGCTATGATCTGCTCTGGGCAAGAATACCGGCACCTGCAAATTGGACACCTTCCATTAAAATGGCCCTTGTTGATGGCATGCAAATTTCCTTGTTTACACAGGCAAAAGGATTTGTACAAATCGGCTGGAATATTAATAAAGGAAGCTATCCGGAATTACGCAAACAGCCTTTTATGCCGTTTATTGAAAAACTCGTAAAAGCATTTCCACAATTGGCCCCTGTTGTACAGGAACATATCCAGTCATGGAAAGACTTTGTGCTGCTTGATGTATTCAGCAGTACAACGGAGCAATGGGGAAAAGAAGGCGTTGCATTGATCGGGGATGCTGTGCATACGATGACTCCGACCGGCGCGTACGGATTAAATAGTTCGTTAATGGATGCCCATGTGCTGGCACAAATGCTGCTGGAAAATGAGAAATTTGATTTTGTCAGCTGCGCAACAGCACGAAAACAACAGATTGAAAAAATCC
Organism: Solibacillus kalamii; assembly: GCF_002174535.1. Taxonomy (NCBI): domain Bacteria; kingdom Bacillati; phylum Bacillota; class Bacilli; order Caryophanales; family Caryophanaceae; genus Solibacillus; species Solibacillus kalamii. The sequence goes on along the minus strand of NZ_NHNT01000005.1, from coordinate 85,404 downwards.
AGGCAATTCAAATAGAAAAAGAGCAAAAGTTTTATGAAGCTTTTCTCGTATTAAGTTAGGTGAGGGATATGAAATTCGGATTTGACATTGATGATACGTTAATCGATTTACGTCGACATGCGTTTCATTTATATAATAAAAAATTGAACAAAACGATTGGCGAAGATGTGTTTGATACAATTGGAACTGTCGAAATCCATGAACCATTTGGGTTAACAAATGAAGAAGGCAGCCAAATGTGGAAAGACTCAATGGAAGAAATCTATTTCACGGATTGTCCAAGCTTTGAAGGCGCAAAAGAAGTATTGAACGCTTTAGCAGAAGAAGGGCATGAAATTTACTATATTACATCCCGTCCGAAAGGGTATTGTGAACAGACCCGCGCATGGGTAAAAGCACAAGGGTTTCCGGTTGTGGATGAGCGTTTTTACTGCGGTATGGCAGACCATGAGAAAATCGATATTATCAAAAACCTGGAACTTGATGTATATGTAGATGATAAACCAGCTGTTTTAAACACATTGGCTGGTAGCACTACGAAAGTAATCGTGAAAAACCAGTCATATAATCAGACTGTGGAATATACACGTCTTACAAGTTGGGATGAATTCAATAAACTGGTCGGTTACGCATCGGTGTAATCGATATGGGAAAGTCACGGAGCCATTCCGGGACTTTCTTTTTTATATAAAAGTTAAAATAGTTTGAATTTTTTCCTTTCAAGAGAAAGAATATGTGGTATTGTTAACAGTGTATAGACATACTGGTTGGAGGATTTTACTATGATAACACAACAACATTACGAAGCAAGCGTTCATTACAACGGGATTATATTACTGTCGGCCTACTTACAACGTCAATATGTATATCGTACAATTCAAGTACGTCTGAATGGAGCAAGTGAAGAACCATTAAATAAAGTGAAAAATATGCTTGAACATACAGAACTGATGCTTAATATTTTCGAGGAATCTAAAGATTTGATGGAAGGCCAGCGCAACAAACTCAAATCTTTCGCAGATCAGGTTGCCCTCCTGATGCAAAACTATATTAAAGAAGAGCCGGATTTTAAAGAGCGTTTAGCAGTTGTCGGATCGACACTTTACTCGGAGCAGCTGATGAATAATGGAATTATTAAACTCGGCTATATTTTTAAACAAAACATCGGCAAAGATTTTCCGGCACGCGTCAAGTTTTACGAAGAACGTACAAAAGTAATCGACGTGATGGTACAGCTCGTATCGGAAGGAAAAGAAATCGAGAAGGGCATGCAGGACATTTTAAACAAATGGTACGACGGCATTGCCATCCAGAAAAAAGGCATAATGGAAGACCTGTCGAAAATCAATGAAATGCTTGATTTTAAAGCGGAGTAATTAAGTCCATTATCAAAACGGTTAATTTCAAATATAGAAAAAAGCCATTTTTTCTCTCAGAGAAAGAATGGCTTTTATGGTTAATAAGCTTATGCCCGTTCGAAAAATACTTTATCGATATTGTATTTTGACTGGAATTGATTGATTGCAAATGTTTCGTAAATTTCACGTTCCATTGGATCTTCAATTTCATATACTTCAATTTTGTGAATTTCAGCACGGTGGTTTTTCATTGGTGAAACATTGTCTTCAAAATGCTTTTTGATACGTTGACGGATTTTACGTGCTTTACCTACGAATAAAAGCTCGTTCTTTTCATTATAGAAGAAGAAGATACCGCCTTTATCACGCGTAATTTTATGGAAATCAATAAATCCGAAGTATGGTGTAATTTCAACATCCCCTGGTTTTAACACTTGTTCGCGTTGACGAATTACTAAATCTGGTTTTGGCATTTCAATTTTAATCAAACTGTTCACGTCCCTAAATTATTCTAAAAGTTTATTTTACACGATAATACGATAAAATGCTATTGATATAGTAGGCCAGGCATTGGCGAATAATAAAATAAGCGGATTTTTTACCGTTATTTTCAAAACTATGGATATTTCCGACAATATTAAAGAAATTTCCTTAATTAACTATACGAAGTGTATACATATTATCCGACGCTATATAATTAATTTTATTTTGTCAATCACTCCGAACAAGACTAAATCAATACCATAATTTACATACTTTTAAGCTAATAAAAAACTGCTTCTAACAAACCCAGTCAAGCAAAAAATTCTAACTTTACTGCTAGTTAAGATAATTTTTGAATTTTCGCTTTCTTTTTCCTCGAAGTTTATCTATTGTAATAGTAGTTTGTTCAGCTAAAAACAGTTATACATAAACATCAGTTTAAAAAGAGAGAAGGAATCGTATGCAAAAATATAAAGGTGAGCTGCTCATGCTCATCACCGCCGTCATGTGGGGGAGCGGTTTTGTAGGAATGGCGAAAGGGCTTGAACATTGGACCGTTTTTCAATTGATGGCCGGGAGATTTTTATTAGCTTCCATTATTTTAAGTTTCATTTTCTATAAAAAATTAAAACTCATTTCAAAAGCTGTGATATGGAAAGGTGCGATTCTAGGCGCAATCTTGTTTATCGCCTTTGCCCTACAGACCATGGGCTTGGAATATACAACCCCATCTAAAAATGCATTCTTGACAGCGATAAATGTCATTATCGTTCCAATTATCGCTTATGTCATATACAAAAGAAGAATTGACCGGTTTGAATTTATCGCAGCTGGTGTAGCAGTTGTCGGAATTGGATTTTTATCATTGCAGGATTCGATGACGATTAATTTTGGCGATTTCCTGTCGATTCTTTGTGCGGTCGGATTCGCTTTCGATATTTTTTATACAAATGTATTTGTTAAAACTGAAGATGCTTTAGCGCTGACAATTGTCCAGTTTTATACGGCGACTGTCCTGAGTGTAGTTAGTGTTGTCATGCTAGGGGAAGTGCCGACGACTTATACTTCAGAAGGGTTGGGCATCATTGTGTACTTGGCAATATTTTGTACTGCTGTGGCGTATGTATGCCAAAATATCGGCATGCAATATGCAAACCCTACGAAATCTGCCATTATTTTATCAACGGAATCATTGTTCGGTACGATGTTCTCCGTCCTTATTTTAAATGAAATTTTAACTGGGCGTATGCTTGTTGGTTGTGTTCTTATCTTCTTTGCGATTTTGTTTGCAGAAGTCAAACCGACCTTTAGACGTAAGAAATCCTATATATAATGAACAGCCATTTTAAGCAATCCGTTTAAAATGGCTGATTTTGTTTATTATTATAGAAATACGGAAAAGGATAAGAGATGAATTCAGGGGAGGACTGGTTATATGTTAAATTATACGCGAAATGGTTCCGGGGAAGTTGTAGTATTAGTACATGGATTTTTAGGGAGTACAGCAATATTCGAAAAAATTATGGAACCTTTAACAAAGCAATTTGATGTCATTGCAATCGATTTACCAGGGCATGGAAAAAGTGAAATGCCGGAAGGGGAATATACAGTTTATCGCTATGCCGAGGATATAATCGATGTATTAGTGACGGAAAAAGTTGAAAAGGCTTATTGGATTGGGCATTCGATGGGTGGCTATATTACATTGGCGGCAATCGAGAAACAATATTCTAAAATCGAAAAGGCCGTCTTATTGTATTCATCCGACTCATCGGATACACCGGAAGCAATCGATAAAAGAACGAAACAACAAGAAGAGATTCAGGAACATGGAACAGGCTCGTTCGTAGACGGAGTGATTCATAACTTCCTTGCGCCCGATGCGAAAACGGAAGATGTGCTGTTTGCAAAAGAAGTTGCCTATGAAGGAAAAGAAGAAGGCCTTGTTGCAGCACTCGGTGCCATGAAATCACGTCCAAACCAACGAGATCTTGTCGATACAATATCAATTCCAATTCTCGTCATTGAAGGAGAACAGGACAAAGCTGTCACACCGATTACGACATCCAACCCGAATGTGGAGAAAGTAAAAACTAATACAGGACATCTTGGTATGGTGGAAGATTCTCAAACGGTAGCAAGAGAAATCATTCGTTTCCTGAACAGCTAAAACTAAAAAGAGAGGGACCCATCTTTTGGGTCCCTCTCTTTTTAACTGTATTCCTTTTTCAAATATAACGTAATCCAATTAAAGCATTCGTTTTTCTCTAAATTGGAGATGAGACCAATAATGATCGCATTTCTTGGATTTTCACTTTTTAGTTCTTCTATTAATAATTGGAGGGAATCGAGTTCCAAATTGTTCGTCGTCTGCTGTTGAAGCAACATCAGTTCCTCCACTATATGATCAATCGAATAATTTTCGATCCGTCTGTAAAACTGTGAAGTATTTTGCAACAGCGCTATTTTACTTTTTGTCGCTAATAAAGTTGTCTTCTCAACAAGCGAATCTGCAAACCTCACCGCATCAAATGTCTGGCACGAGTCGAAAATATACTGCATATACGATTGAACCATCCCATTTACAATAACGACTAAATCATATTGTCGTCCCTCGATTTGTTCGCCAAATACTTCAAATAGCAGCTTTTCCAAATTTTTATTGGAAAGCTCTACATAATAATGAATCCGTTCAATTAATGCCTTATTGATGGCAGAAACGTTTTCCTTCATCAAAATATCCGCAAATCCAGCATAGTGTGACAATACTTTCATAGTATGAACAAAGTAGATATGGAGCTTTTCTGAAGGGGTATTACCTTCACTGACTGCTTGGTCAACTTCGCGAATTATATTGTTCATAAAATGTTCAATAATAGAAAAGACGAGCTCGTCTTTGGATTTAAATGATAAATAAAAAGCACCTTTAGAAATGCCGCAATGATCGGTAATTTGCTGTACTGACGTAGCTTCTATCCCTTTTTCGGCAAATAAATGTAGTGCTGAATCGATTATCAATTGTTTTCTTGTCATAATATTTTCAAGCCCCTTTCAATTGACACGTGACCGACTAGTCATTATTATAGAATGGTGGTTACATATAGTCAAGAAAGGTAAGGTGGAACTGTGAGGGGCTTGGTTAATTTCGTATTAAAGAATAAGCTTGCAGTATGGTTACTAACAATCATTATCGTGTTTTCCGGTATTTATTCATCCACACGTATGAAAATGGAGTCGATTCCAGATATTTCGATCCCGTACCTAATCGTTATGGGTGTTTATCCTGGGGCAACACCAGAGCAAGTAATGGATGATCTTTCAATTCCTTATGAAAAGGCAGTTGAAAGTTTAGAAGATGTAAAGGCTGTATATTCTACATCTTCATCAAATGTTTCACAAGTTCAAGTGGAATATGAATATGGCGTGGATATGGATGAAAAGAAACGTCAGTTAGAAGCTGCTTTAGATAATATTGAGCTTCCTGAAGGTGCACAAGAACCTTCAATCATGGCAATCAGTATGAACATGATGCCTGTTATTGCATTATCAGTAAGTAGTTCGGATGAAGATATTGTTGAACTGACGTCGACAGTAGAGAAAATAATTTTGCCGAAACTGAACAAAATTGACGGTGTTGCATCTGCGACAGTTACAGGTCAACATCTTGAAGAAGTTGCCTTCACATATGATGAAGAAAAGATGGAACAATTAGGTTTAACGGAAGAATCTGTTAAGCAAATGATTCAGGCAAGTGACCTTGCAGTCTCGTTAGGATTATACGAGTTTGAAGATGGCGAGCAAGCTGTTGCAGTTGACGGCAAGTTCAAAACAGAAGAACAGTTAAAAGAAATGCTGATTCCTGTAACACCTTCTGAAACCAACCCGGTTCCTTTCGTAAAACTGGGGGATATTGCTGAAATCGAAAAAGTAGGTAAAGTGCAATCAGTATCTCGAACAAATGGTAAAGATGCGATTGCGATTCAAATCGTAAAAGGCCAGGATGCCAATACGGTGACTGTAGCAAATGCAGTTAAAGATTTAATCGAAGAAGAGCAGGAAGCAATTTCAGGTCTTAAAATCGATATTTCTTTAGACCAAGGGAAACCAATTGAAGATTCCGTCTTTACAATGGTTGAAAAAGCGGTATTTGGTGGTTTAATCGCAGTATTAATTATCCTATTATTCCTGCGTGACTTTAAATCAACTATTATCTCGATTATTTCAATTCCAGTGTCAGTATTCATGGCTTTAATGGCATTGCACTGGCTGGATATTACGCTGAATATTATGACGCTTGGTGCGATTACGGTTGCAATCGGACGGGTAATTGACGACTCCATTGTAGTAGTAGAAAATATTTATCGTCGTATGCATTTAAAAGAAGAAAAATTACAAGGCCGTGCGTTAATTCGTGAAGCAACAATTGAAATGTTCAAGCCGATCATGTCTTCAACATTAGTAACAATTGCAGTATTCGCACCACTTGTATTTGTAGGCGGTATGGTAGGGGAATTATTCGTACCATTCGCATTAACAATGTCATTTGCTTTAATCGCATCATTAATCGTTGCGATTACAATCGTACCTGCACTTTCACACACTTTATTCCGTAAGAAAATTTACGGTGAAAAGTCTGAAAGTCAGCATAAAGAAGTCGGTAAGCTTGCAGTAACATACCGTAATTTCTTGGAAAAATCTTTAAACCATAAATGGATTTCGTCAATTATTGCGATTGTTCTATTAGTTGGTTCACTAGCGCTAACACCATTAATCGGCTTTAGTTTCATGGGTTCTCAAGAAGAGAAAGTAATGTATTTAACATACACACCTGGTACTGGCGAATTGATGGAAGAGACACTTGCGAATATTGAAGAAGTAGAAAAAGAATTATTGAAACGTGAAGATATCGATATTTTACAATTATCGGTGAACACAGAACCTTCTACTGATGCTGCTTCAATGATGACTGGCGGTGGTGCAGGCGGTGGTTTAATCTATGCGATTTTCGATCCGGATATGGAAGATTTCCCGAAAGCGAAAAAAGAAGTAGAAGACTATATCTTTAACATTGGCCAATCCGGCGAGTGGAAAACGCAAAACTTCGCTATGGGTATGTCATCGAATGAAGTAAGCTATACACTATACAGTGAAGATTTAGATAAGTTAAACGAAGCAGTTGCTCAAGTAGAAGATGTTCTAGTTGATGTTAAAGGACTTGATGAAGTTGAGTCTAATGCTTCTGCACCATATGTAGAAAATGTAATCAAAGTAGATCAGGAAAATGTATTACAATACGGTCTGACTACTGCTCAAATTTTAATGGCTTTACAAACAAATAATACAAAAGAAGTGCTGACAACTGTTGAAAGTGACGGCGCTGATATTAATGTAGTTGTTCAACGTGAAGCAAAATCTGCAGCAGCGGATATTGATGAATTATTGGATACACCGATTCAAACGGCAACTGGTCAAACAATGACAATTGGTGACATTGTTGAACTTGAAGAAGGTACGACTTTAAATTCATTATCTCGTCAAAAAGGCGAATACTTTGCGACTGTATCTGCAACGATCACAGACAAAGATATATCAAAAGCAACATCTGCAGCAGATGAGAAAATTGCTGATCTAGAATTACCGAAAGGCGTTACAACTGGTGTAGGTGGTGTGGCGGCAGATATGGCTGAAACATTTACTCAACTAGGGGTTGCGATGATTGCAGCTATTGCGATTGTTTACTTTATCTTAGTTGTAACATTCGGTGAAGGTTTAGCACCATTTGCGATTTTATTCTCTTTACCATTTACAGTAATCGGTTCATGGATTGGATTGTTCGCAACAGGTCTTACAATTTCGGTTTCTGTTATGATGGGATTACTGATGTTAATCGGTATTGTTGTCACGAACGCGATTGTACTTGTTGACCGCATTATCCGTATGGAACATGAAGGCATGAACATGCGTGAAGCAATTCTGGAAGCCGGTGCAACTCGTTTACGTCCAATCTTAATGACGGCGATTGCAACTATTGGTGCAATGTTACCAATGGCATTCGGCGGTGCTGGCGGCGGTCTGATTTCTCAAGACCTTGCTGTAACAGTAATTGGTGGTTTATTATCATCAACATTATTAACATTAATCATCGTACCGATTGTATATGAAGTGTTATCAAAAATGCTGAAGAAGAATCGTAAAGATGTAAAAGACAATTAATACGAACAGCCTGTAAGAAGTAATTTCTTGCAGGCTGTTTTTTATAGTAAAGTTATGGGTATAGAAGAAAAGTTTTGATATACATAGCGGGAGGCATTTTATGAAGAAACTATTGTTGTTCAGTCTATTAGCTGCAGTCATTTTCAGTTTTGGTTCGATTTCTGCCGAAGCAGCGTCAGACGCAATCGGGCTTGGTAAATACCCGGTGCAAGTAGTTGCGAAAAAGAATACGGAACTAAAAGATGAACACGGCACCATCATAAAAACTGTAGCAAAAGGTGAGAAGTTATTATTGAAAGCATTAAAAGGTACATCCGGAGTTATCAACTATTCTTCCAAAGAAGCCCACATCCCTTTAACCGATGTTCACTATATCCAGTTAGTCGATGGTTCGAAAATAATCACGTCCGATGAAGTGGCAGCAAAGCTAAAGCTCGTTTCTCAAATGTATCCATCACTGACGAAATTGAAGATGATCGGGAATTCGGTTGAGGGACGTTCTTTATATTCATTAAAAGTTGGAACGGGTAAAAAGGAAGTATTGATGGATGCATCTTTTCATGGACGTGAACATATGACGACAAATGTATTGATGGAAATGATTGATACATATTTAAAAGCATATGTGAACGGAACGAAAATTGGAAAATACGATGTGAAGAAACTTTTAAGTGAAGTGAGCATCGTATTTGTGCCAATGGTGAATCCTGATGGGGTAACACTGGCGCAAGGAGGCAAAGTAAAAACATCGATGACAAAGCTTAAAGCAATGAACAACAACAGCACCAATTTTAATCGTTGGAAAGCGAATATAAACGGTGTCGATCTGAATCGTCAATTTAATGTGAACTGGCATTTAATCAAAACGACAAAGCCCTCATTCAAAGAATATAAAGGAAAAGCGCCAAATACTGAACCGGAAGCGCTTGCGATCAAAAGACTGATTGACCGTGGGGATCATTTAGCGTATATTTCATATCATTCTTCCGGTCAACTTATTTACTGGAGCCAAACGAAATCAAAGTTCAGCCGAACGAAAAAGTTGGTGAAAGGGGTATCGTCCATTACCGGCTATAAAGTAATGCCGGTAACAAAGAAAAATGAACCAATAGCGGCATCTGAAGATTATTTCACAAAAGTAAAAGACCGCCCTGCAATGACAGTTGAAATCGCGCCATATGCCGGAGAAGCATCCGTTCAGTTAAAAAGATGGAATAATGTTTGGAAGCAAAATAAAACAGTCGGACTTTATATAGCCAATGAGGCCCGGAACTGGTAAAAAAACTGGTGAACCCCGATTATGGAGGTTCACCAGTTTTTAGTTTGTTTCTTGAGCGGGCATTGTCCGTTTATGTTTAGGAACGAAAAGTACGACAATAAAGGCAACGATTGCTAATAGGAACATATAGAAATACGTCGAACTAGCCGCATTTGCATAACTTTCGTTTACCTGAACGGATGTACCCGTTAACTGCAGTGTATACACTGTTACGATGACAGCCGTTCCGATTGCACCAGCAAGTTGACGGATTGTATTGTTTACGGCAGACCCGTGTGAGGCCAGTTCTCTTGGAATCGCATTAAGGGCAGCCGTATTTAACGGCATTGTAATAAATGCCAGCCCAATCCGTAAAATAATGGTGCGTACTAGAATATATACATACGAAGTAGTAGAAGATAAGTCGATAACGAGCCACATCGAAAGTGCAACTAAAACTAAACCGAATATAAATAAAGGCTTCGCTCCGTACTTATCAAATAGTTTCCCTGTAACCGGTGACAAAAACGCATTGATAATCGCACCGGGAAGCAGCAGTAATCCTGCATCCAATGCAGAAAAACCACGGCCATCCTGTAAATACATCGGGAGTAAAATCAAGTCTGCATACATGATGATCGTAATTGCGACATTTATAATCGTCGTCATGGAATACATTTTATATCTGAATACCGATAAATTCAGTAAAGGATCCTGTGAAGACAATTGACGTTGGCAAAACAGAAAAATAATGATCAATCCCGCACCAATCGTTGTTAAAATAACTCCATCATCCCATCCGCGGCTTCCGGCACTACTAAACCCGAACAATAAGAGACCGAATCCGAATGTTGAGTATATTAAGCTGATCAAATCGATTTTCGATTTCGCACCTTCATTTACATTCATCAAGTATTTATACGCTAAGACAATAATAATAACGATAAATGGAATTAAGCTGATGAACAGCCAGCGCCATGATAAATAATCAATAATAAATCCAGCAAGAGTGGGGGCAATGGCAGGTGCAAAAATAATTGCAAATCCGACTTTCCCCATAATAGCGCCCCTTCTTTCTTCAGGGAACAAGTAGACAATTACGGTCATCATTAAAGGCAAAATAATACCTGCTCCTACAGCTTGAATCATACGTCCTGTTAAAAGCATGCCAAAGTTCATCGCACATGCTGCGACAACAGAACCGGCTAATAAAAATAGCATCGCACTAATAAACAGTTGGCGTGTTGAGAAGCGCTTCATTAAAAATGCCGTAATTGGAACCAAAATTCCGTTCACAAGCATAAAGCCTGTTGCGAGCCATTGAATTGTTGTAGGCGATACCGAAAAGGTGTTCATTAAATCACTTAGTGCGACATTGAGTAATGTCTGATTTAAAGTGGAGAAAAAACAGCCTGCAATCATGACGATCAGCAGTATTTTTCTTGTTTGTTCCGATAATTCATTTTGCATTTTAAAACCCCTTACGCTACGATAACTTTATAGACAGTTTGTCTAATAAGTATTTTAACAATGAGCAGGAGCCTTTGACATACACAATATTAACCACTTTGTAGACTAATCGACAAATTGTTCGAATATGTAGATTTAATAATATTTAATAGACAGGAATGGTAAATCTGATGATGAAAATAGATCCACGAACAATCCGTACAAAAGAAATGTTAAAGAGAGCGGTATTCGAACTTTTGGAAGAAGGAGTAAAGCTTAGTCATTTGTCTGTACAAAAAGTAACAAAGCAAGCAACGTTAAACCGAACAACATTTTATTTGCATTATGAAGATATCAATCATTTGATGGATGATTTAACAAAAGAGATTTTCAATGAAGTAACTGAAAAAATAACAGATTTAAACCATATTCACCTGTTAAACGAAAAGGAACATTTAGTTGAGCTGCTCCATTATTTGGCCTCGCAAAAACACGCTTTACGATTACTTTTCCAGTTTGAACAATTTGAAAAAGTGCTATTTCAATTAATAAAACAATTGATTGATACGAGAAGGCTGAACAGTGACCGTGTTTCGTCGAAATCACTTGTCGACAGTCATATAAAAGCGGCTTCCATTGTCGGTGTGATCTCGTGGTGGTTAAAAGATGGCGGGTATTTAAATGCGACATACATTGCTGATCAAATCCACCTTTTGTACAGAACATAGTTTAGTTGTTCTTCAAAGCTAAACTATAGTTTGTATACAACCCCTGAAATTATCAAATCCTTTTCATTTATAAAAATGGCAGCCATAAAATCTGGGCATATGTAATTGACTAATTTCTGAATTCATAATATATTAATATATGAGTATATGTTCATATATAAAATAAAAGGGGGCATTTTAAATGGGAGAGCACCATCATCACCATCATCATTCACATAGTACGAACAAGAAAGTACTGTTTATATCCTTTTTAATTATTACCGGGTTTATGATTGTCGAAGCGATTGGTGGGGTGCTGACGAACAGTCTTGCGTTGCTTTCTGATGCAGGACATATGTTAAGCGACGCCGTTTCACTTGGAATTGCATTAATGGCCATTGTATTTGCACAAAAAGTAGCAAATGCCAGTAAAACATTCGGCTACAAACGTATTGAAATATTGGCTGCCACACTAAATGGACTGACGTTAATCATCATCGCGCTGTTTATTTTTTATGAAGCGATCGGTCGTTTCATGAATCCGCCTGCAGTTGCTTCAACCGGGATGCTCGTCATCAGCAGTATCGGATTGGCAGTAAATATTCTAGTGGCATGGATTATGATGCGCGGTGCGGATACGAAGGGAAATTTAAATATGAGAGGCGCCTATTTGCACGTGATCAGTGACATGATCGGTTCAATCGGTGCCATTGTTGCCGCGTTGCTTATACTGTTCTTTGATTGGGGATGGGCAGATCCATTGGCCAGTGTCTTTGTAGCTGCGCTTGTACTTCGCAGCGGATATCATTTAACGAAAGCTTCATTGCATATTTTAATGGAAGGCACACCTCAGGATATAACTGTTGATGAAATCATAGAAACGATTGAGAAATATGAAGAGGTAAAAGCTCTTCACGACTTGCACATCTGGACAATTACAAGTGGATTAAATGCGTTGTCATGTCACGTTGTTGTAAATGATGACTTGACGATTAAGGAAAGTGAGCAATTTTTAGAGAAAGTTGAACATGATCTTCTACATCAAAATATTCATCACGTGACGATTCAAGTTGAAACAACTACGCATCCGCACGACCATTCGGTTTATTGTACAGCGAAGCAAGATTCAAGCCATCAGCACCACCACCATCATTAATCAATTACGCCTGGCGTATAAGAGAAAAGAGGGTTAAATCGTATGACAATGGAAAAAAGAACCCAACATGAATTGGATGAAGAAACATTGTTTGTCGTTTCGCAAACGTTCAAGGCGTTAAGCGATCCGACACGAATCCGTATTTTAAACATGTTATGCTGTGAAGAGCATTCGGTAAATGACATTGCAGAAAAGCTCGATTTAAATCAGTCGGCGGTTTCCCACCAGTTACGTTTTTTGAAGAATTTACGTTTAGTAAAATTCAGGCGTGAAGGGACGACATTGTATTATACAAGTGCAGATGAACATGTTATCAATTTGCTCCATCAGGCAATCGATCATGCTCATCATTAATTAAATAGAAACAGTCAACAACACGTAAAAGTTTTCTTTAATGAACGCTTACGTGTTTTTTTCATTGGTTTCGACATTGAAGAATGTAGGGTATATCAATAAACGGAAGTCGCAAACTAAAATCGTTGCCCATTTACATGATGGCAGCAGCAAGTTTACAAATCATTTAAAGTTGTTGAATTCTAAAATAATGGAGGTTTTTCAATATGAAAGTTGTAGCAATTGTAGGAAGTATCCGTAAAGAATCATACAATCTAAAAATCGCAAAAAATATTCAGGCACGATATGCTGATAAGTTCGATTTGGAAATTCTGGATTTGACCCCTCTGCCGATGTATAACCAGGATATTGAAATGGATCCTCCAGAAGCTGTTATAAACTTTAAGGCAAAAGTAAAAGAAGCTGATGCTATTCTTTGGATAACACCTGAATATAACGCTACAATCCCCGGTGTGTTAGGGAACGCCATCGACTGGCTAAGCCGTGTGGATAAAGTGATGAACGGCAAACCATCCATTATAATGGGGTCATCAATGGGAATGTTAGGTTCTGTTAAAGCTCAAATGCATTTGCGTGATATTTTATTTGCAATCGGGTTAAATTCCCCGGTTTTACCTGGTAACGAAGTGTATATTGGAGCAGTTCATGAAAAAATCGATGCGCTAGGACAGCTGACAGATGAAGCGACAATCGCATTTTTAGACGGCGTGATTGCGAACTTCCTGGAATGGATGAAGAAGTTTTAATATTGCTGGCACCTCTTTTTTCAGAAGAGGTGTTGTTTTTTATAAAGGCGAGTTTTCCTGGAAATGTTACTGCAACAAAAGAGACTCCGACGGTAAGGTCCAGTGTAGATGATAAAGATATCGCATTTTGTCAATAGAATGGTGTGACGAAAAAATATTGTTTTAAGTGAAAGAAAACTCCTTAAATCTGCTTTTTTATTTACTATAGTTTTTATCTATCAAAATTATAGGAAGTATCTAATGGACGAAAGACGAATCTCTCATTACAATATAGATAAGGCGATTAAAAAAATTAGGTAACGGATTTTTTAATTGGCTATATGGATTTACAGAAATTCATCGTAACATCGAACTAAAAATATTATTTTGGGGTGATTGTTAATGGGAAAAGATTTAAGTCAGTTCATCAGAAATGAAGCGTTTTTAAACAAAGTTGTTTCAGCAGAGGAAGCCGCGTCTTGGATTGAAGACGGCATGAATCTGGGAATGAGTGGTTTTACACTTTTCGGAGAGCCTAAAGAATTTCCTCTTGCACTTTCTAAACGAGGAGAGCAGGAAAATTTCAAAGTAAATCTATATACAGGGGCATCATTAGGTCCAACTGCCGACCAATCGATGGCAGAAGCAGGGATCATCAACTTACGTGTGCCTTATCAAGGTAATGCGATTATGCGCGGTAAAATCAACAACGGTGAAATTTACTATATTGATCAGCATTTATCACATACAGCGGAAGAAGTACGTAAAGGTTCACTAGGTAAAATTGATTATGCGATTATTGAAGCAGCAGCAATTACAGAAGACGGTCTCGTAATTCCAACAGGTTCTGTAGGGAACTCACCGATTTTTGTAGAAAAAGCTGAAAACGTGATTATCGAAATTAACACAACAGCCCCAACAGCATATGAAGGGCTTCATGATATTTATGTTCAAAAAGCACAAGGCGAGCGTAAAGAAATCCCTATCTACAATACAGGGGACCGAATTGGTGAAATCGGAATTAAAGTCGATCCTGCGAAAGTAAAAGGGATTGTTTTATCGGAGCAGCCGGATATTCCGTCACCATTATTCGAGCCAAACGAGGAAACACAGAAAATTGCCGATAATTTATTAGCATTCTTGGCAAATGAAGTGGAAGTAGGGAATTTACCAGAATCTTTAGCGCCGCTACAATCAGGCGTTGGTTCGGTAGCAAATGCCGTATTAAACGGCATGCAAAAGTCTCAATTTAAAGATCTTGAAGTATTCTCGGAAGTACTGCAAGATGGTGTGTTTGACCTGATTGATGCGGGTATCGTTAAATTTGCTGCAGGTACAGCATTCTCACTTTCCAAAAAGCGCGTAGACTCACTAGCGGAAGACTTGGAGAAGTACAAAGATAAAATTATGTTCCGACCACAGGAAATTTCGAATAACCCGGAAGTAATTCGTCGCTTAGGTGTTATTTCGTTTAACACAGCAATTGAAGTCGACATTTACGGTAACGTCAACTCAACTCATGTTAACGGCACAAAGATTATGAATGGTATTGGCGGTTCGGGTGACTTTGCACGTAATGCACGCATTACTATTTTCGTAACATCTTCATTAGCGAAAAACGGGGCTATTTCAACAATCGTTCCATTCGTTTCACATATCGACCATACAGAACACGATGTCGATGTCATCGTAACGGAGCAAGGCTATGCGGACCTTCGCGGACTTCCACCAGTGAAACGTGCAGAGAAATTGATTGAAATTGCACACCCGAAATATAAAGAACAGTTACGTGCTTATTTCGAAGAGGCAAAAGAAAAAGTAGGCGGGCAAACACCGCATATCCTCGAAAAAGCATTCTCATTCCATAACAATTTAAAAGAGAATGGGACAATGTTATTTGAAGACGACAAAATTAAACACTAATGGATAAACAGACAAAGGTGGCGTTTTAACATGGATGTAAAGTTTCCTATTGGTCCATTGCAAGTACCTGAACAGGTGACACTTGCCAATGTAAAGGAATGGTTACAACAAACGGAATCATATACGACACGTTTAAGAGAAGTGGTCGATTCATTAAATGAAGAGCAGTTAAACAAAACTTACCGCGAAGGTGCGTGGACAGTTCGTCAGCTTGTTCATCATATTGCTGATTCACAACTAAACATGTATCAGCGACTGAAGCTGGCACTAACGGACGATAACCCGACAGTGCCGGGATTTAATCAAGAAAAGTGGGCAGTACTGCCAGACAATGACTTACCTGTAGAAAGCTCGATTAAAATGCTTGAAGGTATTAATGAGCGGATCGTTTCGTTAGGTCAACGTATAACTGAAGACCAGCTAAAACGTGAATTTACACATGAGACAAACGGGCCAATCACAGTTGCCAAAAAATTAGCGAAATTGGCATGGCATGAAGAGCATCATTTCGCTCATATTAAAATCGCCCTATCAAATTAATTCTCTTTATTGTAATGGCTTACCAAATAGTGGTAAGCCATTTTTGTGAGTGTACTATTTTATTTCCTTATATAAAAAGACGAGACGTTCAATTTCATCAAAGCCATTGTTTTTATAAAAATGTTCTGCTGGAATATTTCGGTTTGTGAGTAGTGTCATCGATTCAACTGATTTCTCTTTCAACTGGATTTCTAAATAGTTGAGTATCGCTTTACCAATTCCTTTATTTTGCAACGTTTGATCGACGCACATTTCATGGATGAAATATTCATCGCCACTATACCACTTCCGTTGCACGCCCATTATAAAGCCAAGCAGTACACCATTTTCGATAGCAATTACACCTAGAAAGTTTGGGGTATTGTAGTAATCGGATAAATACTGGTGCGCACTTTCATCGTTCCAATTGTCATTCCACGGCTCTGCATTAAATACTTTTATAAATGTATCTGTACATGTTGCTAAATCGGATTCTTCCATTCTTTTAAATTCCACTATGAATCGCTCCTTTTAAAGTTTTTTCGTAAAACAGACAATGCGGTTCGCTTCTGTAAAGCCTAATTTAAGATGAACGTTTATACTGTCCTGATTAGACAATTCGCAGTCGCTTGCAAACTCTGTACATTTCTTTGTTCTAGCCCAATGTTCACATGCTTGTACTAACTGTTGCGCGAAATGCTGTCTACGGGAATCCTCTACTACATATAAGCCTTCCAAATAGCCAACCGGTGTGGAATGTGTACCCTCCACATAATCAAACCGGAGCTGACATTGTGCAAACCCAATTGGTTCTTCATCGTTAAATGCTAAGAAAATAGTACTGTTCTGGTTTGTAATAACGTCTTCCATGTTCTGTACGAATTCTTGTATATCATTACCTGGCCAAAGGAGTAAAGCAAGGTGAGCTGCTGCAGATGCTTGGTCCAGTGTCGCTTCTTTAATCATAGGTTCCTCCTGTTTTTTAGTAATAAGTATGTTTACTATTATAGAATAAAATGGAAGTTGATAGGTGGTTATGCACTGGATCGTCAAAAATTTATTTTCAGTTAAAGGACAAACTAATGCAATAATTGGAAGGAAAAAGGCTTTTAAAAAGGGAACTTTTTTAAATAGCTGATTAAATAAAGGGGAGAAATTGCTTTGAGTAAGTCATTTATTGAACAAGTCCATTATATTCGAATTCCTGTAAAGCATTTAGAAGTATCTGCACAATGGTACAGTGATGTATTAGGGTTCCAGTTACTAAATAATACTGAGGAAAGAGCGATTTTAAAAGTAAATGAAGGACCTTTCTTATTAATCTTAGTTCCTACTGAAGATGAAACATTTGCACATTTCACAATTGATAATAACCTGGAATTTAGCATTGGCTTCACGAGTCCTGAACTATTTAAATTTCATCAACACTTAATTGATCATCAAGTTACGGTAGAAGATATAAAAGAAGATAATGGGCATGCCTTTTTCCACTTTTATGACCCAAATGGGAATAAACTTCAAGTTCACTGGTGAATTATGAAATATATTACCTAATATCATTACACAACAAGAGTGGTGAAAAGGTAAAAATATTGAAGCGAATCTATCTTTCACTAATAGGTTAAGTCACAGCGTTTTAACAGAGCCTAAAAATAAAAAGCAAGCCATACGATCAACGTAGGCTTGCTTTATAAAGGTTTTAAAGCTTTCGTCTGCTCAATGTAAATAAATGCATCGTATCTTGAACCGATATTGGATGGAACATAATTTCCGTATACTTCATATTCAGGATGGTAGACAACACCAATTGCACGATGGCCAATCCGATCATTAAATAATTTCCGATTCTCCTCAGTAAAAATCAGTATTTTATCTTGTCCGCCAGCTGCGTGGAGCTGTCCTTCCCATGTGTTGAGTTTGGAAGAGGGCACTTGGATTATTTGCAAAGGATCTCCCCAACTGTCAGCAGCAATGACCGTACCTTCATACGTCCCGAAGCCGATCGCAAAAGTATTGTCCATTCCATATTGTTCACGAATAAGTTGACCGACGTTGATCATCTGATCTTCTTTCATGCTGGTGACGGATGCATCTCCGATATGTGTATTATGTTCCCAAATAATGATTTTTGCATCATCACCGTGATACTTCAATAATTCATTGATCGCTTCCACCATATGTGAATCGCGTGTATTCCACGAGATTGCATCCTGCATCATTTCTCGGTAATACGTTTCAGCATTTTTTGCGACAAGCGCATTCATCATGACATTTAAATCTTCCTCATGTTTATTCGAGTACTGTTCCTTGTTATTTCGCAGCGATTTCAGCAAATCTGTTACTTCACGGACACATTCATCCGTAAATTGAGCAGTGGAAAGGGCATAATGTTCGGGCATTCTGTTGTAAGGTTCAAAGCAGGAAAATGCCTTCTTTGCGTGCTCAAAATCTGCTTTATACTTAGGGTTTTCAGATAAAAAGTGTATTACTTCATCCATCGATTCAAAGAGACTGTATAAATCAATACCATAAAACCCGACTTTATTGCTCAATGTGTCATTTTTATCCTTTAGCCACTCTACGAATTCTTTTACTTCTTCATTTGCCCACATCCATTGCGGCCACCGGTTAAAAGATTCCTTTAAAATTGTTGTGGCAGTTGCATTGTCATCTTCATAACCTTTTACATAGCGGTTTACTGCCTGTGCAGATGGCCAGTCTCCTTCAACAGCGATTATATTAAAGCCTTTTTGATTGATCAGAAGTTTTGTTAACTCTGCGCGGACTGTATAAAACTCCGATGTACCGTGCGACGCTTCACCGATCATCACAATTTGGGCATTTCCAATCGAATCAACAATTTTATTTAAACTGTGTTCGTTAAAGGGTAGGGCGTGCTCTTTTATTGCAGCTACCAGTTTTCTTGGCATATTTTTTTCGCTCCTTTCATACAACGTTATCTTTCCCGTACTATTCATATGAATACCCGCATTCGTGTAAATTATTCGGAAGCATATTTGAAAAACAAAAGAAAGTTATTTTGTATATACATAAAATAAGTGGTGATACTAGTAGCGATGGTCGGTTAGCCATCGAATGATTTTGGCGCATGATTCCTCGTGAATCCAATGCGCCTTTAATTTTGCTCATTTTTTTGAAGATAATCTTAATCTTTTTACAACTTTCAGGTTAGTAATTTTGTACTTCATAGGAATTTATAATATGATAGTTTTATACTAAATGAATTAGGGAGAATGACTTAATGAGTATTTATAATTATTTAGTGAAAAAAACGAACGGTGAGATCCTGTCAATGGAAACTTATCGTGATCAAGTGATGTTGATTGTGAATACGGCAAGTAACTGCGGATTTACTTTTCAATATGAAGACATGCAAAAGTTATATGAACGCTATGCAGCAAAAGGGTTCACAGTACTATCATTTCCATGCAACCAATTTGGCGAGCAGAACCCGGAAGACGGAGAAACGTCCGCAAGACAATGCAAACTACAGTTCGGTGTTACATATCCAGTATTTGATAAAATCGATGTGAATGGCAAAGAGACTCATCCGCTATTCAACTACTTAAAACACGAGGTTGATTGTCCGGAATTTGTACGTGATACAATGCAGCAAAAACATTTGTACAATACAATTCAATCAAACTATCCCGATTATTTAATCGGCCGCAATATTCGCTGGAATTTCACGAAGTTCCTAGTAGACCGAAACGGCCGTGTCATCCAGCGTTTTGAGCCGGATGCTTCATTCCTGGATATCGAAAATGCGATTGAACAGCTTTTGGAAACTGCAGCTGTAAAATAATCACATGACAAATAAAGCCCATTCCTTCAATGGAAATGGGCTTTATTTTATGCATTCTTTTTCGTCCTTGTAGTGGTTGCACGTTTTCTCGTTTTCGGCTTCTTCGTCTTATCCAGGGATGCTTGTAATGCGGACATTAAATCGGTCACATTATCAGGCAGCGGTCGTTTTTCGTTTGCCACAACCGTACTTTCCGTTTTCTTTTCCTCGATCAGCTGCATGAGCGCTGTACGGTAATCATCCGTATATTTGGTTGGATCAAACTCTGTTGTCAATTGTTCAACAAGCATAAGGGCCGTATCCAGTTCCTTTTGCACGACTGCTTCAACACTTGGTATATTCGGTACATCCCCGACATCTCGTACTTCATCCGGGAAATGAATGATCTCCATAACTAATGTATTTTTATAGACACGGACAATGGCCAATTGCTCTTTTGACCTGATCGTAATTTTAGCGACACCGATTTTACCTGATTCCTCCAACGTTTTTCGTAATAGGACATAAGCTTTTCCACCAGTATTATCAGGTGATAAATAGTATGTTTTTTCAAAATAAATCGGATCAATTTCTTCCAGCTTAACAAAATCTATAATCTCTACGGATTTGTCCTCATTTTCTTTACGCAAGTTTTCCAAATCCTCTTCATCTAAAACGACGAATTTGTTCTTTGTATACTCGTATGCCTTTACGATATCTTCATCCTTTACTTCTGCCTGACATCCTTCACACACCTTTTTGTAGCTGATCGGTGTATGGCATTCCTTATGGAGCTGCCGAAGTTTAACGTCTTTATTTTCAGTTGCGGCATGTAGCTTGACGGGAATATTTACTAAGCCAAAACTAATACTACCTTTCCAGACAGTATGCATGTTGTCACCTCATTTTTCCTTACTATGGGACTAAAAATTTAATTTATGTATTGTCTGCGAAAAAAAACAAAGCATAAATATAAAAACGAAAGTTGGCCTATATGTGAAACCTATGCTATTAACCGATGTACCGGACATTCCATCAGGTGACGATTGGTTGTATGAGGCAAAGTATGACGGTTATCGCTGTATTTTAGTTTGGGAAAAAGGCAAAAATATTCCTGAGCTGAAAAGTCGAAATGGTAATGTATTAAATGAAAAATTTCCAGAAATCATTCGTTTCTGTAAGAGTATTTATGCCGAAATCGAACCATATTTACCGCTGATTTTTGATGGAGAAATCGTTTATTTAATCAATCATTTTCAAAGTAAATTCTCGTTTGTGCAAAAGCGCGGAAAAATGACGAACCAAAAAAATATCGAATCGAATGCAAAGACATTTCCATGTCATTATATTGTGTTTGATTTACTGAAACTAAAAGGGAAAGATAAGGGAAATAGCCGGTTAACAACAAGAAAACAATTATTATCCGATCTTTTTGAACGGCTCAATTTACTTGGCACTGTGCAATATAATGATTCAAGGAGACTTCAAGCGATAGATGTATTTGAAGATCCGCATTTACTTTGGCAAAAAGTAACGTCCCATAATGGGGAAGGAATCATTGCGAAAAAGCGCAACAGCAAATGGCTGGAAAATACGAGAACGAAAAGCTGGCTGAAAATAAAAAACTGGAAACATGTAAATGTCATCCTCACGAAATTTGATCAATCAAACGGTTTTTTTAATGGTGCAATCTATCAAGAAGACATGCTTATGGAAGTGGTTTCGTTTAAACATGGTTTGTCCGAGGAAGAAAGCAAAACATTGATCACCTTTTTTAAATCGAAAGGGACAGTGAAGGAGAAAAGTATATTCGAGATTCCCCCTTCAATTTGCGTAACCGTTGCCTGTATTGATTTCGATGGCAGTAAATTGAGAGAGCCGCGCTTTCATTCGTTCCAACATCATCTGGACGTTACCGAGTGCAACTGGCAGCAAATGCAGAGACAATTAAACCCGATTCCGGAAAGTGTCATCGTCACCCATCCGGACAAACCGGTTTTTCCTGCTAGCCATATTACAAAGGATGACTATTTGTATTATTTACAGACGGTAGCGCCCATGATGATGCCTTTTCTGCAGGACCGGTTATTGACGGTCATCCGTTATCCGCACGGAGTACCCGGTGAAAGCTTCTACCAGAAAAACTATATCGAAAACTTGCCGGAATTTATCACAACTCAGTTAGTAGACGACACCCATTTTATCTTGTGCAATAATCTCGAATCCCTACTGTGGTTGGGAAATCAGCTCGCTTTGGAATTTCATATTCCGTTTCAGCCGGTCAGTTCAGAACAGCCGACAGAAATTGTATTCGATTTGGATCCACCGTCCGTTCATGAGTTTGGATTGGCGGTCGATGCTGCTATAAAGTTTAAAACGATAATGGATTACTTTAAACTGACAAGCTTTATTAAAACGTCAGGCGGAAAGGGCATGCAAATCTATATCCCATTGCCACTGCACACATTTTCTTATGAAGATACGGGTGTATTTACCGAGTTTATATGCCGATTTCTCGTACAGCAATTTCCTGATTCGTTTACAATCGAGCGGATGAAGAAAAACAGGGGTAAAAGGCTGTATTTGGATTATGTCCAGCATCGGGAAGGCAAAACGATTGTGGCACCATATTCACCACGCGGCAATAATAAAGGATTAATCGCCACTCCATTATTATGGGAAGAAGTAAACGAAGGATTAACGCCTGATCTTTTCACGATTCCAAATATAATAAAACGTCTGGAACGCATGGGGGATCCTTTCAAAAATTTCAGGGAAGTGGGTGAGCGGCAGCCATTCCGAGCTGCTCTAGATCAAATAACTGGGAAACAAGTGTAGTTGGTAGCACCAGCAGTCTACTTAGAAAAAAGCCTTCCGCAAATTATGCGAAGGCTTTTCTTTTATACATTAAGAAGGATTAATCACTATAGGAGCATCCTCATGGTGGTTTGAATGACTTGGGGATAAGTCATAAGCAATCAGCGTAACATTTAATTTTTGTTCCAGTTGCTTAATTGCCTCGAGTTTATTCAAATCCAGTTCTGCAAATTTTGTTTCTTCCACAATAATCACATCCTTATTACAGTATAGATGTAGTATGAAAAGTAAATTTATATTTATCCGTGTTGTATGTAGTACAAAATAGCGATTCAGTAAATTTGGCAGAAAAAAAGAGAGATAAAATATCTCTCAAGACTCAAGAATTAATTGCATTATAGTTTAATGGATGAAGAATATTTGTAAATACGTCCTTTTTTACAATAAAATATGTTTTCTTATTATATGTAACGACCACTTGCCCTGGTTTAACAAATACTTTAGCTGTCTTTAAATTAGCATATGGCACACCTAATAATTTTGAAATGTTCATGATAATTACCCCTTTTCAAGTTTCTATTTTTGTTATTCCCAAAATAATAATAGTTTTAAACTATATTAGATAAATTTATGCTAGAAATAAGGTTCGAAATTCAAGGTAAGTCAATGATTTTACAAATTTAATTATGAATAAAAACCTTCGTACCAATGGTTGCTCTAGATGATAATTCTAGAACATCGTGATTAAACATTCTAATACATCCATGTGAACGATTCTTACCGATTGAAGCCGGGTTATTCGTTCCGTGTATACCATAATGAGGCTTAGACAATCCCATCCAAAGCACTCCGAATGGTGCAGGAGGATTAAGTTGTTTATTGATGATCGTGTATGTACCAGAAGGTGTTGGGGTTAATATTTTGCCAACTGCAATCGGGTAAGCTTTTATAAGTTTATTGTCATCCATTAGCTTTAATCGATGTTTTAAAGTGGATATGTCGATCCAGATTGTCATGAAGATCAACTCCAATTTTAAAATAGTATGAAGCAATATAGATATCAGTTAATTCGAGGAAACCAATTTTGTCGATCTTATTTCTTGGCGAATTTAAAAAGACCTGAGCAACGACTCAAGTCTATAAAACGATAAATCTTTATTCTAATATATGCTGCTAAAGCCCAAATAATTACTCGCAGACCAGTTCATTTTTTTCGGAATGATTAGAGGTGAAATCGTTGAAGAAGCTTATTCGGATTTTATGTTTGTGACTTCACTACCGGAATATAGATATCGCAAATTTTCCCTTCATCCAGCATGCAACGGTCATCGTATAGTTCAAAGTCATTACAACCTGGTGCATACTCGAATCCCGACTTAGGAAACCATTCATTAAAAATATAATTCCATGTTCCCTGAATGGCAGCTACAAAGTTTTTAGCATCAGAAGGGGGTGTAGAAAATACGGCATAAGTTGCGGGAGGTACTTCACAAACATGGTATTCGTCAGCAATTTTTGCCCCAGCTTTTGGTTCGACACCGATTACATATTCAAACTCTCCAGTTGTCGGGTCTTCCGGGAAGCATACGCCATATTCATCGTGCTTTTTAATAAAGTTTTCCGAGTGAAGTTTTTCCATTTTTCCGCCGCTCATATAGTCATCCCAAAAAGCTGGGATTGCTGTAGAGTTTTCTCCGCCAGTTGAAGTTGTTTTAATGGCATATCCAGCAAGTTTAATAGCAGGCAGTGTAACAAATTTAGGTTCCATAACTATTCCTCCGATAAAGTATTTGTACGTACAGGTTAGGCTTGGCTGGAATGGACGGCCACAATGCGCATGCAAACGGTAAGTTCCTGGTGAACAGCCGTAATAACGCCGAAAAGCCTTACTGAATCCAGAGTGTGTCTCAAACCCATATTCCACTGAAATATCGAGAATCCGTTTGCCTGAAGAAAGTTCATGTGCAGCAAATGCAAGTCGTCGGTTCCGGACATAGGTCATCACCGAATATCCGGTACCCCATTGGAATACCCGGCTGAAATGCCAAGTTGAATAACCCGCTTGTGCAGCCAAAATATCCGGACTGATATTTTCAGTAATATTTTCATCGATAAACTCTAAAATCCCCTGTAAAGTTTCTATTGTGTCCATTTATATCCCCCTAGCTGTATAGTCATTCGTACAGTAAAATCAGTATACCAGAGCACTGCAGGAAAACTGTTCCAAAATTGCTGTATTTGAAAATTGAAAGAAAAAGTAAAGAAGCGTGATGATATTGGATTACTGGTTTAGTTTAAACACTTCATCAATTACCATATTTAAAATAGCATATCGATTCTTTATCCTTACAACTCAATCATTTTAGCGCTATAATACCTCTAGAGGTGAAGAGAATGTATATTTCAGAAACAACAGTAGAAGTGCGCTATGCCGAGACAGATCAGATGGGTGTCGTTTATCATGCCAATTACATCATTTGGTGCGAAATCGGGCGTACACAGATTGTGAAGGATTTAGGATTTAATTATGCGAAGCTTGAAGAAGATGGGTTTTTATCGCCTGTTATGGATTTCTCGATTCAATATAAAGCGGCGATGCGCTACGGACAAACGGCGACAGTTCGCACATGGATTGAAGAACATACGAAGCTTCGTACTACATATGGCTATGAAATTCTGCATGAAGACGGCACCGTTGCCGTAACGGCGAAGTCTCAACATATTTTAGTGAAAAAGGAAAACTTCCGTCCGGTCGCATTGAAAAAGATTGATGCTGCTTGGGATGCCAAATATGCGGAAGTTGCGAAAATTCAAAGTTAATCGACATGTCCTGTTAAATTGATAACAGGGCATTTTTTCTTTAACGAACAGACGAATATTGTTATAATCATATACGACCTAACGGAACTGTATATAAAAAACTATGAGGGAGGTGTGTTCATGGCACCAAAAACAATCGCGAATATTCAAACCCGCTGTCATATTTTATTGACGAATACGGCACGTGAAGCGATGAAGGAGCATGTTCCAGATGAACACGCCTTTTTTAATTTACAGCAATATTTCATTGTCGCGATTGAGAAAGTATCAGTCGATGAAGAGCAAACGCATTTGACCATCTTTTTCGACAATGAAAAAAATGTAAAGCTTAAAAACAAGTTTGAAGAGCGCGTCGTCATCATGGACTGTGTTTTCGACCGGAAAAACGGGCTTGTGGCGAAAAGTTTTCGAACACGCGGCAAAGGGACACCGGTTGTCACAAATCGCCGCGCCACGATGAAAATCCGCTTCGTTGCCTCCCGTATTAGCGGCCATACATACCAGGAGCCGTTTCTAAAGGCAATTGACGAATTGCCGATTGCACAGGAACGCTTTGATTATGTCAATAAGCGTATCAGCAGCTGGGAAGGCTATTTAAAAGTGTTGAACAAAAATGCGGACATTGAAGATATTCATGCCCGTTTTTCAAGTGTGACGTTTGATGCCGACTTTTCTCATATGACCGTCCGAATTAATAACCTTGATAAAAAACAGTGGAAACAGCTGGAGGGGCTAAGTGCGCGTTTACGCGGCTATGTCCAGGAAATCGGGGATGTTGCCAAATTCCGTCGTAACGAGAATACCGTCGAAATTGCGTTAAAACCGTATTACAGTAATTTAGCGCGGAGAAATGAGCTTCAGTTCCAATCAGAAGACATCGAATTCTCCAATGCTGCAACGAAATCACAGCTAAAACGCCTTTTAAAAGGGTTTGAACGTTTAAAAGAAGGATTGGCCGCAAATGCGAACCTCGAAACGATTCTATTTGAAGATAAACCAGTCATTGCCGAACGCAGACAAACGATTCCTCTACATTTTCATAATCGGCTGAATCCTTACCAGCAACAGGCAGTCGAAGGGGCGATGAGTTCTGAAGATTTGTATGTCATTCAAGGTCCGCCGGGTACTGGTAAAACGACAGTTATTTCGGAAATTTGCTATCAAAATGCAAAAGCAGGACTGAAAACACTTGTTGCTTCCCAATCAAACTTAGCGGTCGACAATGCATTAAGCCGGCTTTTATCAAACAAAGATATCCGGATTTTACGCTACGGTCGTACAGAAAGTATTGAAGAGGAAGGGAAAAAGTTCATTGAAGAAAATGTTGCGACCTATTGGCAGGAGCAGACTTTTGAAGCAATCGGCCATGAAATTTCGCTGCATGAAAGAAAAGAACAGCTTTTAAATAATGAGATCAATCAAGCACAAAATGAAATTGCAGCGCTTGAACAAAAACAAAAAGAGCTCGAACTGCAAATTGAACAAAAAGAAGCGGCAAAAGCCGAATTGCATGTTTTGGCCGATAAGATCCTGGCATTGAAAAAAGAACTGACTGAATGCAAAAAAGAATTGGAAGACAATGAACGCAAACTGGAAAAACTGCAGGCAACACAGAGCACAGTAGCAGAAACCGTTGCGAATTTTGAACAGCAGTTAAAAGACGGCTCGACTGTCGAACAACTGACTGAACAAGCGCAACAGTTAAAAGAAGCGAGAGAAAACTTCCAGCAGCAACTTACGCAAAGTCACTATAAAGCGCAATTTGAACAATTTCAGCAACGCTTTGATGCCGTTAAAGCAAAGATCGAAAAGGCGAATGTAACATCACAGTATGATTTGCTCGTTGATAAAATCGCATCGCTGAAAAAGGTATATGAAATTGAAGATTTCATGAATGAATACAATATTCGCCGAAACTATGCAATGGACCGGTTACTCACGGCGCTTGAACGAATTCAGCCGCAAATGGAGCAGTATAAGCCGATTAAAGATGTGAAGGAACGTCTTGAAAAGGCGTTGCATTACAGTGAAACGTCATTAGACATCCATGTAATACCGGACAGGCTGGATATGGGCCATCACTATACGCTTGAAGAGATTCAGGAGTTTTTGACGAAGCTTAGCATCGCTTTCCGGGACCGTCGAGTAAATGCCCAAAACGGAACCCGCTCCATTCAGGGCATTCATTTACGCATGCAATATATCGAGCAGCTGAACAATAAATATATGGATGCAATCCGTGAAACGGTGCTCATTTTCGAAAAGCTGAAAGAAGAAATCATTCTTCAGTTTAAAGAGCAAAATGATGTGAAGGCACAGCATCTTCAGCAATTGGAAGAAGAGGCAACAGCGGTAAAATCCCAAATGGATGCGGTCAACGAAAAAATCGATCCATCGATAACGCTAACCCATACAACGGATGAGCTGGAAGAACTGCTCGCAACAAATGAACTCGAGCAGATGAAAACCGAAACACAGCGCCAAAACCGGGAAAAAGTGGAGCTTCAACTGAACAAAAAAGCGGAGGAGCTGGCAGTTTTAAATGAACAGATTGCCCACGGTACGGAGACTGTCGAACAGTTAACAGTGCGCTTTAAAGGCATCAACAGTGAAGGCATCCAGCTTGAAAAACGCCGGACAGAACTGGAGCAGCTGACAAAGCAGAACCCTGAGCTAGCGATCATCGAAGTAAACGAAAAGATCGAACAGCTCACAGAGAAGATTGAGACGCTAGAAGTGAAAATTAGTTTGCTTCCGGTAACAGCGGAACTTCAAAACGAATGGCACGGCTTATTGAAAAATGCCAATGCCCATGACTTGGAGGAAATCCGCAAACTGTATGTGAAACACGCGAATGTCATCGGAACAACATGTGTTGCTTCAGCGAATAAAGAGTTTATGGACAACTACCCGACATTTGATGTTGTCATTATTGACGAAGTTTCGAAAGCAACACCACCTGAACTGTTACTGCCGATGCTAAAAGGTGCCAAAATCATTTTAGTTGGGGATCATCACCAGCTGCCGCCACTTGTCGGGGATGCGACGTTTGAAGAGACATTGGAGCAAGTTGTGAAGGAAAGTACAACATTTGAAGAAAAACGGGAGCTTGAAAAGTTACTGGAAGAATCGTTGTTCGAGCGTCTTTATAACAATCTGCCGTCACAAAACAAAACAATGCTCGCACTTCAATATCGTATGCATAAAAATATTATGTCAACTATCACGCCGTTTTACGAAAATGAATCCGAACAGCTGCAATGCGGGTTAGAGGATTCGGATGCTGTACGTGACCATTTCCTTGAAACATCCAAAATTACGCGGAAACACCATTTACTATGGCTCGATATTCCGAATGATAAGCCGTATTTTGAAGAGCGTATGAAGGAAGGTTCGAGTCTATTCAATTTGGCTGAGCTGGAACAAATTAAACAGCAGCTGCTTGAATTGAATGCAGCGACAGAACAAGCGAAAGCACAAGGATTGATTCCGCAGGACGCATTAAAATCGGTTGGCGTTATTTCTTTCTACGCTGAGCAAGTAAAACGCATCAACCGTTTGATCGAACAGGAAATCAGTGTACCGCATTTACACATCCGTACAGGATCAGTCGATAAATTCCAAGGGATGGAGATGGATGTGATTATCGTCAGCATGGTGCGGAACCATGACAATGAGCGCGGAGAAATCGGGTTTGCGAAAGATTACCGCCGCCTTAATGTTGCATTATCCCGCGCAAGGGAACTGCTGATCATGATCGGCAGTACTGAAATGTTCACAAAGCGTCCTAAAAGCGCGAAAACACGGGATATGTATGCCCATGTATTAACGACAGTAAAAGAGCAAGACGGCTATTATGCTGTGTAGAAACAGGGGGATTGAATGGATTTACAAAATACAGTTTTACAGCTGCAGAAAGAACTCATCCAAAACCCGTCCATTGAAATAAAAAAGCAAATGCAATATGCCATTCCGATTCACACATTGGAAGTAAAATATCATCCGGTGATGCGCAATGCGATGGATATTTTAATGAAGATGATGCTCATTTCATTTGAGAAGGCAAAGCTGAAAAATGTAGAGTTATTAGCCGAAATTTTGTTAGTGGAACCGTTATTTATTCATGATTTGACGAATAAAATGTTACGACTGGGTATGATTGTGAAGGAACAGGAATTTGCACTTACCGCTAAGGGTAAGGCACAGCTGGAATCGGGCATTTTTGAAGAGGAGCTTGAAGAAACAAGTTATTTTATTCAATACAGCCCGATCCATGAGCAGCCACTGGATGGTGATCTGGAGGAATTTGCGGATTTGGAGGAGTTTCCGGAGCCTTTCCCGACAATCGAAACGGAAGAAATCGAAGCAATTGAAGAAGCGGTGCTGATTGAATTCATTCAGCAGCAACTATCCGAACAACCGGTTGCGGAAGATGAAGTACCGCATTATATTACAAGTGTTGTTTCGACGGAATCGATCCAGATTAATGATATACCGGTCCTATGTTTTTTGCTTTTCGATCAAAAGGAAAACAGACATTTTGTGCGGGTATACAATACATTAACACGTGTATGGGATGAACAGCTGGAGACAATGTTATTCAATATAGAAAAAGAACAGCTGTAGTAAGCGTGAAATAATATTTTTAGAATTATTGCAAAATTATAAAGCACATGATACACTAATGACAATTTAATAGTCTTATCAAGAGAAGCGGAGGGACTTGGCCTTATGATGCTTCAGCAACCTCTAGTTCAACTAGAAAGGTGCTACTTCCAGCAAGGTGTGAACCTTGGCAGATAAGAACGGGTAAAAAGGCCCCTCTCATTTCTGTTTTTGCTGGAATGAGAGGGGCTTTTTATATTGTTCTGAAACAGTTTGTTTCAATCGTAAAACAATGCATTGCCTGAAAACCACAAGATTATTAAAAGATTGTTGAAAAAGTTTATGAGGGGGAAAGTGGAATGCCGATTAATATCCCGAAACATTTACCGGCGGGAGAGCTGCTTAGAAAAGAGAAGATTTTCGTTATGGAGGAAGACCGTGCGAAAACGCAACAAATTCGACCGTTAAATATTTTAGTGTTTAATTTAATGCCTGAAAAAGAAAAAACCGAGCTGCAATTGCTGCGTTTACTCGGGAATACACCGTTACAGGTAGATGTGACATTTTTAAACACGGCTACATACGAATCAAAAAATGTTTCCAAATCACATTTAGATACATTTTACCGAACATTCGACCAAGTAAAGCACCGTCGTTTTGATGGACTGATCATTACCGGTGCGCCAGTAGAGAAAATGGATTTTGAAGAGGTAGGCTACTGGAATGAAATCACGCATGTTATGGATTGGGCAAATGAACATGTCACTTCGATCATGTATATATGTTGGGGCGCCCAAGCTGCCCTGTACCACCATTTTGGTATTGGAAAGTTCGAATTGCCGAAAAAATGCTCCGGTGTCTATTCCCATGTGATTACGGATTTAACAGTAGATTTAGTGCGGGGCTTCAGCGATGAATATGTGGCACCGCATTCACGTCATACGTCGGTTTCGATTGATGAAGTGCGGGCACATCCTGACTTGCGTCTACTAAGCTATTCGGATGACGCAGGGGTGTTTATTGTTCAATCGAAAAACAATAAACATATTATGATTACCGGGCATCTGGAATATGATGCAACGACACTATCCGATGAGTACTTCCGCGATAGAGAAAAGGACCCGGACAATACGGAAATGCCGGTCAACTATTTCCCGAATAACGACCCGCTACAAAGACCGAAAAATGTTTGGCGTGCCCATTCGCATCTGTTGTTCTACAACTGGCTGAACTATTACGTATACCAAGAAACACCGTATGAATGGCATTACGTTGATGAAAATATTGAATATCATATTTAATTTGTGTAAATGAATTGAACCAGCAGGAGGTGGACTCC
This sequence comes from Solibacillus kalamii, assembly GCF_002174535.1. Taxonomy (NCBI): domain Bacteria; kingdom Bacillati; phylum Bacillota; class Bacilli; order Caryophanales; family Caryophanaceae; genus Solibacillus; species Solibacillus kalamii. Next base: position 53,873 of record NZ_NHNT01000005.1, on the reverse strand, counting down.
TGCTGGTTCAATTTTATTTAATTGCAACCCAGGCACGTTCGCGTTCGATCTGCAAACTGATTTCCCGCCCGAAGAAATCGCTTAACAATTCGTCCGTTAAAACAACTTCCCGTGCACTGGCTTCCACATTTTTTCCGTCTTTCATCAGAAGCACATGGCTAAAACAAGGGAGAATTTCTTCTACATGGTGTGTAACATAAATGAGGGTAGGGGCGTTTTCCGCTTCTGCAATCTGCTCAATCGTTTGCAGCAAGTTTTCCCGTTCAATCAGGTCCAGGCCCCCGCACGGCTCATCCAGAATTAAAATTTCTGGATCCGCCATAATGGCCCTTGCGATTTGAACACGCTGCCGTTCACCTTGTGACAAATGCTCAAATGATTTATTTGCTAAATGGTCACAGTGAAAATGTTTCATAATAGAAACGGCATGATCAATTTCTTCTTCTGTCACATCGTTGAATAGACGAAGGGCACCGAACTTCCCGCTGAGCACGATTTCAATCGCATTATCCTGCCAATTGAAGTTATCGATCATCGCATTGCTCACCCAGCCGATCCGCTTTCGAAGCTTCGGTATATACGTCTTGCCGTAGGTTTCACCAAGCACCTGGACTTTTCCTTCATTTGGCCAAATATAGCCGTTAATTACTTTTAGCAAGGTTGTTTTACCGGATCCGTTTAACCCTAAAATCGCCCAATGCTGCCCCTTTTGTACATGCCAGCTTAAATCATTTAAAATCTTTTTATCATTGCGATATAAATGGATATTTTCAATATGTATCATTTAAAAACACCTCCACTTACTACTATGCACTCTTTTCCAATTGAACGGAAGTATTTTTTGAAAATTGTAACAATTCGAGAGAAAAAAAGAAAGCAAACGTAGAATGCTTGCTCTCCTATTATTTATATAACAACACTTTCGACACCTGCTGCGCGGTGGAACAGCTTTCCGTTCCATTTTAATGCCCATTGTACGACAGGTCCTAAGCCGAATGCCATAAATACGGTACCGATTCCAACAGGTCCGCCCAATACAAAACCTAATACAGCAACCGTTACTTCCATCGTTGTACGTGCGCGGTTGACACTCCAGCCGAGGCGATGCACCAACAGCAGCATTAACGTATCACGAGGCCCTACACCGAGATTTGCAACCATATACATCCCGCAGCCAAAGCCCAGCAGAACAACGCCAACAACAAACGCCAATGTTTGTTCTAATAGTGTATTTGCATCCGGTAAAACGATTAAAAATATATCAATAAAAATCCCTGTCAGGAACATGTCCAAATAAGTCCCGGCTTTTGGCAATCTTTTTGTGAAAAACGTATCAACAGCCAGAATAAGCAAGCCTAAAATAATGGACCACATACCGACCGTCAAGCCCAAGTTTTTTTGTAGTCCGATATGAAGGACATCCCATGACCCAACTCCTAGTATTTGTCCTTTGATCGTCAATGCGACGCCTAATGATAAAACAATGATGCCTGCAATAAAAAATACGCAGCGCCAATAAAATTCCTGTTTCACTTTCACATGTAATCCCTCATCAATCCTCGATATAATCCTTACTCATTATAACGATTGAATCGGCAAAAATGGATTTACAATAAATTCGAAACATTTGAACTTTTTGAGCTGAAAATAGACCCGATTAGAATAGGGAATATGGGCATTTAATTTTCATATGAATAGCGCAATTCATCGGACGAATTGTCGACATCTACAACTAAATGATGTTCATTAAAAAACCATTCATCGGATTTTTCGATATAATAATGAATGCCTTCAACAACTGTTTCAACACCTATTTCATGCGGCTGCTCCCGGGTCATCCCTAACGAAAAACCTTCATGAAAAGGTGAAGAACCTCCATATCGTGCATAAAAGCGAATAAAATCGCCTTTTTCTACTTCCATCTCTTGTTTAAACCAATTGAGTGCTTTTTCTGATAGTTTGATTTCCATATATTTCACCTCTACTGTCATTATGCAGTAAATAAAAAAAACTTACAAAGCTCGCGTTCTGAATTTCAAAAGATGTGTCCAGACAAAAAAAGACTGAAAGGAAACCCCTTCAGTCTACAGTTTAAAATCCTTTAATTTTCGGTTCAGTACCGGCTTTAATCCGCTTAATATTTTCACGGTGACGGTAAAAAATAAAGCCTGCCAAAACGACAACTAAAATGAGTAATGCATATTCACCTGTCAGCATCCAATGAACAATTACATAAATAACGGCCGCAGCGGATACAATCATAGATGACAAGCTCACCATCTTAGTTAACTTTAAGGCGATGACAAATACGATGATTAAAATTAAAAATAACGGTAAATTATAGCCTAAAATAACACCGCCGCTTGTAGCAACCGCTTTCCCTCCACGGAAGCTTGCGAAAATCGGAAACATATGGCCTGCTGCTGCAATCACACCCAAGAATAGCGGGTGGACAGTGCTGTCTGCAAAAAACGGCAATAACGGTAACAATACCGCAGCCGTTCCTTTTAATATATCAATAAGCAGTACGGCAATACCCGGTTTTTTACCTAATACCCTAAATGTATTGGTCGTTCCTAGATTGCCGCTGCCTTGTTGTCGAATGTCCGTTTTGTAAAAAATCTTGCCAATCCACAAAGCTGATGGAATGGAACCGATTAAATAAGCACAAATAATAATTAACGCGTTGATCAAGTGTTGTGCTCCTTTCGAATTCAGAATTACTACTTGGTACTAATAGTATGTATCGAATATTTTACAATGTTTTTTAATAGAAGGAAAGAGGTATTATTTTTTCGTCCATCGTAAAAAAACAGGGAAAAAGTTACATTTTATTGTTTGCTACTAAAGGATATGCTTTTAAACGTTCGTTTTTGATGATACAATTAATCTTTGCAAAGCCTAAATTAGTACCTTTCAACATTGACATCATGCATATTTGAGCGTACGATTAGGTAGTAAATAGAACGTTTGTTTGTATTTTTGGAGGGGATTACATTTGGTAAAAAACCAAACCGGTATTTCGTATAATGAAGATGCCATTCAAGTATTAGAAGGTTTAGAAGCCGTACGCAAAAGACCAGGGATGTATATTGGTTCTACAGATAGTCGAGGTCTTCACCACTTAGTGTATGAAATTGTAGACAATGCAGTGGATGAAGCGCTTGCTGGATATGGAAATCATATCATCGTGAAGATTCATGAAGATAACAGTATTAGCGTGCGTGACCATGGTCGTGGTATGCCAACAGGTATGCATAAAATGGGTAAACCAACCCCGGAAATTATTTTCACCGTCCTTCATGCAGGCGGAAAGTTTGGACAAGGCGGCTATAAAACAAGTGGTGGTTTACATGGTGTTGGTTCATCTGTTGTAAACGCCTTATCATCATTTTTGGAAGTAACGATTTACCGTGATAACCAAATTTATCGCCAGCGCTTTGAGCAAGGCGGGAAACCGGCGACATCGCTAGATATGATTGGGAAAACGAAGGAAACAGGAACACTCGTACATTTCCTGCCGGATCCATCGATTTTTTCTGTCGTTAAATATAATTATGATACATTGGCAGAGCGCTTACGTGAATCTGCATTTTTATTAAAAGGATTAAAAATAGAACTGATCGATGCCCGTGGAGAAGGACAGCATGAAATTTTCTATTATGAAAACGGGATTGAAGCGTTCGTCACATACTTAAACGAAGAAAAAGACGTATTACATCCGGTTAAATATGTAGAAGGCACAATTCAAGAAATTGAAGTGGAGTTCGCACTGCAATTTAACGACGGCTATTCCGAAACGATTTTATCGTTCGTCAACAATGTTCGTACTCGTGATGGGGGTACACATGAAACAGGTGCCAAAACAGCTCTGACACGTGTATTTAATGAATACGCTCGCAAAATCGGGTTACTGAAAGAAAAAGATAAAAATCTGGAAGGTACCGATATTCGTGAAGGCCTGACAGCAATTGTTTCTGTACGTATTCCTGAAAATCTGCTGCAATTTGAAGGTCAGACAAAAGGAAAGCTTGGTACATCTGAAGCACGTTCAGCCGTTGATACCGTTGTTTCAGAACAATTAATGTATGTGCTTGAAGAAAATGCCGAGCTGTCGGCTTCTTTAGTGCGAAAAGCAATTCGTGCCCAACAAGTGCGTGAAGCAGCACGTAAAGCACGTGATGATGCCCGTAATGGGAAAAAGAAAAAATCAAGTACTCTTCTGTCTGGTAAGTTGACACCTGCACAGTCGAAAAATGCTTCAAGAAATGAATTATACCTAGTAGAGGGTGATTCTGCTGGTGGTTCGGCTAAGCAAGGTCGTGATCGGACGTTCCAGGCGATTTTGCCATTGCGCGGTAAAGTTATCAATACCGAAAAAGCAAAGCTGCAGGACATAATGAAAAATGAAGAAATCGCAACGATTATCCATACGATCGGTGCCGGTGTCGGAGCTGATTTTTCGGTGGAAGATGCCGCTTACGATAAAGTTGTCATCATGACCGATGCCGATACAGATGGTGCCCACATCCAAGTATTATTGCTGACATTCTTCTACCGTTATATGCGCCCGCTCATCGAAGCAGGAAAAGTATATATCGCGTTGCCGCCTCTTTATAAAGTATCAAAAGGATCCGGCAAAAAGCAGGAGCTTATGTATGCTTGGACAGAACAGGAGCTGAGTGCAGCTACGAAAAAAATCGGCAAAGGCTATATTATTCAGCGCTATAAAGGGTTAGGTGAGATGAATGCCGACCAGCTTTGGGATACAACAATGAATCCCGAAACACGTACATTAATCCGCGTTAAAATTGAAGATGGTGCACGTGCAGAACGTCGTATAACGACATTGATGGGCGATAAAGTAGAGCCCCGCCGTAAATGGATTGAATCAAACGTCAACTTCGGCATGGAAGAGGATGCAAGCATTTTAGAAAATGAATTCATCCAGCATGAGGAGGTTAACGAATAATGAGTTTTGTAGAAAAATTTCAAGATTTGCCATTAGAAGAAGTAATGGGTGACCGTTTTGGTCGTTATTCCAAATATATTATTCAAGACCGTGCATTACCGGATACACGAGACGGGCTAAAACCTGTTCAGCGTCGTATATTGTATGCGATGTTCCATGAAGGTAATACTTTTGACAAACCGTTCCGTAAATCTGCTAAAACAGTCGGAAATGTAATCGGTAACTATCACCCGCACGGAGATTCTTCGGTATATGATGCAATGGTCCGTATGAGTCAGGACTGGAAAAGCCGTCATATGCTGGTCGAAATGCATGGTAACAACGGTTCTGTCGATGGGGACCCGCCAGCCGCAATGCGTTATACCGAAGCTCGTCTATCGGCAATTGCCGCTGAACTGTTACGTGATATTAACAAAAATACAGTAGAATTTGTCCCGAACTTTGATGATCAGGATATGGAACCGACTGTCTTGCCATCACGATTCCCGAATCTTTTAGTTAACGGCGCAACAGGGATTTCGGCTGGTTATGCGACGGATATTCCGCCACATAATCTGCAGGAAGCACTTGATGCGGTTTTAATGCGTCTGGATAACAAAAACTGTACAGTCGATGAACTGATGACCGTTATTAAAGGCCCTGATTTTCCGACAGGCGGTATTATTCAGGGTGTTGACGGCATTAAAAAAGCGTACGAAACAGGAAAAGGGAAAATTATTGTCCGTTCACGCACAGAAATCGAACAGCTAAAAGGCAATAAAGAGCAAATTATCATTACAGAAATTCCATTTGAAGTAAATAAGGCCAACATGATTCGTAAAATGGATGAGTTGCGTGTAAATGACCGCCGTTTAGACGGTATTTCCGAAATTCGCGATGAATCCGACCGTAATGGTTTACGGATTGTTGTGGAGCTGAAAAAAGATGTACCTGCACAAGGGATTTTAAACTTTCTATTAAAATCAACAGATTTGCAAGTTTCGTATAACTTCAATATGATTGCGATTCATAACCGTCGTCCGATGATGATGACACTGCCACTCATGTTGGATGCGTACATTGATCACCAAAAGGAAATTATGCGCCGCAGATCCCAGTATGACTTGACGCGTGCAGAAGATCGCTTACATATCGTTGAAGGTCTTATGAAGGCCTTATCTATTTTAGATGAAGTGATTGAAACAATCCGTGCTTCAAAAGATAAACGTGATGCGAAAAATAACATTATCGAGAAATTCGGCTTTTCGGAAGAACAGGCAGAAGCAATTGTCAGCCTTCAACTTTACCGGTTAACGAATACCGATATTACGCAACTACAAAAAGAACAAGATGAGTTACATGAGCTTGTTGTGAAACTGAAAGCCATTTTAGAGGATGAAAAGAAATTGATCCGTGTCATTAAATCTGAATTGAACGACATTAAAAAACGCTTTACAGTACCTCGTCTTTCAACAATCGAAGCAGAAATCGAAGAGATTAAAGTAACGCGTGATGTATTGGTGCCGAGTGAAGAAGTTGTCGTAACCGTGACAAAGGACGGCTATGTAAAACGGACAAGCCTTCGTTCACACAGCGCTTCAAACGGCAAAGATTTTGCGATGAAAGATTCCGATTACTTGCTGTACGAAGCTAACTTAAATACGCAGCATCATTTACTCCTGTTTACGAGTAAAGGGCACTACATTTACCAGCCGGTCCATGAGCTGCCTGATATTCGCTGGAAAGATCTCGGACAGCATATTTCAAGTATTGTGCCAATCGATTCTAACGAAGAAATTATCGAAGTCATCGGTATTGAAACGTTCGATAAGCCGAATGTGTATGTATTTACCGCTACAAAAGAGGGGCAAATTAAGCGTTCGGCACTCGCCGATTATATCGTCACTCGTTATTCGAAACCGATTAAGACAATGAATTTAAAAGGTGAGGACGAGATGATTTTTGCCCGCCTTGTTACAGATCAGGAAGAAGTATTGCTTTCTACGAACACGAGCTATACAATTCGTTTCCCTATGGAAGATCTTCCGGTAACAGGGGTAAAAACGGCAGGAGTTAAAGGAATTATTGTTAAAGAGGGCGAGTATCTTGCGGCTGTTGCATTGTTAAAACCGGATCAGGAACAAGAGCTCGTTATCGTAACACAGCGCGGTGCCGTCAAACGAATGCTATTATCGGAACTTGAACTTGGCAACCGTGCAAAACGCGGCGTCGTCATTTTAAAAGAGTTAAAATCGAATCCGCACCGAATTTTTACAATTTTAGTTGTCAACTTTAGAAATACGTTTACTATTGAGACAGAAAAAGGCATACAGGAAACGATCTCTGTGACATCCTTAACGAGAGCGGATCGTTATTCAAACGGTTCACTGCGGATTGATACAGAAGGCGATGGGGCAATTAGCCGCGCCTATGTGGAGAAGACAGAGTAAGGATTCATGTATATTAGCCGAAATCTAAACATAAGATAAAAGTAATTCATTGACATGAAAGGCATACTTTCATACAATGAAGTTAGTAAGATTCATGCGTGATGGATCTACAGTAGTACAGAGCGGTTGGGTGGCCCCCAATCGCTTTTTTATTTACCCTTTTTGATAGTTGAAATTAAAAACACCACCTAGATGGCGAGTCTAAGTGGTGAAAATAAATTTTTTCAGCATCATTCGGAAAAAACGATAAATTGTATCGACTAGACGAAAAATGTCAGTCACATAGCGAAAAATGGCGAGTTTTTCGTTACGCTTTTTTTCCGAAACAGCCTTAGCCTTTTCTTTGCGTGATGGATAAGACACAGTAGTACACCTCCTTTACAAAAGGAGTCAGCTGGATGCTGCTTTTCTATTGTACCATGAAATATTGAAGAGAATATTACTGTTTTTAATAGAAAAATGCATAAAAAAAGCGTCCAAATCCGGCAAACAATTCTGCGGATTTGAACGCTTTTTTTATTACGGGCGTTTTTACATAAGTCCACTTTTGTAGTTGGTAAGAGGATACTTTTTTGGTTTAACGCACCGACCGTAAAACCCACCTATAAATGTAAAACATTCTTTCATGTAAACTGGACGACATGCTGGACGTTTTAGGAAGCTAAGAACACCCACTAGTGTCAACCCGTATGTATCACCAATTCAGCTAGCTCCATTTACATCTTTACGATCTGTTCAGAAAACATAGCCATGGTCAATTGGTGCTATTCGATATTAAAAAGAACCGCTGCAACCATATTCGGTAAGTTATATCTATATAATAACGGTTGACTACTTAATGAGCATTTATACCTATTGATTATAAAAACAATATAAATTTACATTGATTCAAATGACTTATTACACTCGAATTTTAGTAGGTTTAATGATATAGTTTTTAAGTTGCAAATACTATCTTGAGTTGTGTTTTAAAGTCGATATTATAGGTCAAATGGGAATTTAATTTTTTGGTGAGAAATCAGCAAGAAAGTTACTAATATAGTAACTTACATATGTATCAAATTAAAGGCAACTCAAAATAAAAAAATGAGGAGTTTATTATGTTCAAAAATATGACGTTCTTTAAACGGAGCATGCTATCAACGGTTTCAGGGATTATACTGATTAGCATTTTTTTAATTGGAGTCAGTTATTTTATCCAAGGTAGCCTTTTAAAAGATCAGTTAAGAAGCCAAACAAAAGCCATTTCAGAATCATGGTATGAGCAAATGGAAGGCTCGGATATTGCAGACTTAACGAAAAACCCGGATATCACAAGTAAAACACATGTGGAATATACAGATATGTTCGATAAAATGAGCGAATACAATCCTTCTGTATCACATGGTTATATTTTTGGTACTGAATTAAGCGGTGCGAATGGTAATGAAACATCATTAATTTCTTTTGATTCAGAATTATGGGAAGCCTTCTCTTCTGAGGGGATGGTCGTTGGTGATATGTATGAACAACCGGGCTTAGTAGTAGAGGGACTTAAAAAGTTAAAGGAATCCAATGAACCGCAATTTACTGAAGTATACAGCGATGATTTTGGTACATGGTTAACATTTATGTATCCAATCTTTGATAGCAATAATGAGCTGTTTGCTTATTATGCAATCGATGTAGATGCATCTAGTATTAATAAAGGCCAAATGGATTTATTAAAAATGTCGCTTCTTGTTTTAGCGGTATTACTTGTTCTATTTATTTTAGCTCAGTATTTTGTTATCAAAAAGCAATTAAAGCCACTGCAATTCCTATTGGTTGGTATTAATAAAGCAAGCAATGGTGACTTGAAATCAGATTTACCAGAAGGTACAGATGAATTAGGTACAGTCAACGCGAGCTTCAACAACATGATCGGATCCCTGAATAACACGGTAAGCGGGGTAAGTGATTCAGCATCCAGCCTGAAAGCAGGTGCTATGGACTTAGAAAGTTCGTTCAAAGCGACGTACGAATCATCGGAAAAAATTACGAACTCAGTAAACAGCATGCAAGTAACTTTAAAAGGCCAAGAAACCTCAATTGAAGAAGCAGCCTTTTCTATGGAGGATATGTCTAAACAAGTACAGGATATTGCAACAAACGTGTCTGATGTTTATAGATATTCTGAGGAAGTAATGTCATTTACTGAAAACGGCAAGGAGTTAACAGATAAAGTTTCAAATCAAATGGAATCCATTAATGTGGATGTTGAGGAATCGAATAGAACGATTCAAACTTTAGTACAACTATCTGACGAGATCGGCTCTATTTTAACTGTAATTAATTCAATTTCAAGTAATACAAATTTACTTGCATTAAACGCAAGTATTGAAGCCGCAAGAGCTGGCGAACATGGTAAAGGGTTTGCGGTAGTCGCTCAAGAAGTTAAACAGCTATCTGAACAATCCGCGCAATCTACAGAAGACATTCGAGAATTAGTGAATCGGGTACGCACATCGGTTCGAGAAACTGAAACGGTTATGTCTAGCATTCAAAAGGAAGTTTCAGCAGGTAAGGAATTAACTGTAGAAACAAGTGAAATGTTTAATAAAATCCTTAATTTCAACAATGATATTTCAGCTAAATTACAATCGGTTTCAGGGTCGGCAGAAGAAATATCGGCAGGTGTAGAAGAAACAACCGCTATGATGGTTACTCTTTCTTCTAATGCCAAAGAAATTTTAGAAGGCTACGAGGGTATTGTTGAAAACATTGAAGATCAACAAACGGCTCTAGGTACAATCGGCGGTATGTCAGAGAAGTTAATTAATACCTCTGAGCACTTGGAAGATATAGTTAGCCAATACAATAAGTAAAAACAAACAGGGGATTCTTCAAAGAATCCCCTGTTCTAAATAAATAACTTTTACAGCAGTCAAGGAGAGAAAAACATAATGAATACCATTTTAAAAGAGTTTAAGAGTGTAGTTGCGCGATTCAGCGATTCAGCAGCTATTAAAGAAGGCCAAAAAACAATTACATATAAAGAACTAAACGAAGAATCAAATAAAATTGCCAATCATTTAAAAGAAAACGGTTTGCAGAAAGGGGAATTTGTAAGCATTTACTTGAAGCGGAGTATGGAAACAGTCATCTCAATCTTAGGGATTATTAAAGCGGGCGGTGTATATGTACCACTTGATCCTACACATCCGGTAGAGCGTAACAAGTACATTATTAACGATACAAAATCATCGAACATTATCACAAGCGAAAATCTTTTAAATAGTATCCAAGGGATGGTAACTGAAAATACGAATTTCTTGTTAATGGAGAACCTTAAAAATTTAGAAAATGTAAATATCGAGTTCACAGATGATGATATTGACGATTTAGCATACGTTATTTATACTTCCGGAACGACCGGCAACCCGAAAGGAACTTTAATCCGTCAGCGCGGTGTAATTAATTTAATGGACTTCATGTTAAAAGAATGGTCGATTACAAATGAAGATATTATTATGCAGTTTGCTACATACAGCTTCGATGCTTCCATTTTAGATACGTTTGCCTCTTTATATAGTGGTGCCACATTATACTTGATTGACGATGCGGAGCGTATGTCAGAAGAAGGTTTTTTATCAGTGATCCAACGTGAGAACATTTCTATTATCCCGGCGATTCCAACCGTATTCTTTAATCGCATTGTAAACTATGTGAACGAGCGAAATTTAGACATTTTCAAAGGTGTAAAAATCGTAGGTGTTGCAGGTGAATTATTAACTGGTGATTTAGCTCGAAAGTTCAAGTCAAGCATCGGGGAACAAATTCGTTTCTTTAATTTATATGGACCAACAGAAACTACAGCGATTGTAACGTGTTATGAAGTGCCAAACAACTTGTCTGAGTCTGTATTTAGTGTGCCGATTGGTGATGATTTACCGGGTACAAAACTTTATGTAGTCAGTGAAGAAGGGAAAGTCTGTGAAACAGATGAAGTAGGAGAGCTTTGGATTGCATCGGAAGGGATTTCTTTAGGCTATTTAAATAACAAGGAAAAAACAGAAGAGGCATTTATTAAAAATCCTTTTGACGAAAATATTTATGGCGGAATGCTATATAAATCAGGCGATTTAGTAAAACGCCTGGCTGACGGTAATATTGAATTTGTTTCTCGAAAAGATACGCAAGTCAAAATACGCGGTCATCGTATTGAAATCGCTGAAATTGAAACACGAATGAATGAAATTGAAGGAATTAATGATGCAGTAGTCGTCGTTGAAGTTGTAGACGGCGAAAAAACATTAAAAGGGTTCTTCACATCGGATGAAGAGTTATCGTTCAATTCTATTGTTGAAAATTTAAAAGTAACTTTACCAAGCTATATGATTCCATCGAAACTTAAACAAATCAAGGATATTCCTTTTGCGCCTACTGGTAAAGCAGACCGTAAAAAGTTAGAGCAGCTTGAAGCAGATCCAGTCGTATTACTTAAAACAGGTGAGATTGTAGAACCGCGAAATGAGATTGAAGCAGATATTTTAGCTGCATGGAAAGCCGTTTTGGAATTAGAAAACATCGGTGTAACGGACGATTTATTTGATATTGGTGGTCACTCTTTAAAAATTATTGCGATTTTATCGAAATTAAAAGCAAAATATAGCACAATTTCTATTAAAGATTTCTTCGATTTAAAAACAGTTGAAAATTTAGCGGCTAAGGTGCAAGCCGATGCTAAGTTAGGTGCTCGTGAGTTTAAAAAGGAATTTACACAGCTTACTGAATATCCGAAAATGGCAGTTACTGAAAGATTACCTGAAGTTGAAACTGTGCTTGTAACGGGTGCTACCGGCTTCCTTGGCAGTCACATTGCCGACAAGCTTGTACAGGAAGGAAAAAGAGTGATTTTGCTTGTACGTGGAGAAGATGCAGTTAAGCGTGTAAGCGATACAGTGAAATATTTCTTCAACAAAGAAGTTTCTTCTAATATCCTTGTATTAAAAGGTGATTTAACTGAAAAGTATTTAGGATTAAAAGAAGAAGAATTTAAGGACTTAGCAACACGCATTGATGCTATTATTCATAGTGCGGCTGATGTACGTCACTTTGGAGATCGAGAGCATTTCGAAAAAATCAATGTACAAGGTACGCAAAATATCTTTGAATTAGTAAATGTAAACCCAGCAATCGTATTCCACCATATTTCGACTGTTGGTGTTGTTGAAGATTTACTGGCAGAAGGTAAATGGGGTTTATTGGAAGGGACTACTGAAATGCCAGAAGGTTTATCCGTAGAAAGTGTGTACACGGATACTAAGATGATTGCGGAAAAGTGGATATTAGACAAGGCTAAAGAAAACAAACAAGTTTTTGTTTACCGTATGGGAAATTTAGTAGGTCGTTATAGTGATGGGAAATTCCAAAGCAATATTGACGCAAATGCCTTTTACCGTATGTTAAAACTAATGATTCTAGGCAAGAAAGCACCGCAAGTATTATGGAAAGTGGATTTCACACCAATTGACTTTGCAAGCGAAGTAGTCGTAAATTCCGTACTTAAAACGGATAATTCTCAGCGTGTGTATCATGTAAGCCATCCAAACCCAATTACCTTTGAAGAATTGATCGCGGTATTAAATGAATTAGACTTCGATATTACAATGATTGAACAAGAAGAATACAACGCCTATATTCTAAGTGACGAAATGAGCGAGGAAGTTAAAAACTTAGCGGTTGCTCAACTTGACGGTGACGGTGCAAATGATTCAAACGCTGTCTATGACAGCAATAACACGATGCAGGTACTCGAGCTTACAAACATTCCTGTGTTGAATAAAGAGTACATCGGTAAATTAATCAATCATGCTATTGCAGTCGGATTTATTAAAGAAGCAGTTCTGGCTTAAATGTAGGCGTGGGGGCTATCAACTGCTTATAACTAAATGATTGGAGCACCGATTTTTATGTCTTTTCTAACATGAAATCGGTGCTTTTTTTGTTCTGAAATAGAGAACATTTCTTTTAAGTGTTTATATACACAATACTGTAGGGGCCATTGCCTACTTTTTTATTGGAGTGAAGCGAATCCTTGAATATTTATATTATTGAAGATTGGAAAAGTAACGTGAATACTGATGAGCCTAAAGGCAATTGGGCGTCAAACCTTATCGAGAGTACATTTAATATTCGAATTAGAAAAGATGAAAGGGGCAAGCCTTATATAATCGGTGAAGAAAAATTTATTAACTGGAGCCATACAGAACGGTTTTTAGTAGTTGCTATCAGTACAATCGGGAATATTGGGGTCGATGCGGAACATTTGATGATCCCTTATGAGGAAACATTATACGGTTGGATTTTACATGAACAGGAAAAAAACAAATTGAACGCGGGCACTCTGTTTTCAGAGATTTGGACGAGGAAAGAAGCGATTTTAAAATATACAGGCGAGGGCATTCATGAAAATATGTGTGAATTAAATAGCTATGCTCTTGATTACAATATTTCTTCATTTACATATAACAACCTTTCGATAAGCGTGTGTTATGAAGATTGTTCAGACGTTTTGAAATTATATACGAATGCTCAATAATCCTTAATCATTTGGAGTAAATAGTAGATATATAGAAATCAGCCTCTAACAGTGTTAGAGGCTGATTCGTTTATCCTCAACTCGTCAAAGTAAGGAAGGTTATTTTAGTGAGAAATGTCTTGTACAGAAATACCTGTTTGAGCTTTTACTTCAACTTCACGGTATTTTAGATCATTTCTTTCTTTAGAAATTAATGTACCGATAAATCCACCTAAGAAGCCAAGAGGTACAGAAATTAATGCCGGGTTCGTTAACATAATTAACGGTTCACCAACAAAGATTGCTTTACCTTCCACCGGATTCCATACGTTTGGAGATACGGCAACTAAAATTAATGCAGAAATTAAACCTGTTAACATTGCTGTAACCGCACCTGATGTGTTGAAACGTTTCCAGTAGATTGTGTAGATAATTACCGGTAAGTTTGCTGATGCCGCAATACAGAATGCTAATGATACTAAGAATGCTACGTTTAATGTTTGAGCACCTAAAGCTAATAGTATCGAAACAATGGAGATAATAATTGAACCGATACGAGCTGCTTTAACCGCTTCTTTTTCAGTAACTTTACCTTTTTTAATAATTTGACCGTAAATGTCATGTGATAGGGCAGATGCGCCCGAAAGCACTAAGCCTGCTACTACCGCTAAGATTGTCGCGAATGCTACCGCACACACGAATGAGAATAGAATGTCGCCACCAAGCGCTTGTGCTAAAAGTGGGGCAGCCATGTTACCTGCCGGGTTCGCTGCTATGATTTCGTCTTTACCAACGAATGCCGCTGCACCGAAACCTAGGAAAATCGTTAATACATAGAATAAACCAACAATCCAAGTAGCCCAAATTACTGAAGAACGAGCTGTTTGTGCGTCTTTTACTGTGAAGAAACGCATTAGGATGTGTGGAAGACCTGCTGTACCAAGTACTAACGCCAACAGCATTGAAATTGTATCAATACCATTTGTATAACGTAAACCTGGATTTAAGTAAGCTTCACCATGCTCAGTTACCGTTGTCATTTGAGTAAACATAGTAGCGATAGAGAAGTCGAATTTTGCTAACACTAAGAATGAAATAATAACAGTACCTAACATTAATAGACATGCTTTAATGATCTGTACCCAAGATGTTGCCGTCATACCACCGAATAATACGTAAATTGTCATCATGACACCAACTAAAAGTACCGCCATCCAGTATTCAATACCTAACAGTAATTGAATAAGGGCACCTGCACCTACAAGCTGGGCAATCATGTAGAACAATACAATTGTAATCGTAGATAATGCTGCCGTACCACGAACTTTTGCTTTATCGAAACGAGCTGTAATCATGTCCGCTAATGTGAAACGGCCTAAGTTACGTAATGGCTCTGCAACGATATATAAAACTACTAAATAGGCTACAAGGTAACCGATCGAGAAGAAGAATCCATCAAAACCGAATAATGCAATCGAACCGGCGATACCTAAGAATGATGCTGCTGATAGATAGTCACCAGCAATCGCCAGACCATTTTGCCAGCCCGTTAAACCGCCGCCAGCTGTGTAGAAGTCTGATGCACTAGATGTACGTTTAGACGCCCACCAAGTAATGACTAAAGTTAAACCTACGATTGCTACGAAGAAGAATATCGCTGTAAAACTCATTTGCTTTTACCTCCTTCATATTCCGCAATAATTGCTTTCGCTTCTGCGTCATATTTATTAGCACGTGCTACATAGAAGTGAGCTAATCCCCAAGTCATTATGAATAAACCTGCAGAATAGAGCCAAACCCATGTAATATCACCAATCGCTTTTTGATGTAAGATTTCTGTAAACGAAGTTAAGATTGGTAATAACATATAAAGTACTAAAAAAATTGCGGTAATCGACCATAAAAATGAATTCTTTTTTCTTGCAAGTTGCCTGAAAGATTGCTGCGATGCAATTCTCTCATAATCAATAATCGGCCTTTGATTATTCCCCATAAACATTCCCCCATTTGTGATAATTATTACTGCTTAATGTACGTAAAATTCTGCTTTTAGGATTTTACATTTTCATTCTATTTTAGCTGTAACAAAATTGCAACACTTTTTAAATAAATTATGTGGAAAAATTTACTGCAAAAATAAGTTTAATAGAGAAAAAATAATACATTAAGGGGAGAATATTAAATTGTTATATTTTGGGTAATTGGTGGAAAGGTATATGTTATATGGGTTTGAAGAGGTCTATATATTAAAATATTACAAAGAATCAGAAATTTAATTATAAGAAAATATTATTCATTTCTATAAGTAAAAGTAATATTTAAAAAATAATTTATTTTACAAAAATACAAATTCAGTATATTCAAAAAGTTATATTCATGAAAAAAATGGTATAAAAAAGCAAAAAACTGCCCGAAAATAGTAAATATTTTCGAGACAGTTTTCTATCATTCAAATCTATTCATCTAATTTACTTTCTTATCATAATTAATGAGAAACATCTTGTACAGAAATTCCTGTATGTGCCTTGACGCGGATCTCTTTATAAACACGTTCTGACTCTGCACGTTCCACTTTATGTGCTGTTAATATAGAACCTAAATAACCTGCAAAGAAACTTAAAGGAATCGTAATGATGGCAGGTACTGCTAAGTTCACGAGTGGTTCGCCTACGAAAATCGCATTTCCTGTAGGACTCCAAATGTTAGGGCCTAGCGCACCTAATACAAGACAAGATACTAAACCGGTAACCATTGCTGCAACCGCGCCGTTTGCATTGAATTTCTTCCAATAGATTGTGTAAAGGATAACTGGTAAGTTCGCCGATGCCCCGATACAAAATGCAAAGGATACAAGGAATGAAACGTTTAAGCTTTGCGCAAATAATGCCAAAATGATAGAAACAATTGCAATGGAAATCGAACCGATTCTAGCTGCTAATACTTGTTGCTTTTCTGTTAATTTCCCGTCTTTAAGAATCTCACCGTAAATGTCATGCGAAATCGCTGATGCACCTGTTAATACTAACCCGGATACAACCGCTAATATAGTAGCAAACGCAACCGCACAAATAAATGATAATAAAATATTGCCGCCTAAAAACTCTGCCAACAACGGGGCAGCCGTGTTACCCGCAGCATTTTCTGCGATGATTTTATCAAACCCTACGAAGTGCATTGCACCAAAACCTAAGAAGATTGTCAGCGAGAAGAAAATCGCTGTAATCCATGTTGTCCATGAAATCGATGCACGCGCCGTTTTCGCATCTTTTACCGTAAAGAAGCGCATTAAAATATGTGGTAAACCTGATGTACCGAGCACTAATGCAAGCATCATCGAAACCGAATCGATTGTAGATGTATACTTCATACCAGGTACTAAATACTCGTCACCGTAATTTGTGCTAACCGTATCAAACATTTTCACTAAACTAAAATCAAACTTCGAAAATACTAAAAACGCCAATAATGTTGTACCGAACAATAATAGACCTGCTTTAATAATCTGTACCCAGCTCGTTGCCGTCATTCCGCCGAACAGTACATACGTCGTCATCATGACCCCTACAATTAAAACAGCCATCCAATACTCAATACCGAATAAAAGCTTAATTAACGCGCCCGCACCAACCAATTGGGCTATCATATACAAAATTACGATAATGATCGTGCCTGTAGCAGCTACACCGCGAATCCGTTTTTCATTAAAACGCGCTGTCAGCATATCAGCCAAAGTATAGCGCCCTAAATTACGCATCGGTTCTGCTATTATATATAGTAGAACTAAATTTGCAACGACATATCCGACAGAAAAGAAGAAGCCGTCAAAGCCTGTTAATGCAATCGCTCCGGAAACCCCTAGAAATGCAGCTGCCGATAAGTAGTCACCGGCAATGGCAAATCCATTTTGCCAACCTTTTAAACCACCGCCAGCTGTATAGAAATCACTTGCTGAAGAAGTTCTCCTAGCCGCAATATATGTAACGATCAAGGTTAAACCGACGATACCAATAAAGAAACCTGCTGAAACAAGATTCATCGTCAAGCACCTGCCTTTTCATATTCTTGTAAAACAGCAGCTGCAGCTTTATCAAATTTTGATGCCATTTTTACGTAGAGTGTACATAAAATAATGGTCATAATGAATAAGGCAAGCGAGTAAACCCATACCCACGTAATATTGCCGACAGCCTTCTGTTGTAACACAGAAGTGAATGCCAGTATCGGTAATAAGAGGTAAAATGTCAAAAATGTTATAGTTATTCCGAATAAAAATGTGTTTTTCTTCTTTACAAACTGATTAAATGTTTCCATGCGATCGATTTTATCATAGTTAATACCATCGCATTTCGCTGAGATTTTGTTATCTAATTGACTCAACGGAATTCCTCCTTATGAAAAATTATTCTGTTTTAAACGGCATATTACGCTTTGGATCCGTTAATAGTACTCATTGTAAGAGGGGATAGAATATAATGCAATAACATTTTTTCTGAAAACTTGGAATGTTTAAAAAGGGAATGAAGTAGAATTATCAAGTTTTAAGGAGATAAAATAGAAGGAGTGGTATTGTAAATTTACAGTAGATTATTATTCAAGAAAAAGAAAGTAAAGAAAAACATATTTTAGATAGAATTTAAATTACATGAAGCACAATATTATATTTCGTCACTGAAAATATTTATAGTTTTCGATTTTTATAAGCTATCCAGCAAATTGTACTATAACACAAAAGTGATAATAAAAATTTGATATACTTAACATGTGAAAATTTTTATTTAACCTATTGATTTTAATTTGTAGAAATAATTGATTGGAATTTACAAAAATTGAAAGTTAAATATTAATATTTTGACTATGTGTTAGAAAAAACCCGGTATATTATAAATAAAGAATCAAAAAAATATTAAAATGGAGGGACAGTATGTTGAATTTGAATTCGAAACGATTAACTTTTGAACGGTATTCAGATAAGGATCTTGCGCATGTTATTGACCTTGTTTCGGACCCATTTATGATGAAATTTATTGGAAATGGACATACAAAAGATGAACAGTATGCAATTCGTTTAATCGAACGGATGATGGAACAGTACCGTAATTTTGATGATTATGGGTTACATAAATTAATCCATCGTCAAACGGGAGATTTTATCGGTCATGCGGGGCTTGTTGCACAAGTTATTGATGATACATTTGAAATTGAGCTTGGGTACTGGATTAAACGCGCTTACTGGGGACAAGGCTATGGATTTGAAGCAGCTCAGGCATTGGCAAAATATGCAGATGAAGAAATGTGGCTGCACCGTTATATTTCAGCGATTCAAGTAGGCAATGAAGGATCTAAAAAGATTGCATTAAAAAACGGAATGCAATTGGAGAAATTAATTGAAATGGACGGGAAAAAGGTTGAAATATATGTTAAGCTCAATTCATTTGAAGAAGACCCAACGGAAGCGTTATAAGAGGAGTATCGACATATTGTGAAAACATATTTTGAAAGCTATGAACAATATAAAAGGCAAGGAAATTCAATCAAAACAACAACCATTACAGCGAAACAATTGCTGCCGGCGCTTATTGCCCATATGGAGCGTATGGACAGGCAATTTACGCTGCATATTAACGGCCAGCTGCCTATGCCAATCGATGCTTTAATGAAGGAAGCCTTTGACCAGTGTCATTTAGAACAGCCATTTTATACTCAGCATTGTGAAAAGCGCAGCTATAAATATCGCCAATTAACGAAAAACCGGATTAAAGTGGAGTTTACGATGCGTTACCGGATGTCACGTCAGGAAGAAAAATGGATGGTTGATGAAATTCAAGCCATTTTAAAGAAGCGAATTCATGCTGACATGTCGATATTGCAAAAGGTTTTAATTGTCCATGATTATATTGCCAGAACGTATAGCTATGAACGTCATACAGAAGGTTCGCCGTTTGCTGTGTATACGTTTATGAACGAAAAACACGGTGTTTGTATGGCATATGCGCTTTTGTTTGAAAAGATGATGGAAGCTTTGGAAATCCCTTGTTATTATGTGATCGGAAAAGCGGCGGGTGAGGGAACAGAGGGACATGCTTGGAATATGGTGCAAATTGATGGGCATTGGTATCATGTTGACGTGACTTGGGATGATATCGGTTCTAGTCCAGGTAGAGAAGTTCGCTATCGCTATTTTTTAGTTGCGGATGAGAAAATGCGTCTTGATCATGAATGGAATGAAAATCATTATCCGATTTGTACGAGTACTAAATTTGAAGCATTTCATCGTTTATATGATGGCTGTGTCGTCAATACTAGTGTATATTATCCGCATCCTGGAAATGGCCATTTGTATGAAATGAACTTGGCGAATTATCCATTACAGGCTAAACAGAAACTTCCTGTTAACATTCAATTTTGTTTCTCTATAAATGGATTGTTATATTTCAGGAATGATTCTCAACGACATTGGAAGTCTTGAATGCAGATGAAACGACAGATAGTATTCAGAAGTTGTTTTCAACGGATATAGAAAGTGAAGATTCACTAATAGTTGAAACGGATGAAAATCGCTTGGAAGTCCCGTTAAATACATTTGGGGACAGCTGGGTAGCTTCAGTTGAACAACAAGCGGATTGTCAGCCAATGGTGTTTAAAAGCGCGGATGGAATCGAATTGATTGTAGAAGATCGTTGCAAACAATTAACGGTAGATATATATATTAATAGAGGTTTACATATACAAATAACAAGTAACCGAAAAAATGTGGAATTCCATCAGCCGGCACAATTGAAAATGCCAACCGCGTTAATACCAGGTTTGGAGCAGCAGTTAAGTAAACAAAACGCGTTGGAGTATTTTGCAGATGAAAATTTTATTTATATACAGCTGTTTAAAAGCGTAACGATCCAACAAAAAAAGTAAGCAAATGACCATAATATATGAATCCGGTTATATTATGGTCATTTCATTAAAAAAACGTATTTTGTCTCACTATTATAAGTATACTTTTGAAACGAGACTTAGCTTCCTATAATATATATTATGACCGTGTCCCTATTTAATATTCCTATAAGTGGATCACTGTAGACTTCCCTCGATCATTGTACATGCACAAGACTTTCTTGTCTTTGTAATACCGTTTGATTAAAAATTGGACGAGACTTTTAAGGTTTAATCAAAAATGCCTCACAAATCCGTAATTTACGGTAAAAAAGAAGAATGCATTTTGAAAGAAACTTTGATCAAAATAGATTCTTCTCTTACATATATAAGTTTCCGTTTTATAAAAAAAGTTTGATCATTTTCTAACTGTTTTGCCCAACCATCGTACCCGATTGTTGTTTTATGGCTCCTGTACAATTTCTTTTATAGCTTCAGCTAAAGCATCCGTAGCTCTAAAAGCCTCTTCCATTGTATTTTCAGTTCCACCAATATTTAATAATACAGACTGCTTTTGAATTTCTTGATTATATGTGTTCCTTGGATTTTCACCTTTCTCAATTACTCCTCTAGATATTCCTGGGTATAGCTTTTCTAATTTTTGATGTAGATGGTTCGCAAACTCTCTGTTTTCTTTATAATTATCACTAATTTTTGATACAACAAGTCCAATTTTTGCATAGTCTTTTCCATCAATATTTACCGTTGTAAACTTTCGTTCTTGGCTGTCTCTATGAATATCTAAAACCATTTCTATGCTCGTATGTTTTTTTAATGTTTCCTGCAAATTTTCCCGCGAAACATTATAAGAATCTTTAAATGTTAAGTTACGTTCTTCTAAGACTGCAAAAATATCAGTATCATCATGGATAGCGAAAATATTTTTTTCTTCCAACGCTTTACTTAATTGCATTCCGACCATAGTAACATTATCCGTCTTACGAAATGCCTCGTTGGGAACCTTTACGTTATATGCCTCTTGATTATGCGATTGATAAATAAACACTAATGGATTATTTTCATTTGTAGCAATAGTTGATAAAGATTTGTCTCCGTGATTACTGAGAACATTTGTAATTACTTCTTTTCCACTGAATAAGAATAACCATGAAAATGCTAATGTGAAAAGTAAAACACCGCTATATATAGCAGAAGTTCTTCTCACTGCCCCTTTTATTTTCATGTTTTCAGCCTTCCTCCTAAGTTTATTTTCAGTTTCTGTAATAAACTCTTTACTTGGATTTTGAGGATAAGCTTTTTTGATCATGTTAAATAGTTCTTTATCATTTTGCATTGGGCAATACCTCCTCAATACCAATATTCATTTTTCTTTTTAAGTCTTTCAAGGCTCTGTGGTAATCCACTTTCACTTTCGATTCGCTACATTGTAAAATGTCAGCGGTCTCCTTTACAGAAAATTCATTAATGCCACGAAGTATAACAACTGCCCTAAAATTTGGTTTCAACTTAGAAATGGCTTCATGTACAAAATTTTCCATTTCGTTAATTTCCACTTCTTCATCAGGCTTCTTACCGTTTGATTCCAACTGTGTGAAGAATCCATCCTTAAAAACGGAGAAAAACCTCTTTTTTCGATAATGATCAACTGCTACATGTTTGGCGATAGAAAATATCCATGTTTTTAGATTGTACTCGCTTTTAAAATGATTTAGGTTTTTTAATAATCTAATGAAAACTTCTTGTGTTAAGTCCTCTGCATCATTTTGATTTCCTGTAAAGCAAACTAGAAATCTGAATACGTCTAAATAATAATTATTGTAGACCTCAACAATACTGGACTCTAAGTCGTTTAAATCAATCAAGCTTTTCCTCCTCATTGTATATTCACTAATTATTCGTTTGATCTTGGAAAAAGGTTACAATTATTTATTTTTAAAAATTTAGTAGTAGTAAGAGGGTTATTACACGGTACTCCCTAAGTTCTGGCAAAGATATAAAATAAAACGCCATTCTTCTTTAGAATAGCGCACGATTGTGGAAGACAATATTATATTTATGCCTTTGTTATTTGAATAACAGATTCCCTTTCCATAAGTTATTCAATAATAGATAACATCTATTTACCTTCCCAATCCAATACGTACCAATAACTATTATGTAATTGCATCTGTTGTGAGAAAGCTATTAATAATTCATCATGGTTATACTTTTTGTATCGTTCCTTGTTGTATTGCTTGATTAAATAGACACCAGTATCTGTTGTTATTTTCCACTTTAAGTTTAACCAACCCCGTTTTATTGGTGTAGCGTCAAATATTTTAAATCCAAAATCACGATTACACGTATTTATAAGATTGTTTAATACCATTTCTTCTGTTAATACAACATCCATGTTTCATCACCACGTATTTCTTTTTAATTCTAAGTATTTCAATCAAAGTCAATTTTATTTCATTTTTACTTTTTTATGATGCCACTTTGTTTACGTGTAGTGCAGCCATTATTTTTCTAAATTGCTGAATAACTTTGAATAGGAATTTAGATAAATTTTTGAATATAATCAGCTAGTTCTAAAGGTTTTTGCTTTATCAAATAGTATTCTTCTGCTACCCAATATCGTTCGTTATATTTCTTTAACCTTGCTTCTAAATTTCCAATATATGTATCACGTAGAAGTACACGCTCGTATCTTATTTCTTTAGGGCAATCTAAGAAAACGATGTAATCATAAAAATTTTTCCATTCGTCTCGTAAAAGAAAGATGCCTTCAATTAATACAATGCTATTGCTTGATAAATTAATTGTTTTGATGACATGAGTATCCTCTTGCTTTTGATAAAAAGGCAATTTAAAAGGCGAAACGTTTTGTTGTATTTTTTGATAGAGGTGTTCTTTTAAATATTCGGTATCCCATTGTAATTGATAGTATTCAAACCATTGTTCCTGACCTGTATCATATCGCTTGTCTCTTTCAACAATAAAGTCATCGATATGAATAATTACCAAATTTTTTAGAATCCCTTTGAGCTGACTTACAAGTGTTGTTTTGCCAGCACCAGATAAGCCATCTAAAGCAATGATATAGGGTCTTGTTTTATTATGTTTTTCGTACCCCTCTTTAATTTGAAGAATCAAGTTATCATATTTATTCATTTAAATTAAATTTCCTTCGCTGTTTTATTTGTTCTTTTATTTAAGTTTTTTACTCAAAATTATATTCCCTTTGTATTTTGCATTGAGACAAGATAAATTAATAGAGTGATGTTAGCAATGTTTTGGATTTAATACGCTAATTCAACTGGCTACCCCAATCTAAGCTCTTAAAAAACCTCCTTCTGAATTAATTATTTGTCCTGTAATCCATTGTGCCTCTTCACTGGCAAGGAAAGATACTAACCGGGCTGCATCTTCAGGTAATCCGACTCTCCCTGATAAGAACTTACTTGTTAAATGTGTTTTTATCTCATCTGTCATCCAGCCTGTATCGGTAGGACCTGGATTTATTGCGTTTACCGTAATGCCTAATGGTGCCAATTCCGCCGATAAAGAAAGTGTGAAAGCTGATATAGCGCCTTTTGTTGCAACATAAGCTAATTCACCAGTCATCGGTCCAAGTGCTTGTCCAGAAGTCATATTGATAATTCTGCCTTTCAATTTATTTTGTAGCATTAAGCGACGAGCAAATTCAACACTCAGTATAAAAGTTGCTCTCATATTTACCGCATAATGATCATCAAGTGTTTTTGCATCTAATTTCATATATCCATCTCTAGTGGAGTGTGCGGCATTATTAACTAATATTGTCGGTATGCCCAATTGGTAAGCAACCATTTCCAGTAATTTAAATGGAGAGTTTGGTTCAGATAAGTCTATTTCTAAGTTGCCACATCTAACTCCGTATTCTCCTATTATTTCGTTTTGAAAATTTACTGCCCAATCCACATTTGAACCCCAATGTGTAAAAAATATATCTGCACCGTCTTTTGCTAACTTACGACAAACAGCGGTTCCAATTCCTTTGTTATGGCTTGCACCAGTGACTATTGCTATAGAGCCATCTAATTTCATGGTTTCTCCCCCTTGTTTAACAAAACTTTAAATATTATTTCTCGATTCTTGATAAACAAACCTGCCCGTTAGTTTAAGTACATTTATTAAAAAATCCCACCTTAACATTAACATAAATATCCAATTTCATTTTAAACTTGATTCCTTTAAATGGCCCTTTAATTAAATAATGCCCTTTTTTCTATTCAAGAAAAGCGTCAGATTATTGATCAACTTGAATATAATTTCGGCATCCTATGAATTACAGTTGTACTTTGACTAAAGTACCCTTCACTAGTAGCAGATTATTTTTAAATGTAGTGCTTGAAAAAGGGATAAATTGTAAAACAAATTAATTTTTATGGTAAAATTTATAAGTAAGGGGGTTCTAAATGAATAACTTAAATAATGAGAAATCAATTTTTGAAGAAATTAGAGCTGTAAAAAAACAGACCGTTAAAGTATTGGGTTTTGGTTTCGTGGATCTATTTTGAAGAGAGTTTATTAATTGAAAGTAAGTCCCCTTATGCAAATAAGGAAGTAACTATTAATGAAGTGGGAAATTGGATAATAGATTCCGGTACAATAAAGGTTTATTTTAAGCAAGAAGGAAAGACTAGAAAGATTAAAAAAATTGACCTTGATATTCTTTGGGAACCTAACACTAAGGAAAGATATAATGTCACTTGGAAAGATGAAGAAAACAAAGTATCAATAGGCATATTTTTTGAACAATCTGTTCAGTTTGTGGAATTCGACTATTATAATAATCATGTAGAAATAAGAAATGCAGAAGAAAGCAATTAGTCTAAGTAAGAAGAATTAAAGTTTATCTCCCCCTTCTTGGTTATATTAAATTTATTAAGGAAAGGAGTTTGTGCATGAAAACAAAAATTTTATTCGGTTCTGCTATTGTAGTTATAATTATTGCCACACTCGGTGGGGGTTTTATATATTTAAACGATGAAGATGAATCAACTAATAAAAACCTTGTAGTAGCATTTGAACCACAAATTTATCATGCTGAAATCGGAGAATGGGTTTCAAAGATGAACGTATTACTTTCCAAACCGATGAACGACCCAAAATTGATAAAAGCGGGTAACGATGAAGGTTTCGAGTATTACTTGAAGTCACAAGTAGTCAATGATGAATCCCCTGTTCATTTAATTAGAGCATATGAAGAATTGAAAGAAGATTATATAAATTTGTTCCTTTTAACTAGTTATATATCTAATAAACAAGCTGCCCGCACGGTACATTTAGGCCCTAATGGTGAAGCGATAGAATCAACAGATTTAGTTGAACAATGGGCACCTACTGATGAAAACACACATAAAGCATTCGAGTACATGAAGCAAATTATGAATGATTTAGACGTTGCCATTAATCATGAGGGAAAGGGTGAAGTATATGGTGTAACGAATATATTGAATGGCGATAAGGCTTCAGAAGTCAAAAAGTTTGTAACCAGCAGTTGATAGCGAAGATGACGAAAGTTATTCGTCCCCTCAGACAGTAGAAATGTCGAAATTTCGATTTGCTGTCTTTTTTATTTGAATGCTAAGGGAGCATACCAGTTCCATATTATTTGCAGTGACTTGGAACATTTTAATGTTTATTACTAAAATGATTATACGCTTAATATAGAACATTTGGTGAGTTGGTTAGATCACTGATTTTACACAGAACGAAACCAACTGCTATCAAATAAAGTCTGATCCAAACAGTTGGTTCATTATTTATAGTCTGGTTTTTATAAAAAAAGTGAGATTATTTCGGGATGGAATATTCAATTGAAGCGCCATGTTATTGAATATGTATAATGATTTATAATCCTCAATTATGAAATTAAAGGAATCTACTTCACAAAGGTATTTCCAAAATAAAGTGTTAGTAATTTAACCCTTCTAGTTTTTGGCACTACGAGACCATATCATAACCGGAATTAATAATAAAGAGAGAATCCCCCCAATAAATGATAAAGTTAGATAACTTGAACCTGCCATAATCACTCCTGACAAGGCTCCACCAGCAGCTCCTGACAACGCCACGAAAACATCCAATGTACCTTGTGTTTTAGCCCTTGTAGAGGTTGTAGTTGAATCAACAATAAGTGCAGTCCCGCTTATTAACCCAAAATTCCACCCTAATCCGAGTAAAGAAAGTGCAATCACCAGGAAAACCATGGAATCTACTGGTGCAAATGCTGCTGTTAAACCCGCCAGAAGCAACGTAATTCCAGAAGCAATCGCCATAGCAGTACGTCCCAATTTGTCAACAAGGATACCAGTAACCAGAGAAGGTAGATACATGGCACCTATATGAAAACCAATAACAAGACCAACTTCCCCTACGCTATGCCCATGATGCCGCATATGAACAGGTGTCATTGTCATAATAGCTACCATTACAATTTGAGTGAGAACCATAATTGTCGCACCTACAATTATGCCTCTTCTGTTTTCTACTTGCTCAGTAATAGCTGGATGTGTTTTCTCATGCTTTTCTTTGTTGGACGCTTCTATTGTTCTTGCTATTAGTAATGGATCTGGCCGAAGCATAACGAAAAGCACAATACCTGCTAAGATATATGCAGCTGCTGCTAAAATGAAGGGTCCAGCAAGTGCTGGAACGCCAATAGAAAGAGCAATATCACCCATTACATTTACTAAATTCGGACCAGCAACTGCACCAAAAGTTGTAAAAACCATCGTAAGACTAATAGCAGTCGCTCTCTGTTTATTATTTGCTAAGTCCGTACCTGCATACCGAGCTTGTAAATTAGTTGCAGTTCCTGAACCATAAACAAGTAAAGATAGAAATAACAGCAAAACGCTATTTATAATAGCTGCAATAATGACCCCGATTGCCCCAAGCCCACCAATCATAAAACCTGTAGCCAGACCTATACGACGTCCAGACGCTTGCGAAAGTCTCCCAACGAGTAAAGCTGCTCCTGCTGAACCTAAAGTAAATAACGCTGAAGGAAGTCCGGCATAGGCTTCTGTACCAAGCATTTCCTGTGCAAGAAGCGCCCCCACCGTAACTCCTGCTGCTAATCCTGCCCCACCAAAAATTTGTGAGACACTTACAACGAATAATGTACGCTTATATAACGCTTTTTGTTTTTCCGGATAAAGAATGTAGCTTTTCAGTGTAGCGGTTTGTACTTCTGATGATGATTCTATAC
Organism: Solibacillus kalamii; assembly: GCF_002174535.1. Lineage (NCBI taxonomy): Bacteria > Bacillati > Bacillota > Bacilli > Caryophanales > Caryophanaceae > Solibacillus > Solibacillus kalamii. The sequence goes on along the minus strand of NZ_NHNT01000005.1, from coordinate 25,803 downwards.
GAGTTTTTTTTACCATATTCCTACCTGCCTTTCTAAAAAACTACCAACAAGATTTGGAATATCATAACACGCACAAATAAGCCATACAATATTAAAATTGTATGGCAAACAATATTACGTATTTGGTGCGCAAACAGAAGTCCTTACTGCCCTTTCCAGACAACTATTTCCAACTACCAACCCCACTCCTTAGGTATCCAGAAAGTCCTGGTTCCCTCCAAAAGGGACGATCATAGATAGCAACTACTTTAGCCTGTCCTGACATCCATGCTCTTTTCCTCGCTTTATACCTCATTTAAAAGCGACAGCATGTCCTTTTCTACTTGTAATAATACTTGTGGTGATACCAATAGAAAGTATAGTAATAACGGAGAGATAAAACGTCTCTGAAGATAATAATAAACCACCAATAATTATTATTATGGAATCAATAAACAAAATATAAATCCCTACATTTATCCCCGTTTTCTCACATAAAAACTGAGCAATAAAATCCGTGCCTCCCGTACTTGTCTGAAAATTTAACATCAATCCATTTCCAATTCCAACAAGCATGCCACCTAGTAATGAACTGTATATAGCTTCTAATTCAATTAGATTATTTAGTGGGGATAGAAAATCGATAAAAAAGGCATACAGAATCAGACCATGTAAGCTGTTATAGAAATAATTTCTATAAAAAAACCAAGCAAAAATAAAAATAGGAATACTAACTACTATAACTATTAATCCTGTATTAAAACCCCATAAGTAATTTGCTATTAATCCAATTCCTATTGTTCCTCCATCTAATATTTCATGTGGCACTATAAACAGATTTATACCCAATGATATAAAAATGCTTCCGGTAATTAGCGCCAAACCTTTTTTAAAAAAGTACAGGGAACCACCTCTTATTTATACTTTTCAGAACACCTTTTAGTACAATTCAAGTAAAGGAAATACTTAAAAATATATGTTCATTACTCAGTTTAAAGAAGAACTCCCAAAAATTTTTACTATTTGATATTATTATTTTAAAATTCCTTCTAAACATGAGGTTAACCTTCAATACATAACAGTTTGTTCACCAAATACACTAACAATCGAGTCAGTACATTCCTGCTGCCACTGAAATAAATCGCTGGATTTAAACCACTTCCTGAAATGGACACTAACTTCTAACCGTGAATTCACCGAATCCAACATAATCGGCTAAATACTCCTTCTTCTCTCCATTAAAATATTGTCTTTCCACTCTCCATTGAGTTGAGCAATCTTTTCGCGGATACCAACCACACGAAAATCATTTTTAATATGTAAATTAAGACTAGCAACATTTTCTTTAAAGATTTTGGATTCCAATGTCCAAAATCCCTCCTTTTCAGATGCTGTAATCATATGATTCAATAACAAATGTCCAATCCCCTTTCCTATCGCATCTGGTGCAATATAAATGCTTACTTCTCCTACTCCTTTATACACCTTACGTTTTGAAACAGGTGTTAATTTACACCAACCTAAAATATGATTTTCCTCCAAAGCAACAAATGAACAATTTGGATTTGCTTCACCAAACCACTCATTATAAGAATCGGGTGCATTCGATTCGAATGTAGCCATTTTAGTATCGATCCCTGCTTCATAAATTCGCTTTACGTCTAACCAATCTTCACTTGTAACAAATCGTATTTCAATAGTCATATATCAACCTCCAAGTGACTGAATATTAAAATAATAAAACAAATAGTTGCATTTTGCAAATGTTTTTGTTTTACTTTAATTAGAGGTGATTGAATGGAGAATAAACGTGAAATTTTTCACATACTAACACGAAGATTTGGGTTACTAAACAAAAATTGCTGTTCTGTTGGATCCTTTGAAATATCTACAATTCAAAGTCAAATTCTTTACGAAATTGATAAACAGCAAACACCTTCTATGCAACAAATTGCTGAAACACTTGCAATGGATATTACGACATTCAGCCGACAAATTCAAACACTAGTGAAAATGGAATTGGTTAAAAAAACGCCTTCTCTTCAAGATAAACGTGTATCAATTTTATCATTAACAACACAAGGGAAATTTGTCGCAACAACAATAGATGAATCCATGAATGCCTATTTAGAAGAAGTATTCTCGCATATGAACGACTTTGAAAAAGAAACGGTACTTCGTTCGATTCAGCTTCTAAACGAAGCAATGTCTAAATCGACGGTATGCTGTACCCCGATATACTAAGCAAGGATTTCTTGCTTTTTTATTTAGTATATAGTTGCAAAATACAAGTATTTAAGGAGGAAGTTATAAATGAACATACCGTTAACAAATAAAAATCAAAATTCAGGCTGTTGTGCACCAGTATCAGCGTCAACTAATTCTTGCTGTGGTCCTGTGGAAGGTACACAAAATGAGGCACTCCCTAAAGAATCACCTATTAAACTAAATAAACCATATCCTGTCGCTATTATTGGAGCAGGTCCAGTTGGCTTAGCTGCTGCTGCCCATCTATCTTTAGCTGGTGAAGCATTTATCCTACTTGAAAAGGGCTCAGAGGTTGCTGAAAACATTAAATCCTGGCAACATGTTCGTCTATTTTCACCATGGCAATACAACGTAGATAAAGCTGCTAAACAATTGCTACTTAAATCTGGTTGGACTATGCCTGAAGAATCCATCTTACCAACAGGTCAAGAAATCCGCGCGATGTATCTACAGCCATTAGCAAATTTACCTGAGATCAAACCATTTATATCATTTAATACAACCGTTGTCGGCATTAGTAAAAAGAATCACGATAAAATGAAATCAGCCAGTCGCGATTCTGCACCATTTGTACTTTATACAGAACAAAACGGTAAGACAGAGCGCATTTTTGCCAGTGCTGTTATTGATGCTACGGGTACATGGGCAACGCCGAATCCTGTTCATGCAGCGAATGTTTGGACTTCAGCTGAGCAAAAGCTTGCTGACAAGATTTTTTATGGTATTCCGAATGTTAAATCATTAAATGATCGCTATAAAGGCAAGCGTGTCGCTGTTATTGGAGGTGGACACTCAGCTATTAATACGATTTTAGAATTAGAAAAACTTGAAGATGTTGAAATTATATGGGTTTTACGTAAAAAGCGTGTAGAAGAAGCTTATGGCGGTGAAGAAAAGGATGCGCTTGCTGCTAGAGGTGAATTAGGAAGTCGCATTCATACTTTAGTTAATGAAGAAAAAATAAAAGTCTTTACTCCATTTTATATCGAAGAGCTTACACAAACATCTGATGGAATTATCATAAAAGGTGATGGCCCAACTGGCGAACAACAACTTCCCGCAGTTGATGAAATTATTGGGAATACAGGAAGCCGACCAGACTTCTCATTTTTAAAAGAAATCCGATTATCGATTGACTCTACTGTCGAAAGTGTTGAAGCATTAGCACCACTCATTGATCCAAATGAGCATAGCTGCGGTACGGTCCGTCCTCATGGTGAGTTAGAATTACGTCATCCTGAATCTGGCTTTTATATTGTCGGTATGAAAAGTTATGGACGTGCCCCTACATTCCTAATGGCAACTGGTTATGAGCAAGTTCGATCAATTGTCGCTTACTTAACAGGTGATCTCGAAGCTGCTCGTAAAGTTGAGCTGGATCTTCCTGAAACTGGTGTCTGCAGTTTAGATTTAAATAGTAATAACAAATCTAACTGCTGTTAAAAAAGGATCCCCTTGAAAACATTTCAAGGGGATTTCTTAATACTCAGTATACTATTTTTTTAACTCATCGTTTACGAACTGCTCAATGCGTGCACCGATAGCATCACGTACTTGCTGGAACACTGCCCATTGCTCTTCCTCTGTACCTGTAGCTTTTGCCGGGTCTTCGAATCCCCAATGCTCACGGCGTACACCTGGTGGAGTCATTGGACACTTATCGGCTGCATCTCCGCAAAGTGTTACGACTAATGTTGCTTTGTTTAAAATATCTTGGTTAATTAAATCCGAAGTATGGTGAGAAATATCGATCCCTACTTCATTCATTGCCTTAATCGCATTGGGATTGACACCATGCGTTTCAATTCCAGCTGAATACACTTCCCAATCTTCCGGTAATAGCTTTTGTGCCCATCCATCTGCCATTTGTGAACGACATGAATTCCCTGTACATAAGAAATATAGTGTGTTTTTTGTCATTTGAAAACCGCCCTTATTAAAAGATTAGTAATGTAATATATAGTCCAATTAAAGTAAAGATAAGAATTGGCACCGTTAACACAATCCCCGTTTTAAAGTACGTACCCCAAGAAATTTTTACGCCTTTTTGAGATAGTACATATAACCAAACCAGTGTTGCCAGTGATCCGATTGGTGTAATTTTTGGACCTAAGTCTGACCCGATCACGTTTGCGTAAATTAATGCTTCACGTAACGTACCATTCGTCGTCGTTTCAGCAATCGCTAAAGCATTGACCATCACAGTTGGCATATTGTTCATGACAGATGATAGAAAAGCCGCGATAAAGCCCATTCCAACAGTAGCTGCGAACAATCCTTGCTCTGCTGTCCATTCAATTACACTAGCTAACATAGGAGTTAAACCTGCATTGCCAAGTCCGTAAACAACAACATACATCCCGATTGAAAAGAAGACGATATTCCAAGGTGCACCATTCACAACCGCTTTTGTATCAACGACAGCACTTTGTCGTGCCATGACTAAGAAGAAAACTGCAATAACGCCTGCTACAAGAGAAACTGGTACGCCAATAAATTCACTTGAGAAATAGCCAACAACTAAAATTGCTAGCACAACCCATGAAAGTTTAAACATTTTCATATCTTTAATCGCAAGGTTTGGTTCCTTTAACATCGATTCATTGTATTCGCGTGGAATCGACTTGTTAAAGTAAATCAGCAGCACGACAATCGTTGCCGCTAGCGAGAACAAGTTCGGAATAATCATACGCGAAGCATACTCTACAAACCCAATATCGAAGAAATCTGCTGAAACGATGTTGACTAAGTTACTTACGACAAACGGTAAACTTGTCGTGTCTGCAATAAAGCCACTTGCCATAATAAACGGGAAAATCATTTTTTCGCTAAACTGTAAATTACGCACCATTGCTAACACAATGGGTGTTAAAATCAAAGCAGCTCCGTCATTCGCAAATAATGCAGCAACGACAGCTCCTAGCAAACTAACATACACAAACATTTTGATACCATTGCCTTTTGCGGCCCGCGCCATATGTAGTGCAGCCCATTCGAACAAGCCAATTTCATCTAATATAAGTGAAATTAATATAATCGCAATAAACGATAATGTGGCATTCCACGTAATATCAATGACTGTGCCGACATCGTTAAAATCAACAACACCAACAAGTAATGCGACGATTGCGCCAACCATTGCCGACCAGCCAATATTCAGTCCCTTTGGCTGCCAGATTACAAAAACCAGCGTTACGATAAAAATGAGTAACGCAATGACAAACATATTCAATTTTTAGCCCTCCACACATTCACTATTAATTTTACATCCACATGTTGAATCTTCGTTAATTGAAGCAAGTATATTTCGCATTAACGAAGTTTGATTCTCTTGAATTCGATAATGCTTCCACGTACCTACTTTGCGTTCTGTAATAATACCGGCCTCCTTGAGCTTACGTAAATGCTGGCTCACAGCGGGTTGTGAAATATTAAGGACGTCTGTAAAATCACATACGCATACTTCCCCTATTTTCAGACACGCTAAAATACGTAAACGATTGGCATCAGCAACAGCCTTCAACTGTTTTTCCATTAAATCGAGCTCCATTTGTACCCTCCATAGGTATATAATAATATACTTATATAGAACATAAAAAAATATATAAGAATATGCTTATATTATGTTATGATCATTATTTTTGCAACCTCAATTTTTTATTTACTGCTGTAACTTTGAAATAAAGTTTGAGCAAAGCCATTCATTAATCTTTCTTATACACGACACCTTTCAACCTCTTCAATGAAAAAGGGCTTTCATAATTTGAAAGCCCTTATCATTACTCTTTCACTCTCATAAGCCGTAAACTATTTAATGAAACCAAAAGTGTGGCCCCCATATCAGAAAGAATGGCAATCCAAAGTGTTAACCAGCCTGGTATTACTAAAAGCAGTGCAAGGAATTTAATACCTATCGCAAAAGCAATGTTAGCCTTAATTATATTTAATGCTTTACGGCTTAACTTTACAGTGAATGGAAGTTTTTTTAAATCATCGCCCATTAAGGCAACATCAGCTGTTTCTAAAGCGGTATCTGTACCGGCACCACCCATCGCAATACCTACTGTAGAAGCTGCTAACGCTGGTGCATCATTGACACCGTCTCCTACCATCGCTACATTTCCGTACTCAGATCTTAATTTTTTAATAAAACTTAATTTATCTTCAGGCATTAAGTCGGCTTGTATTTCTGATACCCCAACATTGTCACCTATTGCCCTCGCAGTTCTTTTATTATCACCCGTAAGCATGATTGTTTTTTGAACGCCAAGTAGATGCAATTTATTAATTACTTCTTTGCTCGATTCACGGACTTCATCTGCTACAGCGATAATTGCTAATATTAAATGCATGGTTCCAATTACCATTACTGTTTTACCTTGATTTTGAAGATCAGTTACATTCTGTTCTAGATGGTGACTGAAATTTATCGAGTCCATATCCTTAAATAATTTTGGACTACCAATATAATAAGTTGTTCCATTAATTGTACCCATAACGCCTTTACCTGTAATTGAAGTAAAGTCTTCTACTATGACATCTGAAAAAGAAATTGAATCATTTTCTGCTTTTTTAACAATTGCTGTTGCAAGTGGATGTTGGGAACGTGTTTCTAACGCCGTAATCACAGCAAGTAAATCTTCTTCATTGACATTATTTTCAAAGATTTTATAATCTGTTACAACGGGAGCACCTTTTGTTAAAGTCCCTGTCTTATCGAATGCGATTGCTTTTAAAGTGCCCATTTCTTCTAAATAAACGCCACCTTTTATAAGAACACCCTTCTTAGCTGCATTTCCAATTGCCGAAACAATTGAAATTGGTGTAGAAATTACGAGTGCACATGGACAACCGACTACTAAAACGGATAATCCTTGATAGACCCAAGTTTCCCAACTACCATCAAAGAAAAGAGGAGGCACTACTGCAACTAATCCAGCGATCACCATAATAATGGGTGTATAATACTTTGCAAATTTATCTACGAATGCCTGTGATGGTGCTCGTTCATCTTGTGCTTCCTCAACTAATTCAATAATTTTTGAAATGGTTGTATCCTCAACTAATTTTGTAATTTTAACTTCAAGTAATCCTTCTTCATTTAATGTACCTGCAAATACCTCATCATCTACTGATTTACCGACAGGAACTGATTCACCCGTAATAGCGGCCTGGTTTACAGAAGAATAACCATTTACGACAACACCATCCATCGCAATTTTTTGACCAGGTTTTACAATCATGATGTCCCCGACTGTGATTTCTTCTACATGAATCATTAATTCTTGACCATTTCTTCTAACGAGGGCCTCTTTTGGAGCGATATCCATTAATGAGCGAATTGATTGTCTTGCTTTATCCATTGAATAACGCTCAAGTGCTTCGCTGATTGCAAAGAGAATCACAACAATCGATGCTTCTGCCCATTCACCAATGAACGCTGCACCGAGAACGGCAACTGTCATTAAAGTTTTCATATCAAAATCTAGACGACGCAAGTTTTGGAATCCGACTTTAAAAAGAGAGTATCCACCAATAACAATTGATGTGATAAACAATAACGAAGTGATGAGATTAGCTTCCCCGTTTATAAACTGTGAAAGATAGCCAAAGACAATAAATAGACCGGCATACAATAAAGTGCTGTGCTTTTTATAAAAGGGTACTTTTACCTCAGTAGGCTCATTACTTTCATTCTTAAAATTTCCTTCATGGCGAACAGGCTTATCAGGAATCACTTTCAGATTCTCAAAAGCACCTGCTTTTTCTAATTCCTCAATTGTCGCATCACCATACACGCTAATTTTTGAAGCGCCAAAATTCACCTTTGCATCTTGTACCCCGGTAATTTCTTTTACATTGCGCTCAAACTTCCCTGCACAGTTTGCACAGGAAAAACCCTCAACTCTAAATACTTTTTTATCCTTTAATGATTCAGTTGAATTATTCAACTCGATCACCTTCCTTTTGATGGGCAAATGCTATTTCAATGAGTTGTTTTACATGATCGTCATCCAATGAATAATAAACTAATTTCCCTTCTTTACGGTATTTTGCTATTCCGAGATTTTTAAGTAATCGTAAATGATGTGAAGCTGTAGCTGTAGTTGCTCCTACAATATTGGCTACGTCACAAACACACAGTTCATTTTGTGACAAGGCGTAAGCAATTTTAATTCTTGTATCATCTGATAAGGCTTTAAAAATTTTGGCTACTTCTATTGGGTTTTCCATAGATAATTTATTTTGAATCAATTTTACATTTTCTTCATTTATACATGTGATTTCACATACATCATTTGCTTTATGCAAATTATTCACCCCTTTATTCTAATATATGTTTGACTGTATATATTAGATTATGCTTTTTTACCCAAATAATCAAATGAATATTTGAATGAGGTATTAATTTTATTCGACAATAATCCAATAGAAAGCCTTCCTCTTGAAAAAGTTAATGCAAAAGTGCCTTTTTCTATAAACCTTTCCCTAACTTCAATTCCCTCTACTTATATAATAGAAATACAATAAACATTTAGAAATATAATAAACATTTGCTATATATATAAATATTACCAGTATTATTATACTAAAATAACTAGTAAAATATAATTATAATCAAAAAGGAGGATTTACCGCGTTGAAAAAAGTATTTAAACTCGGTTGTGGTGGGTTCTTAGCCCTAATTATACTTGTAGTAATCATTGCCGTGTTCAGTGACGGAGAAACGTCTGAAGTGGATTCAGATACAAAAGTTGAAGCGACAACTGAACCAAAAGAAAACGCAGCAGAACCAAAAGAAGCTGTAAAAGAAGAGCCTAAAGAGGAAGCAAAAGAAGATAATGTACCGCGCGAATATAAATCTGCGTTGAAAAAAGCGGAAATGTATGCTGAAACAATGCAAATGTCTAAAGCAGGTATTTACGATCAGTTAATTTCGGAATATGGAGAAGGTTTCCCTAAAGAAGCTGCGCAATATGCAATCGATAACCTGGAGCATGACTGGAAAGCGAATGCATTAGAAAAAGCAAAATCATACGCTGAAACAATGGCAATGTCTGACTCTGCAATTTATGATCAATTGATTTCCGAATACGGTGAAAAATTTACGCCTGAAGAAGCTCAGTACGCAATTGATAATTTAGAATAAAATGAAAGCCTTCCATCGAATTTGTGGAAGGCTTTTTTCGTTAAAATTCATCGATTATTTTTATTACCGTCTTTAAAAGATCAATGGAATTGACAGGATCGCTCTTATACTGCAAACTATGATCCGCGCCTGCAAGTAGTCTTGTCACAAGCTTAGGATTATTGACGAATTGACTGTATCTTTCCGCATTATAATGCGTGTCATCATCCCCAATTAAACATAAACTTTCGTTATGACTGTTTAACATCGATTCAAAAACATCATCCCGATTAAGAAGCGGTGTTAACCACACAGCTTTTGCATTATAAAAAATCTCTCTTTCCAACAGAGATGCCATAGCAATTGTACCTAGAGATTTTCCGACAAAATAATAGTCCTCATACGAATTTTCTTTTAAAACGTTATCTATGACCGCACCAACATCATGTTTAATCGCTTCAACGAGTTCTTCTATACTGAAATGATCATAGAACTTATCGTTATACGTATAATTGACCTGCAGCACATCTACAGACTTCCGTAAAAATACACTCGTTGAATAATGAAGAAGAGGTGCTTGAGCGGTATAGCCGGCCCCAGGAAGTAAAATCGCCAATTTTGAGGCATGCTCATCAGTGCTTAATATTGTAAAAGGAATTTCCTTTTCTCTATAACCTGTAATAGTACCTATTTTTACTTTAAACATACACATACCTCCTTAAATAGTTTATTTATTACTCGGTTCACTCGCATTTTTATCGATATTCACGTTCCATGAAACAATCGTTGTACTGTCCCGTACGCCGTTTTCCTGAATTTCTTTTAATAGATGGCGCACAGCATTGGAATGAGATTTGGTATGGTCAAACACCTTCATAATTTCCTGAGGGTTATCAAATGAAGTATGAGGGCATTCTGTTAACCCGTCCGTTGTCACAAAAAGCTGATTTAGCCCTTTTCGCAATTCCCTGCGCCCCGTACTGTAACATGGTACTTCCATTTCAAATGTATTGACATTCCCGATCCACTCGTAAAAATTCCTTTGATTTAGCTGATATTGATGCATATTAGCCAGTTCAGGATGAAATAGATGAAGAATACAGTCACCAACTGAAAACCACCAAATATATTTGTTTTTCCTAAAAACGATAAGACAAGCCGTTTCCCCTTGCACCTTACGGCAACGAGCTAAAAAATGCGGATCCTGAAAAATCTGAATGATATAATCATCCAATTCATTAAAAGCATCGGGGAGTGACTTGTTTAAAATTGTGATCAAGTTATATTCTTCATTCACAAAGGTCTCCACGACTAGTTCGGCACTTTCCGAACTGTTATGAGCATCAAGAATCATAACGAATTCCCAGTCCTGCTCTTTATTCAACCAAACGATACAACCATCTTCGTTTTTGTATTGCCCTGCTGATGAATTACCGCCAAACCGTCCAATTGCAAGATTGGTGAATTGCTGAATATGTGGTAAATCAACAAAATGCGTTTCGCTCCCTACCCAACTGAATTTAAACACTTTTTACCTACCTCCTTACGCCACATAATTTATAGATTTTCATAGTATATCACCTTCAAGGTAAAATTTGTAAAATAAAGAAAAAGCTTAACTCTTTATTGAGCTAAGCATTTTTTCTCGACTGAAAATGACTATTTCTTTTCATACTCATCGAATTTTATGTTTTTCTTACTAGCCATTAGATAAATATAACTCGTTGCCATCGATTTATCTTCCTGAATTATTAATTCATTCCCCGATTTATCGATAAATTTATAATTGCCTAATGCATTCGGCACAAACTCTAAAGCAACACGCTCAATCGAATCCCATTGCATTTTCTGAGAGCCGATTAATTGGCTTTTAAACACTACCTGTTCATTAATCGCTGTGTACGTACTTGTTGAGCTATACAACGTCACCAACCCTCCGATCAGGAGCAGTAAACTAACCACATAGGTCGCAATTTGACGTTTCCAGCATAGCAATGCAAAAGCTGCGGCCAATATTACAAATCCTGCGATTATAATTTTCACATTGGTTCTAAATGAATAAATATAAAAATACGAGCGATCTGTCAAAAATAAATCCGGAACAGTCATAGGTACGAATATGGCGAACAGCGGTGAAATAATGATACAAGTAACCGCCATTACACCAAAAATCAGTCTCGGTGAATAGTTTTTAAACATGGCCGTTCTCATCCCCTCTTAAAAAATATCTTTATACTATAAATTTAATGTATAATGGACCATTTTTCAATAATTTGGAAAAAATAAGGAAATGAATTTTATACAAATAATAAAAAAGCAATCGGATTTTCCAATTGCCTTTATCATTTGTCTTATTAAACTTCCACACGGTAACGCCAATTTGTATGCTTTACATCCTCATAATTGATATACGCAACGCTTGCTTCGATGACATCGTTTAAATTCAGGTTATGCTGTTTTGCAAATTCCTTCAGGCTATCCAGTAATTCTTTATCGCATGTTGTCCGAAATTCGATGCGATCTTTTGGCCGGTTTTTTTTATCATAAGCAATGGTACCGGATTCAATTAAATTACTATAACCATTTTCCAATAAATAGCCGATATGGGTATCATATTTTTCGGCAAGCTGTTTTAAGCTGTTTATTATCGCCGCGCTCATTCGCGTTTTATACCGGATTCTTGATTCATCCGTTGTTTGGATCAGTTTCCCGTTATGTATCTTCCACATCGTCATTCTCCTATCACCAATTCATTACGTATATTATATAGCCATTATCGGGCAAATGAAAACACTCCTTATGGCATAAGGAGTGTAAAGGGGTAAAGTTGCGGTCGGCATTGCATATTAAGTTGTAATGTTTTGTACGTTAGTTTAACTTTTATAAAACGTTTGAGCTGAAATTTTCAATGGTATATCTCAATTCGTGTATGCATTTCGCTCGCCTAATTTTGCTTGGCATCTTTCGAAAATCTTCGTTAAAGCATTTTGTTCATTAATTGCCTAAAATAAACTGTAAATGTTGCTTGATAAACGCATACAACGAAGCTAATAGAAATCATCATATAAACAATCTAAACTAGTGGTTAACTTACTGTCTACTCTTCAGTGACCGCAACTTTACTTACAAGTAATATACCACGTTAAAACATCCTTAAACCTTATTTGCAGACTTTTTTTTCGGAATTTTTATCGTTCAAGTATATAATAGTAGAAACGGAGGTGTCTTACATGCTAAAAATCAAAAAGATTGAGTTTATAAAAGTTCTGTATGATGACGCAATAGCGCAAAATATTTTTTCAATCGCCAATATTACGTTTTCAAATAGAAGTCCGATACAAGGTGCCCTCCTCTACTGGCAGCAAAATGAATCAAAGGAACCTTATACGAAAGAAGGCGACTACAAGTTTTTCTATGACTTGGCAAAAGCGCAGTATTTTGCGGCTGTAAAGTTTCCGAAAGACTGTGAGTTAACACGGGATGAACGCCAGGAACTTGCCTATATTTTACTGGAAGAACGCGGAGCCATCGGAACATACAGTTTTGTCTCGACTAAGCCGAAAGAAGCCTTCCATTTAAATAAGGCTTTTCAGGAAATTCCGTTCCCTACACAGTTTTCAGTAGATGATTTTAACGATTTGTCTGTTGTGAAAAAGCTTGAGACCAATGATGAGACCATTTATGAGCAACTTCCATATGACCGTGTATTTTTGGAAGCTTATAGGAAGTGGTGCAATCAAGCAGTCCAGTTGCATCCATCCCGCTTAACAGCTTATTTTCAATACTTGCCGTTTACGTATGTTTGTTACGCGAATCCGCTTTTATCAGAGCAGTTTCTAATCGATTATTTGCCGGAAGTGGATCTGGAAGCGCTCCAGTATAACAAGCCGGTACTTGCGCGGTTGTCGATGTCCTTAAAACGTTATTTAGTGACAACGTTAATGGCCAACAAAAAGCGTCTGAATCCGGATTTTGTCGATCAGCTGGATGATTTTATCGAAAGCAATGCCTTTTATAACTCCTTTGAGCTAATCTATTTACCGGAAGCCGATGACATCCCGGATATGGATTTGCAGCTATTTGAATATGACCGCGGATCTTATAAATGGGCTGGAAGTGAGCACTTAGTTAAAGGAATCCCTTCCCTTGTCAGTCAGAAGTATAATCGGTATGGGGATAGACGCTTAACAAATGCCGAAATGGATAAAAAATTTAAGGCCTACAATGAAGAACAAAAGCAGTTATTTTCAGCAATCGCGGAGCTGCACTGGCTAAATAAATACCGAAATGAGCTGGATTGGTCATATATTTGCCAATATAATGTGCATTTAACGGAACAGTTTTTAACAGCGCATCTTAATTATGTCGATTTCAATGCGCTAGGCCAGAATACGGATATCGCGGTTAACGCTGATTTTTTATCAACTTATTTGCACCGGTTTAACCATCAAAAAGCGGTTCCGTTAATAATTTCTCATTTAACAGAGCAGTTTTATTTAACGCATAAAGACGAAATTAAAGTTGATCTCGATTTGCTGTATAAATATATGGACAATATTGATGAGGAAGAGTTTTTGCGAATTGAAAATTATTTACTTGATTAATACAAGGCTGCTTTGTATCACCATTACGAAGCAGCTTTTTTTGTTTTAAAAACAAAAATCAACCTACAATATATTTGTAGATTGATTTAATACAGTCGATTAAGTTGTAATTTCATAAACACCTCGATGCAGCATGGCGTAATTTGCAGACAGATAAGACATTTCCATCGTCAGATCAGGCTGGATATAGTGAATGTTCACAAGCTCAATCGAATGAATCAGCATTACATCCTTATAATATACTGTTTCGGTTTGAGGACTAATCATGTTGTCTCATCTCCTGTTCCATTGCATAGCCATTATAAGCAAGTAATTGCTGATGTGAAAGCTGATTCACATAATATCGGAAATTAACCGGCTGCAATCCGAACTGTTCACATTTCTCTACATACATCTGATACCCTTTTTCAAAATAACTCATTGGTCTTCTCTCCTTTGTTATATAACAGTTTTTATTTGTAAATTAAATATATAACAGTTTGTAAACAGTGTCAATGAATTATCTGAATTTTATTTTACTTTTGAACATTATCGACGACCGTTCTTTTCGGGAAACCGCAGTAGACAATAATTTCATCTCATCGACATCTTTGTTACCATAGGAGGCGGGAGGAATTTAATGAAACTTATTTATAAAAAACTAATCGATTTTGGAGTAAATCCAATAGTTGCTGAGTATCTCTCAGTAGGAATCATGATTATTTTTATCGTGCTCCTTTGTTTATTGGCAAACTTTATAACTAAAAAGATTGTCATCAGATTTATTACACATATTGTGAATAATAACAAATATACGTGGGATAACATCCTTTTAGAAAAGAAAGTATTCCACAAGTTATCTCATATCGTTCCGGCGATTATTATTTATCATTTTGCTGAAGCTTTTACGTATCAGGACCTCATCGAAAAAGGGGCCATTACGTATATCATAATCGTCGTAATAAGTCTAATAGGCAGTTTATTGAATGCTTTTCATGAAATTTATATGACGTATGAAATTTCAAAAGTTCAGCCGATTAAAGGCTATATTCAAGTAGCGAAAATTATTGTCTATGTCCTGGGGATTATATTGATCATCGCGAACTTAATTGGTAAAAATCCGCTCATTATTCTAAGTGGGCTAGGTGCACTGTCAGCTGTCTTGCTGCTCGTTTTTAAAGATTCCTTATTAGGGCTTGTTGCAGGGATTCAATTAACATCAAACGATATGGTGCGTGTAGGTGATTGGATTGAAATGCCGAAATACGGTGCGGATGGGGATGTCATTGACCTTTCGTTAAACACTGTGAAAGTACAGAATTTTGATAAAACGATTACGACGATTCCAAGTTATGCACTAATCTCGGACTCTTTTAAAAACTGGAGAGGTATGCAAGTAACTGGTGGGAGAAGGATCAAACGTTCCTTATTTATTGATACAACAAGTATTGCGTTCTGCTCGAGGGATCAGATCGAGAAGTTACGGAACATCCATTATCTTACGGACTATATTGATACGAGACAGCGTGAGATTACTGAATATAATATCAAGCATCGGATCGATACTAGCAATCAGGTAAATGGCAGAGCACTGACTAATGTCGGTTTATTCCGAACATATATTAGTAATTACTTAAAAAATCATCCAGGCATTCATAAAGAAATGACAACGATGGTAAGACAATTGGCTCCGAATGAATATGGTTTACCAATTGAAATTTATGCTTTTTCAAATGATATCAATTGGGCCGTATATGAATCTATACAATCTGATATTTTCGACCACCTCTTTGCCATTGCATCAGAATTTGACCTTCGACTATTCCAAAATCCGACGGGCAATGACTTTAAAGCGATGAGTTCCCTACAATTCAATAATCATGAAGGTGAATCAAATTAATTGATCGCTTTAAAAATAGCCATTTTCTTTTCATAAGAAATGGCTATTTTTTTGACTCAAACATGCGGGCTCCTATCGCGCTTCCTGTTAGATATCTCGTATATTCATCTAGTTTACATAATATTATTATAATAAATTATTGAACGGATTGTTTTTAAGTACTTCTTGAATTTGTTCGTCTTCGATATGTGTATAGATTTGTGTTGTCGCGACACTGGAGTGACCAAGAATATGCTGCAGTGTCCGAATGTCCGCTCCGGATTTATACATCATTGTCGCGGATGTATGTCGAAGTTTATGCGGTGTCAGCTTCTCTTTCGGTGAATGACTGTTTGCATTGATGACTTTCACGATTCGTGCAATCGACTGTCTCGCAAATCGTGTCCCTTTTTGGGAAATGAACAGCGGTTCTTTCCCGTCCCCTTTATACGCATGCCGCTCCTGTAAATACTTATCCAATGCATTCATACAGGCATCATTTAAATACACATGACGTTCTTTATTCCCTTTCCCGATTACCGTCAGCATACGGCCATTAATAGAATCGATATTGAGTGAGCATAACTCGGATACACGAATGCCAAGATTCAGGAAAAAAACCATCATGCATTCATCGCGTGCACAATATGACTGTGTCTGTACTGCGCCGATAAAATCCTTTGCCTCATTATAATTTAAGTAAACTGGCTGGCGTTGGCCAATTTTTGGTGTTTCCAAATGTTCAGCCGGGTTTTCATCAATTAGACGACGTTTCCCTTTTAAATATTTAAAAAAGGATTTTAAAGTTGCGACTTTGCGTGCGCGGGCTGATGAGGAGTTACCTCGCTGTACTTCGCAATATTCCATAAATAAATATAAATCTTCCAGAGACACTTCTTTTATTTGGTCAATTGTAATAGTCGAAATGTCGATTGTATGTAAACGGTCTAACGGAATATCTTCTTCAATCGCTTTAAGGAAACGCATAAATAAAATAAGATCATATTCATATTCTTTTCGGGTTCTTTGCGACTTTCCCGTAATCGTTGTTAAGTATATTAAAAAATCACGTAAAAATTTCGGCAGCTGCATTTTCGTCCAATCCCCCTCTATTTAGCTCTAATTATAGCATAAAAAATGTTCCCAAATTTATATTTGGGAACATTTTTGCTAAATTAGAAGATTTAAGTGGTTTTTCGACAATATAAAGGAACAAATGTTCTCGTTTCGTGATTTCGCCCTCAGACGAAGTGAAATGTCGATTCGTGGATGGTATTCCATGTCGAATCGTCTGAGCGCGTTTTTTGTCATCTCAGCTTTTGGTTAAATTTATCGGATTTTGGGAATAGATGTTCCAGGAGGTGAAAGGATGAATTCGCTAAAAACCCACTATGTTTTTTATTATCCTTTCAATTATCGACAGTACGATTTTGTAAAATTACAGCAAATATTAAAACGCAACAAATTTTATCATTTTACTATCGATGAAGAGGAATTCAACGAAACACTTTACGGTCCGGATATCGAAGTTTCCCACCAATTGTTAAAGCAATTCTTTTATCCTTTCATGGAAGAGAAATTATTGAATAACGAGATTTCCGTACGAAACTTTAACCGCTACTCCAAAAAAATTCTTTGTGATGGAAAAATGAAGACAGCATTTGATGACATTCCATTTACATTATTGAGCGCGGATATCAATCTTTGTCCATTTGGGATCGGAATTTTAGCGGTGAGGATACAATTGGCAGACGATGTGGATTTAAATGCCGCGTTATCATTCGGTCATTTTTTTAGAGTATTGCAGCCGAAAATTGATGAAGAGCTAGGTACAGAAATTACTTACGACAATTTTGTCTTTTATAATACAGATGAATTATTATTAAAGAAAATTGCACCTTTTTTAGAACAGTTTTTTGTCGACTATTCATCGATTCATAAAAATATAAGTAAAATACCGTTTTTCGAAGATGAGCGGATGTATGTCAGTGCTTTTTTTCATTTGGAAGAAGACGCTGAAATCGACGAACATTTACTGTATCGAGCAGGACAGTTAAACGGACGTGACAAGAATGGGGATCCCTATATATCAAGTTCAAATGAAGAGTATATTGAACGCTTTGTGCAGGAGCATTGCTACGAAAGATGGGCACCGAAATTTCATATTATAACTACATTGCAAGGCCATATTCACCTTTTGTCCGTAAACGATGAAAGCATGAAGAAATATTTGAACAGCTTTCATTCTGTTTCTTACTATACATTGCTTATCCACTATTTTTATAAGCTGATGTTGTTGAAACTCGTATTTGAACATAGTGAATTGAAGTTTTCGAAAGATAAGGATATTGTAGAGGAATTAATTGAACAGATTACGAAATTCGCATCCAGGTATTACTTTTCAGAGGTTTCGGCACGTTCAGAGGGTAAAGAAATTTCGCACTATTTCCGGAAAGCGTTTCGTATTGATGGACTGTACCGCGAGACAAAGGAAACGCTCGAAGAACTATATCGGATACAGGAAGACCGTTCAACGGACAGGTTAAATAAACTGATATTTATTTTGACAATTTTCAGTATGATTTCCGGTATATACGGAATGAACTTGGTCATTGAGATGCTGGCAGAGCCATTTAATATATCCGAAATTTTTAGTTTTACATTTTTCGAATGGATTGCACTTATACTGATGGTCTTCGGCTTACTGACGCTGGCACTGCTTATTTTGAATCAAGTTTATAAATATTCAATTAGCTACTACGGTAAAGTGAATAGGCGACGTCAAAGATAATGGGGTTATGGGGATAGTCAACTGACTGCACCCATAACCCCATATTTATTAACCTTAGACATATAGTGTAATCTGTTCGCCGTTCCGCTCTACTTTCCAGTTTGAAGAAAGCATTCCCCGAATTTGTTGCTCGGTAATCGAATCGACTTGTAAAAAATGCAGACCGTTCCCCTCCGCCAGCAGTTCATATTGGTCATCGGAAATTTGAAAACGCATGCGCAGCAAGTTTTTCAACCCGTTCATCGTTACAAATTTCACTTCATAGTTCCCCGCAAAAGCCTGTTCCATTTCTTGAGCATTTTCTTTTAATAAAATTCTCAAACTATCTGTATCGATATCATAGGAATTTGTTAATAAATGAAGTTCATCATTTTCAATAAAGTATTTAATTTGTTCAAATGTATAAGGGTGGTTTTTCAGTAATTCGATCGTATAGGCTTCCATCATCGATATCGCCATTATTTCTCCCTCTCAATCTTTCATCAATTATATTATTTACTAGCTATTTTTCGGGAAGCGCTGTTCTCGCTCAAGCAAGACACCTTTTCTCGCGTAGCCGAATTGCTCGTACAAAACTTTTGGATCCTCATTTTTTGTTAGCAGTTTTTGAATGGCGTGGTAACGCATATTTGTGGCGGTCACTTTAAATTGGAGCTGCTCGGACATCGCCTTAAAAATCCGTTCAATCGTTTTGACGGTGACCGGTTCCCCCATTTTATTGCCGACACCGAGCCAAACATATGAGGAATTTTCGGTTAGCGGCATGAATTCCAAAGTATGGCGTTTATAGTCCTCGAGCAATTCCAGCAGTTTTTTCGAACACTGTAAAACACGGTAACTTTTCGATGCCAGTACAATAATTTCATTTTTTTCGGTGTTAATATGCTTCCATTCCATGCGCACAAGTTCGGCTGGCTTAATACCAAGCTCAGCAACTGTAAAAACGATGACCGTATTGCGTAATGCGAGCCATTCATGTTCCTCATTCAAGGCAATTTCATATTGCTTCGGCCAATAGGCTAAGGCCCGATTGAACTGCTTTTCCTTCAGCACATTCAGTTCCGTTTCCTGTTTTGACAATGGGGCGATGATTTCTTCATTATATACAGAAATCACACCGCGCAGCTGCAGAAAAGTAAGGAAATGGCGAATCGATGCGAATTTGCGGTTGACCGAATTGAACGAAGGATATTTTTCCTGAATTATTTTTGAATAAAGTTGCAATGCTTCATTGATTTTACTTTCATGCTGGATAATTTCCGCGAATTGCTTTGCATCCAATGTATATTGTTTCGTTGTATGAAAAGATTTATTTAAAGACTTTAAATAAGCAGTAAACGCTTTAACATACGGTTGGATTTTTTCCATATTTTACGCCCCTTTCTTTGTATTGTATCATGCACAGAGGTAAGAGTTATACGGATTTCATACAGGAAATTGCTGAAAATTCGTTAAATTTACTGGAACCGTCCAGATTGCATGTTATTGTATATTTTTTCGTCTATAATGACTAGGTATATATAGTTAAGGGGGTCTATTTAATGCAAGTACGTACGACAAGACTTGAAGCGGAAGAAGCAAAAATCATTTATCAGGAAACTGCGGGGCTCGCCATTATTACAATTCATCGCCCGCAACTTAAAAATGCATTAACGGCGAATATGTGGGATCAGCTTGCAAAAATTGCATTGCGCACATTGGAAAATCCAAAAAATAAAGTGTTGCTGTTGCGCGGCTCCGGCGAGAACTTTACAGCAGGCTCGGATATTAAAGAATTTAATTCGATTTCGTTGGAGAAAGCAGAAGAAGCTTTTGTGCATATGGAAAGAACCATTTCCACGATAGAAAATTTACCGATCCCAGTAATCGGTGTTATTAACGGTCCGGCAATGGGTGCAGGACTGGAGCTTGCCCTCGCATGTGATATACGTATCGGATCGGACAAAGCGAAAATGGGGATTCCGGTCGGTAAGCTCGGCATAACATTGAATAATAAATTTGCAAAGCGTCTAGTCGATCTGGTCGGACCATCCGCAACGAAAGACTTTGTATTTACAGGACGCATGTATAAAGCAGAAGAAGCGTTTAAAGCCGGAATGCTTAATTATTTAGTTGCTGAAAAAGATTTGAACCGTTTTGCAATCCGTATGGGTAAGCTTGTTGCCGGCATGTCTCCGGATTCGTTAGTAGCAGTAAAACGCTCCGTAAAAGAATGCGTCGATTCTGCCCCTGTATTATGGGAAGGTTCAACACCATTTGTGTCTGAAACAGACTTTTCAGAAGGTGTCCGGGCATTTGTAGAAAAACGTCAGCCGGTTTTCACAAGACAGCTTCCAAAACAATAAAAAACTGCCTCCATTTTGTGGAGGCAGTTTGTAGCTTTTTAATAAAGATTGATTAAAAGTAAGTTGTAAACGCTTATTTTTTACAGAAGCCAACTGTTTTGAAACAAAGTTAGATTAATACAGTTGGTTCTTTATTTATCTAGTATTATTTTTATAAATGCGAATATTCTATTGGGACCAAATTAATATTTCACCTGCATATTATCTTGTAGTTTTTTCTCTGCAAGTTTAATGTTTTCTTTTAGAAATAAAGGTAGTTCCGTATGTGCCAGAATCTCTGATGTTGTCATCCAAATAACACCATCCACTTCTTCAGTACTTTTAGCGTAAGGTTCTCCAGATTTATGATGACATAGGAAAACGATATCAATTACATTTATTCCTGATTCTGTCACGAAGGAGGAGCTGTTTACATATTTAATGCCTGTAATTTCGCTACCTACTTCTTCAAAAACTTCTCGTTTTAATGTTCTTTCTAGAATATCAGACGAATCCCCTTCAATTTCACACTTTCCTCCTACTAATGAGAGGCCTCCACCAGCATGCTCCTCCTTTTCACTTCTGCGGATTAAAAGCCATTTCTCATTGCGACGAATTGCCCCTTCTACATTTACTACAAACATAAAATCCTCCCTAAAATTTATACTTTATCCTTAAAGACTTGGTCGATTTCATTTCGTAGACGTATTTTTTTCTGCAGATATGCGCCCGATTGTTGAAAACCGTTTAACTGTGTTTCTAAACTTTCATTTAAGAATGTTTTTTGTATTTACATTTTTAGTACTACATTTTATTTTTCGTTTGAATCTTCTTAACAAAAGAAACAGAGTATTCTACTATTTGAATGAGTAATTCTACTAACCAAAAGAACACTCCTATAAGTAAGGCATATTTAAAAATAGCAGATGTTGAATATCCGGAAACATAGATACTATATAACAACATAAACAAAAAACCTATAATCAGAAGAGTTTTTTTAGTTTTATCATTTCACAGACCTCACTATAAAAAGATAAATAATTCCATTGTTATCAGTGTATCTATTTGTAAGAACATAGTAAATAGATAGTTAAATTCTCAAAGCGTTGTTTTGGGGAATTTTAAAGATTATTTTCCTCAACAAATCTTTCTAAATATTATTTATTCCACAATATGTCCCTTTAACGGAAAAACGCGATCTACTTATTGAAGAATCGCGCCCTTTAATTGAAAAACCTTTAATTATAATTGGAGACTATCAGGATTTACTTGCAGAAAATCTCCAAAAGAACAATTCTTCAGTTTCTTTATACATTTCGGCACCGGTTTTTTCTAATACTCTGTGCGATGCAATATTATCTTTTTCTGTATCAGCAATGATATAAATAACATTTGCCTGTTTTAACAACCAATTTTTCAATTTAATAACAGCTTCAGTCATAAAACCATTTCCTTGATGTTCAAAGAGAGTGTAATACCCAATCACTACTTCACCATTATCATTAGGAATTCCCTTTATCATTATTCCTCCGATAATCTCGTTTATATCTTTCGAAACAATGATCCAATTGGTACACCAAAAATAATTTTTCTCATCAGTCAAAACCTTTGAAAGTCTAACTTCCATAGCTTGCTTAATTTCTTGACTAAGAATACTACTCGATTCATTTAATGATAAATTTGATTCCAGTTGTTTTTGATCTTTAATTAATAATCCCAAGTTTTCTGCTTTCAGGGGAATCATCTTTAATCTATCAGTGGTTATGCCTAGCATAAACAACACTCCTATCATAATTTGAAGGCCATTTAATTGGCTAAAACAAAATAAAAATAGGATATCTTAATGGCAACTACCCCCATTTATATACTCCTCAAAAAAGAGACAATAACGTTGCACTCTTTTATCAAGGGCTAACTAAGTTTAGCATTCCATAATTATCCTGTAAATTTTTAAAAAATATAATCACAATTATTCAACAATCTGGCCCTATAACGGAAATACGCGATCTTCTTTTTGAAATATCGTGGCCTTTAATGGAATAACTATAAAATCACTTTGTCTTCTCAATGGAGACATATACGACTGCGGCAAAACCGATAATTGATGAATTTTTTGATTGGATTGATCGTTCACCTTCCTTCGGTTAAAATACCATTGCGAAAGCAGCTGAAAATACAATTAGCCGGAAAATTTTCGGCTAGCACGCTATTCGTCGTGCGTACCGTAACAGTGCACTATTTTTATATTTCGGGCTTATGGACGACTTGCTCTAGACACCGCTTAAAGAGTTTATACTTTCTTTTCCACTAAAAAAGGCTATGGCACGTCATTTGAATTTGTACCACAACCTTTTACTATTTACTTATTAGGGATTTTCACAATCGCTATTGTCTCTTTTTCGTTTATTGTATCAAATGTAATCGTTCCATTGTATTTATTAATTGTTTCTTTAACAATAAACAAACCTTGTCCTCTAACTCTTCCTTTCTCTACTTTTTTCGTTGAGTAGCCTTGTTTAAAAATTCGATTTATGTCAGGTAGCTTTCGCCCAGCGTTCGTAATCGAGAACGTATAATATAACTCGTCTGCTTTACAGCTAACTGTAATTTTACGTTGTTCCTCTGGCAACTCCATTGTCGCTTCTATCGCATTATCAATTATGTTCGATAGTATATTGATTAAATCAATCGTTTTTATGTTATCATATGGATTATCATCAACGGTTATCTGTATATCAATTTGTTTGTTTTGACATGTTACTTTTTTTGTTTGCAGTAGTATTGCTAATCCCGGGTGATCAAGATTCAATTTAATGGATTCAATTGCCTGTATGTCTTTAGACAAAGAATCGACATACTTTGTCGCTTGATCTACTTCACCTAAATGAAGAAATCCATGCAAAACTTGGATATGATTAATATAATCGTGCCTTAATGATGAGACAGAAGCAATTAACGTTTTAATTTCCTTTTGATATGTAGACTCAGTAGTTCCAACTTCTTTTTGATACCACTTTTGTAAAAGGAAGAAAGAAATAATAACAATAATAACAAAAAGTCCACTGAGTACTAATAGAACAATATTACTATTAATAACTGTTTCTTTAATCCCGTCAAGTGTATCCGTACTAATATCAATGCTAAGATAGCTAATGATTTCCCCTTTTTCATTCATAATAGGAGTCCCAACCGTTATATAATGATGAGCATATTTCGTATCTTCTAGTATCTCTGTTACAAATTGTTTTCCTTCCTCATACGCTAATTTCACTTGGGCTTCCGGTACTGTACAAGCTTCACCTATTAGAAAATCATTTGGATTATCCTTGTTTTCAGGATGACCTACAATTAAAACCTTCGATGTAGTAGGATTGTCTATTTCCATAGTATAGACGTATAATACACCTAGTTTTTCTCGGGCATCATTCAAATAATGTCGTATTGTCCAATAATCTTCATCACGATTCCGTTCTTTTAAAAATCGCTCATACGTTTCCAGATCAATGGCCTTTGCGATGGATTTGGCAGCTTCAAGATTTTGGTTAGCAATCGCCTCTTCCACTGTATCTTCAATCTTTGTATAGGAAGTATAGATACTTATTCCAATAAAGAATGTGACTAATACGATAGATAACACTATAATTAGCTTTAATTTAAAACGTTTCATATCAAAACAATACTTCCTTTCTATAAAATAAAAATTTTGCTGCAAATTAAACAATTAAATTATTTTTCCAAAAATGAAATAGCCCATCCCACCGACTGATGAAATAAGGGCTATTTCATTTAATTTCTTTATTCATTGTATCAATGAAAAACACTTTAATTCCATTAAGTCCTTACCTTTTAATTAGTAATCTGTTATAAAATCTAATTAATATTAATTCGATATAAAGGAACAAAAAACAGTATAAATGTTCTAAATCCTTTTGTCCAAAAAAACTTTTATATTATCAAAGAATGTAATTATTTATTTTTTCCGCAAAGTTAATCCAATTTCTTTAGAATACTGCTAATTAATCTATTTAATTTGACAATAGATAAAGTCAAGGAAAAATCCCCTGGCATTCACTTATTTTTATCCTCAAACATGGTTAGTAACCTTTCATAAATAAAAATCTACAATAATAGCGCCCAATTGTACAATAAAGTTTTTCAGCTAAAGCCATTGTAATTGAAGTATAGGAACGATAAAAAGCTTTATGAATTAATATTTAAAGGAAAATCCAAGAACTGTTGGTTTAACAGCATTTCATAAGTCCAAAATGTATTTGTCCAAAAAAATACCCCAAGTTAATAAAATTAGGACTAGCCAAAATCGGTAAAACAATAGCTCCCATACTTTTACCAAATTCAATAGCTGCAATTAACACAATTAATAATACGTTAATAAAAGATCTTTTCAAAACAAGTTCACACCAAACTTAGAATGATCTATATCAAAATATAACATAAGTAATATAATTCTAAAACGTCGTTTGGAAACCTTACAGCATAAAATGTTTTATTCAACAATATGGCCCTATAACGGAAAAACGCGATTTTCTTATTGAAGTATCGCGCCTGATTGTTGAAGATCGTTATTCAAATAAAGCCCCTGTTAGTGGAATAAGCAATCCTGTTTTTACGGTTACATCAGCTCAGTAGAATATCTGTTCCATACTGTACCAATTTTAGATTCCTTGCCAAAGATTGGGATGCAAAATTATCCCATGAAGTGCTATAAAGTGCAATTCGCCCTTGTTTTTTTACCTCTGCAGCCCAAGCTGTTGTAACATCTACACCATAACCTCTTCCACGATAATCTTCATTAGTATATACACTTGCTTCGTCTGCTTTTGAGGTCTGTC
>NZ_NHNT01000004.1:0-206193 GCF_002174535.1 Solibacillus kalamii | reverse complement strand
CGTCTTTCAACTTTCAAACATGTGTTAAAAAGTATTATTCGGTATTAGCCCCGGTTTCCCGGAGTTATCCCAATCTATAAGGTAGGTTACCCACGTGTTACTCACCCGTCCGCCGCTAAAATTTTAAAGGTGCAAGCACCAATAAAATTYCCGCTCGACTTGCATGTATTAGGCACGCCGCCAGCGTTCGTCCTGAGCCAGGATCAAACTCTCCATAAAAGTAGTTTGAAAGCTCATTTGCTTTGCTAGCGATCCAACTTCGTTAGAAGTTGAAATCTATTGTTTACTTCATTTAAGAAGCTTGTTTCATTAACGTTGCTTGTTCAGTTTTCAAGGTTCATTTTGTTTCGTTTGTCGCGGTAACTCCCGGCGACTTGTATAACTATACATCCATTTCTATTAAACGTCAACAGTTTTAAAAAACTTTTTTCATCTTTTTTATTCATCTCTATTTCCTTCCTATTATATATCTTCGAAAAATAATTTAAAATTAGCTGTTGAATCTCACTTAATTCGTTTCTTCATCAGCTAATTTTAGTTAATAAATAAGTTACTTAGCTCTAAAACATTCATCATATAAAATTTAATTGGCAGCAAATTCTCCCCCGATCGGCTATATTATAGAGAGGATCAATAGATAGGAGATAGGATGGATGTAATATGAAAAAACAAGTACACGTAGTTGGAGCTATTATTGAAAACGATAAACAGGAAATATACTGTGCACAACGTAGCCCTCAAATGTCATTACCAAACTATTGGGAATTCCCAGGTGGAAAGATTGAAAAAGATGAGACACCGCAACAAGCGTTAAAACGTGAAATTTTAGAAGAATTCACTTGTGAAATTGCTGTAGGTGAAAAAGTGGAAGATACAACATATGATTACGGTACGTTTATCGTTCGTCTTGAAACATATATGGCGAAAATTGTGAATGGAATACCAGTTGCTTTAGAGCACTCTAATACGAAGTGGGTAAAACGTACATCACTCAATGAACTAGACTTTGCTCCAGCAGATATTCCCGCAGTTGAAAAATTATTGAAATAATTAAAGGTGGTGCTTTTATGGAACAGTTAATTAAAAAACTTGAAGCCTCTTTACATAAAGGTTTTATCAATCAATCAAAGGCCGCCTCATCACAATTTAAACCGAAATTATTATCCAATAAAGCACATGAAAATGTCCTTTCATCACTTTTACAAGAAATGAAAACATGTAAAACATTCACCTTTTCTGTGGCATTTATTACTGAAGGCGGATTGGCGACAATCAAAACAATGTTATATGACCTTGAGAGAAAAGGCATTCGTGGACGCATTTTGACCTCTACATTTTTAAGCTTTAACCAACCAAAAATGTTTAAAGAGCTACTCAAATTAACGAATGTAGAAGTTCGCGTTACTGATGTAAAAGGCTTTCACTCAAAAGGCTATATTTTCGAGCACGACCAACATTATTCATTAATAGTTGGGAGCTCTAACTTAACGGATAGTGCATTGAAGGCAAATTTTGAATGGAATGTTTATTTAACATCTCTTGAAAATGGTGAAGTTATTAACCATTTCAAATATCAATTTGAACAGCAATGGAACAGTGCGATGCCATTAAATGACGAATGGATTGCGCAATATCAAATCAATTATGAGAAGCCGGAATTTAATAATAAAGTAGCCTCTCCTCCTTTATATATAACGAATCCATTAAAAGAAAGTTTAAAAATACAGCCTAATAAAATGCAAACAGCCGCGCTTGAGCAGTTAAAGCTCCTTCGTCAAAGTGGTGCAAACCGTGGTCTCATTATTTCAGCAACTGGGACAGGTAAAACCTATTTATCTGCGTTTGACGTTCGAAATGCTGCACCAAAACGCATGCTCTTCGTCGTGCACCGCGAACAAATTTTGAAGAAAACGATGCATGATTTCCGCAATATTTTATTAGGTGACCCTCAAGATTATGGGATTTTATCAGGAAATTCAAAGGATCTAAATGCACGTTATTTATTTGCAACGGTCCAGACTATTTCACGTGACCCTTATTTACAACAGTTTGCTAAAGATCATTTTGACTACATTTTAATTGATGAAGTTCACCGAGCAGGTGCGGAATCGTATTTAAAAATTATGAATTACTTTAAACCCCAATTTCTATTAGGGATGACGGCTACACCGGAACGTACAGATAATTTCAATATCTATGAACTATTTGACTATAATGTGGCGTATGAAATACGTCTTCAAGCAGCATTAGAAGAAGAAATGCTCTGCCCCTTCCACTATTTTGGTGTGACCGACTATGAGCTTGATGGTGAGCTCATCGATGAAACAGCAGATTTACAAAAGCTCATTCAACAGGAGCGAATTGACCATATTATCGAAAAAATTTCGTATTACGGGTTTTCTGGGGATCGAGTTCGTGGATTAATGTTTTGCAGTACGAAGGAAGAAGCACGTATCCTTTCCAATTTACTGAATATGCGCGGTTATAAAACGACCGCATTGACTGGAGACCACTCTCAAGAAGAACGTGAAGAAGCGATTGCTAAATTAGAAAATGGTGAGCTAGAGTATATTTTAACGGTAGATATTTTTAATGAAGGTATCGATATCCCATTCTTAAATCAAATCGTCATGCTCCGCCAGACACAATCTAGCATCATCTTCATTCAGCAGCTTGGTCGTGGATTACGGAAGCATGTTGTAAAAGAATATGTAACGATCATTGATTTTATCGGCAACTATAAAAATAACTATTTAATTCCGATCGCCCTATCTGGTGATAAGTCGATGAATAAAGATAATGTTCGCCGCAACACAGTAAACACAGATTATATTCAAGGGGTTTCAACAATTAATTTTGAGGAAATCGCGAAGAAACAAATTTTTGATGCGATAAATAACGCTAATTTATCCACATTAAAAATGTTAAAGGATAGCTATTCTGAGCTTAAAAATCGAATTGGACGTATTCCGATGCTTAAGGATTTTATTGAACAAAATTCGTTAGATCCCGAAGTCATTATTAGCTACACTCCTACCTATTATGAGTTTTTATTGAAAATGAAAGAAAATATCTCCTCAATTACCGATTATGAAAAGTCTGTCCTCGCATTAATAGGAAAGGATTTTTTATCAGGGAAAAGAATTCATGAAATTTTATTATTACAGCTTCTTTTAGAAGAAGAATCTATTACAGAAAAAAGCTATCTTTCAGGATTGCAAGCTCATAATGCTTATATTCATAAAGGTACAATTGAAAGCATTGAAAATGTGTTTTCTTTAAACTTTTTCGTAGAGACTGACAATAAAAAATTCGGAAATAAACCTTTAATTATTAAATCGAATTCATGCTATTTGTTTAATGAGGAATTGCAACTTTCACTACGAGACATAAATTTCAAACAATACTTTGTTGATTTACTTGAATGTGCCTTTATTAAAAACAAACAATTTAATAATCACGAGCCATTCAAACTATATGAAAAATACTCACGCCGCGAAGTATGCCGCTTACTAGACTGGGAAAAGAACGAGGAAGGTACATTAAATGGTGGTCGACCGAAAAATGGCGATTTCCCTATTTTCGTAAATTATCATAAAAATGATAAAAACAATCTTGAAACAAATTATATGGATGAATTTTTATCAGAAGATACATTTAAATGGTGCTCAACAAAAAATCGATATATCGATAAATCCATGGAAATGCAAATTCTTATCCACTCTGTTGAAAATGGGACAAACGTGTACCTGTTTGTAAAAAAAGACAATGGTGAAGGTAAAGATTTCTATTACCTTGGTCGGTGTGCTGTAAATCCAGGCTCTGCAAAGCCCGAAAGAATTTTGGATAAAGGAAAATATTACCCCGTCGTTACAATGGAAATGGTACTCGAACAACCGATTCAATACGACATCTATCACTATTTAGTAGAAGAATAAAATAAAGCAAGGTGCTACCATTTAAGTTTTTGGCAAACACCTTGCTTTTTTTATTAATTATTCATTACCTCTAAATATCTCCCGTTTATGCCACTTAAAATATTTCTTATTCTCTTCCACTCTCGCAACACGCATTTTTTCATAAATCCCATATTTCACATAATCCATCTGGTCAATTTCAGAGGAAATGTGGATTTTACCTGTTCCATCAAACGCGATATAGCCTTGGTCGTATAACGCATCATGATTATGGCAAAGTAGAATACCGTTGTATGGATCAAGTCGCTCGTCATTCATTGCATCTTTCCATGGTTTTGAATGGCTTGCACGTAATAATCCAGGTAACGAGATGCCACATAATGCACATTGATTGTCCCATAATGGCATCAGTTGCTTTCTAAATTTTTGTTGGCCTTTACGGATTTTCACTTTCGCTTCTGCTTCTGTTTCGATCAATACAGGCGCCAGCGTATTGCGTTCTTTTTGCGCAATGAGACCAATTGCAAATTCCAGTTGCTCTTCATTTTCCTCATAAATATTGGCATCACTCATAAGCTCCAGCAGCTTGATCGCGAGCATTTCATTACATGGATATAAAAAGCCTTGGTTGCCGTCACCATTTTGTTGGAACGGTGAATATTTTACTGGAAGCAGTGGCTGAATTTCATCAAAATGTTCTTTTATTGAAACCGGAAAATCTAATTCCTCGTATACTGCCGGGAATTGGTACCCAACTACTCCCGAATGATCAAGAGGATTCACACCTTCCCCGCAATCTTCCTGAGCGGTACTAATCGCGACGATTTCCCCTTTAACACAGTGAAAAATCGCATCGCCCTTCCTTACTTCCCTCATCCGCTCCCAAGAATGGGGTGTTTGTCCACTACTATCTAAAATTGAGCACCATACGACCTGCTTTTCCTTCGCCTCATCGTATGTACGCCCTTGCATTACTATATAAAAATTCATACATACACCTTCACTTCTTTTCTTTCTTTAAGTGTACCATTTCTTTTTTCTTACCATAACTAACATGCTTAAAAATAAATTCAACGTTTATATATTCTCTACCCAAGCATTACTTGAGATATAATTTCAATTTTTTCCATTTCCCACTATTTCGCCCCTCGAAAAACTCCTAAAAAATGTTATAATTCGAGTAAGAATCATTTTCACTAACTAATACAACCGGTTGCACTCAGTTTTGAGTTGTTTAACAGAAAGGAACTACAATGCTAGCAAGATTTTTTACGTATTATAAGCCGCATAAGCGATTGTTCATTATCGACTTCTCGTGTGCGGTATTTGTGGCCGTTTTGGAATTGCTTTTCCCGATGGCTGTGCAATGGTTTATCGATGATCTGCTCCCGACGAACGATTGGGGCATGATTACAAAAATCAGTGCGCTTCTTTTACTGACGTATATTTTAAGTACAGGCATGAACTTTGTCGTGAACTATTTAGGGCATAAGCTCGGAGTCAATATCGAAACGGATATGCGCCAGCAGCTGTTCAATCATGTACAGCGCCAGCCATATACGTTTTTCGATAATATGAAAACAGGTCATTTAATGAGTCGTATAACGAATGACTTATTCGATATCGGGGAGTTTGCACATCATGGTCCGGAAGATTTGTTCATCGCAATGATGACATTTATCGGAGCGTTTACAATAATGTTCAATATTAACGCAACCCTTGCGACAATTATTCTGATTTTCGTTCCGTTTTTAATTGCGGTCATGTATTGGAGCAACAGAAGAATGAAAAAAGGCTGGAGCGTTATGTATAGTGAAATTGCAAACGTCAATGGCCGTGTGGAAGACAGCTTCTCCGGTATTCGCGTTGTGAAATCATTTACAAATGAAGAATTTGAAACAAACCGTTTTAAAGATCAGAACGCTCTATTCCGTAAAGCGAAAATCTACGCCTACAAGGTAATGGCCGGTACGCATTCAAGCATTTACTTTTTAACACGTCTACTTACATTGCTCGTGCTTGTCGTTGGCGCTTGGCTTTCATTTAACGACAATCTTTCAGCCGGGGAGTTTGCGAGCTTTATTTTATTTACGAATGTATTAATTAGACCAATCGATAAAATCAGTGCATTACTTGAAATGTATCCAAAAGGAATGGCCGGCTTTAAACGTTTCTGTGATTTGCTTGACCAGGAGCCGACGATTGTCGACCGCCCAAATGCAATTGATGTTGACCAATTAAACGGCGATATCGAGTTTAAAAACGTGGACTTCAAATATGCGGACAGCAAGCAAGTTCTGAACAATCTATCGTTCAAGGTGGAAGCAGGAAAAACGGTTGCCTTTGTCGGTCCATCCGGTTCAGGGAAAACGACGATCAGTGCACTGATCCCCCGCTTTTACGATATTACGGACGGTGCGATTACAATTGACGGATATGATATCCGAGATTTAACACAGCAATCGCTCCGCAAGCAAATAGGTACAGTACAGCAGGATGTATTTTTATTTACAGGTACTATTCGTGAAAATATCGAATATGGTAAATTAGGCGCAAGCTTCGAGGACATTAAAGCAGCAGCCGAGCAGGCAAACTTGCTAGAATTTATCGAGAATTTACCCGATGGCTTTGAGACGGAAATCGGTGAGCGTGGTCTGAAATTATCAGGCGGACAAAAACAGCGTCTTGCGATTGCGCGCATGTTCCTGAAAAACCCTCCAATTTTAATTTTGGATGAGGCTACATCTGCCTTAGATACGGCGACTGAGCGGATTATCCAGCAGTCGTTGAATGATTTGGCGAAAAACCGGACGACATTGATCATTGCGCACCGTTTAGCGACCATTCGCGATGCGGACTATATTTTCGTTGTTACACCAAATGGCATTGAAGAGCAAGGGACATATGAAGAGCTTGTCGCAAAAGGCGGTATTTTTGCAGGGCTCCATCATGCATAAAGATTAGTATTAAGATCAGGTGGATGATTGCGGTCATTCACCTTTTTTTCACCATAATGGAGGGGGTTTTTTGATGAATATTCCAGTAATTGATTTACATTGTGATGCATTATGGCGCATGCAGCAGGATGGTCACCGGTTTGACGATGGCCTGCTTGATGTAAATGTCGATAAACTTCGCGAAGGAAATGTAATGGCACAGGCGTTTGCGGTTTATGTTTACCCTACTTTAACTTTGGAGGAAAAACGGGCTGCTGCTTTCAAACAGATTGCGCATTTTCAGCAGGAAGTGCTAAGTGAACACGTTGTGCATATTAAGAAATGGACGGATTTTGATAAACTCCGTCCAGGACAAACTGGCGCTTTTTTAACAATTGAAGGCGTTGATTTCTTCGGTGGCGACATTGATTTTTGGCATCAGTTCCGTGAGCTTGGCGTATTGTCGATCGGGCTTACATGGAATTACTCCAATGAAGCAGCTGACGGCTTACATAGTACATCACAGATTGGCGTTACACCGTTTGGCAAAGAAATCATCAAGCTGAATAATGAGCACAGACTATTCACCGATGTTACCCATCTACATGAACGAAGCTTTTGGGATGTCATCGAGCATGCCGATTATGTAATTGCTTCTCATTCAAACGCAATGGCTATTTGCAATCATGAGCGCAATTTGAACGATGCACAAATAAAAGTAATGATTGAAAAAAACGCGCCGATTCATGTTGTGTATTATCCTGAATTTATAAACGGAACAAACAGAGCGAGCATGACGGACTTGATTCGTCATATTGACTATATTTGCTCACTTGGCGGGAAGCATTTGATTGGCCTTGGTTCAGATTTTGACGGGATTGATGTGAAGATCCCCCATCTCGAACATGCCGGGATGCATCAAAACCTCATTAATGAGCTGTTAAAGCATTATAGTGAACAGGAAGTACGCGGGTTTGCGTCTGCGAATTTTTTAAAGCATTTGCCGAAATAGCGTGCAGTATCAGATCCTTTACCGTTTCGTGCTATACTAAAGAAACTTATGAATGAGAGGACGTTTTACTATGAACGGCAAAAATCGAAGCGATGTCTATCCTGGGTTGGAAGTTGATATCGTACTAAAAAAAGACCAGCGTACAGGCAAAACAACACGGGGTATCGTAAAGGATTTACTGACAAACAGCAGCTCCCATCCCCACGGCATTAAAGTGCGCTTAACTGACGGGCAAATTGGACGTGTGTGTCAGACATATCCGAAGTAAGTTTTGAGCTGCCCTCGCCCTAGTGACATAGGTGAGGATTATATTCGAATTTTGAGGATTAATTTCAGCCCAATGAGGATTATAAAGTGGAAGTTGAGGATTATTTGGAATCCACTGAGGATTATGTTATTGCAAATGAGGATTAAATTGTTTAATTAAAAATTACTCCACCACTTACATTCGTAGGTAGTGGAGTTTTTTCACCAGATCATAATCCTAAAAAAGTTATACCCCATTCAACATTGGCAAATCATTAAGATATTCCCATCCGGGTCTTTGAAATTAAAATAGTGGTTATGTTTAATTTCTGTAATCAATTCAATGCCTTTTTCCCTCATAAAGTGAAACGCCTCTTCGATGTTTTTCGTATTTAAGTGGAACGCTGGAGTTTTAAATACCCTGTCTACTGAATAAATTTTGCTATCTAACACAATTCCTGTACCTTCCATTGGTAGAACATAAAGATGACCAAACTGAATTTCTCCATCTGCTGTCACCCCTAGAATATCACAGTACCAATCGCGTGCGTTTTCAATATTGCTTACCGGGATAAAGACTGTGCCAATCTGTTTTAAGATAGGATTATTCATAGAACACCTGCCTTTTCAATTTCGGGCTCATTAATTATTCGGCATTCTAAATAAGATTCCTTTTATTTTTAGTATCCTTATTAAACTAACCGCCCATAAAATGAAAAATGAGCCCCTATCCTGTTCAAGGATAAGAGCCCGTTTCAGTACTTCTATATTGCCAATCTATTTATTAAACTAAAGCACACTTAAGGTGAATTAGGTTGGTCTTTGTTTTTTGAAGCAGCATTTGCTGAATTATCGTTTCCCGATTGCTTCTGTTCATTTTTATTTTCTTTAGGTTGCTGTGGTGCAGGGCTTTGGTTACCTTTATTGGAATTTCCATTTCCTAGTTCAGGGTTACTTGATTTCCCCTTCTCTACAGGAGTCTCCTTGGGTTTTTCCTTTTGCTCCCTAATTGGCTTTTCAACAGTTCCGTTCGATTTTTGAACTTTATTTCCGCTTGATTCCTTCGCATTTTCGTTCCCGTTAACCTTCTCATTAGCCGGCACTGAAGGGAATGATTCCTTATTGATAGGAGTCTCCATTTCTCTTTGCTCATTTGCTGGATTGTTTTTTATATCCTCATCGATTTCCGAAGACGGCTTTATTTCCATCGCCGGATTAACTTGTTGGCTTTCCTTGAATTTATAAACCGACATTTCCTGCATATTGGCCATCGCTCTTTCTTCCGCTGTGCTTTCGCCAATTTTCATAGTCAATTCTTTATTTGCGCTTTGTACATCACGAACTGCATTTCCAACGATTTTTTGTACCTTCTGTTGGTTTTTGCTATTTTCATAGATAATTGTAATATTTACTTGCTCACTAATACCTTTTGCCGTTAATTTCTTCAAAGCTGTGTCCAGCACTTTACTGATTGAGTCACCTTTCCAATGATCAAGGCTCTTTTCAGTCTCAACAGATGTACCATTCAAAGATCGTAAAACAATGACCTCTCCTAACTCATTAACACCAAGTTCCACTGCCGTATCTGATTCCAATTGAACGTAGGCCATCACTTCATCACCCATAGGAATTAAAGATGCTACGATAGAAAGAAGAAGGACTGCCGCTATCATAACTGTTCCAAATAATCGCGGCTTCACTCTTCCACTAAAAAGAGAAGGCGTATTTATTAGATGAAAATCGACTTCATCTCCAATATTCGGCGGTCCACCAATTGGAATTCCACGTAAAAATTCGCCTTTTTCCGTTAGAAATACAGTATATTTTTTTTCTATTTCGAAAACAACACCCCTGTATGTCCGCATCATATAAGTTCCCCTTTTATATATTCCTTTATGTACACAAAGTGACTATTAAGCAGTAATACAACTGCGATTATATATTTCCGCTGTCGCTCGATCGTCTTTCTTGAAACCTCCACAGTCGATTCAAGTTCTTTTACCGGCAATTTTTTATTTGCAATAAGGTAATGATAGAATTCAGGTGTTTCTGCGATGACTTGCGCAATATGAATAGCCATCTTCCTTGAGTCTGTATGTTTTGGAGATGACATGGCCAGCTCTTGAAATGATAGACCATAATTCTTTAAAAGTTTGGTATATTCTATGATCTCTTCACGACGTTCTTCCGCCTGTTGTTCTTTTGAATAGGAGACGATTGACGATCGATCAAATACGTACTGTTGGACATCTAAGCCTGAAGTTTCATTCTCGTCTTTCAATAAATGAATGACATCGTTTCTCGTTGCTTCTTTTCGAAAATAATCGATAAGCCTCCGCTTTATGATCAAATGTGAAAATGTCGTTAACGATGAATTCTCTGCCGGATTGAATTGTAATACTGCTTCATGAAATCCACTCATTGCAATACTGAATTCGTCATCATGCTCATCAATGGATCGTTTGCATACGAAAGAAGCCGTTTTTTTCATAAACGGAGTAAATTCAATGAGAAGGTCATTCATGACCCTCTCATCCCCATTCTTTGCCTTCAATACAAGCTCATTCAATGCTGCATATGATTTTTTATTGAATACTTCTTGCATGAATGACAAAAACATAGATTTCCCTCCGTTCCCATTAGTATCGATTGCCCTGATTTTAATGGGTATAACTTAAATTGAAAAGTAATTTTATATTAAAAATCTGCTTTTCTTTTCATTTTTCCAATTCTTTTATTATTCTTTATTCGCTTTACGTTCTTCTTTTAAAGCTTCACGCTCTGCTTTTTGAGTTGCTCTCAGCTCTTGTCTTTGTTCTCTTTGTTGTGCATTTAATTGTGCTTGAGGAGCAGGAGCCTTTTCAGTTTTTTCAGCTTTCTCCTGTTTCACTTTAGCAGGCTGTTCTTGTTTTGACGGCACTTCTTGCTTCACTGTTTCTTGTTTTACCTCTGTTTGCTCAGGAACTATTGTTTCCGGTTGTTCAGGAGCTTCCACTTTTGGCTGTTCATTAGTTTCTGACTGTTTATTCTCCCATTTTTCAATGGAACGTTCCATATTCCGTTTAATTGCTGCTTTAGCAGTTGGATTTTGAACCTTTTCATAGGCTTTTCCAAGCGCATCCAGATTTCCAGCTGTATACCCTTCCGGAGCTTCTGGAAGCACATTTTCTTCTACTTCCTTATCTTCTGTCGCTTTATCTTCAGTTACTTTTTCATCTGTTGCCTTTTCTTCTGTTGCTTTGTCTGTTTCAACCTTTTCAACAACTGGCAATTGAACAGTTTCAATTGGCTCTCTCACTAAATCCGTAGTCAATTCATTTTCTTGTTGAGTCATTTCAATAGCTTCATTCTCTTTTTCATCAGCTAACGCATAGCTTGTCCCAGTTACCGCTAACCCTGCAATAAGTAATGCTACACTTGTATGTTTCCATTTTTGCATTGTCAATCACCTCAATATTTTTTTGCCCCATTTTGGACATACCAGTTATTCGGATAGCATTTACGTTTTAAGGGGGTCGGTAAATAAATTTTTATAACTAACCCTTTACAGATATCATTGCCCCCTTACAAATCTAAACAATATCTCAGAATATCGCCCTTAACCGCTATCTCTTTGTCGAAAATACCCATTTTTCTTTTAGTTAGGCTTATATTATTGAAACAATAAGATTACTTTATTACACTAAGTTACGAAAAGTAATCAATTAGGTGTGACCTACATTATTGTAGATCACTTTATTTTACACCTTTACGCTTACTTTAAATAAGTAATTTACAAAAGGTTATTAGGAGGAATTTTTTATGACAAGACAACAATGGGTATCATTACTTGTACGAGTGGTGGTTGGTTTTATGTTCTTTTACCATGGATTTGTTAAGTTTCAAGGAGGCATCGAGAATACAGCAGGTTACTTCGAATCACTTGGTTTAATGAGTGGTCTTGCCTTTGTAGTAGCAACTGTTGAATTAGTCGGTGGTTTATTATTAATTCTTGGACTTGGTACTCGTGTAATCGGCGCAGTATTTGCAGTGATTATGGTTGGTGCAATCTTCACAGCTAAATTATCACTTGGATTATTTGGTGACGGTACTTACGCTGGATATGAATTAGAGGTTGTTTACGTAGCTCTAGGCATTTATTTCATGTTCGCAGATCGTTCACCATTATCA
The DNA here is from genome assembly GCF_002174535.1 of Solibacillus kalamii. NCBI lineage: Bacteria > Bacillati > Bacillota > Bacilli > Caryophanales > Caryophanaceae > Solibacillus > Solibacillus kalamii. Next base: position 193,912 of record NZ_NHNT01000004.1, on the reverse strand, counting down.
CTAGATGCTAAATTAATGAACAACGCAGATTAACAGTGAATAGAGAAAAGGAGCAAAAGATGTCCATAACAAGACTCTCTTGCTCCTTTTTCAGTTCATCAAGATACAAGTGCCGTAAAAACGGTTACGGCTTTTGGCTCCATTTTCCCGTTATCTTTGAGTATCCAATGTGTCCCAGAAACTGATATCTGCATTTTCAATTGAACGATCTGCTATTGCTTGAACCGCAGCATCAAGTGTTGTAATCGTTTGTTTGATTAAGTAACCATTACTTTTTTGACCGATAACTGCCGATTCATTAAAGTGATCGGACATTCCGCGCATTTCAAATAGCAGTGTAGCAATATCATATTGAACTGCGGCACCATTACGGCCGATATTCTCACCATTACCGCCATTATATTTAGCTAAATGTCCCCATCCAGTAGAATCAACAGCATTAAATACAACGGCCCCCAATTTTTTCGACTTCTCTAGTACTTCCGGTTTTACTTTATCATTTGTAGGATAAAGCATAGAACCTGATACTAATCTCCCGTCTCGTCTTGCTTGAGTGCCTTGATGATGCAGGTCAATCATGTAATCAATTTTATACTTTTGTAAAACATTTTTATGAAGAGACTGAGTTTCCGGGTGCACTTTATCAACATGGTCACGATTTAAGTCTGCCCCAACTGCATTGTATCGTGTTAAATTTCGTCCACCATCAGCGATGTAATCATCAAGAGAAAAATCGACATCTCCCATCGCACCATCTGCATTTAACATAGGCACTATAAGTATATTGATATTATCCAGAACGCCTTTTGTTTTACCTGTTCCAAGATGCTTGATAAATTCTAGTGCACCTTCTGTCGTTAATTGTTCATTACCATGCTGTTGTGTCAAAAATAGGATTGTCGGGTTATTTGGATTTTTAATATATTTTGCCATGTAAATATCTCGCTTTTTTACCGTTTGACCAATCACCTCAAGTTGCATAGCATCTTGTTTCGCATCTTGCTTTTTAAGATAATTAACCATTTCATCGTACGTATATAGGATTGACGTTTGAATCGATTCACTTCCACCATAGTTCGGTCCTTCACCTACAGCATAGGCAGTTAATGAAGCTGGTGTAACAGCTCCCAGTGCCAAAATACCCGTTAAGGATAGTGCTAATGCTTTCTTTTTCATAAGACCCCTCCATTACTTTAATTTTCAAAATTATTAAAATAATAATTCATACTTTAAGAATATCCACCAATTCGATAATCGTATATAGAGGGAATCTATCAATTTAATTGCATCAAACATAGAGCGATTGTTTTAATTTACCATTAATGGTGTATATTATTTTACTCACTATTTCGTTGTTCTTTTCAAGTTTTTATAGAGTAAAAGTCACTAAACAGATGTGAGGTAATTAAAAATGCACAAAAAGCTGAGCTGCTTTTTGCGCATTATTTTACAGTTTCACTTCAAACATAGCCTCTGTTTTTTCCTGCACTTCCTCTAATGTCACACCATCCTGAAGCTCCACCAGCTGCATCTTGCCATCTTGAAAATCAAATACTGCCAAATCAGTAATTAACCGGTGAACGACGCTTTTTCCTGTCAACGGCAATGAGCATTCACGTTTTACTTTGGACTCACCGTATTTGTTCGTATGTTCCATGATGACGATGACCTTTTTCGCGCCGACAACTAAGTCCATCGCCCCGCCCATCCCTTTTACTACTTTTCCGGGAATCATCCAGTTAGCCAAGTCTCCCGCTTCCGACACTTCCATTCCGCCGAGAATAGCTAAATCAATATGCCCGCCACGAATCATCGCAAAGCTTTCCGCGCTATCAAAAAATGTAGCGCCTACTTTTGCTGTGACCGTTTCCTTCCCGGCATTGATCAGGTCTGCATCGACTTCTGTTTCAGTCGGGTATGGCCCTATTCCGAGCAGTCCGTTTTCCGACTGCAGCATCACATTATAATGCTCAGGAATTTCATTTGCGATTAGAGTTGGCATGCCGATACCTAAATTCACATATGTCCCGTCCTGTATTTCCTTCACCGCGCGTCGGATAATTTTCATGCGTGCATCCATTATGCTTCCTCCCTTACAGTGCGGCGTTCAATGCGTTTTTCAAATGACTCGCTATGGACGATATGCTGCACATAAATGCCCGGCAGATGAATTTCGTCCGGATCCAGTTCGCCTGTTTCGACAAGCTGCTCCACTTCGACTATCGTCACTTTACCTGCTGTCGCACAAAGCGGGTTAAAGTTGCGCGATGTTTTACGGAACACAAGATTTCCGGAGCGATCCGCTTTCCATGCTTTCACAAGCGCAAAATCCCCTGTAATCGCGCGTTCAAGCAAATATGCCTTGCCGTCGAACTCCTTCGTCTCTTTTCCCTCTGCGATCGGCGTACCAACACCTGTTGCCGTATAAAATCCTGGTATCCCTGCACCGCCCGCACGAATGCGTTCTGCCAATGTGCCCTGTGGTGTCAATTCCACTTCAAGCTCACCGTTTAAATATTGCTGTTCGAATGTTTTATTTTCCCCTACATAGGAAGCAATGATTTTCGTAATCTGCTTGTCTTGTAACAGAATGCCGAGCCCGAAATCATCGACACCGCAGTTATTGCTGACAACCGTCAGATTTTTTGTTCCTTTATCTTTTACCGCCTGAATTAGATTTTCCGGAATACCGCATAACCCGAAGCCCCCCACTAATAATACAGCTCCATCGTCTATTGCCTGAATCGCCTGTTGTACAGAAGCTACTACTTTGTCCATATCCTTATCCCCTTTCACATCCATACAAAATATTCTACAAAAAGACTGGATTCCCTCTAAAAATCTATTTTTCTATTTGCGGTTTGGCGGTTTAAGCGGCAGTTTTCTAATAAATCCTGATTTGTTTTCTAATATATTTTGATTTGTTCTAATAAACTGCCGGTTTTCTAATATATTCCCGGGATGTTCTAAAATGTCCGTCCTTTGTTCTAATATCCTCGGCTCATTATCTAATATCCCCCTCCGTTCTTCTAATAACCTCCTCAACTTTTCTAATAAAATCCGCTCCCGCCTTTCCTAACACCTGATCCGAGCAAAAATACAGTCTACGCTGACAAAAACACCATCGATTTTCTAATAACGCTCCCACATTTTCTAATAACCCTTTCAATTTTTCTAATAAATTCCACCCCACCCCAAATAAAAAAGCCAAACCGCCCTAAAGAACAGTCTGACTCTCCATTTTAATTTTGCTTTTCATGCGGTGCCTGATAAATTCCAATTTCTTTTGTATTCGGGTCGCGAACAATGCGCTGATCGTCTTTTAACGGAATAATATCCGGATCATCCACATCATTGCTGCGTCCAAAATCTCCTGCAACACTTGTATTCGGTAGCGCTTCATACTTTTTTTCAGGCTCAAATGGTACAGGGCGCTCATCCATTACATCTTTGCGAATGAGGTTCGATGGATTGGAGCGGTTTGTAATCCAGTCATCGAGTGTATGGCCTGTCCAATCTTCTTCATCAAACGGGTCGGTACCTGTTATGAGCAATTTCCCGCCATCTTCAATTATTTTTTCATATTCAAGCCGCTTGTTTTCCGGTAAACCGAGGCGGCGAATTTTCTCTTCAATTGGCGATTCCTTCGTCAATGCTGTTTTCAATATACTGCGGACACCATTTGTTGTGATAAGCGACACTTGCTGATCACGTGCGATGGAGTGAAATTCGTCCACATCTTTTGTTAAAACGTAAATATGTGTACCTTCCAATTCATTGTCCGGTCTACGTAATTCCTGGAGTTTTTCTAGCAATTCCTGTTTCGTATAGGCAACATCAATTTTCTGTTTCGGCTCATCAAAAAACATTTGCATCCCTCCATTAAATTATTCGTAAGTACCTTTTCCCCATCTCCCTCATACAAAACCTTTTCAAAAATAGCATAAAGGATTTTTGCCCCAATCAATTCAAGTTAGCGTTTCGATTTTTTCATAAATTTCTTTCAGCATAATATCATAACGATCTCCGTTTAAGTAAAAATTGAATATGTCGACATCGCATTTGATTTCTGACAATTCATCTCCTACTAGTATTTCATTATGTAAATAAAGCGTTGAATGTGAACCGTTTATCAGATTTTGAAAGTGCAGTGTATCGTAAGTTATGTTTTCTTTCGTAAAAGCAAAATGCCCTTTCGCTGCACCATAATAGATGATCGGAATCTGTGCATCCTTATATATCTTAATATATTCATCCTGGGAAGCTTGTTCAAATACAGTAGGCGTTATAAAAAGTGCATCATATTCCAAAGCCGGATTCGAAACCGCTTCTTCAAGTGTTTCAAATGTAATTTCTACAATATCTATATTTGTATTGTAACTGTCGTTGAACTCCCCTAAAACAGCAATTTTTAACGGCATCCCTTCATACGCGACTATTTCCTCCGAACACCCTGCGAATAATAGAAGCCCGAGCAGAAATAATACTTTTTTCATTTATATCTCACCCTTTCTTAGAAGAATTGTATACTACGTTACCATCAAACCTTCCAAATTATTCGGAAGAGAATAATTAAAGGAGCTGCCAGCACGATGTGGCAACTCCTTTTGCTTTTTAGAATATTTACACTTTATATTCTTTCACAATAGCATCCAACTTCTCGGCCAGTTCAGCGAGTTGCTCTGTCGTTGCCGCAACATTTTCCATCGTGGCACTTGTTTGAACAACTGTAGCCGTAGTTTCTTCTACGCTGGCTGTAGTTTCTTCTGTAATGGCTGAAATTTCCTGCATGGAATCATTGATATTCTGCCCTTCCTTGTTCATCGCTTCTAGTTGAACAAGCACTTGCTTCATAAACTGATCCATTTTAAGTACAGAGTGTTCGATTTCCCTGAACGTTTCGGCCGTATCTGCAAGCTGCGATGAACCTGCTTCAACTGTCGTAAAGCCTTGCTGTAATGAATTGCTCAATTCTTTCGTTCCATACTGAATTGTACCGACAATCGTTGTAATTTCCGTTACCGATTTGGCTACCTGCTCGGCAAGTTTGCGCACTTCTTCGGCAACAACGGCAAACCCTTTACCATGTTCACCGGCACGAGCTGCCTCGATTGACGCATTTAATGCAAGCAGATTCGTCTGGTTTGCGACATCTTCAATAATTTTCACAAATGATGAAATCTGTCCAACACGTTGTCCTAAATCCCCCATTTTTTCAATGGCCGTCTGCATCATTTCATGAATCTGTTCCATCTGTCCATTTGAAGTTCCCATCATTTTTGTACCTTCCGATGAAAGGGAAAGAACGTTATACGATAGCGTTTCAAGCTTTGTTCCTTGCTCGGTTGTTTCCTTCAATGTTTGAGAAAAATCTGTTACCGCTTCATATACTTCGGTGATTTCATTCGTTTGAGTCTCAATCCCGCGCGACAGTGCCTCCATCGTTTCGGCAATCGCCAGTGCTCCAGTAGATACTTCATTTGTCGATTGAGCAAGCATTGTACTTTGCGCTTTGACACTACTTGATGCAAAAGAAACTTCCGATATTGTCCCATGCAACTGTTCTTGCATCACTTTCATATCCGTCATTAACCTTCCAATTTCATCGTGACGATTATGATCATCCATACGCTGCGTCAAAACGCCTCTACTTAGTACATGCATCAGTTTTGATGTATGAATGATTGGTTTTGTTATTGAGCGACTAAAGAAAAATGCAACAAGGACAGCAAGAATGATTGTGATGATTAAAATCGCAGCACTCATGTTGATCATGCTGGCCATTGCGGATTGCGTTTTTTCTATATTTTGTATGAGATGAATGCCGCCGATTACCGAAACTGCAGCCGGGTCTTCCATTGGTAAAAAGCTTTCGATTATATGGTCACCATCATTTTTATAATGACTTGATTTTCCGGCAAGAACATCCGAAACTGCCTGACCGTTTAGCTTGGCGCCAATATTTGCTTGTTCGGATGATTCAACAATTTCGCCCTCTCCATTAAGAAGTTGAAGTGACATACCCGGGAATAAATTTTGAACTTCTGCAATAAACTCATTGCCAAGGCCTATTTGCAATGTCCCGACGATTTGCTCATTCACCTCTATCGGGGCAAATGCTCGTACAGCCAATCCGCTTGAACCATACTCAAATCCGCTGTAAGCATTTCCTTCAAGTGCGCCTTGAATTGCGGGAATATCTGACTTGTCATCACCGAATTTTGTAGGGTTATGACCTCTTAAATATACTTTGCCTTTTTCATCGCCAATTTCCATGACGGCCAGTTTATGTTGCGCATTTAATTTATTAAACAGTGCTTCGCCAGCAGATTGAACAGCAGCACGATCAGTATTCATGAGCAATTGCTGAATTTCCGGATCTTTGGCGTACAGCTCTGCTAAATATTGCAAGTCGGCTGCGGTTTTCTCAAAGTATTGTGAAACACCTTGTTCTATTTCATTTTGCTTATCAAATTGAATGTCTTCGAAGCTGTTTGATGTTGCAAAATAATTGTACGTAACCGTAGTAAACACAGGAATAATTCCAACTAACAACAAGATTATCATTAGCCGGGTTTTTAAACTTTTAAATTGCATAGTATCTCCTTTGGTGAAATCTCTCCGTATACCCGAATGAATTTCTCATCTATTATTTTTATATACAACATTCAATTTTATAATGTAACTATCTCGATTCCCAATTAAGTATAAGTAAATATTGTTGCATAAATATAATATTTAAGTATTTGAGTAGGTTTCCATAAAAAAATGCATGAGGAAGTCACCGCTTCCTCATGCATTCAATCCATTATTGGCCAAACTCCGTTACGAATTCAGAAAGGTCTTTTCGTGTTCTTACATTTGGCACATTATCGTAATAACCGAACTGGAACATCGAAATGACACGCTCATGTGGCTGTGCATTTAATGCTTCACGGAATTTCGGATTGTCTAAGAAGCCCGGTGTTTTCCAGCACGTGCCGATCCCTTTTTCCCACGCCAGTAGTTGCACATTTTGCAGATAGCAAGCGGCTGCCGCATAGTCTTCCAACCGTTCTTTTTGACGAACATCTTCTGTTACTAGCACAAAAGCGTACGCACCGGCCAATGTGAATTTTTTCATTTGTATAGCAAGCGCATCTTCTGAAAGCTCCTGCCATTTCGGAACTGCAAGGTCTCGAAGCAGTTCATGTACTTTTGGCAGCTGCTCCTCTGCACCTACTACAATGCGCCATGGCTGACGGTTGCCGTGATTCGGTGCCCATTTTGCATCATCCAAAATTTCCATTACTGCCTTTTTGTCAACCTGCTGTCCGTTAAACAGTTTAATCGAACGACGTTGCAATACTGCGTCTCTTACTGATAAAGTCATCGCCAAATCCTCCTTCAATTACTACTATTACATTAGCATGAATGATCTCTATTTAACATATTACATTGAGGGAATTCTATTAAAAAGGTTCATTATAAGGCAGGTTACCACAATTCAGTTAAGCCACGTATTAAACAGGCGGGAAAATTCCGCTTATTCCTTTCCCCTCCCTATAGCCCTTCAAAACTCATCTTCAATATGGTAATAGTAGTACTGCATGTTCGGAGTATAGGCGGTGGAGTCTTCATACGTATAGATGCGGTCGCTGCTGTTGGATGTGTGGGCATTTACATACGGGACCCCCTGCTCAATTCGCGTCACAATTGTACTATGATCTATCCGACCATCCCCCGTAAAATCATAAAAAATGACATCCCCAAGCTGCAGTTCACTTGCAGAGCTTACTCTTGTCGCGCGTAAGCCTTGCGTGGACGTTTCCAAATACCAGCGAAGGGAGTGTGCAACAGACCAGCTATAACTCCAGCGCTCCGGTTGTCCGATCATCCACCAGCCTTGCCCACGATTCGGTGCCCCCCGCATTGGAGCCCCTCCAGCACGTAAACATTGGGAAATAAAGTTCGTACAGTCATCCCGAAATATCGGATATTCAGGATTAAAGCTGTCCCACCATCTATTTGCATAAGCAACAGCAGCCATCCGATTATAAGTAGGCAACAATCTTCTCCTTTTTTCACAGCGTATGTCGAGTACTTTCTAATTATGAAAGTGTTGTGAATGTAGAGCAAAAATCCCCTGTTTTTGTAAATCTTTGATACAATTATTTTATTGAAATTATGAAACGGTTAGGGGGAATTATGATGACACAACATGCAGAAAGGGAAATTTTTCTTCCTATAGCCCTTTGCGATAAAAAAGGGAATTTAAATCCGGAAGCAATCGGTTTTGCACGTAGACCTATTATCGACAGTAATTTGTCAGGGCATCTTATGCGCAAGAAAAAATGGAATTACTGGTGTGTATATGGCGAGGAGATCTTATTTTCCGCGACAATCAGTCATATGGATTATGCGGCTGTATGCTTTGTTTATTTCCTCGAATACGAGACACAACGTTACTTTGAAAAAACAATTTTAATTCCACTTGGGGCAAAAGTAAAAATGCCGACGCAAGTGCTCGAAACAATTCAATATAAAAATACGGAAATGTCCATCCAACTTACATACTTCAATCGCGAGACCCATTTAACAGTGACCGCTCCTGATTTTGATGGTGACCCTTTGCATGCAGAGCTCACAATTGCACATCCGAAAGGCGATGACTCCCTCAATGTAGTCATTCCATGGAATCGCCGTACATTCCAATTTACGGCGAAACATCACACGTTACCAACTTCGGGTTCGGTAAAAATCGGGAACCGCACCTTTACGTTTACACCGGAAGAAAGCTTTGCTGTACTCGATTATGGCCGCGGTGTTTGGCCTCGTGAAGCAACTTGGAACTGGGGAATGGCATCACAGAAAGTTCGCGGTCAGCGGATCGGTTTGAACTTTGGCGGTAAATGGACGGATGGAACAGGCATGACCGAAAATGCCATTTTTATCGACGGGCATATGACGAAAATTCATGAAGATGTTCTGTTTCACTATGATCGCACCAATTTCATGCACCCGTGGACGATCAAAACGAAATTTAGCGGACGCGTCAACTTAACTTTCACACCATTTTTTGAACGTGTAGCAGAAACGAATGCTAAACTCATCGTTTCCTCTGTCCACCAAATGGTCGGTTATTATGATGGATTTATTCAGCTTGATGATGGCAAAACACTGCACATCCAGCAAATGCTTGGCTGCATTGAAGAACATGTTGCAAAGTGGTAACGCGTTAGGGGGGAAATTTAATGACAGCTCAAGATTTTAAACAGGAACAACAGCGCCTGCACGAAACGATCCATTATATGGACCGGATTTTAAATAGCTCAAAAAAAGATATTGAGACGGCCCAGGAAAATATTCGTACTGCGATGGCCAATGTGGAATATTTGGATTCCAGTGACAGCTTCCTGAACATTTTAATGAATACCCGTTTTTTCGAGCTTGCCCGTAATCAAAAAGAAGGGTTGGAAGCGATTCGTCAAAAACCGTATTTTGCACGAATCCATTTTCAGCGTGAAAACGAAGATGAGGAATTTCTTTATATCGGAAAAACCTCGCTTTTCCACAGCGAAACACACGAACCGATCATTGTTGATTGGCGCTCCCCTGTCGCAAACGTTTACTACGATGGCCGGCTTGGCGATATTACATACGATGTCCGGGATGAAACACATTCCGGTCATTTGTTTGCCAAGCGCCAATATAAAATTGAAAATGGCGAGCTGATCAATTACCGTGATGTCGATTTAACAACAAATGATGAGCTCCTCCAGGAAGCGCTCGAAGGAAAAGCCGATGTCCGGTTAACGGAAATCGTCTCCACTATCCAAAAAGAACAAAATGAAATTATTCGTGCACATCTACGCCAGCCGATTCTTGTACAAGGTGCGGCAGGTTCAGGTAAAACAACAATTGCCCTCCACCGGATTTCGTATTTCCTTTACACGATGGGCGAGCATTTCAATCCAGAACAGTTAATGATTCTCGCACCGAACCGGTTATTTATCGATTATATTGCCGATGTATTACCGGAGCTTGGCGTCGATAAAATTTGCCAGACAACATATGCGCAATATGTGCTTGATGCACTGAAATTAAAATTAAAACTCCAGAATCCGAATGAACAACTCGAGCAACTCATTGCAAACCCTTCCGTACAGCAAGAGTATGCCATGATTTCGAAAACAAAAGGCAGTCCATTTTACGAGCTCATGATGAACCGCTATATCGAGCACTATGAACAGCAACTTGCAGCATTGTTTGATGATGTATTCATTGAAAAATACCGCATTATGAAAGGCGAGCATTTACGAAAGCTGTTTTTGGTAGAATTTCATTATATGCCTGTGGAAAAACGGCTTGAACGTATTAAAAAGGTTATTCAAACAGAGGTAAAGCGGAAAACCGCAGCAGTGCTCGCTACATTGAATACGCGCTATGAAGATGCAATCGGTCGTGCGCTAAATGGGATGCGTGACGCAGAGAAACGTCGTCGTACAGTGACAAAGCTAATCGACGAAAGGGATGCCCGCGTTCCAAAAATTAAGCAGGAAGCAAAATCCGTTGCAACAGTCTATATGAAAAAGTTCCAAAAAGTGAAAGTGAAGCAGTTGTACCGAGAGCTTTTGACGAACCGTGAATTATTGGGTGAAGTGGCTCCTGAATGGCCTTTGGAAGAAGTTGCCCATTTTATAAAGGCACACCAGAAAGAACGGTGGGTGCTGGAAGATTTGGCTGCCCTTTACTTTTTGCAGGCAAAGATCAAAGGCATTGATGATAAGTGGAAAATGCGCGTCGTGTTTATCGACGAAGTACAGGATTACAGCTATTTTCAGCTTGCTGCCTTAAAAGCCGGCCTTGAAACGGATATGTTTACAATGGTTGGCGATCTCGCGCAAGGAATCCACAGCTACCGGTCCTTGACAGAGTGGCAGCCCATACTTTCTCTTTTCCCGCGCGCAACGTATGCAACACTTCAAAAAAGCTACCGAACAACAATTGAAATTATGGATGTTGCCAATGAAATCCTAATGCAGATGGATGAGGATTTACCTCTAGTTGAACCTGTTGTCCGTCATGGAAAAGAGCCTGAATTTATCGTTGCGGAAGGGTTTGATTCCGCTATTATTCAAGACGTGCTTGTAAAGATCCGCGACAATCAGCATCAATCCATTGCGCTTATTTGCAAGACGACACATGAAGCCGTTCAGTTAATCGGACAGCTTGAAAACTCCGATGTTCCGGCTCAGTTACTCGATGAGAATTCAGCAATCGATCAGCAAAAACTTCTCGTCATCCCAAGTCACTTGGCAAAAGGGTTAGAGTTTGATGCAGTCATTCTAACGTCATTTGATACACCGTATGATGACAACCCTCTTGACCGGAAACTGCTGTATGTAGCCTTAACCCGCGCCATGCACGAGCTTTATTTGGTTGGCCCTTCGAAAGAGGCTTTTTTAATGAAGTGATTGGGAGTGGGTTATTAACTTAAAAGCATCAATCGCATGCCATAAATTGCGATTGATGCTTTACTTTTAGGAATGAACTAACCATAACCGTTCAAACTTTCATATAATCATGAACGTTTACTTCGTAAGCACTTGAATCCACTGGCTTACAATCCAATATAAATATAATAATCAAGCTGGGAGGACTTCATAAAACCGGCTTTTTCATATACATGAAGGGCTGCCATGTTTTCGACTTCCACATCGAGTAAAATTGTCTTGTCTCCAGATCGAAGTGCATAATCTTTCACGAAGTTTAAAATTTGTGTACCGATTCCTTGGCGCTGTCTTTTTGGGGAAACAGCAAATGCCGTAATCCATTGTACTTCGCCTTCTTTACGAGTCGTCACTGTTCCAACAACTTCACCATCAATTTCAGCTGTCCACATGACTAGGCCTTCAGTCGTTGTATTAAACTCGATTAATTCCAATGACTCCTCACGCATATCGCCAAACGCATCACTGAAAATCGCGACAAGTGCTTCGGTATCCTTTTGCATAAATGGGCGTAAGGTAACAGCTCCATCTGTTTGCAGAACTTCTGCACGGGCTTCCAATGTCGCTTCAGAAAAGCTGTATAAATACCCATTCTTTTGAAGAAATTCTTTGCCGTAATGAGAACCTTCCATGATTAATGCGAGTTCTCCTTCACTTTCACGCATCGCCATGCCATCTTTCAGCACATTCAAAATTGCCGTGCCAATTCCAAGGTGACGGTACATTGGTGCAACGAGCATCGACCATTCATACGTATTTAATCCCATCAAATCGACAGCAGTACCTGCTCCGACCAACAAATTCTTTTCATCATCATATACAAGAACATAAAATCCCCGTATTTCATAGCTTTTCGCTATCGGTAAATTCATTACTTGATTTAATAATACGCCATCACAAACGGCCGCTGTTTTACATAATTTCTGTACTTCTTCATATGTTTCTTCATCTAAAGGAAACGACACTGTTATTGCCGATAAATTCATTCTTTCTACTCCAATTCTAACTACTATAATTTCTTTATTTTAGTAAAGCTATCGAAGTAACGCAATACTCGCGCATGAATCCCTTCAAATTTATCTTTCCACAAATATTCTTTTCATTAAAAACAAAAAAACTTCCTGATACAATTATTCTAGTAAAGATGCATAAATTTAACTACTTATTACCCAATAATAAGGTATAATAATCCTATGCATGATTAATTTTTACAAATAAAAATTCATCTTAAATGACTAAACTATGTTATTTAATTATAATTGCAATATGAATTAATTAATTAAGGAGACTTAACTTATGACAAAAGAACAAATCTATTCTACTAGTACTGAGCCACTACTAGATACCCCTTTCCCTTCTTTTGTACTCTCACCTAATGGCACACTTGTTCACGAAAATATCAGTCATTTGGACTATATATTAAAAGAGACAAAAGAACTAATAGGTAAGTCCATACACGACACGCTTTTTTCAGAAGTAGGTGACGATGTCATTGAAACCATTTTAACCGGTTCGGTAGCGTTATGTTTGCACAACATCCCTCTTTCATTAAAAGGACAATCTTCCAAAATATGTACTCTTTATACAAAGCCGACAGTTTTCTTAAATGAACAAGCGATTTCTGTTCTTTGTATTCCAAATGAAGAAGTCCGTTTAATGGATGAAGAACAGCAACATTTAGTGGACCTTAAAAATGGGATCCACCAATCATTCATGACTGTTACACTTGACCAGGACGGCTTTATCACTCAAACAAATCAGCAATTTTTAACAGCAAGCCGCTGGACACCAAAACGGGTCATCGGTAAAACATTGTGGCAATTGTTCCCGCAAAATCCCGAATCAGAAAAAGTTGTTTTAGAAATTTGGAAAACATTGCAAAACGGACAAGTTTGGCAAGGTGAAGTCGAGAAATTGACAAAGGATGAGCAACTTTACTGGGTACATTTAACGGCCATTCCAATGATGGGTCAAACATCTGAAAAGAACGAGTATTTGCTGATTGAGCGAAATATTACAAAAGAAAAAAAAATTCAGTTTCAGCTGGAGAAAATCGCATATATTGATACAGAAACAGGAATGATGAATGTTCATCGTCTGGAACAAATTATCGGGGAAATGATTGAAGAAGACCGGCATTTTTCATTTGTTTACTTAAGTATTGATAAGTTTTACACAATTAAGGATTTGCATGATGGCGTAGCCGGAAATTCTCTTATCGTAGAATTTACGAAACGCATGAAAATGTATTTCCAAGATAGTACGATGGCTCGTATTAATGAAAGTGAATTTGTCGTAATTACACCATTACCAGAATGGTTTACACAAGGTTTCCTGAATTATTTACAGCAAAATCCAATCTACAGCGGAAATGTGGCAGTTCCTCTTTCATTAAGCGGCGGGATTACACGCTTCCCGGAAGATCAAATGACTTTCTCTCAATTAATGAAGGCATCATTGGCTACGATAGCTTCTGTACGCAGTGCGGGCGGTGACAGCATCGTCTCTTTATCAAAATCTTCACATGCTGCATTAAACCGCAGATCTATTGTTGAAAAGCGATTACTGCTTGCATTAGATCAGAAAAATCTTCATGTTCTATACCAGCCTCAAGTTGATTTAAAAGGTGGTAATATTACAGCTGTTGAGGCATTAGTGCGTTGGGATGATGAGGAAATCGGCGCAGTATCACCTGATGAACTGATCCCTATCGCTGAAGAGACAGGTCTAATAAATAATATCGGTTCGTTTATGCTGGAAAAAGCATGTGAACAGGCGGTCCTATGGAAAAATGCGGGCCATGCAATTAAAGTGAGCATCAACTCTTCTGTACGCGAATTCCGTGATAAAAATATGGCCAAGTCAATTTTGGAAACACTTGAACGTACTGGCTGTCCGGCAAATTTACTGCAAATCGAAATTACCGAAAAGTTTGCATTGGAAGCTGAAGCCGAAACAGGAATTATTAAGCAAATGCGTGCACTTGAAAAAGAAGGCATCGTCTTTGTGCTTGATGACTTTGGTACAGGTTATGGCTCATTCCGTTACATGCAGCTTTTACCTATTTCCATTATAAAAATCGACCAGACATTTATCCACTCGCTGAAATCGAAAAAAAACCAGCAGCTCGTAAACGGTATGGTACAACTAGGAAAATCAATGAATCTGACGGTCGTTGCTGAAGGTGTGGAAACAGAAGAACAAATGCAATTCCTGACAAGCATCGGCTGTGATTTCATCCAAGGTTACTTTGTAAGCAAACCAAGCTCTACAGAAGAAATTTCTTCGTTTTTACTGTAATCAAAAAGCTCGTAAGGCAACTGACGATCAGTGCTTTACGAGCTTTTCTTTTTTACTTTAGTAAAGGATTGAATCGAAGTCCTTCCTTTTCTCATTAAACGCAGAATGATCTGCATTATTACTTCAGCAAATACAAGTCCCATCGCAATCGCTCCGGAAATCATAAATGCACGCATTCCATTTTCCAAACCTGCAATATAGTCGAGCTCCATCACATTTCGCATCGTGCTGTATGCAATGCCACCAGGGACAAGCGGAATAATACCAGACACACTAAATATGATCATCGGCATCCTAAACTTGCGTGCAAAGAAATATGCTACTAATGAGACGACAAATGCCCCAACAAAGGATGCTCGAACATCATCCAGTCCGCCTTCAAACAGAACATAATATACTGCCCACCCTACAGCACCGACGAAGCCACATGCCGGAATCGTTTTGATCGGGGCATTAAAAATGACACCAAAACAGGCGGTCGCTATAAAACTGATAACGATTTGAGCTAAAACATGCTCCACCAACGAACGCTCCTTCCAATCGATCATACCTTGGAATGATCGCACTCCGAAATTGATTCACTAACTAGAGCGAAAGCACAAGCGCAACACCTGAACCAATCGCAAAAGCTGTTAAAAAGGCTTCGGCACCCTTTGCCATCCCTGCTGTGAAATGTCCTGCCATTAAATCACGGACTGCATTCGTAATGAGCAGACCAGGCACAAGAGGCATGACCGATCCGATTATAATCTTGTCGATTTCCGTACCGACATTAAAATGCACTGCGAGGGATGCAATAACGCCTACCCCTACCGATGCTAAAAACTCGGAGAAAAATTTCACGCGGGTCATATTATGAAGTATCGTCACAATATATAAACCGACGCCCCCTGCAACAAAGGCAGCTGGGATATCCGATAATGTTCCTTTAAACAGCATTAAGAACGCACTGCTCGCTAAACATGCAGCCAAAACTTGAATGGAAATAGGGAGGAAATAATTTGTTTTTTCGATCTTCTTTAACTCGTCATACGCCTGCTCTAGTGTTATCATTTGAGATGTAAGCTTACGTGAAACATTGTTTACAAGTACAATTTGATGTAAATCCGTAATTCGTGTTGGAATCGATGTAATTTGAGTTGGCTGTGTTTTACCTAGAGAGAAAATAATACCTGTTGGCGTAACATAGCTTTGTGCATTCATCATATTTTGAGAACGGGCCATTCGTAGCATCGTGTCTTCCACTCGATATGTTTCAGCACCGCTTTCAATCATAATACGACCTGCAAGCAAAAAGCAGTCAAGCGCCAGTTCAGTATTTTCAGCATTCATTTAAGGGACCCCCTTCCACTTCTTAGCTCATATTACTTGAAGCACTCGGAAAATAACAGTCTTTTTTCATGCAATTTATGCTGACAGAACAGCGTATTTCCTTAATATTTACAGTGACCATCATTTTGGTCGATATGATATAGATTACCCCATTTAGAAAGGAACCCGATGCATCATGACAAACCCTTACAGAAAACGGCGTGGTCCTTGGATTGATTTAACTCTTATTGGTGCTATCGGTTTTTTAGGTGCCATTATCGTTTTTTTAACTTTTTTAAGCGATGATCCGATTTTTCCGCACAGTGACAAAACATCCGCTAAAGAGCATACCATTACGGAGGAAGCATCAAAATTCCCGGGAATAAAAATTGTCACAGATCGTTCAGACAACAAAAAAATGCCTTATACCGTTCAATATCCTTTAACGGAATATGAAGCTTTTAATAAAGAAATTACGACTTATATAGAACAATCAAAACAATATTACATAAACATGATGCGTCTGCAGCAAGAAACTAAGAAGTTAACAGGCCATCTGACGATTACTGTTGAAACATTCGAGCACGATCATTATTACTCCTTTGTTTTAACAAATAAAATGATTTTAAATGCCGACGAGAGGCAAACAACGGTTGAAACATTTTTAATTGATTATGAAACAGGCGGGCTGATTGATTTTCGCGCCCTATTAAATAAGGATTTAGAAAGTCTGAAAACATTTGCAGCACACATCCAATCGGAAATGCTTAAAAATCCGGCGTACAAAGAGTATGTATTAGAAAAGGAGCTTGCATTCGCTACAGAGCCGAAATGGCGTTTATTTAAACATTTTGCATTGAAAAATGACTCTCTATTCATTTATTTTAATGAAGGGGAAGTGACAAAACCGGAAGCAGGTATACCAGTAGTTGAAATTCCTTTATCATTCATCAACCCGCTTTTAGCATCTGATTTCCAAATTGCAATGCAATCCGAAAAAACGATTATTCCTAAAAGTGATAAGGGCTCATCTAAAAAACGGATCGCCCTTACATTTGATGATGGTCCACACCCGGAAGTAACAAAACAGATTTTAGCGCTTCTGGAAAAGTACAATGCAAAAGCAACATTCTTTATGCTTGGAAACCGTGCACAATATTATCCGGGCTTAGTACGGCAAGTACGTGATAGCGGTCATGAAATCGGTAATCATACATGGACACATCCCGTTTTAACGAAAATGTCTATTACTGATATTGAAAAGGAGTACAATTCCACAGAGGAAGCAATTATCCATGCGATCGGTGAAAATTCTACAGTATTCCGTCCTCCTTACGGTGCGATTAACGATGATGTTCGTAACGCAATCCCATGTAAATCTGTCAACTGGACGATTGATACTCTTGACTGGAAATATCGAGATTCAGAAAAGCTGTTTCCGATGGTAAAAGAAGCATTGCATAATAACGCAATTGTGTTAATGCATGACATCCACCAATCTACAGCAGATGGACTGGAGCCAGTCCTTGCCTACTTACAAAAAGAAGGTTATGAGTTTTTAACGGTTTCTGAGATTTTGCCATATCATTAAGTAAAAGTGAATTTTAAGAAGAGTGGGGATTTATATTCGCCACTCTTTTTTGCGTTAATCCTCACTATTTCGGGAAAATCCTCAGATGCCTGCATTTAATCCTCACTTGAGGGCAATTAACCCTCATTTCCATCAAGATAATCCTCACATTTCACCTAATAATCCTCAATTCAATATTTGAACAGGCAAGTCCTCACTTAAATGAACGAAATGCCTGAACCGTTACCCCCTGCTGTTCTAGTTCCTGACGTGCATGTTTTGCAAATTGCACTGCATGCGCTCCGTCTCCATGCACACAAATACTATGTGCCTGGAGCGCTACTTTCGTTTGCTGAACAGATGTCACTGTCCCCTCTTTCACCATTTCGATAATTTGTTTAATCGCTTTTGATTCATCAGTAATGAGTGCATTTGGCATAGTGCGGGATGTTAATGTACCATCCGCCCGCCAAGTGGACAGCCGATTTTGCTTATGGCGGATCGACAAACAACAGGCGGCTATCCTAAAATCGCACAAATCATTACGGCCGATTTGCACCGGGTCGCACAGCTTGGCCCGAAACAGTCCATCCATTTCGAAATTGTTACAATCAAACAGGCGGAACAGGCCTATTTTCAGCTGGAGCAGCAGCTGCGCTTGTTGGAAACCCTTTTGCAAAACTAGACATTTCTCAACTGTTCATTGGTATCAAACGCTAGCTCCTTTAAAATTTTCGAAATTTTTTTCCTCTGAAATGTTTGAAGAAAGCTAATAAAGGTTATAAACCACTATCGCGAAATAATTAAAATAAGAAATAGGAGATGGACAGTATGAGTTTTCTTTGGTTTTTAATAATTGGTGGAGTTATCGGTTGGCTTGCAGGAGTCATTTTGGGTAAAGATATCCCAGGTGGAATTATTGGTAATATTATTGCAGGTATTATCGGTGCATGGATTGGCGGTATGCTTCTAGGAAGTTGGGGACCTAAAGTTTCTGATTTCTATATCTTCCCTGCTATCATAGGTGCCATTATACTTGTGTTCGTTGTAAGCTTTATTATGAAATCAATGCGTAGAGCTTCGTAAGCTTAATACATCTTTTTATTTATCTAAGTGAATTAGATGTAAACATTAAAGCGGCCCTCCTCAATTTAATTTGGGGAGGGCCGCTTTTACTTTGTTCTTACTATACTTAACAATCCCCCACTCCGTGAAATCAATATGTATAGATCGTTCTATTCAACAATTGCACCCGATTGTTGATACTTATTAACGCATCAATATAAAGAACCTATTACTTAGCTATAAATCGTTCCACTTTAACAATCTGATCCATTGTAATTTTTGGAGTAACACCCTGCATCCACTCATCATCAAAATTGCCTGCCCATTCTTTAGGACAACTCTTAAGCCAATCCATATCAAATAACCTCTCCCAGACGTAACTCTTAGTTCTGTTAATGGAGAGAAAAACCTTAAAAAGGTGTTATGAATATTTGTAGAAATAGCACCTAAACAATGTGGTAGAATTATACATTACGGAGGGGTGATGAATAGTTGAGAAAATATTTAAGTATGATTTCATTGATAATGATAATATCATTTATTGTTTTTGGTTTTATTATCCCACAAGTATTGCAACCATTACCTGATTCATGGGATATATTGATACTAATATCAATGCTAATCCTTTCATTTTTCACTGCAATATTTAGTATTAAAGGACGTTTAAAAACAATTACTGTACTTTTATCTTCCCTAGGAATATTAAGTTTAATAGCTATCACTATTAGAGGTTTTATTATCATGACTGGGTAGCTTATTCGCACCAGTTTTAGCACTTAATTAGCAAGGCTACTTAAATTTGTGGTCTTGCTAAAAAGTGTGGTAAAAGCTCTATTAATTCAAAGATAATTCTTTATAAATAATTAAAACTATTTATAACATAAATTTCCAATTCCTTTTAAAGTTACCCCTCTATATGCCCTATAATGAAAAATGAAAGGATCATTAATTGATCACCTTTTGTTGTAAAACGCTTTCTAAAGATATGTAGAGAAAAGGCTTTAAAAGCCCGTTATAACAACAATGCAACCTCAAGTTGACAATTTGCATCCACCACGTGATAGAAAGAACGGCCATGTTTTTATACATTATAACTAACAAAATGAATGGAGTTGAAATAAATGGGATTTGGTGAAAAACTATTTAAGCTAAGAAAGGAAAAAGGATATTCTCAAGAAACTTTAGCTGAAAAACTAAATACCTCAAGACAGGCAATTAGCAAATGGGAAAATGGGCAAGGATTTCCCGAAACAGAAAAGATCTTAATGATTGGAAATCTCTTTGAGGTATCTATTGATTACTTATTGAAAGATTCTGTTGAGAACAATGAAGGAAATGAAGCAGGTTATTATGTAAGCAAAGAGATGGCAGAAGGTTTTTTGTTAAGCACTCAAAAAACTGCTAAACATATTGGGTTAGGTTTTGGACTTTTTGCATTGGCGTTTGAACCGTACTTAATTATGGGGACAAATTCAATGCTTGGGGTTCTTTTGATTATTGCCATTGCGGCTTTAGGGATCATTTCTTTTGCGACATTAGGTTTTGATCAAGGACAATATTCAATTCTCAAAAAAGAAGTTTTATTATTTGATTCAAATTATTTTAAAGAATTAACAGGGAGATATGAGGGCTTTAAAAGAAAACATTCTGGAATAATGGTGATTGGTGCTTGTTTACTGGCGGTGGGATTCTTAGCTTTTGCCTTGGAGGAAAAATTAGAGATGGGAATCTTGGTTCCTTATTATCCGATTTTTGTGTTTTTAATAGCTGTTGGTCTTTATATATCGGTTCGTACTCTTACTATTCTTTCCGCATATCAATTATTGGTTAAAAACGATGAGCATACAGGTCGGTTTGGTTTTAAATTAAAACAGAAAGCAAAGAAGAAATTTGAAGACTTTTAAAGATAAAATTTTCTGTAATATCTAAAAACGAAGGTAAATAATATAAATATCCAATTTCTCATTGAAGGTTAAAAAGGACCAAACCATATAAAAATATGTTTGGTCCTTAACTTCATTTAATTATTTTCTAATTTGATCTACATAAAATTATTTCCAATAACATGCATTTCCATTTTACAATTCCTGTCTTAACGCCTGCATTACTTCAATTTTCGTTGCTTTACGTGCCGGGCGTAATCCAGAAATCATCGCTACTCCGATACTGATCGCTCCAGCAATGACTACCAGCTGCCATGGAATCGCTGAAAACTGTACATTATTGAAGCCATCTTCACCTGTTGCTGCTTTTAAAATGAGTGGCAATAGTGCATTCGCTGCAAAGCTTACAACATAAGAAATTGCAATGGCCAGAACTGTTCCAATGACTCCAATAAAGGTACTCTCCATTAGAAATAGTCGTTGAATCAGTTTCGGACTTGCACCAATTGCTTTTAATACCCCAATCTCACGTGTACGTTCCGTAACTGCCATTGTCATCGTATTAAAGATACCGATCGATGCGATCAGCACAGCAATTGTTCCAACGAAAACGAGCCCTGCTTTTAATACTAGGAAAAAGACATTCAACTCATCCAACTGTTCTGTAACTGAATATACGCCGTAGCCTTTTTCACGTAACTCTTCTAAAATCGGCTTCACATACTCCAAGCTTTCCGCATAAATATCAAAACGCTCTGAAAACAGCTGGAAATCGCTTGCTCCCTCTTCTTCTGCAACTACTTGGTTATAAGTGTTTTCAATCGCTTCACGTTGCTCGTCCATCATATAAATTCGGTTTTCGACTGCCCATTCATATGCCGGCTTTGGCATAACACCAACAATTTTATACGTCATACGTTCCGACAGCTCATCCGGCTGTTCATTCGTACTTAAAGCAATTTCCACTTCCTTACCGATCAGCGATTCCTTGTACCCTTCATCAGCACCGTCGTAATAAGTACCTTCTGCTTCTGCTGCCTTTGATTTTTCCTCAATTAATTTGCGGTCTGCTTCATTTAATAAAGTTTGTCCAAAATGATATCCGACAACAATCTCATTCTCGTTTTCCGGATATTTTCCTTCCGCTAACGGTTTTGCTATCGATGCATAATCAGTAAAGTCTACTAAACGCAATGATGTAAATGTATCGCGATCCCCCATATAGCCTTCTACATTAGCATCCACACTCGTAGTTTTTAACACTGTCTGCACATTTTCCACTGCTTCAATGTCTGCTATCTCCTCTGCTGTAAACAGCGCTTGACTACCGAGCACTTCTATTTGTGTCACCGTCTCACTTGATAGAATTTCATCTTCAATCGAATCTTGTAATCCAAATCCAATCGAGGCTAGCACAATTAAAAACGCACAGCCCATTGTTGCGGCCAATACCGTCATAAAAACACGCAGCTTATTTTTTCTAATATGCTGCATCACAAAATCCACCTGATCTTTAAATAGCATTGTGTTCACCTTCTTTCACCAATTGACCGTCATGCATACGAAAGCGCTTGTCCGCAATCATTGCCACTTCCTCATCATGCGTAATAATAATAAATGTCAAATCCAATTCGCGGTTCAGCTGCTGGATGAGCATTAAAATATCTTGCTCTGTCTCTGAATCAAGGCTTCCTGTCGGTTCATCCGCCAACAAAATCGGCGCGTTCGTCACAAGAGCACGGGCAATACTTACCCGCTGTTGCTGTCCGCCCGATAGCTCGTTCGGGTAATGGTCGGTCACTTCAGTTAAACCAACCTTTTTCATAATTACTTCAACTCGTTTTCTGCGTTCTGAAACGTTCATCCCTTGCAGCTTTAGTGGCAATTCAATGTTCTCAAATGCCGTCAAACTCGGCATCAGCTGAAAGTTTTGAAAGATGAAGCCGAAGTTTTCCAAACGAAATTTTGCACTCTGAATCTCATTAAATCCTGCAATTTCCTGTGCATTTACTACAATTGAACCGTGTTCCGGTTTCATAAAACCCGCCAAAATCTGAAGCAGTGTCGATTTACCTGATCCGCTTTTACCGACGACCGCTACGATTTCCCCCTTTTCCACATCAAATGATACATCTTTAAGTACCGGAACCTGTCTTTCCTTTCCGCTTTTACCGATGGAAAATGTATGTTGTAAGTTCTTTACTTTAATCATCATCGCTCACTCCTTTTCACTTAACTTTAGTGTAAAGGGCAAATCTTAATATTTAGAAAGGCTAAATATTAAGAAATTCTTAAGAAATCATGAATACCCCTTTAACTTCTTTTCCAGACATGAAAAAACCACAAGCACAATTCCACCTGTGCTTGTGGTTAGGACTTAATTAGAAACCGACCATCTGTTGCTTTTCAAATGTTTTTCCGTCGAAGCTCGTCACTTTGGAACGAGATACAGTAAACAGCTCATCATCAATATAGAGTAGACGCTGTACGACATTATACGAATCTTCATATTGTTCACCAGGACGCGCCTTTTCGATCATGTCGGCTACAAGCTCAATCCCTTTTGGTGTTACCTTGTAAATATGAGCACCTGTTCCTTCATATTTCAGCTGCTCTTCCTCATCTGTTGGCGAGTAAATTGTAACAGGGAAGCCATAATAATTTTGGCGTGGATCTCTGAATAGAGCTTTATGGTCATATTGCACAGGAGAGTTGGTTCCGCGACCACCAATTACAACCGCCTGCTGTTCTTTTGGTTTATTGAAATCAGTTACATCAAACAGGCTCAGTTTCATGCCATTTGTATAGACAACCGGCTCTTTTGAACCTTCTTCCATCTTCACTTCCGTATCATAGCCAATACCAAGGAGGTGATTTTCGCCAATTGGATGCAAGTAATTGCTGAAGCCCGGAATTTTCAGCTCCCCTAACACTTTCGGCGCAGTTGGATCTTTCGTATCTATGACAAAGAGTGGATCTGTTTCTTTAAATGTCACTAAATACGCTTTATCTCCCATAAAGCGAGCTGAGTAAATGCGTTCCCCTTTCGCCAAATCATTGACCGCCCCAACTTGTTCTAAGTTTTCATCCAAAATGAATAGATGGTTTTTTGAATTGGCCGTTGTTCCCCATGCACTGCCTTCTGTTGTAGCTATCCGTACATGCCCATCATGCTCATCCATTGAAAATTGATTCAATACTGACCCAGGCACTTTACCTTGCGCTGTCATCTTTACCGCTGTTTTATCAATCGAGATTTTGTAGATTGTCGTTTCATTATTTTGTCTCGCCGGCATTGTACTAGAAACCGTGTCATCAAGAGATGTGCGCTCGATTCCCGCCCAGAACCCGTAATAATTCATCGACGCAATATAGATTGCATTTTCAGACATATACAGTTGACCGCTGTTGCCTAGGAAGCTCTCTGTTTTCCATGCATTCGACTTCACATTGCTTACATCGATTGCAGATACGATCAAATAGTTCGGCTCATTGCTTTCAGGGAGCATACGGATTTTATCGATCGGCATAATGGTTTCCTTTTCCCCATCGTACGTGGATGGACGGAGCTCTACATCCGGTGTTTCCTGCAGCAGCCAGTAGTTCGGCATACGGCTTGATACAACGTACAAATAGTTGCCTGCTTTACGAATACTCGTAATATCCCCGTCATGCCCCACTTCGCGCACTAGCGTCGGATTTTTTGCATCCTTTACATCATAGAAAGCAATTTTCGTTACCGATTTCCCGTCATAATGCGGCTCTCTTTGTGTTTCTACATACTTTGTGTAGCCTACAATTAATGTTTGGTCATGCAGCATTAAATGTGTTGGATAAATATCTTTACCGATCTTTAAACGCTTCATCACCTGCAAAGTTTTGGCATCAACAATGACTACTTTATTGTCGACAATCGTATAAATGGACTGACCGTCCGTTATTGTAATGTCCCCTTCTTCAATACCCTCCACCTGGTTGTTTGTAGTAGAATAACTCGGTCCGCCACTACTTAAATCACTGTTTTCCATCGACATTGCCGATTCCTCTTTTACCATATCATTAGAGCGACTAGATGCCGCATTTTCTTGCGCTACAAACGCTCTAAAATAATCTTTTAAATCTTCCGTTGACGTAAGTTTTTCCACTTTCCTTACAACTTCAAGTGCAACCGACTGTTCCTGCTGCGATTTTGCTTTCTTTGCGTATGCTGTTTGCTTAATTTGAAGCGTATATTTCCCTACACTCAGTCCATCGACAGATATAGTAGTCCCGGCTTTATCAACCGACAATTTCGCCTTTGCGCTTTTATCGTTTTCACCGACTACTAGAATGGACCCATCTGTTAAACTTTTTTCAGTAATTGGCTGCTTTAACGTAATGGAATACGTTTCCCCTTCGAATAAAATACCGGTTGCCTGCACTTCCGTGTTTTTGAAGAACATAAAATAACCTAGCGCAAAAACCGCAACGAGTGAAGTGACAAGCGCCATTCCAAAAAGTTTGCCATTCTTCATGTTAAATCCTCCTTTTCCATACTTTGTATTTAATTAGACTTAGAAAAAGTGTAAAAGTTACAGAATTTTTCAATTTTTATAAAGTAATCTTCTCTTTATAAATCATGTTTTGTATTTCTAACCGTTCACATTATCGTAATATTTATGACCTACTTATTACTTTACAGGTAAATCACTAATAATATAGAATACTAAAAACAAAGTACTTTAATTAGAGTACTTAAATTAAAGATTGTATAAGAGAGGAAACAATACGTGAAATTTAAACAGTTTTTAAAATCAAAAGGGGCAATTGCTTCTATTTTTATGGGAATATTTTATGCGGTAGCGATGCTTGGAATCTTTTTACCTGGATACACAGCAATCCCTGGCAATATGGATGAATTAAAAATTGCCATCGTAAATGAAGACAAAGGCGAATCTGGTAATCAGATCGCTGGGCAACTAGGCGAAAGCTTACCATTTAAGACAATCGAAACAGACTTAACAAATAAACAAGCTCTGAAAGATTTAGAGCACAATGAACTTGCATTAGTTATTCATATCCCTGAAAACTTCTCAGCGGATGCACAAAGCGGTAAAGGAACAAACATTGACTTCACAGTAAATGAAGCCTCATCTACAATGGTTTCCTCTTCTATGTCATCTGTAGTTACTCAAATTAATAATGAGTTAAGTGCAAATTTCTCACAACAAACAGCTCAAGGAATTTTAATGAACTTCAACCTTCCGAAAGAACAGGCTGCCGAAATGGCTGAGCAAATCGAAAATAGCTACACTGGTAACTATGTCATTATGAATGATGTGCCAACGGGAATGCATAATAGTATGCTGCCAATGTTTTTAACAATGGCTTGTTATGTAGGTGCAATGATTGCAGGAATGCAGTTAGTCGGTTCATTTAAAGCTAGCCGTGGTAAGGCGAGTAAAACAAGATTATTTTTTTATGTACAGTTGACTGCTTTAATAATTGCGATACTTTCAACTATCGCTTCATTAACTGTTGCCTTTCTAATTGCAGATGTCGACACATCGGTATTGTTACCTGTTGCCGGACAGCAGATTTTATTATATATGGCTGCTTTTAATGTGTGTGCGATTCCAATCTTTATCCTTGGTGAAGGCGGTATGATTCTTAACATTCCGATTCTGCTTATGCAAACGTTGGCGAACGGTGCTACGATTCCACGTGATATGATGTACGCACCATATGAATGGTTTAGCTATATTACGCCGATGTACCATTCTGTTCAATCGTATTTAGCGATTATGTTTGGTTCGATCAGCCCTGCCCCATACCTATGGGGATTAGCTGCAGTGGGAGCCGGAGCAATGTTTATTAATATTATCATTGTTTGGATTTTCCATAAGCCGCTTCCAGTTGATGCTCCAGCTGAACAACCAGCTTCTTTAAAAAAAGCGGATGAAGTTATGGCATAACTTTGTTAAACTAAGAAAAAATACAACTCGTGCTATTTTTAGCACGAGTTGTATTTATATAAGCGGAGATTAAAATGTATAAAGTATAGGAGAATACTATGTCCATCCAAATTTATATATTGAGCAAGTTAGCGAAAGAAAGCAGCTATCCATATAAACTAAAAAAAGAGCTGTCAGCACCGATTCCTTTTGATAAATTGGCGCACCTGACGGAAAGCAAGCTCTATTATCATTTTGAATCTTTGACAAAACAGGGCCTTATCGAACCAACAGAGATCATTAAAGAAGAGAATCGGCCCGATAAGCAAGTTTTCGCCATTACCGAACAGGGCCTAGCATTACTTCCACAAAAAATTTATCAGCTTTTTGAAAAAGCCGATTCTCTCTCAGATACAATTGTTGGATTGATGAATCTGGACTTTGTAGATCGTGCAAAAATCATTATGATTCTTGAAGAGAAATTAAAAAAGCTTGAAAAGAAAAGAGATTATATTACAAGTTTGAATATGCAAGTTAAGCTGGAAGGTTCTAAAAAAGAAGGCGGGGATTTTTTAACCGGCTATTTTACAAGTCGTTTTAATAATGAAGGTGAATGGATTTCTTCACTGATTGAAAAAGTACGAAATGGATCTATTTAAATAAGCCACGCATTCAGATGAATATATCATCAAAATGCGAGGCTTTTATTTGTATATTGGCATAAATAACTTATCAATTTTTAAAGAAAAGTTTTAAAATAGGTGTTGTAATTTCTTCAAATGACAATGATTTCTTCCCTCGCCTGTTATACCACTTTCGAACGGTTTCAACTACCCCGATCGGCACGGATTTCCCGTCTATTAAATGATAGTATTGCTCATACCCTTTTTTTAAATGTTCCCATCGACAATCATTTCCTGACATCGTATATTCGGAAACATCGATTATTTTAGCT
Source organism: Solibacillus kalamii (assembly GCF_002174535.1). Classification (NCBI taxonomy): domain Bacteria; kingdom Bacillati; phylum Bacillota; class Bacilli; order Caryophanales; family Caryophanaceae; genus Solibacillus; species Solibacillus kalamii. The sequence continues at coordinate 166,403 of NZ_NHNT01000004.1, read as the reverse complement.
CTGCCGTTTTGCAGCAGTATATTTTTCAAATGAATATCACGCGGATTCAGGCCCTTACTGCGCGCATATTCTCTTGCTTCTTCGACATCATTTATCGCCTGTTCCGGAATATGGATGCCTTCAAGGATACATTCAAATAGCGTCTTCCCTTCCTCGTAACTTAATACGAGGCAATTGTCGTTCGAACCAAAACAGGTTGAAAAGAAAGGCGAATTGCCTAACTTCCGGTAAACACTTTCTTCCACCATTACTTTGGCTGATTTATCTTTCGCATATAGTTTGAATGCATACGCCGGGGTGTGTTCGGACCAAAAAACTGCCGCGTCCGTCCCGATTCCGACACATTTCAAATTCTCTGCTTCACCAATAATCGTAACTGGCTCATTGTTCGGATTGGATAATACATTTATTTTTGAGAGAGTTTCCATTACTTTTTCGAAGTCTTTTACCATATCATCTTTCCCTTCATCAGTGTTAAAAGAAAAATACATGATCCAATTACTTTTAAAGGGATTCTATATCGCTCGTAATAAAATTCGTCTTTTTATATTCACTATATGTTTATTTATTGAGTTTAACATTAAATACACTAGTTCATGTAATTTACCGCTTTATTCAATATGTAAAAAGCCCTTCACTCCATTATGTGAAGGACCTTACCTATTTATTAACTAAGGCTTAATTATTTTTTGGGCTTTATTCCACAGGGGAAAGTTCACTTTCTGTAACCCATTTATGATGCGTTACTTCCTCACCTGTTTCAGTATCTTTATAGCTCACCATATATACGGTCGTTTGCTCAGCCGAATCAATTGCAGCGGCCGCGCCATCCATCCCGTCCATATGTTCCGCATTTAATACGACCTCTTCACCGGAATTGAATGGTGCTTCTCCAGCGTCTTCAAGCTCTTCATGAATAACCCATTTGTGATTTTCAACTGGCTCGCCACCCGTTGTTGGAGTATACGTAACCATATAAACAGTTGTATCAAATGCTCCGGTAATGGTTGCTTTTGCGCCATTCATACCGCCCATATGATCGGCATTAATTATTGCTTCACTGCCAACTGGATATGTAGGGTTTTCCGCATCCGCCAATCCTTCAGGGACTTCACCTGAACTAGAATGGTCCATTTGAGCGTGTTCCATATTTGAATGATCCATTTCTTCTGTAGAGTTTGACTCTTCTTCTTTTCCACCACAAGCCGCTAAAACGAGCGCTGTACTTAAAACGAGCGCCCCTGTTACTAATCTCTTTTTTTTCATCGCTGCATTTCTCCTTTTTTAATTTTCTCCCTCAATTCATTATACCCCTACAAGGTATTTAATAACCTTACAAATTTTTAAGAATCTATTGAGGTTAGTTTACTGGACAAAATAACGGGAAAATTAGAATGTAAAAACTTAACAAGGAGGAATGGGAAATGTCACATGAGCAACATCAACAATTGCTGCAAACTTTACATGAGTGTATGGCAGCATGCAACCATTGTTTTGACGCCTGCTTAAAAGAGGATCATGTTCAGATGATGACGGAATGTATCCGTTTGGACAGAGAGTGCGCAGATATTTGCAACTACTTGGAACAGGCGATTTCCAGAGGCACACCGTTTATTTCCGAGCTGGCTGCCGTTTGTGCCAAAATTTGTGAAGCATGTGGAAATGAATGTAAAAAGCACAACCATGACCATTGCCAAAAATGTGCGGAAGCGTGCTTTAAATGTGCAGAAGCATGTAAAAAAATTGCCTAAACTTAAGAAAAGTTGCTCCAGGCTCATTTACCAATGGAGCAACTTTTATATATTTAAATATTAATTTTTGTTGAGCACTTTTCACAAATAAATTTGCCTTCCAGATTCAAATAAGCTTTGACTTCCGTAAACCCTTTTCGCTTCGGGTAACGCATTTGAACCAACACTTTTTCGTCACCCTTAATTTCATTATTACATTTCATACATTTCGGAGTTAGTGCCAATCTATCCCCTCCTTCTAATTGTTAGCCTTGTTCTGCCTTACTGCAAGGATATCCTGCCTATTATTTTTTCCGAACAGGGAGCCAAATTTCACTATAAGCATAATTCTTTTTATTTTCATCTATTTTAGTAAACGAAAACGTAGGTGCTTGGATAATTTCATAATCGGAAGTAGGAAACCATTCCGAGTATGTTTTGGCCATTGTTTCTTGTAACGTAGAAGGAAACGGCCCTTCATTTGGAAATACCGCCCACGTACATGCTTCAACTGGCACTTTATTTAATCGATTACTAACTTTTGTTTCAGTCGTTAAGACACCGATCAAGTGCGTTAACTCCCCTTCTTCTTTCAGGAAATTTTCATCAGCATGATAAGATGCATTCACAATTTCAAAAGGCTCTATATTTTGCAGTGCTCGCATTTCTTTTCTTTGTTCTTCCGTTATGCTTTGGGCCAGCTTTACAATTTCCTGATTTACCCCTTCAAACTGCATAGGCACACGCTTACTTACCCCCGCTAAATTAAAAGCTTGTTTATCTTCAATTCTCCATTCCATCGAAACTCCTCCTTTTACAGTAATAACAAATGTGAGTTTAGGGAATGATTTGCTTATTTTCTTTTTGATGACATCCGAAGGTAAGCAATCACACCATTTTTTAAATGCTCTAGTAAAACCGTCGACTGACTGGTAACCATAATTAAACGCAACATCTGTTACCTTTTCTCCATTTAATAAATCTTTATTCGCTTCCGATAGTTTTCTGTTCTTTACATACTCATTTAATGTCATCCCTGATAGGTGAAAAAATACTGTTCTAAAGTGGTAGTCGGAAACCCCGGCATAGTGCGCAATGCTTTCAAGAGACAAGTCCTCGGTTAAATGTTCTTCAATATATTCAATTACCTGATTTAATTCTTTTAGCAACATATCCCTCCTTCATGGATACATATTAGCAAAGCAATTATAAGAATACTCGACATTTTCAGCTGAAAAAAATCGTATTAAATTTGTACTTCTTATGACACTCGTTGTTTATTAGAGGAATTAAAAGGGTATTCACACTTATTAGTAAGATACTTAGCAAAATAGATTGTAGAAATACATGAGAGGAGTTGATACGTAATATGCGGTTGGAAAAGAAGTTAATATTGATTTTCAGTTTTATCGCGGCTTGCTTCTTATCTGCTTGTGCGGAAAAGGAAAAGCTTGCCGACGGATCAGAACTGATACATAAAGATCAATTTGTTTTTGCTGCTTCTGGCGAGTTTAAGCCATTTAGCTATGTAAATAATGAGGATCTTACGATGTCAGGATTTGACATCGAAGTTGGCGAAGCGATCGCAAAAGAACTCGGTCTGGAACCGGTTCAAAAGCGGATTAAATTTAAAGGAATTGTAGAAGGAGTCAAAACTGGCCGTGCAGATGTAGCTGTTGCCAGCCACACGATTAATCCACAGCGAAGCAAACATGTTGCTTTCTCTACCCCCTATTATTATTCCGGACCGCAAATTTTTACCCGACCTGATAGTGATATTAAAACTGTCGATGATTTAGCCGGAAAAGAAGTAGCTGTAGCAAAAGGGTCAACCTATGCTGATACAGCCTCCAGATATACCGACAATGTTAAAACCTATGACAGCGACATCACAGCTTTACAGGCGTTAAACAGTGGTCGTCATGATGCGGTCATCACCGATTTTGTTACCGGAAAAAACGCTGCAAAAGAAGGGTTTAAAGTAGAAGGGCAGCAATTAATCGAACGCAGTGAACAAGCAATTGTACTGCCTAAAGATAACCCCAACCTATTGAAGCGAGTTAACGAGGCGCTGGAAAAACTCCGGGAAGATGGAACACTTTCTCGGATTAGCATGGAGTATTTTGGTGAGGACATCACAAAAAAACCTGAATAATTCAATCCTCTTATAAGAAAGGAAGTAGGTACAGTGCCAAGTTTTTCACATTTTATAGAAGTATTAATCGATACAAAAGATGTTTTTCTTAAAGCCATGCTCTTAACATTGGAGCTGACGGTTGTATCCATCTTAATAGGTATTGTAATCGGGCTTTTCTTTGCCCTGATGAAAATTTCTAAAATAAAAGTATTAGAACTCATTTCAGATATATATGTCTTTTTAGTCCGCGGAACACCGCTAATTGTTCAAATCTTTATCCTCTACTTCGGACTTAGCGGGCTTTTCCTTCTTCCCGATTTTTGGGCTGCTTCATTAGCTTTGGCGCTTCATAATGGCGCATACATTTCTGAAATTCTTCGAGGTACTATCCAAGGAGTCGATAAAGGTCAGATGGAGGCTGGACGCTCTTTAGGGATGACAAAAGTTCTGACATTAAGAAGAATTATTCTTCCGCAGGCTTTCCGCCGTGCGCTCCCTCCATTGGGTAACCAATTTATAATCGGTTTGAAAGATTCTTCGTTAGCCGCATTTATTTCGATGAATGAACTCTTTAATGTAGCGACAACGCTAGGATCTAATAACTTTGACGAAATGACCTATTTACTGATTGTTGCAATCTACTACTTAGTATTAGTGGCGTTGTTAACATTGATAGTAAACCGTTTCGAAAAGAGATTAGCAATTAGCGACAGGTAGGAGGCGTAAGCAATGGAAGCAAAAGAAATGATTAAAATTAATCAATTGAATAAGTCATTTGGCGACTTGCATGTATTAAAAAATATCGATATGACCGTTTACGAAAGCGATGTTGTTTGTTTAATAGGATCGAGTGGCTCAGGGAAAAGTACTCTCCTCCGATGTCTGAATTTTTTAGAAAGAAAAGATAGCGGCAGTATTACTATAGGTGGAAAAGAAGTCGACCCTAAAAATGATAACCTTAACAACATAAGGGAAAAGGTAGGAATGGTGTTTCAACATTTCAATTTATTCCCCCACAAAACTGTTTTGGAAAATATTATTGAGGCCCCAGTTATGGTTAAGGGCATTGACAAAAAGGAGGCAATCTCAAAAGCAAAACAACTCCTGGAAAAAGTCGGCTTGGAAGATAAGGCCGATGTCTACCCTAATAAACTATCCGGCGGGCAAAAGCAACGGGTAGCAATTGCTAGAGCACTTGCAATGGAACCAGACATTATGCTATTTGATGAACCGACATCTGCACTTGATCCAGAGCTTGTGGGAGAGGTTTTAACAACGATGAAAGAATTGGCTCAAGAAGGAATGACAATGGTTGTTGTAACCCATGAAATGGGATTTGCCAGAGAAGTGGCTGACTGGATCGTGTATATGCATGATGGGAAAATTATCGAGCGCGGCGACCCTGATCAATTTTTCAACCATCCGAAACAAGAGCGAACTCAAGAATTTTTAAAAACGACAATGCTGAAATAAACGAAAGAGGGTCCTGTCTAACTATTAGGCAGGACCCTCTTTTTATAATTATACCGGGTAAACAGTCTTATGATCACAAATAATTATACATTTACTTTCATCCTCCAAGAAATGGACATCCCCTTCTGATGAATAGAACCATGTTTTTTGATTTTGGTTATCTTCTTCTACATAAAAAATATTGAGTTCATCTCGGAATTTCAATAACTTATTGGCGGTTTCTTTATTGGTTTTAAAAGAAATTTCCCAACTGTTTTTTACGGGATTAATTTCATGTTCTTTAGTTTCGCAGAATAGTCTGCTGCCGACAGTGTGACGAACATATAGCATTTATCCTTCACCTCCAGGAAGATCAATTAAAAGGATAAATGCATCCTGTTTTGCTTTTAATGTTAACGAATGAAGTTCGGTGATTCGTGCATCATCACGTCTTTGTAATGTAACATCACCGTTAAGAGAAACTTCTCCTTCGATGACAAATACATATATTTTACGTCCTTCTTCTTGCTGGAACTGAATTTCTTTTTCCGCATCTATTTTTGAAAGATACAGCGTAACATCCTGATGGATCATCGCTACACTTTCCTCTGCATTATGAGATACGACTGGTAACAGTTCATTTCTTAATTTGTCATGGTCAAATGTAATATCTTCATATGATGGCGTTAATTGCTTTTCATTTGGCAAAATCCATAATTGTAAAAAGTGAGTATCCTCATCTTCTGTTGGATTCACTTCCGAATGAAGTACCCCCGTACCAGCTGTCATTCTTTGTACATTGCCGTACTGAAGTGTTCCCACATTCCCTAAATTATCTTCATGCATTAACTGCCCTTTTAAAACAATCGATACAATTTCTGCATCCCTATGTGGATGAATGCCAAACCCTTTGTTCGGTTTAACGATATCATCATTTAAAACACGCAATGGACCGAATTGAATATTTTCTTCATCATAATACGGACCAAATGAAAAACTAAAATGGGTTTCTTGCCATTCATTCTTTGCTGTAAATCGCTTAGTAGAAGGATTATGTACAATCACTCTGAATCACCTTTCCATCGTTGAAATATTTTATCTTGAATTCAAGATAATTATACAGTAAATAAAAAGAATCCGCTATGTATTTTGATTCGGTAACATTAATACAAAAGCACGCAAACAATGGTTTGCGTGCTTTTACTAAACTTTTCATTCTCCGCTTTTATTGATTTCCCGTTCATTTATCGGCTGAACAGGACGGTGGTTGTCCGGGAAAATTTGCTGGAATGCTTCTATTTGTGCTTTTGACATTTCAATCGGCTGCTCAAAAACAATCCATTGTACTTCTTCTGTACAAGGAGGTGTCGTTAATGAGCCGGCATATTGGAAAGTCGTTTCATTCTCTGGCAGTAAAGCCTGTAAGTCAATAATATGTTTTTCAGAATTACCTTTTGCCATTTTATCTGTCGGTAGTTCATCCCACATCGATGCAAACTGTTTATTTTCATTTCCTTCTTGAATCATCAACCCAATAACAGCCAGCTTTCCATCCTTGTCACTATGTACTAAATGCAGTTCCATATCATAGTTTTGACCGTTAAACTGGTGCTCGCTTGGTGTATGAAAATGAAATTGTGAAAGCTTGTACTCATTATCTTCAATAATAATGTGATTGCTTTCTGTTGTGGCATTCGCCTGTATCGTATGACCGTTATTTTCGAGAGTATACGGTGTTGGTTCATAGTGAATCTCATTCCCTTTTAAATTTCCATCTGCTTTCACTTCGGGAAATTCAACATTAATCGGCGATTGTTCACTTCCATTCACACATGCTAAATTACTGGGATGGAGTTCTCCCCAGTGTTCAGGTCCAGTCGATTCCTCATAGGACCAGTCACTCTGATCAGCAGTTGTTGTAATTACTTCTTTCTCTTCACTTTTTTGTTCCGCGCATGCGGCAAGCATCAAACTTGAGAACATCGCTAAAAATAAGTATCCATGTTTCTTCATCTTCTGTAACCCCTCTTATCTCTAGAATAATAAAATTATTCCATATATAATTTTATTATCCAAATAAATATACTGAAATATCAATATTCGGTTAATATAACCTATTTCTTTATCCATATATAGAATCATAATTTACACTTCTTTTAGTCATTTATACTTCATTTAGCATTCGCTCTTTCGGCTTATTTAAAACATTGATTGCTATTCATTTTATAAAATAAAAAAGCAAGCTCAGTATGCTAAGCTCGCCCTTTTCACTCTCAAACCACCCAAACACTATGTATAATCTAAAGAATTACTCCTGAAAAACTTCCTTTCAATACCTCTATTCCATCCTGGTTTCTGCACATAAAGATTGTACCGATTGACGTTCTGTTTTTATTTTCATGCCACTCGTATTCCAGAATCTCCACTTCGCATTTAATTGTATCTCCGGTATAGACAGGTCTTATAAACTCGAAATTCATTGTTCTAGCCAATACATTTGCATCTCCGCCAATTTTCGTCGGCAATGTCGCTGTAAGTAGTCCCTGGATTACGAGTCTCCCTTGTTCATCCGGAGTAATATGATGCGCCCCCTCATCACAAGAAACTTCCGTAAACAATTGAACATCCTTCATTGTAAACGAACGTTTAAACGTAATAATATCCCCTATTTTTAAAGACATATGAACTCCTCCTACTTTTAATATTTTTCAGCTAGTCGCTTTTTAACTCTTTCCACCATTTCATGATTCTTTGAATGCATCGCATCATAGAATTCACTATCCTTCGTATAATCCATGAAGTCTCTGGAAATATAACGAGTAGCATTCAATATTTGATACAAATCTGTAGCCTCTTCTTCTGAAAGCAGAGAACCATCCGCATAATTCATGAAATAGATTTTCGTATCATCTACCTTATCCTCCCATTCAAAATGTACAGAATCTCCACTGAAAAACAGACTGGTTACGTCCACATATGCCTTAATTAGCCTACTAAACTCCACTTCATTTTCATCCGTTATAGGTTCACTAAAGTTCCATTTCAGAAGCTCTTTCACTGTATCTCTCAATAAAGAATTTGCGTTTGTATATTGAGCACTTATTTGTACTTCCAATTCGTTTACCTGTACTTGTGCCGGATGGGCAAACCAAATCACACCACATAAAACGACCGCACCCAGCACTCCCTTATTCTTCTCCCAATCAACCATTCCTATCACTCTCCACTAAAACTAAAGCAACTTCCTTAATTCTTCCGTCATTTCCTCCACTAATTCCGGTCTTCCATGAAACTGTGCAGGGGTATTTTGAAATAGCTCAACTTGCCAACCGTTGTCTTTTTTCACAGCGACTAGTGTTTGATGGGCATTTACTGCGGGTTCAATATCTGATTTTCCAGAAGGAATCATTCCAGCAATAGCATATAAAATTGCTGCATCAGTTCCCAGCGAACGTATCTCTTTTACTTTCGTTATAAATGGAGCGGTTGGATGGTTTTCGAAAATAGTTAAAAGATGCGAGAAAATTTCTTCTTTGCCTATCAGCTTACTTCCGTCAAATCCAATTTGGACTCCATGTTCTGCAAATGGATCAGACATCCCTTGAGCATCACGTCTATTCCAGGCATCAATGAGTTTATTGTATAGGTTTTGAACTTCAGTATTCATATTTATTTCCCCCTTTGATTATCTTTAATGACAAAGCTATACATTTAAAACCATTCGCACTGTTTTTAATGTATATCCCTCAAAATCATCATCGAACTCTTTCAAAACCTGAAAGCCTTTTGCGTCATAAAAGCTCTTGCCAATTTCATTGTCCCTTTCGACGTTTATATAAATTTCCTCTACGCCTTCCAGTTCATTAATTCCTTTTTGCAATAAAGCAGAGCCAATCCCTTTTCCCTGATATTCTGGATAAAGGTAGATCGCCCCGAGTTCCGCTTTCCCCTCATCATTAACAGGAGAGAAATTCGCGAACCCTACAACATTACTGTCAATTTCAGCTACAAAAAGAAAAGAACGTTCCAATCGTTGTTTCATCCTGTCGTCATTGTAGGCAACCTTCAGGAATTTTTCTTGGATCTCAAAAGGAATGATTCCTTCATATGTAGCATTCCAAGATTTTTTTGCCACATCCTGAACTTGAGGTATGTCTTCAACATGCATTGTCCGAATTATTGCCACTTCAAATCTCCCCTTTAATACTGATTCATTATTTCAATTTTATATTAACATGAATTTCCAAATGGCAAAGACGCCTAATTTACTCGACAGTATAAATGTATTGGACCATTTCTAGGCAGTAATCGCCACTTGGACTGACTTATTCGTCACTTTCCTTTTCATATTCGTCATTTCACTTAACATAATCGTCAAATCCAGCAAGGTATTCGCCAATTTGAAATATATTAGCCGTATTTATTTTTTATTAGCCACTATTACCTTTATCTTCGTCAATCCGGCCGAATCACCTGTCTGCTGCTTACAATATAAAAAAAGCGAAAGGTCTGCATAACCCTTCCGCTTCATGAAGTTATTCAAACGGCCAGCTTTGCAGCATCCGGCGTAATTTCTTATCCGCGCGTTTGCCAAGCACATAATCTGCCTGCATCATTGTATGGATTTCACGTGTCCCTTCATAAATGACCGGTGCTTTGGAATTGCGTAAATAACGGGCTACCGGGTACTCATCGGAATAACCGTACGCCCCGTGGATTTGAACTGCATCATCCGCAGCTTTATTCGCAAAGTCGCACGCCTGCCATTTGGCGAGAGATGTTTCCCTAGTGTTGCGCACGCCTTTATTTTTCAGCTCACCTGCACGATACACGAGCAAGCGACTCATTTCATAGCCTGCTTCCATTTTTGCGAGCATTTGACCGACTAGTTGATGCTCACCAATCGGCTTACCGAAAGTTTCCCGTTCTTTGCAGTACTTGACGCTCGCTTCGATACACGACTGTATTAAGCCAACCGCGCCTGCAGCAACAGTAAAACGGCCATTATCCAGTGCGGACATCGCAATTTTAAACCCTTCCCCTTCTTCACCGAGCAAATTTTCTGCCGGTACTTTGACGTCCTCAAAGAACAGTTCACCTGTATTGCCTGCACGAATACCGTATTTGCCCTTTATCGCCTTTGAGCTAAACCCTGCCCATTCACGCTCGACGATAAATGCGGAAATCCCGTGATGCGCTTTTTCCTTATCTGTATACGCAAAGACAAGGAAATGATCCGCAATATCACATAAGGAAATCCATGTCTTTTGACCGTTTAAAATATAATGGTCCCCATTGCGCTTCGCAAATGAACTCATCGCCGCAACATCCGAGCCGGCACCAGGTTCTGTCAGACCGAACGCGCCGATTTTCTCTCCCTTTGCCTGGGGCAGCAAATATTTTTCCTTCTGTTCTTCTGTTCCCCATTGCATGAGCGTCATACTATTCAAGCCAGTATGCACGGAAACGGCTGTACGAAATGCCGTATCTCCGCGCTCCAGCTCCTCACAGACAATTGCAAGCGAATTATAGTCCATTCCTGCTCCGCCGTACTTCTCCGGTACACAAACTCCCATTAAGCCCAGTTCGGCGAGACGCTTCCATATTTTCGGGTCAAAACCACCGCCCGCATCCCATTCCGCAATATAAGGGATAATCTCTGCATCAACGAATTGCCTTACAGTTTTTCGTAAAAGTGTCTGTTCTTCTGTGAACTCGAAATTCATCCCTTCACCCCTACCACTTTACAATCATCGATGAACGGTGTGATGTTTCTTTAATGTCAACACCACGGCTTGCCATTTCCTGAATAAACTCACGACCTGGTACAACAGTTTCCGGTGCAAATACACCGCGCTCTCCAATCAGTCCTTTGCCGATCATTTGGGCCACGATTGAAATCGTATTTGCTGTCGCACGGGCCATCGCTGTCACGTTTTGCTCTGTATCTTTTCGTACGACCATTTCATATTCATACGTAATTTGCTCTTCTGATTTTTCACCTGAAATAATTGCACGTAATAATACGGCATCGACATTATTGCCGATATCCAGTTTTTTCTCTAATACTTCTCTTGTTACTTCTCGGACATTTACTTCACGACCGCCAGCTTCAACGGTATTGTTTTTATCAAGGAAGCCTAAGTCAGCAAGCAGTTTAAACTGCTCGGCATGCCCTTTATATCGGATCGTCTTGTATTCGAGTGTTTTCACATGAGGGAATGTTTTATATAAAGTTGAAATTCCGCCTGATGTGTAGAACGCCTCCAATACTCCAAACTCGTCAAAGTAGATCGGCTCCAGTCCAGTTAAAGACTCGACCTCAGCAAGCACACCCTTTTGAATCATTTTCGAAGGCTCTGTATAGTGATCGAATACTCCATCCAGCGAGAACACACGAATATAATGTAATGGAGGCTGTGGTGTTGTTGGAATTCCACCTACATAAAGTTTGATCGACTCTACCGAATCAATCTTTGTCGCCCCATAACCTGTCAAAATATTAATCATTCCCGGTGCTACACCTAAATCCGGAATAATCGTGACACCTTTATCGACTGCCTGACCGTGCAGCTCGAAAATAGATTCTGTAATCCCTCCAATGTGGCCTCCTAAGTCTACTGAATGTACCCCTGCATCAATTGCCGCTTTTGCCACACGTTCATTAAACTTATAGAACAGCGCATTCACTACTACATCGCCGTGGCTGATGACATCACGCAATGCTTTGTCATCTTCTGCATCAAGCTGTACAACTTCCACCTTATCTGTATTTAATGAATTAACGAATTCCTTTGCAGGAGCTGTTGAAACATCGGCTAAAAAAATCTTCTTCACATCTTCACTACGGACTAAATCGCGTGCTACTTCTTTCCCCATCAATCCTGCACCTAACACTACTACTTTCATGTAAACATCCCCTTTTTATTAAGTCAATTACGCATCAGCGTGATTGCGTCCATATATTTTTTGAGATGTGATGATTCGAATAGATGAATCATCAAGCGTTATTATCGATTTGGGCACGTTGCAACTTGCCGCTGTAGTCTACATAAATACTCTTCCACTCCGTATACACATCAAGCGCTGCCTGCCCTGAATCGCGGTGGCCATTTCCTGTACCTTTTGTACCGCCAAACGGCAAGTGAATTTCCGCACCTGTTGTACCGGCATTTACATAAACAATTCCTGTATCAAGCAACTGCTGTGCTTTGAAAATTTTGTTGATATCTTGTGAGAAAATCGAGCTTGATAAGCCAAACTTCACACCGTTATTTACTTCAATCGCCTCTTCCAAACTGCTAACTTCAATAATACTAATAACAGGACCGAAAATTTCCTCCTGTGCAAGAATACTAGTTGCCTCCACATCGGTAAAAATTGTCGGGGCATAGTAATAGCCTTTTGACAATTCGCCTTCTGATAAAATTTCTCCGCCAATCAGCAAGTTTGCGCCTTGCTGCTTACCGATCTGTACATAATGATTAATTTTTTCCAGCGCGGCCTTATTAATGACTGGCCCTACTTTAACTGAAGGATCCAATCCATCTCCTATTGTCAGCTGCTTCGTTGCTTCCACAAGACGATTTTCCAACTCCTGTTTTACATTTTTATGCACGATTACACGGCTACATGCTGTACAGCGCTGCCCAGCCGTACCAAAAGCACTCCATAAAATACCTTCAAGCGCTAAATCCAAATTAGCATCATCCATTACAATGACCGCATTTTTTCCGCCCATTTCAAGCGAAACTTTTTTCAGATGTTTTCCGCCAAGCTCGGCTACTTTGCTTCCTGTCGTTGTTGATCCCGTAAAGGAAATCACTCTGATGTCCGGATGCTCGACGATTGCTGTTCCCACCGTAGGACCAGAACCGAATACAACGTTGACGACACCAGGCGGTAAGCCAACCTCTTCAACTATTTTGGCAAGCTCGTAAGCCATAAAAGGAGTTTCGTTAGAAGGCTTCCATACAACCGTATTACCGGCAACGAGTGCAGGGAAAGACTTCCATGTTGCAATTGCAATCGGGAAATTCCACGGCGTAATAAGTCCAGCCACTCCAATCGGTGCGCGTACACTCATCGCAAACTTATTCGGCAATTCCGACGGGACCGTTTCTCCAAATAAACGTCTTCCCTCCGCTGCCATATAAAGTGCCATGTCGATTCCTTCTTGTACTTCCCCGCGTGCTTCTTCAATGACCTTGCCCATTTCCTTCGTTAATATTTGCGCAAGATGTTCTTTCTTTTCTTTCAGTTTAAATGCAATTTCATATAAATAATCCGCACGCTTTGGCGCAGGGACAAGCGCCCATTGTTTTTGGGCCTCTTTCGCCTTTTGTGCAGCAAGTTCGACTTGGAATTTTGTCGAAAGTGGTATCGTTCCTAACTGTTCACCATTTGCAGGATTGATCACAGGCATCGTTTGCAATGAATTGTCTTCTATCCATTCTCCACCAATAAAATTTAACAGCTTCATTTCTCCACCTCACAAATTCTCATTTACCTTTTTATTATTCGACATTCTCTACTTTATTCCCTTTTTCTCTCAAAAAGAATAACGAACGAATATTATTCATTGCCAAATATTATTTCCACCGTTTTGAAACTTTTGGAATCTTTAAGCGTATCTATTATTGTAAATATTAAATTGAATTGTAAGGGGACATAAAAATGAAAAATCACGAAATCGACTACGTTTTACACGGCGATGATATGCAGTTTGTAGAGGTGGAGCTTGACCCACAGGAGACGGTTGTAGCGGAAGCCGGAAGTTTAATGATGATGGAAGATCAAATCCAGATGGAAACAGTATTTGGTGATGGCTCTGCAAGTCAGGGCTCCGGATTGATGGGGAAATTACTTGGCGCAGGAAAACGTTTAATTACAGGTGAAAGCTTATTCATGACAACGTTCACTAACAACGGCATGGGCAAGCGTAAAGTGTATTTTGCTTCTCCATATCCAGGTAAAATCATTCCTATGAATTTAAGCGAATTGGACGGCAAAATCATCTGTCAAAAAGACGCATTTTTAGCTGCGGCAAAAGGTGTATCGGTTGGCGTAGAATTCCAGAAGAAATTAGGTACAGGATTCTTCGGTGGTGAAGGGTTTATTATGCAAAAGCTTGAAGGAGACGGTATGGCTTTTGTGCATGCAGGCGGTACAATTTATGAACGTAAACTTCAGCCAGGCGAAACATTGCGCATTGATACAGGCTGTCTAGTTGCGATGACACAAGATGTAAACTACAATATCGAAATGGTAAGCGGCATTAAAACGGCTTTATTCGGTGGAGAAGGTTTATTCTTTGCAACGCTTTCCGGTCCTGGTACAGTTTGGGTACAATCATTGCCATTCAGCCGTCTGGCAAGCCGTGTGTTTGCTGCAGCACCGATTTCTCAAGGTGGTGGCGGTAAAGACGCAGGTGAAGGCGGCATCGGCGGATTATTTGATCTGTTCAATAAATAAAGGCAAAAAGGAGCTGTCCCGCGCATATTATTGCGAGACAGCTCCTTTTACTTGTTATACAGCTAAAACGATGATTAATATAAGTGCCAGCACAATTCGGTAAATCGCGAATGGCGTTAATTTCACTTTAGAAATCAGCTTCAGGAAGAATTTAATCGAAATAAGTGCAAATACAAATGCGCTCACAAAGCCGACTACATAAAACCAAAAGTGATCGGCGTTAATTTGATCCCAGTTCTTAACAAGAGACAATCCGCTTGCCCCCGCCATAATCGGTACGGCCATAATGAACGTAAAGTCCGCAGCTGTTTTATGATCCAACCCAAGAAGTACCCCGCCTGAAATCGTTGAGCCAGAACGTGAAAACCCTGGCCAAAGCGATAGACATTGGATAAGTCCTATTTTCAATGCTTTACTGTACGAAATATCATCCAGTGACGTAATGGCCGGCTTTTTAGGTCCAAATTTATCAGCAATAATCATAAAGATCGCTCCGATAATTAATCCTACAATTACGGTTTTGATGCTGAATAGATTTTCATCGATAAAATCTTCAAACAGTACTCCAAAAATACCTGCTGGAATAATACCGATAATCACATGTCCCAGATTAAAACGAGTCTTCTTCTGTCCTTCTATTTTATATAATCCAACTAAACTTAGTAATCGTTTCCACATAACGAAAACGACTGCCAATATCGATCCTAGCTGAATAACAATTTTAAATGTATTTGCCGAACCTGATCCTAAAAATTCCTTCGTCTGCAACCACATATCATCAACAATAATCATATGTCCTGTTGAGGAAACTGGCGCAAATTCGGTCATCCCTTCGACAAACCCTAAAATTAAAGCTTTTAATAGCTCAATCCATTCCATTTTCTGTTCCCCTTTTTGCTTTCTTATTCGCTAAATTTTACATCTATTACCCATAATTCGGAGCGACTGCCAATACGTGTCGGAGGCCCCCAAAAACCAAAGCCGCTCGAAACAAGCGCATGTAACTGCTCTTTTTTGAGAAGGCCGTAATCCAACTCAAAAGTTCTTTCTGTTATGAGGTGGTTTGGCCACATTTGACCGCGGTGCGTATGTCCCGAAACATGGAGATCCACTCCTAAACGAGCCGGCTCATCCAAATCCAGCGGCGTATGGTTCATAACAAACCAAGGCAAGTTTTCCTTTTCGGGCTGCATCTCATTTAAGGCTAAACGGTTTTTGTTCGTCACATCTTCCCGCCCTGTTAAATAAAAACGATTCGCCACTAAAATTGTTTCATCCATTAAAATTTTAACGTTTGCTTCAGCCATTTCCTTTTTAAATTCCGGTATTTCATTACCGTAATATTCATGGTTACCCAGTACTCCGTATACACCATATGTCGCCTTTAAATTTTTCATCACTTCGCCCATGTCTTTTTCGACAAAGCGCTTTGGACTATCATCGACAATATCACCCGGAAGAAGCACTAAATCAGGATTTTGTTCATTTGAAAGCGCAACAAATTTCTCCAAATGTCCTTTCCCTGACAACAAACCGAGGTGGAAATCCGATGCCATCACGATACGCATATCATCTCCAGGTTTATCGATGTTGATTGTCGCATTTCGAACTACCGGTGAATAAGCAAAATATGTACCTGCAATCAATAAAACAACGAGTAAACCAACAACCCCTGTACCGACCATTTTCGTTGTAAGCGGTGTAAACTTGATGATTAAGTTGGCGATGATACAAAGGAAGAGCCCGTACTGCAAAAAGAACATCCAATAGCTGCCGAGCACCGAGAAGGGCGTGAACAGTGGATGGAGCTTTCCTATAAAATAACCGTATGATACGAGAAACAGCACTGTCCAATAAATAATTGGCCAGCGAAATTGCTGAATCGACAACAGCCATGCCCTAAAATTCCAGCCAAGATAAAAAGTGAGACCACTGTATATCGCTAATGCTACTATTCCTAAAAGTATACGCATCGGAATGTTGCTCCTAACTTATTTTTTATCTACAATGTGCTATTTTACTATATTTTGGACTTATGGCGTTAGTCAATAATATTATCATCTTTTAAAAAGTCAAAGACGATCTGTTGCGGTTTTCTAATAAATCCGGCTTTTTTCTAATATGGCATTCACTTGTTCTAATAAAACCGGGTTTTCTAATAGCCTCGCCGGATTTTCTAATATGTGCATGAACTTTTCGAATAACAGATCCGAAATTTCAAATATCCGATGCACTTTTTTAATAATACTTTTTTCTTCCAATATATCCCACGCGCACCACCAAAATAAAAAACTACAGCAAGGCACACACCCCTCGCTGCAGTTTTCATTCCTTATTTATCTGTTGGAATACTAACCGTCACTTTAAACAGATCCCCATCAACTGCGATGTCCAGTTGCCCGTCATGCAAATCAACAATTGACTGTGCAATGGCTAGCCCCAGTCCTGAGCCTTCTGTATGACGTGATGTATCGGCACGTTTGAAACGCTCGATTAACTGGGACGCTTCCTCGTTCAGCTCGTATTTCGCTACATTTTTCACAGTCAATTCGGCATTCCCCTCATGCGACTTCAAGTTGACGTAAACACGTGTGCCTTCCAACGAATATTTACGTGCGTTAATAATTAAGTTATCAATGACACGCCACCATTTTTGCCCGTCCACACGAGCATAAATCGGCTGTTCTGCGATATTGATACGCAAATCCAAATTGGCTGCTGCAAAGTCTTCTCCATGCTCACCGACTGCCTGCTGCAACAGTTGTGCTAAGTCGATGCGCTGTTTCGTAATTTCTACATTGCCGCTTGCCATTTTCGATACTTCAAATAAATCTTCAATTAATGTTTTTAAACGATTCGATTTCGCATCTAAAATGTCGATATATTTTTTTCGCTCTTCCTCTGTGATTGCTGGATTCTTCAGTAAATCCGTATACGTAATAATTGATGTGAGCGGTGTACGCAAATCATGGCTGACATTCGTAATGAGCTCTGTTTTCATCTGCTCACTTTTTGCCTGTTCATTCATACTGTTACGGACACCTTCACGAAGCCCATTTAAATTTTCGGCATGTCTCGCTAACGGAGATTTCCCTTTCACTTTTAAATCTTTTGTGAGACGGCCATGCGCCATGTTTTCAGTATGCTGCATAATACGGTTCAGGTAGCCCATACGACGCATAAAAATGTAAAGTGCCGGAATAAAGAACACTACAAATAAAAACATATAGAACAGGAAAACACCGAAACTGCCTGCTGTCATAACAACGGCAAATCCAAAGCCTCCAAGGAAAACAACAAGAAGCAATATTAGTGACTGCATCCCGATTGAACGATTTTCAAACATTGAGATGGCACCATCTACAAACTTCGCCGTAAATGTCTCCGGCCAGATTTTCTCCAAGTCACGCTGCTCTTTTAAACTTACCCATATGGAGACAACCATAAAGACAATTGCAACAATAAGCGCAAAACTGATAACGCCTGTTACGATGAAATCCGTAAGAAAACCGGAACGATTATCAGTATAGTAATAAATTAGCTTCTGTATGGATCCTGTAAAAGAATCATTAAATATAAACGCGAAGTATGTTGCAATAAGCGTTGCTACGATGCGAATATCAATAGGGAAACGTTCAAATAATTCACGTAGCTGGAACTTACGATTGAACTGTTCAAGCGTCGGTTTTAAAGAAGTCATCAATAAAACGAAACTGATAATTCCCCCAAGAATAATGCCGTAATACACATATTTCGTAATGATAAACGCACTTTTTTCATTGCTTATATGAGTGTTTGCGATCCAACTAGCCGGCACAGTTACAACACCCGAAATATCCGATAAATCCTGCTCAAGTGTATAGCTATCTTGCAGAATCCCCATGCTATCATACTCATAATAATTAAGCGGATAGAGACCTGAGAGGTTTTTCCCTACATTATTTACTTGTTTTTTAAAGACACTCTTTTCACTAATATCGCCATTACGGTAAACTTCTCCGGTTTTTTCATCTTTAAATTCATAAGCAAAGTGATTGTATTTGCTCAAAACTTCTTTCTTTTCTCTTTCAATTTCTTTTAGCTTCTGCTGAATTGCTTTTTTCTTAATTACTAGTATTTTTTCTTTTACATACTCATCATCTTCAAAGTTTTTCTTAATGTCAGCAATTTTGGCATCACGTTCTTGTTCGATTGCCTCAATTACTTCCTGATCTTGTGTTGCGTTTATTTCGCTTGAATACTGCTCTTTAATATTTTGAATTTGCTCAGCAAGGGAGCCGTAATATGTACGGTAATCGTACATTTCCTCATCCGATACTGTTAAAGCCCCTTTAAATTCCTCTTCCGTCGGCGTGTTAAACACATATTGCGAGAACTCGTAAACTAAGTTCTCTGCCTCGTTGTTATAGTTTTGCGATTCATAAAAAGTTTTTCCTAAATAACGACCGCCATTAGTAAAAATTAAACTGAGTGCAGTTGCCACCACAAACATAAGAAAAAGCTGGAGGTATAATTTATTGTTTTTCATTTTTCCTTCCTCCTCACTTAATTATAGAAAATATAGGAATTGCTTTACTAAGGGCACGAATCGCCCTGTCAAATAGTCGATAAAATAAGTCCCGATAAAATAAAAACCGATCACCGCGCCGAGAGCTCCAACCCAAGAAAAAATTTTACTTTTCAATTTTATAACCCAATCCCCACACCACTTTTAAATAACGGGGATTTTTCGGATCGGCTTCGATTTTTTCACGGATTTTCCGGATATGCACGGCAACAATATTCTCTGCGTTATACGCGGGTTCATTCCATACGAGTTCGTAAATATCGCTGATTGAATAGACGCGCCCCGCATTTTTTAGTAGAAGCTCAGTTATTTTATACTCAGTCGGTGTCAGTTTGACAGGTTCTCCGTCCACACGGATTTCCCGGGCTGCAGCATCCAGCTCCAGTCCTTCAACAAGCGGAGCGGCTTCTCCTGCCGTGCCGAAGTTGACATAGCGTCTTAGCTGGGACTTGACGCGTGCCATCAGTTCAAGCGGGTGGAACGGCTTTGTAATATAATCGTCCGCACCTACTGAAAGCCCATGAATTTTATCGCTTTGTTCCGCCTTTGCACTGAGCATAATAATCGGGATATTGCGTTCTGCACGAATTTTGAATGTGGCGGTAATCCCATCCATCTTCGGCATCATGATGTCTAAAATCATACAGTGTACTTCATTTTGTTCAAGCAGTTCGATTGCCTCAAGCCCGTCTGCCGCTTTTAACACCCGGTAACCTTCATTTTTCAAATAAATTTCTATGCCGTCCCGGATGTCCTGATCGTCATCTGTTACGAGCACCGTCAGCTGATTCATCTTGCTCACCTCACAACTTTCTTGTTCTCCATCATAGCAAGTGGTTGATTTCCATTCCGGGTCGGACACTTTCCGCGGGCACGGCTCGAGCCTGTAGTCTCTCGCTCGTGCTGTTCCAGCTGGAGTCGCCTCCCCTACATTCCAATCAACCTTCTTATCATCTCCACTATTTAATGAAGAGCCAACTTTTTCTTATAAGTTTATAATAAAGCCCATTTCTTAACATCTAACTACTGTAAATCTGAAGAAATTCTTAAGATTTCTTATTTTACATTAAATGAGATTTTACTTTAGAGGAAGTATTGTCTAATAAAAATAGCCGGTTCTACTTTCACCGCTAAACATTCTACTTTTCATTTAAAAAGTTCCACTTTCGGGCCAGAACTTTCTACTTTCAACACAGTATCGGCTAATAAAACAGCGGGTTCTACTTTTCACGCGTTTTGTTCTACTTTCACCGCTAAAGATTCTACTTTTCATTTAAATGGTTCCACTTTCGGGCCAGAACTTTCTACTTTCAACACAGTATCGGCTAATAAACTCAGCCACAGTGCCACATCAGTAATTTTTTTCACAACAAAGCAAAAAAACTGCCTCCTATGAAGCAGCTTTCTTTGTGCCGAATGTTAACACAATTATTCCACCTAATAACAGACTAACACCAATCCATGAAACAAATGTTAAATGTTCCCCTACTAAAAACACACCGAGTAATGCGGCTGTTAAAGGTTCGGCTAAGCTCAATGTTACCGCGGCCGACGAACTGATTTTCTTCAAGCCGCCTAAAAATAATATGTATGCCAAACTTGTAGCAGCAAGTGCCATAAAAAGAATCGGCCATATATTCACGCCTTCTGTCAGCCAGCCAAAACCGTCTTTTGCTGCGAACGGCAATAAAAACAAGGCGCAAATTGAAAAAGTCATTGCAACAGCAGGCAATGTTTCTTCCCGTTTCATCAACTGCTTACTCACATTCGTATAAAGGGCAAACATGGAACCTGCAGCCAATGCTAACCCTATGCCAAGCGGGTTGATTGCCGTCTCACCTTGATTCATAAATAACAGCAGGCAGCCGACGATGGCGAGCACTGTTGCAATTGCCCATACGAGAGTTGGCCGTACTTTCCAAAAGATCCACTCGATGAATCCCGCAAATACAGGCGCGCTGCCGATTGTTACGACCGTTCCTACTGCAACTCCTGTAAAGCGGACAGATGTGAAAAACAGACTTTGGAATAGAGCAATGGCGATCGCCGCTAAAATGGTCCACTTCCATGACCAATTACGAAAGGAAATTTTCCGCATTGCCAAAACTGCAACAAGTAAAACGCCTCCGCCAATACCCGACCTTACACATGCTACCGCAAACGAAGAAATCCCTTGCGTTAAAAAGGTTTGTGTTGTTCCGACTGTCCCCCAAAGCATGGCGGCCAAAAGCACAAACACATACGGTAAAATATTCACATCCTACACCCCATTTTTATTAATTATGCTATCATACGTTAGAAGTCCATACGAGATGAAGTTTTGTTAAAATCGATTTATAATAAGATTAACTAAAACTAAAAAGGAGGCATCATGATGTTTAAAACAGTAGAACAAACTGCAGCAGATATAGGCATGCCTGAACATCAGGTTTTACAGTACATTTATGCCGGTCGCATTAAAGCAGTGCATGATGGTGAACACTTTTTAATTAATAGTGCGCAATTTGATACGTACCATCAGCAACTCGAACGAATTAAAGAAGAAATTGAAATTTGGAAAAACACTCCGATTCCCGAAGATGTCGATATAAAAGATGAGGACTAATAGAAAAGAAGCGAATTCGTTCATCGAGTTCGCTTCTTTTTAATCTCTTCTTATTAAATAGTGACTGTAAACCCTGCACGTTTCCCGATAATTTCAGCATAATCCTCTACCATTACACTTGCTGTCGGATACATCCCGGCGCCAGGCCCAATTACGGATAATGTTCCGATATAGTTTGTCTCCATCGTCACCGCATTGAACACATCATCTACAGGGTAAAGCGGATGTTCATTGTTCACTAATAGTGGTGCCACTTTTGCATGAATTGTACCGTCTTCGAGTTTTTCCACTTCCGCCACATGACGATAGCGAAGACCTTGCGCTGTTGCTTCCGCTACTTGTTCTGATGAAATTGTATCAATTCCGATCACTTCTACATCTGCCCAATTTGGCTGTTCCCCAAATGCAAGGCTCGATAAAATCATCAGCTTTTTAAATGCATCCTGACCCGATACATCGTTAAATGGATCCGCTTCTGCATATCCTAATTGCTGTGCTTCTCTTAATGCTTGTTCAAAGCTCCAGCCCTCTGCACGCATCTTTGTTAAAATATAGTTTGTCGTTCCATTTAAAATTCCTTGAACGCAGCTTACTTCGTTGACCAGAAGAATATTTTTCATTGTTTTAATAATAGGCACACCACCTGCTACCGTTGCCTCAAAGCCGACGAATACACCATTTACTTTCGCCAATGCTTCGAGCTCCTCGCCCCGTTTTGCAAGCATTACTTTATTCGCTGTAACGACATGACATTTTGCCTCAACAGCACGTTTTAAGTAAGTGAATGCAGGCTCTTCATTTACAATCGCTTCAAATACAACTTGCAGATTATTTTCCGCCAGTACGTCATCCATTGATTCCGTCATTAAATGTTTTGTGCCCGGTACACGCTCACGGCTTGCATCGGTTACTAAAATCTTCGCGACCTCCAGTTCAACACCCAGCTTTTCGCGAAGCTCCTGCCTCTTTTCATTTAAAATATGGTAAATTCCCTGACCTACTGTGCCAAATCCTAAGATCGCTGCCTTGATTGTTGCCATTGCCTTTCTCCTCCAAATTCTTAACACGCATATATTAACGAATAATTCGAAAAATTTATCTTAAAGAAAATTCTATCCTATATAATACATGAAAACAAGGATAATCTCGCCTAGAAGGACATTTGTTTACTGTAAACGGTCAATATTCATTCAAATTTTATTTTTTAAGAGCTAATTTGGAGACTATGATGGTAATATTTCCAGTCACTACTTGTGTTTGGGGCTAAGCGGTTGAGAGCGTTTTGTTATTTTCTAATATATTCGGAATTCGTCTAATATATTTTGAAATGTTCTAATAAAATTGCGATCTTCTAATATAACCGGATAATGTTCTAAAATGGGGTCGCAATTTGCTAATATCCTCGCTCAATTTGCGAATATCGCTCACACTTCTTCTAATATCACTCATCATTGTTCTAATAAATCGCCAACACCGGTTTCAGCACCCGTTTCTTGCCCGGAAAATATACGTACCCAACCTTCAAGTTCACCCAAATTCTAATAACATCTACTTTTCTTCTAATATCCCCAAAACTTCTTCTAATAACCGTTTTCATAATTCTAATAAACCCCATACATCGTACGAAAAAATCACCAAATAAAAAAAACACTAGCAAGGGGGCTCGCTAGTGTTCCGGAATTATTTTATACTGCCTCGTTTATATCATTATATGCCCGTAAACGATAGGCAGTTAAAATCTTGGTCATGACGATTTCCTCTTTTGCCGAGAAGTCAGGGACCGCGTATGGGCGCTCTACTAACTGAAATTCCCCATATTTTAAGAACCACTCTCTAGCTGGTGACAAAATATGGGCTGTACCATGAATTTTGTATTCCTCGGCGACTTCTTTTACAACATAACCCGCTGTGGCAAGATCGTGAGCTTGTTCTGAGAAAGCACTGTGTCCGAAAACATGCTGCCACATCGTATTCACATCCGCCAAAATTTGCTGGATCGCACAAGCATTCACAAATTCCTTTACGTCATTTAGTTCATAAATAATATAGGCTGCAACGTTTTGTGCACTGTATACTTTCCCCATGTTGAACAACTCCTTTTCTTCCAATGATGCTGCAACATCACTTTAAATTTTTCTGGTTGGTAATATAATTATCCCAATTGTATTACTAGGTATTTAATTTGTCAATAAAACTTATAAAAATAGTAGGGATTAATTTTCTAAAAATTGCTTAGCTTTTCGAATGGGAAAAGCTAAGCTTTTTTTAAAGCATTATGCGTTTGTTTCTACTCCAACTTCCGCTGCAACTTTCGCTAATGCCTGCTCTAAATCCGCGATAATATCTTCCGCTGCTTCTAACCCGATCGATAAGCGAATGAGCTCTTCCGATACGCCAGCAGTTTTTAATTCTTCCGCAGATAACTGTTGGTGTGTTGTGCTCGCAGGATGAATAATTAATGAACGGGCATCGCCAACGTTCGCTACATGTGAGAACAATTCCACGTTATCGATTACTTGGCGGCCAGCTTCACGTCCCCCTTTAATACCGAACGTAATGATTGATCCGAATCCGTTTTTCAAATACTTTTTCGCTAAATCATGTGTCGCAAAATCTTCAAAGCCGTTGTAATTCACGTACTCCACAAATGGGTGGTTTCTTAAATACTCGGCAACTTTCTGTGTATTTTCATTGTGTCGGACAATACGCAAATGAAGCGTTTCAAGTCCTTGCAGGAAATTAAATGCCGCGTCAGCAGATAATGTTGGACCAAAATCACGCAATAGTTGAACACGAAGCTTTGTCGCAAATGCAGCGCCTGCTGTGTCAATTCCGTAGCGTAGACCATGGTAAGAAGTATCCGGTTCTGTAAATCCTGGATGTCTTCCTTGCGTCCAGTCAAACTTCCCGGCATCAACGACAATTCCTCCAATCGTCGTTCCATGACCGCCAATCCATTTTGTTGCAGAATGAATGACAACATCCGCGCCGAATTCAATCGGATTACTTCCATATGGGGAAGCAAATGTGCTGTCGATTAATAAAGGAAGACCATTGTCATGGGCGATGTTTGCTACCGCTTCAATATCCAGTACTTTCAAGCTTGGATTTCCGATAATTTCAGCAAAGATTGCCTTCGTTTTATCAGTGATTGCCGCTTGGAAATTTTCAGGCTTTGATTCATCTACGAATTTTACTGTAATGCCGTAACGAGGCAATGTTGTCGCGAATAAATTATAAGTCCCACCGTAAAGTGAACCTGCCGCAACAATTTCATCCCCTGCACCGGCTACGTTTAAAATAGAAAATGCTACTGCTGCTGCGCCAGATGAAAGCCCTACTGCAGCTGTGCCCCCTTCTAATAAAGCAACCCGTTCCTCAAATGCCCCGACTGTCGGGTTCATAATTCTTGAATAAATATTGCCTGTTTCCTGTAATGCAAATAGACGTTGCGCATGAGCTGTGTCATTAAATGCATAGGCCGTTGTACGGTAAACCGGAACTGCAATTGCTCCTGTTTCCGGGTCTGGCTTTTGACCCCCGTGTAATAATAATGTTTCTGGTCTTAAATTTGTCATTTTAATACCCCCAAAAATTTAATCGATGGTGAAATCGGTGTTTTTGAGGAGGATTTTTTAAATGAAAAAAACCCTCTTCAGTTAAGAAGAGGGTTGCGCATGAGCAAGTTTGCCTCCTCTTATCTTTCAAAATGATTGTCCATTTTGTAGGATTTAGCACCTTAGTCAGTTCATCACTTACTGGTTGCCGGGCATCTCAGGGCCTATTCCCTCCGCCGCTCTTGATAAGAGTTATGTGATTTGTGTTCCATCGTTGAGTCTCAGTATAAAACATACTAATCCTATATGTCAACACAAAAAATTAAAATTTTCTGATTTCTATTCTGATTTCTATTCTGATTACTCTTATCTGTATTTAACGATATGCAAAAATCCCCTCCCTATGAATTGAATAGACGCTTATAATCGACTTCAACTAAAATATTGACTAAAATAAGCTTGAAGGATATACAATCAAGTTTTTTATTACATAAAAGGGAGATGTTCACGTGAATACAAAAGAATTATTACGCAGTCACACATCTGTTCGCAAATATACAGGTGAGGAAATTTCAAAAGAAACTGTCATCGATTTAATTGAAACAGCACAAATGGCGGCAAGCTCGCATTTTGTGCAGGCATACAGTGTTATCTGGGTAACGGATGAAGAAAAGAAAACTAAGCTGGGTGAACTGTCTAAAAACGAATTCCAATTCAAAACAGCTGGTGCCTCTTTCTTGTTTTGCGTAGATTTCAAACGTTTGCAGGTAGCTGGTCAAAAACACGGAGTCGATATTTCTGCTGACACGGCTGAAAACGTGCTTGTAGGTGTAGCAGACGTTGCATTATTTGCCCAAAACTTTGTTATTGCAGCTGAATCAATGGGTTATGGCATTTGCTATATTGGCGGTGCCCGTACAAATCCTAAGGAAATTAGCGAGCTGTTCAATTTACCGGAATATGTTTTCCCGCTATTTGCGATGACGATTGGTACACCGACAAAACGCAATGAAACAAAACCACGTTTACCAGTAGCTGCGGTATTGCATGAAAATGGCTATGATGTTGATAAATACGATACGCTTCTAGATGAGTATGATGGGATTATGGAAGACTATTACAGCAGCCGATCTTCAAATCAAAAGACGGCAACATGGACGAAGCAAATGGCTGATTACTTAGTAGAACAAAATCGTCCACATATGAAAGAGTTTCTCGCTTCACAAGGTTTCACTTGGAAGTAGGCTAATAAACCAAAAATGCTATTTTTCTCTATGAGAAAAATAGCATTTTTTGCTGAGCGTTAAAAATTGATTTCCATTCCGGGACGCTTTCCGCGGGCACGGCCTGAGCCTGTAGTCTCAGGCGTCGTGCTGTTCCCGCCGGAGTCGCCCTACATTCCAATCAATTTTACAAAGTATCCGTTTCTTAATAAGGGTTTTCTTCTTATCCAGCGGTACTTCTACTTCTGCCCAAATTTCTTTATTTATTTCAATCCTTCAATTTGCAATGCTTTTACTGGCTGGAAATCTTCCCCTGTTTTCGCATACGTAATGGTCGCCTGATCGCCTTCTTGCAAGTAAATTGCAAACGGTGCAACTTCTGTAGAAACAATGAAGTTTTCACCTGTATTTGCCAGGAATGATACGATCGTGAAATCACCTACACGCTCTTTATAAACACGCACGACTTTTACCGTCGCCTTTGCTTCTTCGGCATTTGAAGTACCGTCTACCGTACTTCCGCCACGGCTTAGCGCTGTTTTATAAAGTCTTAACGCTTCATTTGGTGTTGTACCATACGCCGAAATTTCAGGATTTGCTGCTGACACGATAAAGTAATTTTGCAGGAATCCGTTCGCATCGAGTACAGCTGACAGCCAGCTCGCTTCACCGTAGAAGTTGTAAAGGATCGGCATTTCACCTTCCCATTCTTTTTCGATGAACTTTTTCTCGATAATTTCAAGAGCGCCTTGGGAATCCATATAAGACTCTTCCAAATTTCCGGTATAGTACGTCGCTTCACCGGTACGTGCATGTGTTAATGCATAACCAAGCATCGAGTCAACGCCCTCTTTCGGACTTGTAAAATCAGTGAAATAATACATTTCCCCATCTTCCATAAAGATCGGACTTACATTTGCTTCCGTACCTTCATCACTCGGCAACTTAACATCCTTTTTACCGACTAGACTGTTCCAGAACCCGTGCACATAGTTACCGTAATAACTATTTTGCAAACTTACCGCTTCAGGTGATACCGCACCATCGATAAATGCCGGTACATCTGCAATCGCGATTTTCTCTGTTGCACCCGTCTCCGCATCAACAAGTACAACCCCTTTTACATCAAAGCCGTTACGTGCCGAAATAAATTCCCCGTAAGAACGGATGTAATACGGTTTACCATCCTCATCAATTTCAAGCTGCGGATCTCCGTAGAAAATTAATGATGGATTTTGAAGACGAATATGACGCTCCAGGTTTTTATTTAAATAAGCAGATGGAACATAGCTCATTTCAGCCTTCACAAACTTTGGATTATCGCTTGAATCTGTAGCACTCATCGTGAAATAACCAGGTGTTGTTTTTCCATTGAACCATTTAAAGAATCCTGAAAACTCTACAGGTGCAATGTAAACATACTGATCATTTACTTTTTGAATTTGCAGGTTTCCTAATTCATAATAGCTCGTGTTTGGCACCTGTCCAAACGCTTTTTTCATTTTGTTTTTAACAAATTTTGGCGGTACACTTGCCGGTGTTTTCGTCTCATCAAACGACGAAATTTCCGTTTTTTCTTTCATCTCTGAAGATTTGAATTTTTCATTTGCATTTAAAAATGGTGCACTTACTAAATAGCCGATCCCAATAATGCCAACAAGCACGATGGCTGATTTAATTTTTTGCTCCTTACCAACAGCAAATATTGCCCCAATAATCGCTACAACAGGTATTACGTATAAGAAAATCGTCCAGCTTAGATCGATTTTTGAAATATATACTGTTAAGAATACTGAAATAAAGCTTACAATAAATGTCGTAATGAATAAGCTCGTAAATGTTTTTGATGAAAGCTCCTTATTGCGAACTTTCTTTGATAACGGCATTAATAATAATGTGATCAAAAGTGATCCAATTGCCGTTATTAGCAATAATTGTCCCATAACAATCACCCTCTCTTACTTACTATGTACGAATAACCTCCCAAAAAGATTCATAAACAAGTAAAACTGCATAATTTCTGGCATAATAGAGCATATATTGCATTTTTATAAAATGATAGTTTGGTTTTTCAGTAATTTTATATAAATATTTTTACTTAGGGGGTTAATAGATGGCTCGTAAAGTTCTGATTTTACTTTTCTTCGGGCTTGGCTTGTACTATGTGTTCTTTTTTGAAACGATCGATAGTTCACTAAAAATGGTCTTTAAGCTTTTGCCAATGATTTTCCTTATAGTGCTCGCATTTTTAACGAAAGTACATGTGAAGTCTCCATATTACTGGCTGATTTCTATTGGTTTAATTTTCTGTGCGGTTGGCGACTATACATTGCAGTGGTTCATCATTGGACTGAGCTTTTTTCTGGTCGGTCATATTTTCTATATTTTTGCTTTCCGCTCAACAAATCAGCAGAATACACCACTGTACGTAAAGATTTTTTTAGCTTTATATGGTGCGGTTATGATGTTCTGGATTGCAGGAAGTCTGCTTCAAAAAGGAGAAACTGTACTTGCCGTTGCAGTGATTGCTTATATTTTAGTGATTTTAACGATGGGATGGACATCGTTCCGAACAGGCAGTAAGTTTGCTGTCATCGGCGCCATCCTCTTTATCATGTCGGATTCGGTTTTGGCCATTAACCGTTTTATGTTTGATGTTGCTTATTCACATATCCTGATTATGTTTACGTATTACGGCGCACAGTTTTTCCTCATGCTCAGCATAAATGATTATGATCGATTACGCTAAAGCGTAATCGCGTCCAGATTTTTTAGACCCACAGGATGTGGGTCAGTCAGCCGTTGTCACACGATGTGACGTATTTAGGCTGACTTCATTATTCATTTAAAAAATCTGTGACATCTGCCAGAGGCTTATCTTCATTCAGCGGGTACTTAAAGTAGCCGCTGAATGAAGATAATTAGTTCAAAAACCGAAATAAAAAGTGTAGAATGAAAGCAATAAGTATTTAGGAGGTCTTTTTCGGATGAAAGAGAAAGTAATTGAACGTTTAGTACGCTATGCAAAAATTGATACACAATCAGATTTCAACTCTGACACAACCCCTTCTACAATGAAGCAATTCGATTTATTACATGTATTAAAAGATGAATTGGCAGCAATCGGTTTAACAGACATTACACTTGACGAAAATGGCTACCTTTTTGCAACACTTGAATCCAATACAGACAAAGACGTACCGACACTCGGCTTTTTAGCGCATGTTGATACAACATCGGATTACACAGGAACAAATGTACAGCCTCAGCGCATCGATAACTATGACGGTGAAGCGATTACATTAAAAAATGGATTAGTAATGGCACCGGACTACTTCCCGAACTTAAAGAACTATGTTGGCCAAACGTTAATCACAACAGATGGCAATACATTGCTTGGTGCGGATGACAAAGCCGGCATCGCTGAAATTATGACGGCGATGGAATACTTAGTGAAAAATCCGGAAATCAAGCACGGGAAAATCCGTGTAGCATTTACACCTGACGAAGAGATCGGGCGCGGTCCACACAAATTTGATGTCGAGAAATTCGGTGCGGATTATGCATACACGATGGATGGAGGTCCGCTTGGTGAGTTACAATACGAAAGCTTTAATGCAGCTGGCGTAAAAGTAACAACACGCGGTACGAATATCCACCCGGGTTCGGCGAAAAATAAAATGGTGAACTCGATTACAATGGCGATTGAATTCCAAAACGAAATGCCAAAAGATGCGGTTCCTGAAAAGACGGACGGCTATGAAGGCTTTATCCACTTAATGCATTTCAACGGCGGCATTGAAGAAACAACAATGTCTTACATTATCCGTGACCATGACCGCGCTAAATTCGAAGAGAAAAAAGCGTATATGGCAAAGGTCGGCAAAGAGTTACAGGAGAAATACGGTGAGGAAGCAATTACAGTAGCGATTGAGGATCAATACTATAATATGGGCGAAAAAATCGAGCCTGTTATGGAAATCGTCGACATTGTAAAAGAAGCGTTTTCTAAGTTTGATATTACGCCGATTGTTGAGCCAATTCGCGGCGGTACTGATGGTTCCCAGCTTTCATACATGGGCTTGCCGACACCGAATATATTTGCAGGCGGCGAAAATATGCACGGCAAATATGAATTTGTATCAGCTGAAACAATGGAAAAAGCGACGGAAGTCATTATTGAAATTGTTCAGTTATTTGAACAGCGTTAGAACAAAAGTGCTAAAGCGCCCGTCCAACTCCGAGTGGGCAAAACGCCACGTCTTTGTGGCATGCCCCCAATGACTCACATCGTGTGAGCCTCAGACATTGGAGGGCCCGACGCAAAAGTAAACGCTTTACCACTTTTGCACGGAGGGACCGAAATGGCCGAGGAGTTGGCGCTTTAGCCTAGACGGCGAAATTATGATGATTGAAATTGAATGGAGCGATTACTTTCGCTTCATTTTTTTGTATACTTAATAGACAGAAAATTCAATACAATTAAGCGAGGTGTGTGATGAAGGAAATACTGATTGGCATTTTAGCGGCTTTATTTTTTGCGGTTACATTTGTATTGAATCATTCAATGGAATTGGAAGGCGGCAGCTGGCTATGGAGTTCTTCGCTCCGCTATTTCTTCATGCTTCCTTTTCTTATTGCCATTGTCGCGATTCGGGGAAAAGTCGGATTTCGTATTTTATCGAGTGAAATGAAAGAACATCCAGGTGCGTGGCTCATTTGGAGCTTTGTCGGGTTTGTATTATTTTATGCGCCGCTTACATTTGCCGCGGCATTCGGTCCAGGCTGGCTCGTATCAGGTACATGGCAATTTACGATTGTAGCAGGTGTATTGCTTGCCCCTCTTTTCATTACGACCATTGCCGGAAAAAACATCAGGGCAAAAATTCCGCTTATTTCACTCGGCATCTCAGGCATTATTCTATTCGGGATTTTGCTTATCCAAATTCCGCAAGCACAATCGGTTTCAATGGATAGCCTGCTCCTCGGTATACTACCCGTTGTCGTTGCGGCATTTGCCTACCCTCTCGGCAACCGGAAAATGATGGAACTTTGCGGCGGTAGAGTGGATCCGTTTCAACGGGTTCTAGGGATGACAATCGCTTCCTTGCCTGCATGGATCTTGCTTGCAATCTATGCATTGTTTACTGTTGGCCTTCCATCCGCGAGCCAAGTGTATCAATCACTGCTCGTTGCTGTTTCTTCGGGCGTCATTGCCACAATACTATTCTTTATCGCTACAGACCGTGTGCGCCATGACCAAGGAAAACTGGCGGCAGTTGAAGCAACACAATCGACAGAAGTTCTTTTTGCGATGGTCGGTGAAATGATTTTACTAAGTGTACCACTCCCGCAGCCGATTGCTTTAATCGGACTGGCGGTCATCATTATCGGCATGCTGCTACATAGCTATCACACAGTACTTATGAATAAAAGATTACAAGCAGCAAATGAAAAAGGGTAGCGACATCTTCGTCACTACCCCTTTTTCCTACATTCCCCACTGCCAAATGCCGGTCGGATCTTTATACATTTTGAATACATATTCCCCAACAGATTCACGGTCGTACTGGTAGCGTATTTCCACTTCTGATTCGGATAAATACGTAACAGTTCGGTAAGATGCTTCCAAAAACAGTTCGCCTAAACGGTTCGAGTGCGGAAATGGAATGTCACTAGCCGATAATCTTTTACTTACTGACCCATCTCCAAAAATCTGATCATACAAATAAAGATCAAAATATTGTTCTGGTGAATAGTCATTTTCTAAACCAAAATAAATTGATGCTGTTGTACTTTGCTCTGCCAATGCTACGACTTCCCCGTAAATTTTATGCACAGCGGTAATTGTTCCTGCCTGCATTGTATTTTCTGCCGGGAAATGATTCACCAAAAAGTATTCACGCGCATTTAATAATTGATCGTAGCCTCCTGCAATCGTATTGCCGTTTTCCTCATACATTTCTTTTAATTCCGATCTTACAGGCTTCCCATTTACCGTTAGCTTGCCGTCCTGCAAAACGACACGGTCTCCTGGAACAGCGACTACTTCATAATAGGCGTTTTCGTAAATTGGTAAATGACTGCTCGTATTTGTCATCGTTCGTACAACATCGCCTGCTTCATATACAGCTTCATCAAATAAATTTTCCTGACGTTCTATCACTGTATGGTAAAGTCCCTTTTTCCCTGCAAGTGTAAAGGTTTCTTTATCTACATACTGTAAATCCGATAATTGTTCCAGCACTGGTAGCTGTGCAAAGGAAGCATAATCGATTGTTGATAATTGCTTCTTTTTTTGAAGAGTAGCAATTTCCGCTAAATCATCAAGCGGGTCATAAGGGGCACCCCGTCCTTCATTTCCCGAATTTTGCGTAAAAGGAACGGCCGTCATAAATAGGAATACCGCAACTGCTGCAACAGCTGCCGTCACTAATTGAACATGCCATGAACGTTTCTGTTTTCGGGCGGGCGGGGTCAATTCAGATTTCACACGTTGCTTAATACGACTTTCCTGCAAGCGTGTATCACCCATCATTTCATCCAGTTGTTTTTTAAATGGATCCATGCATCATTCCTCCAATCCCTCTTCGCTAAAAAACTCTTTCAATTGTTGCTTTGCTCGACGCAAACGTGTTTTCACCGTATTTTCATTCAGCTGTAAATACTGTGCAATATCGGCAATGGACTGTTCGTCATAATAAAATAAAATGAGCGGCTCACGATATTTCAGTGGTAGCTGGAATAACTTTTGTTCAAGTGATGCAAGATGCTCTTTTTGTATGACCTCTTCGTCCGTCCCTTTCGTTTGAGCAAAGATCGTCTCAAAAACGACATCCTTTTTATGCTTCCATGAGCGTAAATAATCTTTTGCGCGATTGGCTGTCATTTTTGTTAAATACGTTTTCAATGACGACTCATTGCGAAACTGGTCGCTCCTTTGAAAGTATGTTACAAACACTTCCTGTACGATGTCCTCGGCGGTAGCCCAATTTTTAACGTACAAATAAGCAATGCGTACTAGATAACGCGTGTGCTCATCAACAATTGCATCAAATTCTCTCATGTAACGATTAACACCTTCTTATATCCTTAAGACCAGTCCACCCCCTTTACAAAGGACGTGAACTGTTCAAATGTTTTATTTTCCGTTATGCCGAAACGATTGACCTCATAATTTGACTGCTGCATATTAGCATAGCCTTCATTTGTCGTAAAACCGATTAACAGCCCTACTTCCTTCATCGCTGCGATCATATCTTTATCGTAATGACCAAATGGATACGCTAAAGAAGTCGCATTCGGCAGCATGTTTACATTTTGCTGCAAATCCTTCGCAATGTCAGCGGATGACAACTCTAATGCGATTCCTGCTCCTTTACTGAACTGATGCAAGTTATGTGTGTGCGCTTCGTACTGAAACACATCTGTCATTAGCTGCATCTCTTCGGCTGTGAAAAATTGGAGCGGTCCTTTGCCGTCAAATACTTGTTCACCTTCAAAACGTCCTGTACGAGAAGATATAATATGCTGTACCGCTGAAAATCCATGTTCCTTTAAAATTGGATAGGCATAGACCTTCGTCGATAATAAACCATCATCAAATGTAATGAGAATCGAATTAACAGGTAAAATATGGCGACCTTCCAAATAATCATAAAGCTGTGTTGTCGAAATTGTTGTAAATTGCTCTTCAGCTAAAAAGGCCATTTGCTGTTCAAATGATTGCACAGAAACCGTACTTGCATTTGTCACCATTTCTTCTTTCGGCAAAATATGATGATACACTAAAACTGGAATTCCTTCATCTATTTCAACTGATGATTTATGTATATAACCGGCACGTTCTCCTACTTTGATGACAAACCACTCATCAACCTCCCCCACTACCGGGTAGCGAAACCCTTGTGAAAGCTGCAGCAACACACTGCTCGTAAGATTTTTTTCTTCATATACTTTTGTTTGTTCTGTCGTTTTGATTGAGTTTGTTATTTCTGTATTTACTAACGTCTGAAGCGATCGCTTTTCTACAGTGGCACTACCTTTTTTTATGAAGGCTGAAATTTTTCCGAATCGTAGTTCATAATAAAGCTCATCTTCTCCTACAATTGCAAAAGAAGTATTCGGATGTACCACTCCAATTTCAGTGAGCGTATTATCTTTTATATAAATCGGCTGTTCCTCATTCAGGACGATAACTTTTTCAAATAGATGTGTTGCCTGTTCTATTTGGGTTCCATTTTCTCTACCTGCCATATCCTTTTCGTTTGCAACCGCTCGTTCAATCTGTTCACTTGAACCTCTATATTCAATTGTCAGGAATAATACGCATATAGCGATAAACCCTACTGCAATTAACTTTTTCATCATTTCCTCCGCCTACGTTTTTTATTGAAGCAACGTACAGACGGAGAAATGCAAAATAAGTTTCAAAAAAGTTTCAGAAATTTTTTTATACACAAAAATACCCGTATCTGTAAGCGACACGGGCAATGGGTCTCCCAACAAAGGAAGAAAAACTAGAAGAAAAATATAAAGGGTGAAAAACTCAGTGTCTGACACACAGTCAAACTTACATTCTAAATGAGGGGGTTTAGAACGCTATGGCTGAGCTAACAAACTCCTGGAGAAAAGTTGTTAGCTCAGACTTATTTGTACTGTATTACAAATAAGCTCTTGCTACAGTTACAATGATAATGATTATCAGTATCATTGTCAACCCATTTCCAAAAATCTTTTTAAGTATTTTTTAATGAACGGCGATATTGGTACTGTTTGTATTGGAACAACATAAAGCAACCGATACAAAAGCCTAAAATTGCTACAAATGATGCAACTGCCACCATAATCGTAAAGCTATAGCCAACGACTGGCAGATTAAAGGCAAACCCTGCTATTCCGCCTGCCAGACATAGGCTCGCAATCGCTGAATTGAACTTTTGCTGTCCAATCTCTTCAGGAATATATGACTTAACATCTTTTGTTAAAAACAATTTTGCAAAGCGCATAATTGGATTAAACCCGGTGAAAATCCCAAGTAAATTTGCAATCAACGGAATCCCTAAAATCCAGTATTGCCCTGTCACCCATGTGATAACGACTGATAAAAATATTACCCACTGATTTACACGAACTAATGGTCTTGGTATAGAAATCGGTTTCGTCATTAAAAACCAACCTTTCTTATATGTTTTATTCATTTTAGCGTTTTTCATCTCGTTTGGGAAGAGAAATGGTATAGTAAATATAAATATTTTTTTTAGAAAAGGTGATATGTATGCCTGCACTTTCTTATGATCAAGTACGACAATTAAATTCCTATAGTATTTTTACCGAAGAACCTGACCGTCCATTATTTACATTGGCGAATCTACATAAAGACTTCTATTTGACGGATTTCCGCAATTTAATGATGGGCATTACAAATGCTGCTACAGAAGCTGCAGCTATTTCCCACTTCGGACGTCGCTACGGCATGTTTGTCGCAATGCAGTTTTATATGCTGACTACGTATGATGAAGTTTGGGACGGCAAGCCGGAAGATCTGCGCTTTGCTATTGTACAGGAGTTCGGCATTCATACACTCGGGATGTATATAAACCCAAATGACTTCCGCTATGTGGAAGATGATGAGCGCGAACGAGTGATGACGGACATTTTATACAAGACATCGGTCGTCATTGGCCAGTTACGTAAAACAACGTCCATTTCGCCGCTTACTTTATGGGAAAATATTTTCGGATACATGCTTTGGCACTTCCATACATTACTCGAAAATCCGGCATTGGCTGACCGCGCTTTCGAGGACTTGGACATGCTTGAAGATAAAAATGTTTGGCGTTACTTCTCGGACAAATCGCTGTTTCTAAATTATACAGGCGGAAAAAGCCCTTCCGCTCTCATCAATCAGCCTGTCCGCAAAAGCTGCTGTTTTTCAAAAGACATCCCCGGCTTAATGGCTTGCGGATTTTGCCCGATGAAATAAGGTTTTGTTTTAAGTGCCGCCAAGTAATCGCGGCACTTTTTTATTTGGACGGATTGCTGGAGGCACGTTTTTCTAATAAATGGCTTACTTTTTCTAATATCGCTTGAAAAGTTCTAATAAACTACTGATGTTCTAATAAAGTAAGCCAATGTTCCAATAAAGGGCCGAGATGTTCAAATATAGGTATCCGATCTTCTAATAAGTATCGCCGTTTGTCTAATATCCGGGTTATCTTTTCTAATATCACGGCAACCACTCAAGCGCAAAACAAAAACGATGCTATAAACTTCATAGCATCGCCCTACCTTCTTATTTCGTTGCACTGTTTTTCAATGTTGTTGCTATTACTTTGGCGCCATCAAGCAATGCCTTTGCATCAAAGGTCATTTTCGGATGATGGAGTCCAGGACCAAGATCTGCGCCAACGCCGATCATCGTTGCCTTCAACTCAGTATTTTTGATCGTATAGAAGTGGAAATCATCGCTTCCCGGTGTCATTACTGCCGGTGCTAAACTTTGCTCTCCAAGTGCTTCAACAATCGAGCGTTCTGCAATTGCAGCCGCTTCGGATGATACTTCCGCACCTGGTGTAACATCCATCCAATCCCATGCCACCCCAGTATCGAACATCTCCGCAATTTGTTTCAAGCCTTTATCAACTTCCTGCTGTACTTGCGCCAAGACTTCATTTTTCTGTGCACGCACGTCGATCGAGAAGGTCGCATTACCTGGAATAATATTGACACTGCCGCCATCTGCTACAATTTTTGTTATCTTCGCAGAGTATACTTCAAATGGATCGACATGAATATTTTTCAGCATTTGCTGAATCGCTACGACGACATCAATTGCATTTTTCCCCTGGTGCGGACGAGCGCCATGTGCATCAATGCCAGTAATTGTCCCAGTTAAGAATGCTGCAGCACCATGATAGATTGCAGGTGATACTTTCCCTAATGGCAGCTCTTCCATAGGACGTAAATGAACACCGAATAAATGGGTAACATTTTCCATTACACCGCGATCAATCATCGCCAATGCCCCGCCACCTGTTTCTTCAGCCGGTTGAAAAATAAATCGGATTTTCTTTTTCAAAGGTTCATTCTTTAATGCATAGAGCGCACCTAAAACAATCGATATATTTGCATCATGTCCACAAGAGTGATTTGCCTGCATAACGCCATCCACTTCCTGCCATAGTGCATCAATATCAGCGCGAACCGCAATTGTTTCTTCGCCTTTTCCAATTTCGGCGACAAGGCCAGTCACATCGTCAAATTTTTTATAGCTTACGCCCATATCATCTAAAATTTTTGCTAATTTTGCTGTTGTTTTTATCTCTTTCCAGCTTACTTCAGGGTTTGCATGGAAATATTGAAACCAATCAAAAATCATTTGTTCCGTAGAATTAACCGCTAACATGAAACGCACCTCGAATATTATTTAGTACTTCTATTATACAGTACAATTTTTGCATACTACATTATTAGTGCCTAAAAAAACGACATCTATCCAAATAGTTTCGCTGGATAGACGCCGTAATATTTTTAAATTCATTTTAAAAACTCCTTTATAAGCTTGAGAAAAACCCTTGCGGATATTGAGTGCGTTCTTCACTTTCCGTTACCTCTTGTTGCTCGGCTAACTCAAATTCCACCTCTTCGTCAAATAAGTATGTTTCAAACGTCGACTTTAAAAGTGTTGACATATCATTTCTCCCCTTTAAATTATTTGAATTTTTAATTAATTTAAATAATATAATGGATTTTCAAGAAAATCAACAAATAAATGTACTTAATGCATAAAAAGTATTAAATCTATCTATTTTCGAGATAAATAGAAAAGCGCCTGAAAGTAATTTCAGACGCTCTCTTTTTTATGAAATGGCCACTTTTGAACCGTTTTCTCTATTTTTAGTAACGTATTGAATCACGAACATAATTCCAAATACAATAAGTCCAATCGTATCCGATAGGGACTCCGGATAAATCATAGCAACACCTGCAGCAACTAGAATAATTCGTTCAATCCAGTTAATCGGGCGATACCAATAACCGATGATTCCCGCACCAATCGCAATCATACCCATCATCGCTGTAAATACAACCCAAATGATTTCCCAAACCGTTACATCAATCATCAGCAATGCCGGTGAAAAAATAATCATATAAGGGATAATGAATGCCGCGATAGCCAGCTTGGCAGAATGAATACCTGTTTTTATCGGATCTCCACCTGAAATCGCAGCGGCTGAAAATGCGGCGAGCGCTACAGGAGGGGTAATATCTGCAATAATCCCGAAATAGAATACGAAGAAGTGTGCAGATAATACAACGATAATCGGTGCTGCACTTGCCGGTACATCCGGTGCAAGCAAGGCAATGATTGCCGGTGCTGCGATCGTTGATGTAATAACATAGTTAGCCGTAGTCGGGGCACCCATTCCTAAGATTAAAGAAGCAATCATTACAAAGAATAGGGTAATTAGAATACTGCCGCCAGCAAGTTTTACTAAGCTGTTTGCCAATGACAAACCAAGTCCTGTTTTTACAACGACCCCTACAATAATACCTGCACATGCAGTTGCAGCAGCTACTGGCACAGCAGTACGTGCCCCATCTACTAATGCATCAAAGATTTCCTTAACACCAAATTTAACATCCGGGTTTATAAATCCGACAATAATACAAGCCAATATACCGTAAAGTGCTGAGTGAATAACCGGAACACCAAACATCATAATTACAATGATTAATGCAATCGGAATTAATAAATATAACTTCTTGAATATTTCTTTACGATCCGGCATTTCTTCATCCGTTAAACCACGTAACCCTAAACGTTTTGCTTCAAAGTGAGTCATAATCCAAATACCCGCAAAGTAAAGAACTGCCGGGATTGCTGCTGCTTTTGCAATATCCCAATATGAAACACCGCGGCCGATAAATTCAACCATTAAAAACGCTGCGGCACCCATGATCGGAGGCATTAATTGTCCCCCTGTAGATGAAGACGCCTCAACAGCTCCAGCAAAGTTCTTCTCATATCCTAAACGTTTCATGAGCGGAATCGTATAGGCACCTGAAGTAACTACATTGGCTACAGAACTCCCTGAAATTGTTCCTTGAAGCGCAGACGAGAAAATAGCAACTTTTGCCGGACCACCCACTAATTTTCCTGCAACTGAAATCGCTAAGTCATTAAAGTATTCCCCTACACCAGTTTTTACCAAAAAAGCCCCAAATAGCAGGAATGCAAAAATATATGTTGCTGAAACAGCAAGTGGCGTCCCTAATATACCGTCCGTTGAGTAAAACATTAGATTTACAAGACTCTCTAAATTTTGCCCACGGTGTGCCATAAAGTCCGGCATATACGGACCATAAAATGCGTAAGCCAAAAATAGACCTGCAATAATGGCGATTGGCAGACCAACTGCCCGACGTGAAGCTTCCAGTACGAGAAGGACCGCAAATAAACCCACCCAGAAGTCCAAAGTCTCTAGCTTTCCTAAACTTCTCACTAATCGGTCGTAATTTATCACCCAGTAACTACCAATAACAACTGACAAAATTGCTAAAATATAATCATAAAAGGGAATAGATTTTTTTGAAAAATTACGGCGCAGTGGAAATAGCAGAAAGACAAAAGTTAATGCGAAGCCTAAGTGAACAGTACGCTGAATTTGAGCTGGGAACTGACCATAGATCGCTGTATAAAGTTGGAACAGTGAAAATGCGAGTAACCCACCATATATAACATATTTCATAAAGTTTTGTGGGTTTCTCTGATTGGATTCGATATCGAACTTTTCCAGTAACTCTTGCTGCTGTTCTAATGACAAGGCTTCTACTTGTTGTGGTTCTGTTGTTTCTTTTCTATTATTGCTCATTTAACTCGACTCCTTTCATTTTTTCATAGAAGGACAGTTTTTGAATTTGCACATCATAAGATTTTCCCCGAGTCAAAATTTTTTTCAGTTCAACTGTTTCATTTTTATGCTGCAAATCCAATCGATAATCGACATTTCCAATATGTAGTACAAAATTATTTACTTTTGCATCGTCGTATTGAAGTTTATATATCCCATTTTCATAATGTAATGTTTGCCCTTCCTCCGCATAACCCGGCATTCCAATAGCTACATCCGAATATTCCATCGAAAGCAGTTGAATTGCATTTGAAGGCAGCGCGACATAGTTTTCATAAACATCTGTTAAATGAATTGAATGTGTATAAATAATTTGAAATTCATCAATATTTTCCAGTGGTCTGTAATAAATAATTGAGTTTTCTGAACGGGTTTCAACAAATGTAATTGAGCGCTCATACGGGATCATGCAAAGTACAGTGCTTACACAGATTATGACAAATAAAATTCGGATTAGTTTATTCATGGACATCCCACATTAAAATAAATTTCTATCTAACTATCAGCCAAGATTCCCCAGAAAGAAAACAAGAGACTGCCTAGAAGTATATTACACTCTAGACAGCCTCGCGCTAATTACTTCACTTCATCAAAGTATCTTTGTGCACCTGGGTGTACATCAATACCGATTCCATCTAAGCCAGATTCAGCTTTAATGAATGCGCCTTTTGCGTGGCTGATTTTGTCT
Source organism: Solibacillus kalamii (assembly GCF_002174535.1). NCBI lineage: Bacteria > Bacillati > Bacillota > Bacilli > Caryophanales > Caryophanaceae > Solibacillus > Solibacillus kalamii. The sequence goes on along the minus strand of NZ_NHNT01000004.1, from coordinate 125,054 downwards.
GTGTTGTCATAGATTGCTTTAGTCATTGCATAAACTAAATCTTCCGGTAAATCCTTCTTAACAGCTAACATTGCGCCTACTGATACAGCTGGAATATCAGACTCTAAACCATATGTGCCAGATGGAATGTTATCCACTGCATAGTATGGGTATTTTGCAATTAGTTCTTCTGCTTTGTCTGCCTCAACCGGAACGATATATACGCCATTTGTTGCATTTAATGCTTCTACAGCACCTGTCGGGTAACCAGCCGTAATAAATGCTGCGTCAATTTGACCTGATTGAATACCATCTGTCGATTCACCAAAGTCTAAATTTTGGGCTTGGATATCATCCATTGTTAAGCCATGGATTTCCAACAATTGCTCAGCATTTGCGAATGTTCCCGATCCTGGAGCCCCTACAGAAACTTTTTTACCTTTTAAGTCAGCAAATGTTTTAATCCCTGAATCTGCTAATGTTACTAATTGAACTGTTTCTGGATAAAGTGCACCTAACGCTACTACAGAATCAATTGCTTCGCCTTCAAACATCAGTGTACCGTTCGTAGCATAGTAAGCGATATCCGTTTGAACGAATGCAACTTCTGCATCTCCGTTTGCCAGAGAAGTCATATTCGCTGCAGACGCCTGTGAAACTTCAGCAGTTGCTTTTACCCCAGTGTCTGTAGTAATTAAATCAGCAAATGTACCTCCTAATGGATAATAAGTCCCTTGTGTACCACCAGTTAAAATACTAATAAACTTTGTACCTTCAAAATCCAACTCTGCATCCGTTGTCGCTTCCCCAGAGCTTGCCCCATTATCTGTTTCAGTTGTAGATGAGCCTTCTTCATCAGAACCACAAGCCGCCAGTATAAGCACAAAAGCACTTAATAACATTAGAAAGAGTAGGTTTTTAGATTTAAACATAAGCAGTTTCCCCCTTTATAGTAAAATATAAATTCATATTACATACATAATTATACAAAAGTCAATGTTATTTTAACAATTCGAAATTAACTGTAAATAATTTATTATCTATATTATGTTTAGATTATACTCGAATAGTTGTTATTGTTTAATACAAAAATATATTATTGACGGCGAATACTCAATTCCACTTATACAAGCAACTCCAAAAATATTATTCCGAATATAATAAATTTCTCGAAACTTATATTTGTCCTATAGTATTTAAGAAATTTCCGCAAAAAAAATACTATGCTAAAAGAATTTCACTTTTAGCATAATATTTTTACTTGACTACCCCACAAACAATCCGAGCTCCCGAATTCCCTGATGGGTCTGTTTTATAATCGTCTGCTTTTTCGTGAATGACAACAGATGTGCCATCTTCATCAAACAGGGAATTTTCTTTCCCTTTTTCAAGTGTAAAATCGGCTGTCACAAAGTTTAATTCTACTTCACCTGCATCATCCACAGTAATATTCGGAAGATCCCCTAAATGCGGGCCTGCTGGATTATCGACGCCATGCTGCTTTTTCGTTGGATTGAAATGGGCACCTGCCGATTCAAAGCTTGGAGGTTCACACTTCCCAAACTCATGTAGATGGATTCCGTGATCACCCGGAGGTAAATTATTTAAAACAGCAGTCAGTTCGACTCCTTTAGATGATTCTTTAAATAAGATTTCACCAACTAGGTTGTTCTTTGTATCATACATCTGCGCCTTCGCAGATAATGCTTCTGGTGCACTTACCGGGACGGTTTCCTTTTGAAATAAATTACATCCGCTTAATAATAGTACACATACAAATAAGCTAATTACTCGCACACTATCCCCTCCTTGCAGCTAGTATTTCAATAAAGAGGGCTGATTATACAAAAAAGCCACCCAAAATTTGAGTGGCTTCTTTCGTATTAGTCTAAAATTTTGATTGTTACTGAACGGCGGCCCCATTCGTAGGCGTTATCTAAATCTGGAATAAATACATCAATTTTATTTCCCTTAATTGCCCCGCCTGTGTCAGCTGCAATGGCTTCCCCATATCCTTCAACCCAAACTTTTGTCCCTAACGGAATGATTCGTGGGTCTACTGCAATTACTTTTAAATTTGGATTGGCGCGTAAATCCGTACCATTTGCCGTTGTACCTGAACATCCTTCACAATAGGCTGTGTATGCTGTCGCTTCAACAGTCATTGTTCTTCCTGTATCAGGAACTGAACTTGTTGAAGTTTTCGCTTGTGTACCGCCTGTCGCGCTTTTCACTTCACTCTTGGCATACTCCTGTTGAGGTCCGGATACTGTAATGGCGTCACCCGGGTAAATTAAATCTGAATCGATATTGTTCCATTTTTGCAGCTGATCAACTGTTGCATCATGGGCCAATGCAATATGGAACAACGTATCGCCTGGTGAAATCGTATATACTTTCTCATCATGACCACCAATTTTTATTGTATCCCCAACAAAAATTGTATTACTATTTAAATTGTTCAATTCCTTTATCTCTTCAACTGATGTTTGAAACTGTTTACTTATTTTATAAAGTGTATCTTCAGGTTGGATTGTATAAGTATCTGCAGAAGCTTGAGATGCAAATAGCCCCCCTGTAGCGAATACTCCTGCCAATAGAACTGCCATTAATTTTTTCTTTGTCAAATTTCTGTCCCTCCATATTTCCCAAATAAATTTAATTTGTTTTGACTCTGCTTTAACCTTACAGCAAATACATTGCAACACGATGACGCAGATATGAACCCTCCATTACAAGCACATTGCAGAGCTTTTGGATAATTATTACTAAATTTGAAGCGATTTATACATAGATTTTCCATTTTTTTTGCGAAGTGACAGGAAAAGAAGAAATAATAAATGGGAAATTCGTTTTCAGACTTATTACAAATCCGCCTATTCCTTTAATAATTCTTTCAATTTTGACGATATAAAGTGAAACTTCAACCAGTAGGGGTGTTCATCCCCTACTGGTTGTTAGTTGAACCAATCGGGCTTTTACGGGCAGTACAAATGAAAAGGAGGGATTACTATGGAATTAAACGCCATCATGTCAGCTCAGCTTGCCTCGCTACAGCAAACTGTGCAGATGAGTATTTTAGACAAGGCAATGAATACCGGCGCGGCAACTGCGCTTCAAATGATTGAAGCAATGCCCCAACCGCAAGCAACTCCAGCACCCCACCCTTATAAAGGACAAATGATTGACGTCCAGGTTTAGTTTTAAAAATAAGAAAGGACGCTCATCATTTTACGTGAGCGTCCTTTCTGTTTTTAATTCAGGTTTTGCAATTAGATATTAGAAGATTTTTTTAGTTATTAGAAATTAGGCTCCTGTTATTGGCACTTCTAAATCACATATTAGAAAAACGAGGAGACATTTTAGAAATTCTTCATACTATATTAGATAATCCAACTTTAATTGGACAATTGAATAAGCTTTTTAGAATTTTTATCATTTTATTAGAAAACATCATCCCTTAATGTAAACCCCACGTTAAATTTCGGTTAAACACTTTTAAAAAATTATTTTTCGGGTATAACTAATAGTACAATGATGATATAAACGAAAAGGAGTGATTATTATAGGTATCCATACGTTTTTTACCAGTTTAAATGATTTAGAGCGTATCATCCGTTGTCCGGGCCGCTTTAAATTTGAAGAGCACAATGTGGCAGCACACTCGTGGAAGGTATCCCAGTATGCGATGTTTTTCGCAACATTGGAGGAACGTGCAGGCAGTCAAATTGATTGGAAATCGTTATACGAAAAAACGATTAATCATGACTTTGCCGAAGTGTTTATCGGGGATATTAAAACACCTGTCAAACATGCAAGCGTTGAACTAAAGCAAATGCTTTCACATGTCGAAGAGAAAATGATGGAAAAATTTATTCTGGAAGAAATTCCGCTTGATTTACAGGATGTATTCTTTGACCGTATGAAAGAAGGCAAAGATCACACAATTGAAGGACGACTTCTTGAGTTCGCCGATAAGCTGGATCAGTTTTACGAGTCATTTTCAGAGCTGAAGCGAGGAAATACCGACAAAGAATTTGTTCATATGTATGAAACTGCACTAAGCAAGTTACTGTTGATCGATCTCCCGGTATCTGTAGACTATTTCCGCAACGAAATTTTATCGGATGTTGTAACGGAAAAGACAGTCATCGATATTGCACTTTTAACAGAAAATATTTTACAGCAGCATACAGAATAATAACGGAAGGCTTCCTAATATATAAGGAAGGCTTTTTTATTTTGGAAATAAATCCAGCTTTTGTTTTCGAAAACCTCATTAAAACCATTCAAATCATTTGACTTTTTTTTTAAAACATACTTTATTGCATTCCACATTAACTTACTATAAGATAACAATAAGGCTACGTTGTACGTACGAATATTAAGTTTTAACCTTTATACTTATACAGGGAGTTTTACATCGATGTTGGAATGGCGTGCCTGGACTCTTTTGACTTCAGGATAGACAGGATAGCATTTGCGAACACCCACTTTGAGGAGTGGTGGTTTAAAACTTTCTATAATAACTACGGCAATGTGGCTGCTTACATAAGCAATACAGCCATTACATCTTACAGACACTTACACGAATTTATGTGTAGGTGTTTTTTTATTTTCCTTTTCCTGGTATCATCTGAATATAAAATCTATAACCTTGAAGGGACTGAACTATGCGCAGATGGCAATATTTTTTATCTAACTGAATAAAAAATATTGGAGGTAATTAAATTGATAAAAGAACTGAATACTAAAAGATTGTATTTGAGAAGAATGGAAATTTCAGACTCACCCAGCTTGTTTAAAATATGGTCTGATCCACATGTAACTGAATTCATGAACATATCCAGCTTTACACATGAAACTCAGGCGAAAGAAATGATCGAACTGCTTGAGGATTTGGCTCAGGCCGGTAAAGCTGTTCGTTTCAGCATGATTGAACGGGATTCGAATGAAATAATAGGTACGTGTGGATTTAACGCTATAGATTTTGAAAATGCGAAGGCGGAGATTGGTTACGACATCGCTAAAGCCTATTGGGGCATGGGGTTTGCACCTGAAGGTATCAGTGCATTACTGGATTGTGCTTTCGGAACTTTAAAACTGAATAGAATTGAGGCAAAAGTAGAACCCGCAAATGTTAATTCAATCAAGGTTTTACAAAAACTTAGTTTCAAGTTTGAAGGAACTCTTAGGCAATACGAAAAATCTAAAGGAAATTTTATCGACATCAATATGTACTCACGATTAAAAACAGACTAATTTAGTTCCCCTCCCTACTGCCTGTATCTTCAATAAGATATAGGCCTTTATTTTTAGTAACTCTGCAAATTTGCTCAAACAAAAAAGAGGCTGGGACAGAAGTAGAAATTTCATAAACTAAGGAGAAAAACCTTATTAAGAAACGGATATTTTATAAAATTGATTGGAATGGAGGGCGAGTGTTCGTGCTGACAGTTTCACCTTTCGCACTGTGAAAACATTAGCTGACGGCTACGCCTTTCGCTACAAGCAAAGCTTCCTGCGGGAATAGCGTGACGCCTGAGACTAGGAACAAAAGCTAAGAACGCCACCTCCTGTGGCAACGCTTTTGTGACCAACATCCTGTTGGCCTCACGCCCGCGGAAAGCGTCCCGGAATGGAAATCAATTTTTACGCTCAGCAAAAAATGCCATTTTTCTCTAAGAGAAAAATGGCATTTTTGGGTTATGTCCCACCCTCAAATAATTCGCTATCCCTTATAGATTAATGACTCTTTTTCAAGCAAAATCGGTCCAGTACTCGTTCTTACTATAAAAGAAGAGTGGTTTAAGTAATCAGCTAAAACAACCGCCCCAACGCCTAAAATCTCCACCTGGACATCAACACGGTGAGCACTTTTCTGCAGCTGAGAAAAAATTGGCGTTAATTGATCAAGTTCCTGCAACCTTTTGCAGTATAAAATAATATCAATATCACTGTTTTCATGGCAAACAGTGATTCCTGTTGCCATCGAAAAACCAACACTTCCGCCAATTCCCCATTTTAAACCATCCAATACCTTTTCTATATACGTAAGCGATTGAACATGTGTCGCAGGATATGAATTTGCCAGAACATCAAACGGCCGAACTACCCGTTTAATGTTAGATATGGTTGTAATCGCTGCAAATCGTTTAGATCGATTGTCCCCACGAAAGCCTATCGCAACTTTCCCGTCCTCTACTTTCATTCGTCTCACAACAGCCATGCCTTGAGCCATTTCATCCTCATCCATCCAATTAGGATATTGCCCAAAGTAATCAATCTGATCCATGGACTTCAAAAACACTAGATCATGTACAGTTAGTTCCATTGTTGCGCGATTTTCCCACGTACAGCAATCGATGCCTTACGACCATTTTCAACCGCTATTGTTGATTGAATTCGATTTGCCAACGTTCTATCTCCGGACTGAATAATATCTTCTTTTGCCGATGCAATCGAATGAATGACTTTTTGAACTTGTTCATTAGATGGTTCGTCTGCATTAATACCGTCGATTAACTCATATAATGCACCTAGTGTTTTGAATGAATGGACATCATACGCCATCGATGGAACAGACTTCGCGAATTCATCCAATTCTTCTACAGTACGCATTGTAACAAGAGCTGCAGACTTCTTGGACATTACATGTACTTGCACTTCTGAATCATCAAGCGAAATAATACGGTTTCCTTGCATACCGTGTGCCAGAAATGCCCCTGAAATTGCTTTTCCTACAACACATGTAACGATTGGATGCCCACTTTGACGTGCAACCGCATATGCCTCAACACTTGCTGCACACGCTAAATAAATGCCGAATAATTCTTCATGGTAGCCGAATGCCTGACCCGGAACATCGACAATTGGAACGATTAATCTTTTTTCTGCTGAATCCTTATCTTCTTCGATTGCCTGACGAACATATTTCGCAACGGTCCAAGCTTCCTGCAGACCAAACTCCCCATTGCGGGCACGGTAAAATTTATTTTCACTGTTTGGCACAACAGCAATGAAACGAGCTTTTTCTCCATTTAAATGGGCATCTGCCACTAAAACAGATGGCGTTTCTGAAATTGATGGTGCGTTATTTGTAAATGCATTAAACCACGTACGACCTCTGCTCGTATTTTCCCCATCTGCAATCGTTGCTTCACCAGCTGCCAATTCCGATCGGTTACTTAAAATCTCCTGGGCTTCATCAGTACCGATTTTCTGTTCAAACTGCAAATGGTTCAGCATATTTAAAAATGTATCGTACTCCACTGTTCTTTGTTTAAAGTTGTTATTTGTCCATAAGTTTTCCAGCGTATCTAAGTAATTGACAACATCATCCTCAATAACAGCATCCACCAAATTTGAATTGTAGCGCATAGATCCACCAATCATTTTCCAAATGAAAGGTTTTTGTTTTGCATTTAGCTCTTGAATACCCGCTTCTTGCTGAACTACTTCAGGGCCATTCATGCCAAGTCGACCTTCTCGTGTCATGATTAAAGCAGAACAAAGTCCAGCTGTTAGAGACATCCCTCCGAAAGAACCGACTTTCCCCGGAATAATGCCGATTACAGGTACATACTTTTTCAAAGCAACAATCGCCGAACTAATTTCAGCAATCGAAAGCAACCCGTAGTTTGCTTCTTGGAGACGAACGCCGCCTGTATCGTAAATGATGACTGGGTAAATCAGTTCCCCTGCTTCACAAGATTCATATGCACGCTCTAAAGCACCAGCAAATTTCGCCCCTGAAACTTCACCGATTCCCCCACCTTGGAAACTTCCTTCTATTGAAATAACTAATGAACGGCGACCTCGAATTGTCCCTTGCATTATGATCATCCCGTCATCACTTTGCGGTACGATATTTTGCGCTTCTAAATGTGGTGATTCAAAAAAGTCGAATGGACCTAATATTTCATTTGCTGTTCCTTCATCTAGTAGTAATAGTGCACGTTCTCTTGCCTTACTCTCTACTATACTAACAGGTAATTTAATAGAATTATTCACCGAAAACCACCTCCGCTGCCTGTGCAAGTCGTATCGATACGACACCTGGTGTTGCCCCAAAATCATTAATCTTAATTGAAGCCAATATATCTTGCTGTGAAACAAAACGCTCCACTACTTTTTGCCAAGTTTCAGCATAACCCGTAATACCTGTACGAACTTCTACTTTCGTTTCCGGGCCTTCGATTGGCTGGATCAGGATTTCTAAATCCCCCGATCCTACAACCCCAATATGTGCTTGCTTAGTAACCGGACGATTTGCCTGAAACGTGTAATTCAACTTTTCCATGCTGTGCACCCCTTTTCAGTTTATCTGACATATTAATTACGAATAATGTGGCCGCCAACAAATCAGCCGATCCCCCTGGAGATAACCAGTGTTTAATATATAACTCATCTAGTTTCTTCATATTTGAAATTGAAAAGTTTGTTAGGAGTTTCTTCGCTTCCTGTTTCGCAAACTCCAATCCTTCCAGACCGCCTCGATGAAGTAAACAAGTGTCGTTTAAATTTGCAATCAATTCTAGTAACGTATGAAGTTTCGCATCTCTTAGCGACATCCTTTGAGCCGCTTGTAAAAATGCTGGTAAACTAAACTTTTGAATATGAGGAAACGCCTGCTGTGCTTCTTCTCTTGCACCTGGAATCCCATAATTCTTTTTCACTTTACTTCCGTTTGTTTTGGAATTTGGAATATATTGATCCGGAAGATTGGCCAGTTCCGCAGCATCATTAAATACTTGTGGAAAGAGCACTTGGCCCTGTCTTCGAGCTATTGCGGAACAAAGTAATCCAATCGACCAGATCGCCCCTTTATGCGTATTACTATTTTCAGTAACCGCAAACATTTCCTTTTCACCATTCCGTCCAATTGCGCCAAATTGTTCCCTTATTTCTACTGTTGGCTGTCGGTTGAAACTCAGCATTGCCATTTGATAAAACGTATTGTGCAAAGAATGTGCTGAATTCTGCATTTTTATTAAAGATAAATCATGATGTGCACCATTATTTTCTGTATCTACTAAACCTGGCTTTGGTGTCAATTGAACTTCTTCGATTAATGCTGCAACAGCCTCATCAGCAATCCGTTTACAAATTACATGCTGTTTCATTCCTTCAGCTCCTTACCAACTTTTGAATTTCGATGGTGGCTCATATAATCCGCCAGACCATTGAACAAGCTCATCAATATTTTTTGCTGCCAACAATGAACGGTTCGCTTCACCGCGTAAAATATTTAAGTCTTCCGGCATTGCCACTAAACCGCGCTCGCGAAGTGATTTTGTACGCTTCACATCATTTTCCATTCCTAGCGGTGTTACCCCTGCAATCGAAGCAATCATTTCTCTACGTTCTGCCGGACTATCAGTTTTATATAGGTAGGCAATCCCTTCTTCTGTCACAACATGTGTAACATCTTCCGCATAAATCATGACCGGGGCAACTGCTAAATTCGCCTGTTTCTTTACATCAATTGCATCTAAACGTTCAACAAAAACAGGTGTGTTGGCATCCTGGAATGTTTCGGCAACTTGTACAACAAGCTTTTTACCGCGAGCCAATTCATCCTGACTCGTCATCATGTTATACCAAGCTTCCGTTGAGTGACGGCGTCCGCCCGGATCATGTCCCATATTTGGTGCACCACCATAACCTGCAACGCGTCCTTTTGTTACCGTCGAAGAATTGCCGTATGCATCCATTTGCAACGTCGATCCGATAAATAGATCAACTGCATACTGACCTGCAAGCTGCGCCAACGTCCGATTCGAACGAAGACTGCCATCTTTCCCTGTGAAGAAAATATCTCGACGTGCCTGCACATATTTTTCCATCCCTAGTTCACCGCCAAAACAGTGAACACTTTCTACCCAGCCTGTTTCAATCGCCGGAATTAATGTCGGGTGCGGATTAAGAACCCAGTTTTTGCATATTTTCCCCTTCAAGCCCAATTGCTCGCCATATGAAGGTAATAGCAGCTCGATTGCAGCTGTATTAAAACCAATCCCATGGTTTAATGATTGAACGCCATGTTTTTCATAAATACCGCGAATACACATCATCGCCTGTAAAATCTGAATATCTGTAATATGGCGCGGGTCACGTGTAAATAACGGCTCCAACTCATATGGTTCATCCGCTTCAACGATGAAATCGACCCAAGAACCCGGAATATCGACACGTGGCAATTCATCCACAATTTCATTTACTTGAGCAATTACAATTCCATCACGGAAAGCTGCTGCTTCTACAATTGTTGGTGTTTCTTCTGTATTTGGTCCTGTATATAAATTTCCGAAGCGGTCTGCTTTATCAGCTGCAACTAACGCTACATTCGGAATTAAATCGATAAATAATCTTCCATAAAGCTCCACATACGTGTGCAGATCCCCTAAAACTAACCTTCCATCCTCAATCATTTGGGCGATGCGCAAACTTTGTGGACCAGCAAAACTTAAGTCAATTTTTTTAGCAATGCCTTCCTCAAAAATATCTAAATGTTCCGGACGTGACACACTGGACATAATCATATGTAAATCATGTACACGCTCTGGATCGACCTTTACGAGTGCTTGAGATAAAAATGACGCCTGCTTTTGATTATTTCCTTCTAAAACAACCCGATCCCCCGGTTTAATAAGCAACTCAAGTACATCTACAATTTTCTCTGTAGGAATTGTTACACCGTTTACTAGATGCTCCACTTCCGCTAATCTCTTTTTCTTTCCTTCCAATCTTGTTGACCAAGAACGTTGCTGTTGAATTAATACCATATTTACACCCCTTCATTTTTCGCTAAATATAGACAATCATTAAACCCATTCTTTTCCACGCTATAACTATCCGCCTCTGGAAACGCATTTTTGGCAAGTTTTTTTAACACATCCCCAGGCGACAATTCAATAAATTGACGAACTCCATTTTCAAATAAAATCGAAGTTGCATCATGCCATCTGACAGGTAAAGCAATACTTTCAGCCAAATCCTGAACGATATGAGAAGGCTGGCGAAGTACCCGTGCATTGCGATTTGAAATCAACGGATATTTCGGCCTTTGAAGCGTTATGTTCTCCATTTCCATTGCTAATCTTTCCTGAACAGGTAGAAACAATGGACAATGGGATGGTGTAGAAACATTCAGCATCTTTGCTGAACTTGCCCCTTTTCCAGATACGTAGTCCAGTACATTTTGCATCGCTTCCTTATGACCTGATAAAGTCAGCTGCTGCGGTGCATTGCGATTTGATACATAGACCGGTTTTTGATCCGTATGGAATTTTTGTGTAATTTCTATAAGAGTTGATTCGGGTAAGCCTACAACAACTGCCATTCCATACGCCTCATCCTGTAAAGATTCCATCAGTTCCCCACGAAGTGAAACTAAATGCAGGGCATCTTTAAATGTTAGTACCTCACTCGTCACCGCAGCGGCAAATGCGCCAACCGAGTGACCTGCCAAATAGTCGGGTGCTGCGCCTTCATTAAGTAAAGCGCGGGCTGTTGCAACACCGGCCGTCAGCATAGTAAGCTGGACATTTTTTGTGCTCTTTAATTTTTCAGCTGTTGCAAGCAGCTTAATTTCTGTTTCTAAAACATCTGAAGCTTCATCCAAGGTTTCTTTAATAGTGGGGTGTGTAGGAAATGACTCTAAAAATCCGCCATATTGCGAACCTTGCCCTGGAAAAAGCCATGCCTGTTTCATTGTTGACTTCCCCCTCCCTTTGCTTTATAACTGCTTATTTCGAACGCTGAAAATAACATCCTCTGTATGCTTTCTTAAAATGGATTTCAGCTGATCCAAGTCATCATTCTTTAAGCATTCATATATTTTTGTATGCTCTATAATCGATTTTTCAATAATTTCATTATTGGAAAAATGGATTACTTGAATTCGCAGTAATGGCAGCGCAATTTTACTGTACATATCATTCAGCACAGGACTGTTGCTTAACTTGAATATAAGAAAGTGAAATTGATAGTTTAAGTGCGTATATTCTGTATAGCTTTTCGTTTTTGTCATTTTAGTTAAGACAGCTTTCATTTCTTTCAGTGTGCCTTTTTCTTTACTTGGATTTTCTAAACGTTCGGCTGCCAGCATTTCCAAATGATTTCGCACATCCAATAGATCTTTCATATCATCTAATGTGTAGCCTTTAATGAATGCCCCTTTTCTTGGAACACGTTCAATAATTCCTTCTGTCGCTAATAAATAAATTGCTTCTCTTACAGGGGAGCGGCTCGTTTCATACTGTTCTGCATATATCGATTCAACGACTTGATCTCCTGGTCTTAACTCGCCACTCAACACTTGTTCCAACAAGTTATTGGCGATTCTAATCGATAAGGCATTGTCCAATGCTCTCTCAAAATAATTCAACTAAACCTTCTCCTTTTAACTAAACATAGTCGACTGTATACAATACATATTAAATCTTTAAAACATAAATTTCAATCGTATAATCATTTTTTCTCTTAAAAAAATAATATTTTCCTTGCTTATGTAAATATTATTGTTTATTCTATATTCAGAATACAGTCGACTGTTCTAAACAATATAAAGGGGTGGAATTATGGTTATATATGGTGTTGCCATTTTAGCTGGGTGTTTCTTATTTGGAATGTTTTGCGGTGAATTGATCGGCGCTTTAATGGGGATTGATTCGAATGTGGGTGGCGTAGGTATTGCGATGTTACTATTAATCGTAGTCGTTGATAAATTACAGAAGAATGGGAAAATCAGTCTGCCTGCTCAAAGTGGCTTAGCTTTCTGGAATGCAATGTATATCCCGATTGTTATTGCAATGGCAGCGAGTCAAAATGTATTAGGTGCATTAACTGGAGGTCCTCTAGCGATCATTGCAGGAATTGCAGTTGTTCTTATTAGTTGGTTATGCGTTCCATTGTTGAGCGGGAAAAAGGCGAAGGAATCTGCCATTGAGTTCAATAAAAATAACGCAGCAACAGGGGAGGTAAACTAATATGTGGGATGCTCTTAAAACTGCGTTAGAATCTAACGGTTTAATCACAGGATTCGTCATTGTTGGTATTACAATGTATGTCGCATACTTAATTTCGAATAAATTAACAAAGGGACTTATTCATGGCTCCGCTATTGCGATTGTTCTTGGATTAGTATTAGCTTATTTCGGAGGAGTTTACAGTGAAGGAACTAAAGGTTTAGCTGATATTTCATTATTCGCGGGAATCGGTTTCCTTGGCGGTAGTATGCTTCGTGACTTTGCTATTGTAGCTACATCATTCGGAGCAAACTTTGACGAAATTAAAAAAGCAGGTATTCGCGGGATTTCATCACTCTTTATCGGTGTAGCATTGTCGTTTGTAGTTGGTATTATTTTTGCACTTATTTTCGGTTATACAGATGCTGTAAGTCTTGCTACAATCGGTGCCGGCACAGTTACTTATATTGTTGGTCCAGTAACAGGAGCTGCATTAGGTGCAAGTTCAGAAGTTATTGCAATCAGTATTGCAGCAGGGTTAGTAAAATCGGTATTAGTAATGGTAGGTACACCATTTATTGCAAGGTTCATTGGGCTTAACAATCCATTAACTGCAATGGTTTACGGTGGATTAATGGGCACTACTTCAGGTGTTACGGGTGGATTAGCTGCAACGGATGTACGATTGGTCCCGTATGGCGCCGTTACAGCTACTTTCTACACAGGATTAGGCTGCTTACTTTGCCCTACCCTGTTATTCATCTTAACAGATATGATTTGGTAAGTTAATAATTCATACTCGATATATAAGGTGCAATTTTATATTTTCAAAAAGGTGTCACATTTTTCTCTATAACATTCCCCCAGAATTTTATAAGATAAAACCACCCTCTGAATATTAAAATTGTAATTAAATGATTAAAAGATACAACGTGAGTACATCTGTACCTCACGTTTTTTGTCGTACTTTTCAATAAAATCCGTTGATTTCCATTGCGGGCGGACGCTTTCCGCGGGCGCGAGGCCAACACGATGTTGGTCACAAAAGCATTGCCACAGGAAGTGGCGCTCTTAGCTTTTGTTCCTAGTCTCTCCCTCGCGCTGTTCCCGCAGGAGTCTGCCGCCCTCCATTCCAATCAACTCCTGTTAAGCCAATGCAATTTATCAACAATTTACTTGAAACCTAAATTTATAAACTCATAGGGTAAATATTTTTAATTCTAGTTATTTTATGCCAAAATTTAGTGAAATACATATATTTGGAGGAAACGGATATGAAAAAAGTTCTTTGTATTGGCGAATTGCTCATCGATTTTTTTACAACGCATACGGAAGTATCCATTATAGAAGCGAAAACGTTTGAAAAGCAGGCAGGCGGTGCTCCCGCAAATGTAGCAGCAACCATCGCAATGCTTGGAGGACAGGCATATTTTTGCGGAAAAGTGGGCAACGATGCATTTGGCCACTTTTTGAAACAAACGTTGGAGCAAGCAGGTGTTCATACAGATCAACTTATAATGGATCCGTCTGCACCGACTACTTTGGCCTTTGTTTCAAGACAGAAAGATGGGGAGCGGGATTTTATTTTCAATCGTGGTGCCGATGAGTTGTTATGTATCGAAGATTTGAATTTACAGCAGCTAATGATATCCGATATGTATCACTTTGGCTCAGCCACTGCCCTTTTAAGCGAACCTTTCAGTAAAACATATGAGCAATTAATGCAAACAATGTTAATGCAAGATTATTTTATTTCTTTTGATCCGAATTACCGGGCTGACTTGTGGAAGCATGATACTGAACAATTTATTCGAAAATGCGAACCTTTTATCGAAGCAGCAAATTTCATTAAGATGAGTGATGAAGAACTGTTATTATTCGCAAGAACAGATAATTTCGAACAGGCAATTAAATGGCTGACACAGTTTAATGATAAAACAATTGCCATTACACAAGGCGCTTCTGGTACAATGCTTATTCAAAACGGGCAAATTACAACCGTTCCGGCATTTCCCGTAAATTCCGTTGATACAACCGGTGCAGGTGATGCGTTTGTCGGTGCCGTTTTATATCAGTTAAGTAAATATGAAGACACAAATCTCTCGTTTAATGAATGGGTAACCGTGATCGAATTCGCCAACCGTGCCGCATCAAAAGTATGCGAAAAAGTCGGTGCAATCGAAGCCCTCTCTTCATTAAAAGAACTTCAATAATAAAAAAAGGGCGTGTTAAAAGTCTCACTTCGCTTTTAACACGCCCTCTTTCTATTTATTGTACATTTAAAACAACTGTCACCTTAGTTCCCTTCCCAAGCTCACTTTCAATAACAAATTGTCCCGCATGCCGGTTAACGATTTCTGTTACAATCGCCAAGCCTAATCCGCTGCTTTGACTCGAGCGCGAAGGGTCTACCCGGTAGAATCGTTCCTTTACCTTTTCAAGTGCTTGTTCTGGAATACCAATCCCGTTATCTTTTATCGTCACAAAAATCTGATTGTCCTTTTTACTGCATGTTACGATAATTTTCCCTTTGTCCTCACTGTAACGAATGGCATTTGACAGCAAATTGTCCCATACTTGTTCCATTAACTGCTCATCTGCAAAAACTTCAACTGGCTCCAGCTCATATACGAGCTCCATCTGCTTATCATCCAGTTTCCATCGCTTCGAAAATAGCCGTTCCTTCAACTGTTTATCTAATGAATAGGTCTTTTTTTGGACAGGTAAGTTTTTCTGGTCAAGCGAGCTTAGTAATAGCAATTGCTTTGTTAATGCGGAAAGTCGCTTCGTTTCCTGTTCTATAATTTCCAAATACTGTACACGTTCTTCTTCCGTATTTTCCGCATCCTTCAGCACATTCGCATAGCCTTGAATATTGAGCAAAGGCGATTGAAAGTCATGCGATACATTGTTGATGAAGTCTTTCTTGATCTGATCATTTTCAGCGAGACGATTGGCCATCTTTTGAAACTGTGTTGCAAGCTGCCCAAGCTCATCATTCCGATCAATCGTTAATTGAACATCGTAATTTTCAAGGGCAATTTGCTTTGTAGCCTGCTGTAATTGTTTCAATGGTCTTACCATTTGACGGGCAAGCAAAATCATCGTCAATAAAATTACGACAGCGGTAATAATAATAAAACTAACGATCAATAGATGCATTTCAGAAAAGAGTGTGGCATTTTCCTGCCGTATGAAAAAGGCATAGCTCTCATTATCTAGTTGAAACGACACACCAATTGTATTTTTAATATCGTTCGCGAAATGATTCATAAAGTAAGAAGAACCATAATAATCACGAATACCGTGATACACTTCATCCTTACCGATAATACTTACCATTTCAGGCGTGAGATTTGTTTTTTTAAACGCACTTCCGTATGAAACTAAATTTCCATCGGGATAGATGACCCCTATTTGATAGCCAAGTTTTGCAATGGATTGAAAGTAGGCATCCGCACTCTCTTTTGGCATTGATTTTAAAATCTGCTGTACTTCCTGTGCTACCCCATAATTTTTGGCATCTGTATCAGGTCGAATTTGGAATTTATAAATTTGACCGATTAACAGCATGGACATCGTAATGCTTATAATGATTACAGTCAATGTTACGACAATATATTGCCTGTATAATGTTTTCATTTCAATTCCTCTATTTTATAGCCGATTCCTCGTACAGTTTGAATTTTCACTTGTGCATTCACTTCTTCCAACCGGCTGCGTAGACGCTTAATATGTGTTGTCAGTGTGAAGTCATCCCCGTCATAATCATAACCCCACACTTGTTCCATTAGCTGGTCTCGCGTAAATACCACTTCCGGTCTTGAACATAGGATGCTTAATAGCTCAAATTCTTTTAAAGGCAGTAACGATACTTGTTCTCCTACCTTTACTTCATATGTTTGCCGGTCAATGAGCATATTGGCGATCTTTATTTGGCTGCGTTCAGTTTTTTGAAAGCGGCGTAAAATTGCACGTACTCTAAACAGCAGTTCTTTCGGCTCGAATGGCTTCACCATATAGTCATCTGCCCCTGCCAAAAACCCTTTTTCCTTATCATCCAGCGTTGTTTTGGCAGTAAGCATCAATACGGGCACACCGATTTCGGCTAGGTTTTTCGTCAATGTTACGCCATCCATTTTCGGCATCATTACATCGACAATCGCCAAATCTACCGGCTCCTGCTGCAATAAATTCAGCGCTTCCATACCATCACTTGCAAACAGTGCTTCGAATCCCTCTTTTTTCAAATGGATGCCGATCAATTTTCTTATAAATGCATCGTCATCGACAACTAATATTCGCATTGGATCACCGCCTTTTATTTAAATTTCCATTACATATAAATTTACTCTCATTCTATCCATAAAAAGAGACATCGAATTACTCGATGCCCCTCAATCTAACCATTACTTCTTGTCTTTTTCAAATGTTAATATCAACATTGGTAACAGCATACCACGCACTAGGAATGTATCAATAAGGATGCCTACTGAAACGATAAAGCCGAATACGAATAAATCGGCAATTGGCATCGTCATTAATGCCGCGAAAGTCGCTGCCAGAATAACACCCGCTGATGAAATGACACCGCCTGTATTGCGAATGGCGATTTCCAGCGCCTGTTTTACTGTTGTACGTTTGCGTTCTTCAAGGAATCGGGACACTAAAATAATATTATAGTCAATACCTAACGCAACTAGGAATATAAATGCATAAACAGGTACACGCGTACTGATTGCATCGTAGCCAAATAATACGTCGACAAGGAATAACCCTAATCCCAATGCCGATAAATAAGACACTAGAATTGTTGCCATCATATAAATCGGCATTTTCCAAGACTTCGTAAGGACAAATAATAGTACTAAAATTAAAATTGTTTCTAAAACTACAATTTTAATGATGTCAGCGTTGTTTACATTTCGCTCATCCAGCAATTTTGCCGTTGTTCCTGCAAAGTACAGTTCACCGTTAATACCGGCTGCCGCTAAATATTCCGCGCTGTTGTCACGCATTTCTTCGAGTTTATCGATTGCTTCCGGATCATATGGATTTAGATCAAACGCCATTGTTAGTTTCATTTTCGTATCATCTTCCGAAACGGCAGACGGGCGAACAGATGCAATGTCATCTTCGGCCATTAATGCTTCCGTTAAATCTTGCTTTTGCTGTTCAGTTAATGCCTGCTCACTTTCGACTAACAGTGAAGTCGGTGCAAGTTCCCCTTTATCAAAGCGGGACTCCACGATTTCATAACCGACACGTGATGGCAATTCTTCAGGGAAAGATTTTACCGTATCAAATTCATAATCTAGGTTGAACACATTTAATGAAGTAATAATCATGAAAATCAGAACTAACCCGCCTGATAAATAAGGTTTGTTTACAACAAACTTGGCAATTGCTCCCCAAATACCATGCTTTACTTCCTTTGTTTCGCCGAATTTCGGTACTTTCGGCCAGAATGCTTTACGTCCAAATAATGCGAATAACGCGGGAACTAATGTGATTGAACCTAGCATAATAACAAATACCGCTGTACCAAATATCGGTGCGAAGTTTTGGTAGTCACGGAAATCTGCAAAAAATAAGACAAGCATTGCTGCAAGTACTGTACCACCAGCAAAGAATACCGGCTCGCCAGTTGCACGCATCGCATACTTCATTGCTTCATATTTGTTTTCGTAATGGTTCAGTTCTTCACGGTAACGCGAGAATACGAATAACGAGTAATCGATTACTGCAGCAAATAACAGGATACTCATAATCGATGTTGTAGAGTTATTAATTTCTAGACCAGCTGCCCCCATTAAAGCAACCGACTGATTTACTACTTGATAAACAATTACCGTTGCAAGTAATGGAATGATTGCTAAAAGCGGTGAACGGTAAATAACAATTAGTAGAATTAAAATAATCCCGATTGTTGCGAATATAAGCTGTAAGTCTGCTTGTTCAAACAGCTTTACTGTATCGCCGGCAATCCCTGCAGGACCTGTAATATAGAACTGTGTATCACCTGTTTTTTCAGCTGCTTTACTTCCGATTTCAGTTGCAAAATCGTTAATTTCCGCATATGCCGAATTACCAAGGCCTTGCTCTAATGTCATTGGTACGATCATTGTCGTTTTGTCTTCCGACGTGAACCCTGTCAAAGCTTGCGGCGGCAAGTTTGAAATATCAACAATTTGGTCAATACCTTCAATATTTTCTGCAATCACCGCGTTCAGAATTTCCTTCACGCTGTCAACATTGATTTCCCCATTTTTATTATGGAAAACGAGTATACCCGGTGTTCCTTCATCATTCGGGAAGTATTCGCTTAATTTATTTTCAGCGATAATTGATTGTGCATCGTCCGGCAATGATTGGAAGTTTGTTACTTTGTATTCACTTAGCATTGGACCTGCGCTTAAGCCAATCATCAGCACAAGCCAGACAATAAGTGTAATCCAGGCACCGCGTTTTGTTGATACCCAATCTGTAATTGGATTTAATAACTTGTTCATCGATATCCTCCTTTTTAACACCTCTGCATTATAAAGGAGCTATATGAACTTCATATAAACTTCTTAGGAAATTGATTCAAAAAAGGCCAAAATGTCCCTATCAACATTTTGGTCGTTTAAACATCGGTATATACGCTCTATTCTGTTATAAACACACAACTCATAAGCTGCTTTTTATCAATTTTACCGACAACTGTTTTCGGAAGTTCCTGGAGAAAATAAATTTGCTTCGGCACTTTATAATTGGCGAGGCGTTCTTTACAGTACTTTAAAAGCTCAGATTGAAGTTGCTCGGACGGATCTCCAGAAATTACAAACGCTACAACACATTCGCCCCATTTTTCATTGGGAATACCTATAACCGAAACTTCCTGCACTGCTTCATGGGCGATTAAACATTGTTCGACTTCTTGCGGATATACATTTTCTCCGCCCGTTATAATCATTTCCTTTTTCCGTCCGACAATATAATAATCGCCGTCTTCATCAAACTTTGCCAAGTCACCTGTCTTTAACCAGCCACCCTCAAATGTCTCGGTTGTGGCCTCTTCATTTTTCCAGTAGTGCGTAAAAACATGGCTGCCTTTTAAGCAAAGTTCCCCAACTTCCCCTTCTGCACATAGCTGACCTTCTTTATTGATGATTTTCACTTCGTTGAAAAGCATACTTTTTCCGATCGCACCCTTTTTGTTCATCGCTATTTCTGCATCGATATAAAAGTTATTCGGACCTGCTTCTGTTAAACCGTAACCTTCTTTAAAAAAAAGCCCTCTTTTTTGGAAACATTCATAAACAGGCTTTGGACAAGGTGCCCCTCCCGATAAAAATAATTTTACTGTCGGAAAACAGGACTGCTTAAAATAGTCTGTTTCAATAATGGATTGGTACATCGTCGGTACAAACAATGAAACGGTCGTTTTATATTCGTCAACTGCCCGAACCGCTTTTTCCGGATCAAACTTTTGGCCGATCACTACTGTCCCGCCTGCCATAAGAATAGGTAATGCAAGTGCATTAATTCCTCCTGTATGAAATAGGGGCATATAATTCAGTGTGCAGTCCTTGTCATTTAACCCCCAGCTAATGACGGTATTTATCGCATTCGTAGTGACAGCCTCATACGACAAGACGACACCTTTTGGTTTACCGGTCGTCCCCCCGGTGTAAATCATCATCCACGGAAGCTGAGGTTCATCACGCCACTTATATGTAGTAGGCTCAATTAATTCCGAGCTACCGCATGTTAAGAACTTGGCTGGCGAAAGCTGCATCGCACGTTCACAATGCGTATCATCAGTAATTAATAAAGCGGGTGTGCAATCGGATAAAACAACCTGTAATTCGGATATAGATAACTTTGTATTTAGCGGAACATAGATCAATTCGTTCAAGCGACAAGCAATTAAAATGGCAAAGCTTTCGATTGAATTTTCCATCAACGTCACAACTCGGTCTCCTTGCTGTAATTGCTGCTTGGAAAATGTACTGCTCCACCCATTCGCATGCTGCATCAATTCTTTATATGTCCACGTTTCACCTGTTTCTATTTGAATTAAAGCCGTTTTATCCGGTGTTTGGCCCGCTCGTTTCGCAATCCAAAAGTCCAGCTGTTGCATTAGCCATCCCACCTTCTACATCATAATGCCGCCATCAACTTGCAGAACATGACCTGTAATATAACTCGCTTCATCCGATGCTAAAAATAAATAAGCATTTGCGATATCTTCCGGTTTCCCTAATCGTTGTAAACTTGTAATGCCCTCCATTTGCTGGAGCACTTTTTCCGGCATCTTTTCGACCATTGGCGTTGCCGTAAATCCGGGAGCGACGGCATTTACATTGATTCCTTTACGACCAAGCTCTTTTGCCCATGTTTTTGTCATCCCGATAATTGCCGCTTTTGTTGCCGCATAGTTTGTTTGACCAAAATTACCATACACACCACTTACCGATGAAGTGCTGATAATTTTCCCTGACCCTTGCGCGATCATATGAGGTGCTACTGCTTGTGTGCAGTAGTAGACACCGTTTAAATTAATTTGAATAACCTTCTCAAAATCCTCTTCGCTCATTTTGACAAGCGTTGCATCACGGGTAATCCCTGCGTTATTTATCAAAATATCGATTTTGCCGAAACGGTCAACAACTTGCTCAACCATTTCCTTTACTTCAGCGAGTTTTGATACATCAACAGCAAAGAAGGCGACATTCTCCCCTAGCTCTGCTTCCATTTTTTCACCTTGTTGTTTGTCATAGTCTACGATGGCCACTTTTGCGCCTTCTTCCAAAAAACGCTTTACCGCTGCAAGGCCAATACCACCTGCACCACCTGTAATAATTGCTACTTTATTTGCTAAACGCATATAGCCCCGACCCCTTTTAAGATAAGATAAACTCCTCTATTGCCTCTTTCGTTTCATCCAAACTATCGACTAGCGGCGAGTGTCCACAGTTTGCCAGTTTCATGATTTGTGCCCTGCCTGCAAAATCCTCGATAATTTCGGTTGTCATCTCCCCAGTAACTACAAAGTCGCGATCGCCGTATAAAACAAATGTCGGAATGTGAATATCTTTTACTTGATTCGTTCCCCTTGCGACTTCATTATCGACTGCACTTATGTTGAATGTATTTAATGCATGGTACACATCCGCCAAGTTACGCTGTGTCAGCATGTCATCCACATATTGTTCATAGCGCGCTTCGTCCGGCTGGTTCTGTGTATAGATCACACTGTTCCATACAAACTTCAGGCCATCACGGTTTTTCGTGTCATACATTTGCTGCATTGGAATTGTTTTAACGGGATCCTGCTCAATTTGTTCAATTGTTGCTAAACGCTTTGTAAGATCCGGTGTTCCGTCCGCATTTGAACTATAAAACGGATACCCCCGTGTTGAACCCGAAGCAAATAATACGAGCTTTTTACTATAGTCCGGATAATCTGCACAAAACTGCATTGCGACATTACCGCCTGTCGACCAGCCAATGATTGTAAAGTCCTTCAACTCGAGCGCATCAACGAAAAGCTTAATATCATCGCTGAAGTCTTTGATCGATGTAATCCGTTTATTGTACGTGGATTCGCCAAAGCCGCGCATATCTACCGCATAAATTGTGAATCGTTCATCCATTGATTCCATCAGCAAATCCCAATGTTTCGAACTTGTCATATTGCCATGAACTAATAGAACAAGTTCATCGCCGCCTTCTCGCTTCCGATATGATAAAGTTTCACCATTTGATAATTCCACTTTTGCCAAAACGTCCAGCTTATTCATTTTAAGCCCCCCATTTTACTGTAATCGCACCCCATGCATAGCCTATACCTGCACTCACTAACGAAACAATTTGCCCATCCTGCAGTTTCCCTTCCTTACGCGCAAGACAAAGAGATAAAATCTGATCGATTTGTCCGATATGACCGTAATGCGACAAATAAATCGATTTCTCCTCTGAAAGCCCCAGCTCTTGTAATACATAGTCATGTGCAGACTTTTTCATATGAAGCATCGCAACATAATGTAAATTAGTTTCGCTATAACCACTTTTCTGCAGCGATTGGCGAATTACCTTTAAAAAATTGCTTAATGATTTCTGCTCCAAACGAAGCTTCATGCCTTCAGGATCGAGAACATCCAATATATAGCGGCCTGCCTGTAGATGATCAACCGTTAACGGTTCCTTTGTGCCGCCTACCGGAACAACAACATCTTCCGAAAATGAACCGTCTGTAATGAGCGAGGCCTCCAGTACTTCGTGCCCGCCCGCGTTTTTCTGTAAAATCATGGCACCCGCACCTGCACCTAGATTGAACATAAAGCGTGTCCGCTCGTTTTCATAATCGATAAAATCATGGTTGCGGTACCCTCCAGCCAACAGGACCGTCTTGACGGAATCATCCGCAAGCATTAAACTTTTTGCTACTTTCATCGCCATAATGGCCGTACCGCATCGAAGCTGGACATCAAATGCCCATGCATTCACCGCCCCGATTTCTTCCTGAATTTTTATGGCA
This sequence comes from Solibacillus kalamii, assembly GCF_002174535.1. Classification (NCBI taxonomy): domain Bacteria; kingdom Bacillati; phylum Bacillota; class Bacilli; order Caryophanales; family Caryophanaceae; genus Solibacillus; species Solibacillus kalamii. Next base: position 101,576 of record NZ_NHNT01000004.1, on the reverse strand, counting down.
GCCGTCCATAACGGGTACTCTTTATGCTCTTCCCCGATATAAATGACGACATCAATATCTTTTGCATCCACTTGCGCTTCGGAAATCGCTTCCTTTGCCGCTTTTACACTCATTTCAACCGGATGGTCATGCGGTCCAGCAACCACTTTTTCAATAATGCCCATTTTTGTTTCAACGACAGCTGCCGGAATATTTGCCTTCTCCGCAATTTGGGCACCGGTCAATCTTCCTTCAGGTAAAAACATTCCTAATCCAGTTATTCCGATCATCGTTGTATCTCCTTTTCACGAAGCTTGACAGATGCCTTTGTTTTTTGCCCTTTTTTCAGCTTCCACTCGTGATAGCGCATTGATACCGTACCTACGATGCCTCGCGGGAAGAATATAACCGCTAAAATGTACAAAATACCGAAGAAAATAATCCATCTTTCAAAAATGGGATAGTCTCTTGCAAGACCTGATAAGTAATGTTGCGCAAATTCAATGACACCTGCCCCGATGATCGGTCCGATTAATGTTCCAACTCCCCCGATAATCGTCATCATCAGTGCGTCCAACGTAATATCCATCGTCAGCACACTCGTATTGACGAAGCGTAGCGATATAGCGTAAAGCGAACCTGCCAAACTTGCAACAGCGCCGGCAATAACGGAAGCAATGATTTTGTACCCCAACGTTTTAAACCCGAGCGAACGTGTACGCTGCTCATTTTCACGAATCGCAACAAGCACTTTCCCGAACGGTGATGCAACGATTCGTTTCAGTAAAATGAAAATGACAACTAGACAGATGAGCACTAAAAAGTAAAAATACAATCGCTCACGGAACAGTTCCGGTGCTCGGAAAGTAAACCCATCATTCCCCTTCGTTACCGTACGCCACTTTTCCGCCAACACTAAGAACAACCCTGAAATTGCTAACGTAAACATTGCATAAAAGTGACTTTTCAACCGAAGCGTCAATGCACCGCTTATTACACTAATAATGGCAGATAGCGCGATTCCGACTACAACCGAGGTAGCGAATATACCGATTGATGGACCGTAATCGCTCAGCATAATCGCGGTCGTATACGCACCGATCCCGAAAAACATTGCATGACCGAATGAAATAATACCCGTGTAACCTAGTAAAATATCGTAACTCATCGCCAGTATTGCAAAAATACAAAACTGCGTTAACAAAATCGTCATCGTTCGAGAATCCAGTACAAACGGTAATACGGCCATGACTCCTACTACGACTGCATACGCTAAATTCATTTTCGATAAAATTAATGGCTGTTTTAACATAGAATCACCCCTTCGCAACTGTGAATAAGCCTTGTGGACGGAAAATCAGAACACTTGCCATTAAAATCATGTTGACCGCAACGGATAAAAACGGCACATAATATGCCATAAAACTTCCGGCAAGCCCTACTAAAATTGCTGCCATCAATGAACCTTGGAAACTCCCCATTCCGCCGATGACTACAACGATAAATCCTAAAATCGCATATTCCATTCCCATTTCCGCATAAACAACCCCCGAATACGGAGCCATCAGCATTCCGCCTAATGCCGCCAATGCCGCGCCGCACATAAAGACAATTAAAAATACACGCTTAATGTTGATACCCAAGGCCTGTGTCATTTCCCGGTTCATAACCCCAGCCCGAACGACCAATCCGATTTTCGTCCGATTTAAAATAAAATACAGAACACCAAATAAAGCAAAACCTACAACGATAATAAAAATCCGGTATTTAATAATCGTTAAATCACCAATTTGCCAGCTGCCTGCCAAGTAAGAAGGAACTTTAACAGGTACACCGTTTGGACCGAAAACAACTTTAATCATTTCCTGCAGCACGAGCATAAATCCGAGCGTAATTAAAATCTGCTGTACGTGATTTCCGTAAACCGGCTTAATAATAAGTTTTTCCGTAATAAATCCTAGAACAAGGCCTGTGAGAATCGCGACAACAATTCCGACTAAAAAGCTGTTGCTCCATAAATACGTGAATACCCCTGTATAGGCACCCCATACGAACAGTCCGCCGTGCGCAAAATTCAGCACATCCATTAACCCGAATATAAGCGTCAATCCGGCTGCCAGTAAGAAAATAAGCATTCCTGTCGCTAGTCCATTTATCGCTAAACTGATTATTAGTTCCATTCGCTTCCCCTCCTTATCCGATTCCTAAATATTTACGCTTCAGCTGTTCGTCTTCGATTAAACCTTGCATTTCTCCTGATTGCACTGTTCGCCCGTCATCAATCAATGTGAACGTATCGCCGATTTTACTCGCCATCATAAAGTTCTGTTCAACAAGCACGATCGATGTATGCTTTTTCATTTCAGTAATGGCTTCCATCACTTTCTCAATCACAATTGGCGCAAGCCCTTTCGATGGTTCATCGATTAACAGCAGCTTGCTGTCGTTGACGAAAGCCCTTGCCATCGCAAGCATTTGCTTTTGACCGCCCGATAGATAGCCCCCTTGCTTTTTCCAGAACTTTTTCAAATCCGGGAATAACTCTAAAATGTAAACCTGCTTTTGCATTGTCGCATTCGTTTCTTTTCGAATCGCCACTTTCATGTTTTCCTCTACCGTCAGCTGGCCAAAAATTCCCTGATCTTCCGGTACATAGCCGATTCCACTGTTCGCAATATCATAAGGCGTCATTTTCGTAATATCTTTCCCGTCGAAATGAATCGCTCCTTTCGATGCCGGTGTCAATCCCATAATCGTGCGAAGTGTCGTCGTTTTCCCGGCGCCATTCCGCCCTAGTAAAACGGATACTTCTCCCGCTTTCGCTTCAAAATTGATACCTTGCAAAATGTGATATTGTGAAATAAACGTCTCCACACGCTCCAGCGTTAAAATATTATTCATACGCAAGGCCTCCTAAATACGCTTGTTGTACCGTTTCATTGTTCATAATTTCCTCAGGTGACCCGTCAGCTAACAGCGCACCATTGAACAGCACCATAATCGAATCGGACAAATCGATAATCATATCCATTTTGTGCTCGATCAATAAAATCGTTTTATCTCCGCGCTCCTTAATCGAACGAATCACATCCAATATTGCAGGTACTTCCTCCAATGACATGCCGGCTGTCGGCTCATCCAACAGTAAAATTTCAGTATCAAGTGCCAGTAACATCCCGATTTCCAGTTTTCTTTTTTCGCCATGGGAAAGCTGATTCGCCACCTGATGCATTTTATCGGTTAATAGCACTTGTTCCAAAATTTCAACCGCTTCATTCGTAATTTCTTTATACTTCAGGAAATGATTGAGCATATGAAAGCGCACTTTTCGTTTCGATTGCACGGCAAGGCGTACATTTTCCAACACGGTTAAATTCGGAAACACATTTGTTATTTGAAATGATCTTCCAATGCCTAATCGCGTCCGGTCCACAGATGACTTTTTTTGAAGTGATTGGCCTTTAAAAAAGACATCTCCTTCAGTAGGCTCCAGCTCGCCGCTAATTAAATTGAAGAAAGTCGTTTTTCCAGCACCGTTTGGCCCAATAATGGATTTAAACTGCTTTGCTGTCATTTCAAAATTAATGCTGTCCACTGCTTTATGCTCGCCGAATTTAATCGATAAATTGTTCGTTTTTAAAATCGGTTCCATCATCTCACCCTCTCGTTTTTCATTTACATGGTGATCCTTATAACAAAAGGCTGTCTTGAAAGTTCAACACTTTTTAGACAGCCTCACTTATTTGCTAGTTTAAAATAGGAGGTTCCGTTTCTTCTGGAAGTAATTCGCGCAGTAATACTGGTACCGGATAATCAAATTCCGCTACTTTTTCAAGGCGGATTGCGTACATCGTCTGTAATGCCTGGTGGTCCTCTTCACGGAATGTCATCGTTCCTTTCGGTGTTTCAAATGACATACCTTCCATTAATGGAATCAACGTATTTCCGTCCGCATCCCCGCCTGATTTTTTCAGGGCTTCTACAATCGCAACGGCCGCTGTAAATCCGCCCGGTGTAAATAGATCCGGCACTTCACCATTGAATCGTGCTTTATGTTCTTCTACTAACCAATCATTCACTTCATTTTTCGGTAGTGTATGGTGATATACAGAGAATCCTTCCATTCCTACTAATGGCTCCATAAATTGAAGTGCAATAATGTCCGGTGCACCAGTTGAAATTTTAATGCCTTTTTCTTGCAGTTTTAAATCTGCAATCTGGTTCCAAGGAGAGTTTGCCCCTGCCCATACAACGAATAAAAAGTCCGGTTTTGCATCAATAATTTTTTGCAAGTTTGACGTAAAGTCTGTTGCAGCCGGGTCTGCATATTCTTCCAACACAATTTCAGCGCCTAATCCTTCAGCTGCTGCCTTAAATGCCGATACACCATCCCAACCGAATGAGTAGTCCGGTGCAAACGTTGCAATTTTTACACCTTCTCCAGCGATTGCGGCTGCCGCTGCATAAGCATCCTGTGAAGAGTTACGTGCCGTTCTGAAAATGTACGGATTAAATTCTGAACCTGTAATACTGTCTGCTACTGCTGGTTCTACAATCATAATTTTCTCGTATTCTTCTGCTAGTGGAAGTACTGCCAATGTGTCACCTGAACTTGATGAACCAACTAAAAAATCAACCGCGTCATCTTCTAATAGCTTCGTTGCCTTTTGAACGGCTACTTCCGGTTTTGTTTCTGTATCTTCCCAAACGACTTCGATTTTACGTCCTTCTACTTCCATCGTGCCGTCTGTCGCATATTCAAGACCTAACTCGAATCCGTTTTTCGTTTGCTTACCGTACGATTCAAGAGCTCCCGTTAACGATGCAAGTACACCAACTTTAATCGGAGTTGAGGATGCAGCTGTTTCTGTTGTCCCGCTCTCACCTTGCTCAGCTGAATTTGTAGTTGATGAATCATCGCCGTCTGTTGAATCACTGTTACATGCAACCAATAAGAAAATCGATAATACCGCAAAAATTAACCATAAACGCTTTTTCATTCAATGTCCCTCCTAGCAAAATTTTCAGCATAGCTATCTGCTTATTCGTAATGTAACATCGCGAAGTTACAAATGAGTTACATTCAGGGGGATGAGGGGAATGGCAGCGCGAATTGCTGGGCAAAAAGTTCTAATAAAATTTGTTTTGTGCTAATAAAATTAAATTTGTTCTAATAAAATGAAGATTTTCTAATATATCGTGCGGTTGTTCTAATATCACTGAGCATTGTGCTAATAAAGGTTCCCAATCTTCTAATATCACACCTACTTCTTCTAATAAGCCGTTCAACTTTACTAATAAAATTACGGCAAAACTTTTCCCACCCCAATTTCCGGCAATTCACGCTTCTTTTCAGTTCAATATCAACCAACTTCTAATACCCCTCCATTTCTTCTAATAACGCTCTAACTTCTTCTAATAACCCGCTCAATTGTTCTAATAAAACGGCATTAACACTCCTGCACACCAATAAAAAAAGCTATGCTGAAATACATCTTCAACATAGCGCTCAATCAATCTATTCACATTTTCAATACAAGCTCATACAGTCGCTCGGTTGGTTCCATCGGTGTAATTTTATATTGGTCGTCCAGCACATCTACACAGCGCTCATAATGTTTAATCGCTTCCCGGCGGTTCCCTAAATAGTAATGGGCAAGCATCAACAGCCGGTAACCTTCTTCATGACCGTCATCAAGAGCAATAATTCGGTCTGCCCACCGGATCACCTTTTCAAACTGCTGCAGGCGAACATAATTTTGTGCGACGCGTTCCAAAATGAGCAAGATTTTTTCATTGTAATACGCCTGAAAAGATTCCAGCCAATCCCGTTCCATGTCAGAACAAAATGGTCCATCTACAAGACGCATCGCCAGTTTCAGCCATTCATTTGAAAGCTTTGCTGTCTTTTCTTCAAGTCCGCGCTGGACATAATACGTAAAATAAGCAACATCACTATGTATCCAGCGATCTTCCAATTTATATAAATGCTGATGGCGTTTAATAAAATTGCTTTCCTCACGCGCCGATCTTGTTGGCTCCAGCGTTTTTAACATCGCGTTAAAAACAACTTTAAAATCCCGTTGCATCGCTTCTTCATCCTGCTGCCAAATCGCGTCGCAAATTTGCTGGCGTGATACAAACTGCTCGCGATGAATATATAAATAGAAAAATAGTTCCTTCGCTTTCAAACGCTTCCACTCTTTATCTTGAATCATTTCATGTTCACGATAGACTTGTACAGGACCAAATAACGTCAATGATAGCTCCGTACTTGGTGCGGCATTTATATTTAACTGGTTAAATACGAGCATCTCCTGCTGCAGCTGTTTCGCGAGTTGAACAAATACAATTAAATAACGCGGTCCGAAAAGGGTTTTCTTCTCCATAAAAAACGGATAATCATTCACACATAAATCCCAAAAACGACGATAATATGTTAACGCTTCTTGCTGATTATTTAAATTAACAAAACAATACGCCAGCCAAAAGAAACATATCATCTGACCGTACGTATCCTCACTGCGCTCATAATAGGATAATGCCTGTTTTGCAGTATCGACCGCTTCTTGAAAATGGCTGTTTTCTGCCAGAACTTTCGTCAACGCCGTCAACAACAACGCCGACATCCAGAAATCCTGGACTTTATTCGTTTCCCTCAGTCCAATTTGTGCATGGCGCTTCGCCTCATACACATTATCGCGGTGATACAAAATTAGTCCCATATAACACTCGGCAGTAATACGCTTTACGTGAATAAGATTGAGGAGATCAAGTGTCTCATCAAAACAGCCTTTTGCACGTTCAAAATCTTTCATCTCCATGTTAAGTAGCGCCAGTCCTTTACGCAGCTTTGTCAGGGCAAGTGTATACGGCATATCAACGAGCGCTTCTTTTCCACCCTCAATAATTCGGCTATATGCCTGCGTATTCTCACCCATTAACACATCGATCAAGACGAGCAGTAAATCGGTCGTGCGGTGCGCTTCTTCCCATTGGAACGGTTTTGACACACGCGCATTCAGCAGCTCTTTCGCTTTTTCCAACTGACCGTGGCGCAAATAAAGACGCGCATCGATATTATTAATGCTTAACTCCAGGTTTTGCGACTGGCTCCAGCGCAGTGCCTCCCCCGCTTTCCCTAAATTAATCAGATTTTCGGTATATAAACTATTAATAAGATGACGTTCTGTATCACTCACATCTACTTCGTTCAATAAACTAATTGCCTGCTGCAGATGATGTTCCGCAAAAACAGGCTGAAGGGTATCCAAATAAATATTGGCAAGCCCAAACTGTGAGCGCATTAAAAACAACCGGTCCTGCTGCAGCTGCGCTTTTATAAAGCATTCATTGTACGCATTTTTTGCCCGTTCATATTGTGCACGGTAACGCTGGCATTCCCCTTCATAATACAAAAGCTGATACGGTTTCTCTTCCATCGCAAAGTCTTTCAGCCGTTCCAGTAAAAATTCAAATTGCCCTGCTTCAATAAACTGCGGTGAAAATTGCAGCAGTAACTCGATATAGTACCGGTTATTTTTCAGCTGGGTTGCATGTGTGACAGCTAATACACCTAAATTTTGATTGGCATAATACCGGGCTGCCTGTCCATGAGATTCCTCATGCAGATCCGGATAGTATTCGCTCAGCCGCTGCTGCAGAAACTGTTGGAACAGTGCATGGAACCGGTACTTTGTTCCTCCTGCCAATGGCGTTATAAACGCAAGCTCATCTAACTTCGGCTTTACTTGCTGGATCCATTCCACTCCGTATAGTTCCGTAATGACATCAAGGGAAATCACTTGATGGATGCCCAGCTTTAGAAGCTGAAGCCGCAGTTGCTCATCCAGCTTATCGAATACTTCCGCGGAAAGATATGCAAAAAAATTCCCGACCGATCCTTCTGCTATATCGATGAGCTGTTCCTGACTATATTTCGCTTTATAGCCAAGGAGCATGATCGCCATTGCCCAGCCTTCCGTCATTTGCATAATAAATTCACTTTGTTCATCCGTTAGTTGCCGGTCAAAAAATGCTTCAAATAAATATTGAACATCTTCTTCTGCAAAAGTAAATTCCGGCTCTAAACATTCTATCAGCTGATTATTCATGCGAAGCGTCAACAAACAGCTCCACTCAGGCATTTTTCTCGTGGCGACAATGATATGGAGATTGGCAGGCAAAAATTGAAGCAGCTGATTCATAATGTAGTTGATTGGAAATACATGTGACACATGGTGATAGTCGTCCAACACAATTAAGAAAGGCTCTTTTATATAGTGCAGCTCATTTGCAATTTGTTTTGAAAGCTGCAGTAATTCTTCCATATTGTGAAACTTTAACGTCTCATCCCATCCTTTTAATTTATCGCCGAACGACGGGAAATGCTGTTGAATACTATAGATAAAATGACGCAAAAACGGAAATATTGAGTCATCATCCGGCGTAATCTGATACCAGGAGGATTTTGTTTTTTGATCATTTAAAAATTGACTCATAAGTGATGTTTTCCCGTAACCTGCGCTACTATGTAAAATGGTACACTTTGCATGCGGCCAATCCGAAAGCTTTTTCATTAATTTTGCTCTTCTTAAATAGTTATTGACTGGTGTTGGAGGTATCAGTTTCGAAACAAAAATATGTTGCTCCATGCTTCCCACCCCATTTAGAATTAATTTACAAATATATTAACATAAAGCAGAAAATTATTCTTCAAAATACAGGATTTATATAAAACACGACTAATATATAGTATATTAATAATTCATGTTGAATATTATAACTATTTAAGAAAAGAAAAAATCCTCTATGCCAAACTAGAGAATTTTGTCCAAAAGAATTAATAAAATTATTAAGGTAGCAGCGATTGCCATAAAGCTGAAGAAAAAATAGCCAATTATTCGAATAGGTTTGGGCATTTGCTTCATATTATAAGAACTAGGGGTACCCACATGCTTTTGATAATGCTCATCGGCATCATTGAACGGTTTTTTCTCCTTCAAAATCACTTCCTCTCTTTTAATATGTACTACTCGTCAGTAAAGAAAGTTTCAAATAATGTTAACGCTATGAGATTTGCGAGTAAACCACTCAGCTATTTATGTATGAAAAACTGTATGAAACCCATGTTAATAAATAGTCATTTTAGAGAAATGAAAGCGAAACCAATGTCTGTAAATATAGATTTATCAGTATTTACCGCTATTTTTCTAAGGTCATGTGCCTTAAAAAGTACTTTACTTAATTTTCTGAATATTTTATAATTATGAAAAGGAGCTGATACACATGCCAAACTATACTTACATTGCATCCGACGAAAATGACGTATCTTACCTATACGAAGATAACAGTGATTGCTATGATCTAGACTGCTTTGACGATAATGATATTTAAAGGAGTATTCAAACGACATGGACGGGATTAAATCGATAAAGGATGTGGCGAATAACTGATTATCGCCACATCCTTTATTATTTTACATATTGAATAAGCCAGTCCGGCCCATCCGCTCTCATCGATATACCGATAAAGCCTGATTTCAGAAGTTGCTGCTGTGCCTCCGTATTATCCATTGGGACAAATTGCTCTTCAGTCCACTTATGTTCTTTATAAGGAAGTGACTTCATAAATACATAGCGCAATTTCCCGCCATACTTCAGTTTCAATGCTGCAATATGCATATGTTGCGAAAACTTATCCTTTAAGCTCGCAATATTGCCCGGCATAACCGTTGCACAAACGGTATGAAACTTCGATTCATCCACTTGCTGCATAATGATTTCCGCCATTGTACGCTGCAGGCCATGACCCCGATAATCCGGATGAACATTGGAGATTTCCTGATAAAGCACTTTTCGCAGTTCCTTCTCAGTTTTCAAACCAATATCATAGCCTAAATGTTCTTCATCAATCATTGGCTCCAGCAGTGCTCGAAATGCGATTAGTTTTTCTTCAACGAAAACTCCGATCATGAGTCCGTTCCCGCTTAAAATAAAGCTTAACTCCTCGTTATCGAGTGGCTGCAATATTGCTTTGTTCGGGAGCGCGTCGACCACTTCCTGCTGCAAAACGGTTAACTCCGGAATATGTGATTCGGTCAATACCTGCACGACATATCGTTCATTCCCTAAAAATCCTGTCGCAATCATTTACTGCACCACACAATGGTCACGTGTTAATTCCGCTAAAACCGCTTCGTCAACATCGACACCTAAACCTGCACGTTCATTCAACTGAATATACGGGATATTATATTGAAGGTTTCCGATATCTTTTGAGAATTTTAACGGTCCAGTTAATTCCACACTCGTAAATACTTTATTTGAAAAGGCAACATGGAAACCTGCCGCCGAACCGACCGAAGACTCGACCATTGAACCGATTTGGCATTCAATCCCTGCCATTTCCGCCATATGTGCTAGCTTCATTGCAGGATACATTCCCCCGCATTTCATCAATTTAATATTTACCTTGTCCGCTGCACGCTTTGCAATAATTTCGCGCATTTCACGCACACCGCGTAAACCTTCATCAATCATGACAGGAATTGATGTTTTGGATTTAATTTCAACCATGCCATCAATATCATCCGCACGTACCGGTTGTTCCAGCCAGTCGATATTCAAATGTTCCAGTTCACGAACTGCTTGCATCGTTGTTGAACTGTTTACCCAGCCTTGGTTGACATCAACACGAATCGCAATTTCCTTTCCAACACGTTCACGCACTGCTTTTATGCGGGCAACATCACTCGTAACATCGCGTCCGACTTTCATTTTGAATGAGTTGTACCCCATTTCTACACGTTCTGCCGCTTCATTTGCCATCTTTTCAGGTGTTCCGATGCTTAATACATGTGTAATCGGGAACTTTTCATAATAACGCCCGCCAGTCAATTGATAGGCAGGTACACCAAGTTTCTTCCCCGCCAAATCAAAGCAAGCGATATCAATTGCCGCTTTCGCAGCGGGTGCACTGTAAATGAGCGCATCCATTTTGGCATGGATTTTTTCAAAGTTCATCGGGTTTTCCCCAATCATCGCCGGTGCCAATGTATGTTTTAATACAGCATAAGTACCTTCCAGTGTTTCACCTGTCACATGTTCGTCCGGCACTGCTTCGCCCCATCCGACTAAACCACATTGTGATGTTATCTTTACAATAATAGACGGCATGTTCGGATATGTCCCGTAGCTCACGATAAATGGTTCAATTAATGGTAATTCGATATTAAATAATTCAATTGTTTTAATTTGCATCATTTGATTTTTCTCCTTTATTTAAAGCGGGCGCTCGATTGTAAATTGCTCACCGATTTTTGCATAGTCATTTCCCGCAAGACGGCTAATTGCACCAAGACCTTTTGGATCAATTCGACCATCCTCGTACAGACTTTCTTCTATATGATAGTAAACGACTTTTCCGACGATCAGGTCACAGCCTGCATTTTCATCATCGCCGCCAAGTTCCAGCGCTTTTTCAAGGACACATTCCAGTCGGACTTTTGCTTCCTTTACACCCGGAACATCGATTTTTTCACTCATTACTAATGACAGACCTGCAACTGCTATCTCACTTTCATCCGGTGGCAAGTTTGCAGCTGTTTTATTAACTTGTTCTACATTTTCAGTATCGACAATATGGACAACAAATTGCTCTTTTGCACGAATATTTCTTGCTGTATCTTTTGGCTCCCCTTTTTTCCGTTGGATACTTACCGAAATCATCGGAGGATTTGAAGAAACGATATTGAAAAAACTAAATGGCGCCGCGTTCACAACCCCATCTTCTGATATCGATGTAACAAAGGCAATTGGTCTTGGAATGATGGAACCTATCAGAAATTTATAATTTTCACGTTCTGATATTTGTTTTGGATCAATTTTCTTCATAAAAACTCGCCTCTTTTCTTATCACTAATTTGACTTTAGAGAACTGATTGCAACACGTCAAATAGTTTTTCTGCATTTTAAATTAGAACAAATACTTTTATACATATTTAATTCGTTCCATATTTTGTGTGATTTAAAAGCCGTTTTAATAGGCTTTTTCAAGGTTATTGAAACAAAATCCCTCTACCTCCTCATAGATATTTTTCTTTTTCAATCAAAATTCTTCAGCGAAACTTCAAATATTTCCTATTCAACTAACTGTTATAAACAGTTTCACCATTCTATAAGAACCGTATAAAAATAAGGCCATTTAGATTAAAAACTTTAGCAAAAACGTTGATTTATCAGTGCATAAAGCTATTTATGAGGTTATTTTTGTGTATTAGTAACTGTTATATTATGAGTTCAAAAGTATTTTCCATTAATCCATTTCGAACATTTAAGAGAAATTATTTGCACAACTAAGTATTTTTAGTTATTTAAATAGAATTTATTACAGTTTACAATATTATCCTACCCTTAACATATTGCTATATTAAACTAATACTTCACTACCGGCAAAACCTTGATTTATCAACGTTAAAGCGCATTTTTACCATCAAAAAATAATTGCCTTAAGTACAATTTTATTACCCAAAAGAGAAATATATGTTTTTTCGAGATAATATATTTTGTGAAATTCTACTTGCACAACATAATAAGTTAATGTTAAGTTAATGTACATGGACGTTCATACTTTAGACATAACTACTTCAAGTAGAGAAATGTCGTATAACCGATATTTATTTTCGTGTGAGGGGGAAATTTTTTGAAAAAGAATCGTTGGTTAATTGCTGCATCAGCAATCGCTATTCACCTTTCAATCGGTGGAGCTTATGCATATAGCGTGTATAAAAATCCAATTGCTGAAGAGCTTGGGTGGGATGCATCGCAAATTACAATTGCGTTTACAATTATGATGGGGTTAGCAGGTTTTGCAGCCGCACTATTTGGTAGTACAGTAGAAAAATTAGGTCCGAGAAAAGCAGCGATGGTTGCAGCGGTACTATTCGGTTTGGGTCAAGGTGGCGCAGGGATTGCAATCGCTATGGATTCGGTTGTTTTATATTGGTTGACATACGGACTATTAAGTGGACTTGGGATGGGTATTGGTTATATCGCTCCAGTATCTACACTTGTTAAATGGTTCCCGAATCGTCGAGGTCTGGCGACAGGTATGGCAGTATTAGGATTCGGATCTGGTGCATTAATTACCGCGCCGGTAGCTGTAAACTTAATGGAGTCTTTCGGTATTTCAAACACTTACTTTATTTTAGGAATTAGCTATTTTGTATTAATGATGGTTGGTGCACTTTATATTGCTCCGCCTAAACCGGGCGAAGTAGAAGAAGCTGTTGCATCAGGAAAAGCAAAAACAACTGAAATTGCACAAATGTCTGCTCGTGAAGCTGTTCGTACAAAGCAGTTCTGGATGCTTTGGGCAATGCATTTAATTAATGTTACATCTGGTTTAATGTTGATTTCTGTTGCTTCTCCAATGGCGCAGGAAATTGCAGGTTTATCTGTAGCTGCAGCTGCAGCAATGGTTGGATTAATGGGCTTATTTAATGGTGGCGGTCGCTTACTTTGGGCAGCTGGATCAGATTATATCGGGCGTTCTAACGTATTCGTTATTTTCTTCACGATTCAATTAATTGCCTTTATTACACTACCATTCACTACAAACGCCATTCTATTACAATTGTTCATATTCTTAGTAGTTAGTTGTTATGGCGGTGGTTTCTCGAATTTACCAGCATTTGCAAGTGATTTATTCGGTACGAAACAACTTGGTGTTATCCACGGATATTTATTAACAACTTGGTCACTTGGTGGGATTTTCGGTCCACTAATCGCATCAACTGTTTATGAAGCTGCAAATAGCTATGTACCATTGTTTTACTTATTCAGTTTCTTAATTGCAATTTCATTAGGAATTTCTTTATTAATGCGCTCGAATGTCAACAAAATGAAAAAACAACGCGCAAAAGAAGAAGCAAGTACAAAACACAAAGGGAAACAGGGAGAACCTGTTCATTCATAAGGGGTTCTATAGAGATGAAACGGAAGTATCAACTTTCGGTTCATCTCTTTTCTTTTTTCTCTTATTTCTGTGGGTATTTTCTCTATTACTCTTGAATTTAAGAATGTTACAATTACTGTAAGGGATGTTTTTCCAGGGGGGATGTTCATGAACCGTCAACATTTCAGTATCATTTTAGGAGGCATTTTATTTTTAGCGGTTGCAATGGGGATTAGCCGCTTTGCCTTCACGCCGATTTTACCGTTCATGCGTGTTGATGAAAATTTATCTTTTACACAAGGCGGTTGGCTCGCTTCCAGCAATTATATCGGATACTTCATCGGAGCTTTAGGAGCAGGGTTTGTTAATAGGTCGAAAAAGAATTTTCTATTATTGAACGTATTCATAAATGTCTTTTCAATACTTTTGATGGGATTGATCGAGTCCTATTTAATATGGATACTTTTACGCTTTATCGCCGGATTAACGAGCGGTTTTATATTTGTACTTACATCAAGTATTGTAATGGATTATTTAGCGGCAAATTTATTAACACGCTGGAGCGGCTACTTGTTTAGCGGGGTTGGATTTGGAATCGCGTTATCAGGACTTTTCGTGCCATTCTTTGAAGCAAGCTTTAACTGGCAAGGATCCTGGCTTGGACTTGGCGCATTATCCGTCTTATTTTTGGCGACGACGATATTTTTATGGCGGCATTTAAATGTCAAGAATCACATAAAGGAACCAAAGTCCGCGGACAACAACATTTGGCGCGGCTTTATGCCATGGCTGATCATTGCATATGGATTGGAAGGACTCGGCTATATTATTACAGGCACTTTTTTAGTAGACATTATTTATAATATCGAATCATTACGTGCCTATGCCGGATATAGTTGGGTACTAGCGGGATTAGCAGCCATTCCATCTGCACCGATTTGGATGAAATGCATGTCCCGTTTTTCAACAGTTTCCATGATGAGTCTTGCCTATTCAATGCAAATTATCGGCATTTTGCTTCCTGTTCTATCGCAATCGGCATGGAGCGTACTATTGTCGGCGATGTCATTTGGTTTTACGTTTGTCGGACTTGTAACGATGTCGACCGCTTATGCTAGGCAGCTGTTTCCAAAGCAAAGCAACTATATCGTATCAATACTGACTACGTTTTATGCGATCGGACAAATTATCGGACCGGTTATTGCGTCTCGTCTGGAAACTCACTTCCGCACTTTCAAAGCCCCCCTGCTGTTTGCAGGAGGTACCGTTACGCTAGCGCTTGTACTGTTACTCGTCGGGTATTTCTACAGCAGGAAAAGCCCTGTTCATTTAGCTGCGGATATAAAATATTGAACCTAAATCACATCTCATGCAAAATAGTGAGATGTGATTTTTCTATTTCCCCAAAATAATTTACCCCTATCCCCCATTAATGTTACGATACCGATAACATTGTACTTCGGAGGACATCCTATGGAAGAAAAACATTATTCAATTGGCGAGGTTTCCAAACTGACGAATATCTCTATCCAAACGTTACGCTACTACGATCAGATCGGCTTATTCAAACCTTCCTATGTCGATCCTAAAACAAATTACCGCTACTACAAAGACTCACAATTTTATCATTTGGATATTATTAAATCATTGAAGTATATCGGTGTATCATTGGAGGAAATTAAAGCAGCGCAGCAATTTACCCCCGCTGAACTTCTCTCCTTTTTGAAGCAGCAGGAAAGTGTCATTGAACAGCAAATGAATCGCATGTACGAAATTCAGCAGTCTTTATATAAAACAAAAAGGCAAATGGAAGAACAGCTGGCAATCGATGTAATGGATACGGTCTATTTCAAAAATGAAGAATCGGTCCGTATTTTATCAATTAAAACAAATGAACTGACACCGTACTATATTCCAAACACGTACTACAGCTCCTTAATTAAAACACTGGAAGTCGAAAACAGCTTGCTGAGCAATCGGTATGGGTGTATTTTTCCTTACCAGCAATACGACAGCCTGGATGAACTGCATTACAGTCATGTTTTCACACCGCTCATTACAGACCGGTATATTACGCATTTAACAACCGATATGGACGTGAAAACAATACCTGCCGGACGATATGTTTGCATTGCGTTCATTTTTGAACCGGACACGTATTTAACACAATACCAAAAGCTTTATCATTATATAGAAGAACATCAATTACAAGTTTTGCCGGTTGTCTATGAAATTTTTATGCCTCTAAACTATTCTCCAAATGGAGAAGACCAGTTCATCGTGGAATTAAAAGTTAAGCTGCTCTAACTAATTTTTACAAATACTTTAAACAGTTCTATTGACTCTATAGCTACTGTAGGGTTTATGTTAGATAGTGCGGATTAACGATTTTTCACAACGTAATAAGGAGCAATAACAATGAAAGACTATAAAATAACATTAGGGTTACTCTTATTAAACCTGTTCATCGCCTTTCTGGGAATCGGTTTAGTCATCCCGGTACTTCCTACTCTAATGAATGAACTGCAAATAAGCGGCACCGTTGTCGGCTATTTAACAGCAGCATTCGCAATAGCACAACTGATTGTTTCACCACTCGCTGGTAAAGCAGTTGATAAATATGGACGTAAAATTATGATTGTCATCGGATTATTTATTTTCGGTATTTCAGAATTTCTGTTCGGTTTAGGGAAAACGATAGAAGTTCTTTTTATCTCCCGTGTTTTAGGCGGAATCAGTGCGGCGTTTATCATGCCAGCTGTAACAGCGTTTATCGCGGATATTACAACAATGGAAACGCGTCCAAAAGCACTTGGCTACATGAGTGCGGCAATAAGTACCGGTTTCATTATCGGGCCGGGCATCGGCGGATTTTTAGCTGATTTCGGTACACGTGTGCCGTTCTACTTTGCAGGGGCGCTCGGTACAACGGCAGCAATCTTATCTATTATTTTACTGCGTGAACCAGAACGCAATGTGGAAAATGCAGAAAATGCACCGGTACAATCATCCGGATTTAAACGCATTTTAGAACCAATGTACTTAATCGCCTTTATTTTAATTTTTGTCGCATCATTTGGACTCGCAGCATTCGAATCGTTCTTTAGCCTGTTTGTCGATCATAAATTCAGTTTCACTCCAACAGATATCGCAATCGTTATTACAGGTGGAGCAATTGTCGGAGCGATTGCACAAGTTGCGCTGTTTGACCGGCTTGCCCAAAAATGGGGAGAAATTAAGCTTATTCGCTACAGCTTAATATTATCGGGCGTTCTAGTATTTTTAATGACCGTTGTCAGTTCATATTTTGCTATTTTACTCGTAACATGTATCGTATTTGTCGGCTTTGACTTATTCCGTCCTGCCGTTACGAGCTATTTATCTAAAATTGCCGGCAATGAGCAAGGTTTCGTCGGCGGGATGAACTCGATGTTTACAAGCTTGGCGAATATTTTCGGGCCGATTTTAGGCGGGATGTTATTCGATATAGATATTAACTATCCATATTACTTTGCAACGGTTGTCATCTTCTTCGGTATTCTGTTAACATTAATTTGGAAGAAACCTGCATCGTATATGTAATTTTTTCTGTCTTTTGCAATGGATTTATCTGTTTTACAAGTAAATTTGCTTAAGGAGGATTTCATCATGACAACTAAATCAAAATCAGAACAACTTATTTCAACTACGGAAAAATTCGGGGCGCATAATTACCACCCACTTCCGATCGTAATCGAAAAAGCAGAAGGTTCCTGGGTGACAGACCCTGAAGGCAACCGTTATTTAGATATGCTCTCGGCGTATTCTGCTTTAAACCAGGGTCATCGCCATCCGAAAATTATTCAGGCGTTAAAAGATCAGGCAGATGCGGTGACACTTACGTCACGCGCATTCCATAGTGCGACATTAGGTGTTTGGTATGAAAAGGTCAGTAAGCTAACAGGCAAAAATATGGTGCTGCCGATGAATACAGGCGCTGAAGCTGTGGAGACGGCGATTAAAACAGCCCGCCGCTGGGGATATGAAGTAAAAGGCATTGAAGCAAACAAGGCGCAAATTATCGGCTGTAACGGCAATTTCCACGGCCGTACAATGGGTGCTGTGTCGCTATCCTCGGAAGCGGAGTATAAGCGCGGATTTGGCCCAATGCTGGAAGGCTTCACATTAATTCCTTACGGTGATATTGACGCATTAAAGGAAGCCATTACACCGAATACAGCGGCATTTATCGTGGAGCCGATCCAGGGAGAAGCAGGTATTATCATCCCGACAGAAGGCTTCTTAAAAGCAGCGTATGAACTATGTAAAGAAAACAATGTTCTGTTTATTGCAGATGAAATCCAAACAGGTTTATCACGAACAGGAAAACTGTTCGCCTGTGAATGGGAAGATGTTACACCGGACGTTTACATTTTAGGTAAAGCGCTTGGAGGCGGAGTTTATCCGATTTCAGCAGTTGTCGCGAATGATGATATTCTTGGCGTGTTCAATCCAGGGTCACATGGCTCGACTTTCGGCGGTAACCCGCTTGCATGTGCCGTATCAATTGCAGCAATTGATGTATTACTAGATGAAAAGCTGACAGAGCGTTCATTGGAGCTTGGCGACTACTTTAAAGCACAGCTTCAGACAATTGAGAACCCGGTGATTAAAGAAGTACGCGGGCGCGGTCTTTTCATAGGCGTTGAGCTTAACGAATCAGCTCGCCCCTACTGTGAAAGACTGGCTGAACGTAAATTGCTTTGCAAGGAAACACATGACACGGTAATCCGATTTGCCCCACCGCTGATCATTTCAAAAGAAGACCTGGATTGGGCAATCGAGCAGATTAAAGCGGTTTTTAGTGAATAAAGTGTATAGTAAGAGGGCGCTGTGTTATGCACAGTGCCCTTATTTTATTGATGGTTAGGCAAAGGAGACTTATGATGAAATCACTTTATATTACGGGCTACCGTCCACATGAACTCGGGATATTCAATGTCAAGCATCCCGGTGTCCCGGTTATTAAAAAGGCGTTGGAAAACCAATTGCGCATCCTCATAGAAGACGGACTGGAGTGGGTCGTGATCAGCGGCCAGCAAGGTGTTGAAACATGGGCAGCACAAGTTGTACTGGAACTGAAAAACGACTACCCTCAACTCAAATACTCCATTATCACCCCCTTCTTGGAACAGGAAAAAAATTGGAATGAGCATAAACAAGAGACCTTTATGCATATAGTAAGTAATGCCGATTTTGTGACAAGCGTGACGAAGCGCCCTTATGAAGCACCATGGCAGTTTATCGAAAAGGATAAATTCATTATCGATAATACAGATGCGACATTGCTCGTCTACGATGAAGAAAATGAAGGGTCCCCAAAGTATGTGCTTCGCCTCATCCAAAAGTATATGGAGCAGCATGAGGAATACGAGCTATTGATGATCAATGCTTATGATTTACAAATGGTAGCTGAGGAAATGCAGCAAGGAGATGATTGGTAAAAATTATGTAAAGATCTAAATTTAGTAAATATTCTGACTACAGTTGTTCGTTTTGGGGTATAATATATTAAACAAATTATTTTACTATTAAAGGAGGCCACATTATGAACCAATTGACGATGATTAATGAAACAACACCAATCAATATTCCGCACCATACGTATAAGCGTGAGTGCCGATATACGAGAGGCATCAACATCCCTCTTGCAGATATCGAAAGAATTTTATATGGGCTGAGCGATGATGCACTTCACTATTTTGAGTTCCATAATATCGCGAAAGAAATTAAACAAGGAACATTATTAAATGGCTATGCGGGTCTTGCTAATATTATTTCAGACTATTATAAGAACGAAAAAAATATAGAAATTCCTGAACTGACAAATGGCCGGGATTTTTATGTAAAAATAGTCTAACAAAATTAAGGGGATGACTTCCTAAGTGAATACCGAAAATAACAACGTCTAAAGTATCCTATCGGTTCGGTGCTTTCGGCGTTGTTTTACATATTGGGAGATTCAGCAAATTGAATTTTCTAAAAATTTATTTAATAAAACTATTGACTTCCTAATTGATAAAGATTATCATTATCATTGTAAGGTTAGTAAAAACCTTTTCGATACTGTTCCCCCCAGTTCAGATTCGAAACTCATTAATTACTTTTCTCATATTTTGAAAAGATTAAAAGGATTGATCTTTTCTCCTGGAAGAATGGCAAATCCCCTCACACGATTTGCCATTTTTTCATGGAAAATTGGGTATACATATATTAAAGGAGATGATTTAGTTGGAATTCCGTATTGAAAAAGACACTTTAGGTGAAATTCGTGTACCAGCAGACAAAATTTGGGGTGCACAAACACAGCGAAGCAAGGAAAACTTCCAAATTGGGACAGAAAGAATGCCGA
The DNA here is from genome assembly GCF_002174535.1 of Solibacillus kalamii. NCBI lineage: Bacteria > Bacillati > Bacillota > Bacilli > Caryophanales > Caryophanaceae > Solibacillus > Solibacillus kalamii. The sequence continues at coordinate 81,250 of NZ_NHNT01000004.1, read as the reverse complement.
TTGAAATTATTCGTGCCATGACCATTTTGAAAAAAGCAGCGGCCATCGCCAATAATAAGTTAGGCAAACTGTCCGATACGAAAAAAAATGTGATTGTGGAAGCAGCAGATGAAATTCTTGCAGGTAAATGGGATGAGCACTTCCCTCTTGTCGTCTGGCAAACAGGCAGCGGTACACAAACAAATATGAATGTGAACGAAACAATTGCCCACTTAGCCAATGAAAAACTGGCGGCGGCCGGATCGGATGAAAAAGTACATCCGAATGATGATGTCAACAAGTCACAAAGCTCGAATGATACATTCCCTACTGCGCTACATATTGCTGCAGTCGAAATCGTAGAAAACTATTTAATGCCGCGCTTAAAGCTGTTACAGGCGACATTAAAAGAAAAAGCGCTGGCATTCAACGATATTATTAAAATTGGCCGTACGCATTTACAAGATGCAACACCGCTTACACTTGGACAGGAAATTGGCGGCTGGCATCATATGCTGTTAAAATGCGAAAAAATGATTATGGTGAACACACAGTTCATGAAGGAGCTTGCAATTGGCGGTACTGCTGTTGGTACAGGCATTAATGCCCATCCGGAATTCGGTGCCCGCACAGCTGCAGAAATCAGTAAACTAACAGGCATTGAATTTACATCTGCGGAAAATAAATTCCATGCACTGACAAGTCATGATGAAGTTGTGACAGCACACGGTGCATTAAAGGCATTGGCGGCAGATTTAATGAAAATCGCCAATGATGTACGCTGGCTGGCAAGTGGTCCGCGCTCCGGTATCGGTGAGATTACGATTCCTGAAAACGAACCAGGTTCATCCATTATGCCAGGGAAAGTCAACCCGACACAAAGTGAAGCGATGACAATGGTCGTAACTCAGGTTGTCGGCAATGACGCAACAATTGCCTTCGCAGCATCACAGGGGAATTTCGAATTGAACGTATTTAAACCGGTAATCATCTACAACTTCCTGCAATCAGCACGCCTCTTGGCCGATTCGATGAAATCATTCAACGACAATTGCGCAGTCGGTATCGAGCCGAATATGGAAGTATTGGACGCTAACCTGAAAAATTCGTTAATGCTTGTTACTGCATTAAACCCGTATATCGGTTATGAAAATGCGGCGAAAATCGCGAAAACAGCACATAAAGAAGGCACAACATTAAAAGAAGCTGCTATTGCGTCTGGTCTTTTAACAGAAGATGAATTTGACCGTTATGTTGATCCAAAAACGATGATCTATCCAAATGCTGAATAATTTTTAACGATTCTACGCAACCTTCCAACAAGTTTAGTCAATTACTTTTATCAGTAATAAACTAATGTTGAGGAGGTTGTTTTTTATTGAAAAAAATTCAATTTGTAAAGGATGGTTATGAAATCGTCGTAAATATTCGCAGAAATATACAGAGCGAAACGACTAAATATGTTGAAGCAGATGCCTATTATAATGATTTTGGCAACTACCGGATATTAGTTTTAGCAGATACCGTGGAAAAAGCAGTGGAACTGGCAACACATGAACTATTGACCAATCATCCATTTGAGAAAATCATATTAGATTATTAAGTCATATTAAAAGGGATGCCTTGAAAATGAATTCAGGACACCCCTTTTTATCGTTATAGTAAATTTAAATACATATCAATAAGCTGGTCACCGAAAAAGTAGACAATGATCGCTGCAATAGCAATCGACGGTCCGAATGGTACAGGTGTTTTGCGCCCTTTTCCACGGACCTTCAATATGATGATGCCGACAATCATCCCGATTACTGAAGCTAAAAATAATGTTAATAACGTATTGAATGTTCCTAACACAAGACCGATCAGTAAAAACAGCTTAATGTCCCCGCCGCCCATTCCACCTTTAGAAATGATGGCGATTAACAGTAAAATTGAGAATCCGATTGCAGCACCGATTATACTATCCCACCACGGATCAAGCGGCGTAAGGATTCTTCCGACGATTAATAGCGGCAGGAAAAACAATAAGATTTTGTCCGGAATAAGCATGTACGCAATATCCGAAACATTAATAATGACCAATAGTGAAATAAACAGTAAGGCTACTGCCAATTCCCATGTGATGCCAAGCTGCCATGTAGCAAACGCAAATAAGAGTCCTGTAACCAGCTCCGTAAATGCGTAAATCGGCGACACTTTCACACCGCAAGTCCGGCATTTCCCTCGTAAGAATATGTACGAAAAAACAGGTACGAGTTCAATAGCGCTTAAACGTCGATTGCAATGGACACAGTGAGATGGCGGTGTCACAATCGACTCTTTTTTCGGCACCCGTAACCCGACTACATTGTAGAACGAACCGAAAACCAATCCGAAAATCCCCGCAAATATTGTATACATAATCTCCATTTTAGATGCTCCTTACTTGTACCTGCTATAAATCAAGTGTGTTGATTTCTATTCCGGGTCGGACGCTTTCCAGGGGCACGAGGCTAACACGAAGTTGGTCACAAAAGCGTTGCCACAGGACGTGGCGTTCTTAGCTTTTGTTCCTTTTGCTCAGGCTTCGTGCTGTTCCCCTAGGAGTCGCCTCCCCTCCATTCCAATCAACGGTCTTCTGTAAATATTTTGTCGTTCTGACTACTAAATCCCTTATTCGTAGTAGAAAGTTGTGACTTGGATATCAGCTGTTACGATTTCTGATGCTTCTTCGGTAAATTTATCTTCTTCACCCGGAAGCGCAAAATCAATAATATCGATTCGCATCACGCGTTCTTTCTTTTCAATTTCTTCAATAAACTGCAGCAAGTTTACGTCATTTGGTGCAGCAACATTGATGTTAAATGTAACTAACTTTAGTGAAGGTGGTAGTGTTTCCACAGCGATTGTGGAAACAGGCAATTGTTCTGAAGCCTCCGTATCCTCCGTTTGATCAGTACTCTCTGTTGATTCAGTTACTACCCCTTCTTCTGACTCCGGTGTAGAAAGCGGGTCTTGAAGCCCGGAACTAGATACGAGGGCATCATAGTTGTTGAAATCAATACTTTGAATACGTGAATCTGTTACATACTGCATTTCCTCTATCGATAAAATCAGCTCATCAATTTCCCGGTTATCCGACACTTTTTTGCGTAATGCAAATTCATTTACATTCGTTTGAGATTGCTCTGACTGATTTGTTGCAATTGTTTCCTCAATTGCAGCGATTTCTGTATGAAGACTGTTAATTTCAGAACGAATCATCTGTTCCTCATCCTGTTTCGGTTTGACGACATAGTAATACATTGCAAAGAGCAAAGCCATTGCCAATGCAATAACAATGAGGAGTGTACCGTTTTTACTACTTGAGATAGAATTCATTACTCTTCACCTCCAGCAGCTACATGCAATTGGTCGATTACGAGGAAAATCTCCACGCTATATCGAGGTACTTCCGTAAATTGTTGTGTATCATTGACCTCTTCACCAGTAGGGTTGAGTTCAAAGTTTTGGATTGTCCCTACTTGTACATCATCAAAGTACGGACTTTTTTCCAGCTGACTTACATATACTGAAATAGCATTTAATGTTTCGAAATCCACTGCTACTTGTACGCCTGTCTCAGAAAAGGCATAAGAACGCAAATATGTATCTGTCGGCAATAAATTTCTCGTCTCGATGATAATCGGCGAGACGGGATATGAAACACGTTCAACAAATGCAACCGATTCTTCCAATGAACCTTGACTCCCTGTTTGTGCTGAAGCTAATTCCGCATTTAATGCGTCTCTTGTCAGTACTAAGGAATCACGTTCAGGAATGGTACTTGCAATTTCGCTTCTCGCACTGAAATAAGTGATAGCCAATAAGCCTATAGTCAATACCGATAAAATCCCAACTAATATAAAGGCGAGCTTTAAACTCGTTGCACCCTTTTCAATTTTGGGCAGAAGGTTAATATCCGGAATCATTCGTTAACCTCCTTTAAAGCAAGTCCCAGCAAAGTTGCATGCTTTGCTTTGCAGTTTGGAAAATGCTCGTTGATTACTTTATCATCGACAATACTTACGGGTGTCGGAAGATTTTCATTCAGCAGTGCTTCAATTGACTGTAGTAACGGGTGATCCCCCATAACGACGATTTCATCAACTTCTCTTTCTCCTTTATGTAGCGAGAATTTAAAGAAGTTCATCATACGGTCGATTTCCAGCACCTGATCAGTCGTTGCTGCACGGAAATCATCCAAATCAGCTGTATAGTTAAATTCGACTTCGTCATTTTCAACAACAGTTTGCTGCCAGTTAGCCGGATCTGTATCGATCGTCTGGAATCTCAGAAACTCGACTTCCCCGTTTGAATAAATGCAGATAGATAATTCATTGATCGACCAGTCTGTCACTAAATATGTACGGTTCGTATCGATAAACTCGATATGCTCAAGCAATCGTAAATTACATAAAGCCCGAATATCGGCCACTTGCGGATTCATATGGTTGTCCAACAGCAGACCGATCATCTTCCCAACTTCATCAGGCGGTGCGGCAAATAGGACAGCCTTCCCGTCCCCTTCAATAGCGTCATGGACATCAATTAGCGGATCCTGAAACGGCAGATGAATCGACTGACCAATCTCCATTTGCACAAATTCTTTCAGGTTTTTACCGCTAATATCAGCAGGATGTTCGAATGTTTTTAATAAAATTGATGTATCCGGTACAAGGAAGCGCACATTTTGCTTTCTTCCGCCCCAGTTTTGGATATTTACTTTAAATAATTCATACATCGCCATCTCATCAAGAATAACCCCTTCCTGAACCGCAGTTTTCGGTAAGGGCGTTTCGTATATAACGGGCTGATCCACTGTTGCGCCTTTTAGTACGAGTGCACGCATTACATAGTCACTGATGACAATGGACACATGCGATTTTCTTTTCATATTGAACATAGAGGGACCCTCCCCTTTAGCCTTTAATGTAATGCCTTTTTTGAGAAGCACATCTCTATAAGCGCGCTATCATCACTCAATGGAACACCCAAACGCTGTTGGGTTGGATGTTCTTTGATGGATGATGAATTATCTATTTCCCGTCGCCACCGCCACCGCCGGCAGCAGGTGCTTCTCCATCTAATTTTGTTTTAATTTCTTCTTCCGATTTATCAGTTAATTTGTATTTATCTCCTTTTATATCATCAAATTTATTAAAATCAACAGTCCATTCTCCATCAGCAAAAGTTGCTGAGTATGTTGCTGCTGTACCATCAGCAGTTTTAGTAACTCCATCAACATACGATTCTAAAACGGATTGTTCACATAATCCAGCAGCAGTACATTCACCTTCCATATATGCAATTTTTGCACCTGCTAAAATGTTTAATGACTCTGTTAAAATCGCCTTATCACGGGAATTATTAACAATATTCCCTATTGCCGGTATAGCTATCGCAGCAATGATTGCCATAATTACAATAACCGCTAAAAGCTCAACTAAAGATAAACCTTTCTCATTTTTAAGATGTCTCTTCAAAAATTCTAACATATTATTTCCTCCTCTAATTTTATATATATTTGTTTTTGCACTGACGCTTTGTACGCTTCGATGCCTCCTTGCAAAACGTCTTTTTCCTTTTTACATATTTTCGTACAGACTGAACATCGGCAAAAAAATTGCCGCTACGATAAGACCAACAGCACCTGCCAAAATTACGATCATCAATGGCTCAATCAGCGATTTCAATGTATCAACTGTCCTTTCAACTTCTTCTTCATAAAAATCTGCAATCTTTTCAAGCATATAATCAAGCGAACCTGTCGACTCGCCAATTCTTGTCATACTCGTTACCATCGGTGGGAAAATCCAGCTTTTTTCTAGCGGCTCTGTCAATGAGCTACCTCTTTCTAAACTCGAACGTGCATCCAGCACTACTTTTCCTACAACCGGGTTTCCGGAAACTTTTTGTGAAATCGTTAATGCCTGTAATATGGGTACTGCACTGCTGAATAAAGATGAAAGATTACGCGTTAACCTCGCAATAGCTGATTTCTGTAAAAGCGGACCAAATATTGGCATCTTCAGCATCAAATAATGGACAGTGTAGTGAAATTGTTCATTATTCCTATAAAGATATTGAAATACTACAACACCAATAGCCAGGGCTCCGATTGGGAACCACCAGTATTGTCTCAGCCAATCTCCTAATGCTACTGTCCAAACCGTTAAAGTCGGGAGTTCGGCATCCATCGATTCAAATGACTCAACAAATGTGGGGACAATAAAGATAAGCATGAAAAACACGACAACTAGAATCATTACTAAAAGCATTGCAGGGTAAGTCAGCGTAGACTGTACCTTTTTGATTAAACGGAAGGACTTTTCGTACGAATTCGCCAAACGTTCCAGTGTATCGTCGATATTACCTGTTGCCTCACCCGAACGCATCATATTTACGAACAGTTCGGGAAACGCTTTGGGATGTTTCCTGACTGCATCCGAAAAAGGAATACCTGAACGAATATCTTCTTCTACCGCTTCAAGTGCTTTTTTCAGTGGCTTACTTGTCGCTTGCTTTGCTAAAATATCCGTCGCTTCTACGAGTGAAACACCGGCCCGAATCAATGTCGCGAACTGACGGCAGTAAATAACAAAATCTTGTGTTTTTACTTTTTTACTGCCAAGGCTGACCTCCATATGCAATAAACTTTTCGATTCTTCGATTTCTCGAGGATTGATGCCCTTTTCGCGAAGCTTTGAAATGGCGGCTGCTTTATTCGCTGCATCAATCGTCCCTTTTTGCGTTGCCCCCATCTTTGTTCGGCCTACATATTTAAATACGGTCAAATATACTCACCCGCATTCAAATAAGGTCGCACTTCCTCCAATGAAACTTTTCCGGAAGAAACAAGCGCTTGTATGGATGTCTCTAATGTATGCATCCCTAACGCCCGGTTTGTCTGCATAACACTTGGAATTTGATGTATTTTTTCATTTCGGATCAAATTTGTTACAGCGGGAACGCTTACTAAAACTTCAGTCGCGGCAATCCGGCTGGCTTTGTCTTTTCGAATGAATAATCGCTGTGAAATAATTCCCTGCAATACATTCGCTAATTGAATCCGGATTTGCCCTTGCTGATGCGGTGGGAATACATCGATAATCCGGTCAATTGTTGTCGGTGCACTTGACGTATGCAGTGTACCGAATACTAAGTGCCCAGTTTCCGCAGCCGTAATCGCTGTAGAAATTGTCTCTAAATCTCGCATTTCCCCGACTAGAATAATATCCGGATCTTGACGGAGCGATGCACGTAAACCATTTGCAAATGAACCGGTATCCACTCCGATTTCACGCTGATTTACTACCGATTTCTTATGTGAATGTAAATATTCAATCGGGTCTTCCAGCGTAATAATATGCTTTGATTTTGTTTCATTAATATAGTCAATCATTGCCGCGAGTGTTGTTGACTTCCCTGACCCAGTTGGACCAGTTACTAAAATGAGCCCTTGAGGTTTTTCAGCTAAATCGTACAGCACTTTCGGCATATTCAATGATTCAATTGTCGGGATTTCACTCGAAATAAGACGAGCAGCAATTGCTCCGACATTTCGTTGATGATATGCATTTACACGAAAACGGCAAAAGTCTTTCAATGAATAGTTGAAATCGGTTTCGCCCTTTTCTTCAAACTCGGCTGCTTTGTATGCCGGTAAAATATCTTTTACCATTTGCTCAATCATTTTGGCTGTAACGATTACATCGCCATATTGCTTCAACTGACCATTTACTCGGTAAACAGGAGGGATGCCGGTAGTAACATGCAAATCAGATGCATTTTCGTCATACGCATGCTGCAGTAAATCTTGTATGTTCAATGTCATGTCCATTCCTCCCTAGTCAATCGTCGCCACACGCAGCACTTCTTCTGTCGTCGTGACACCAGCCAGCACTTTCAGTAAACCGTCCTGCAGTAATGTGTTATGTCCGGCGTTTTGCATATAATCGCCAATTTCATAGCCGCTTGCCCCGTTTAAAATCAAATCCTTCAATCCACGGTCAACAGGCAACAGCTCATGAATAGCAAGTCGCCCACGGTAGCCTGTGTTTCCACATGCTGCACAGCCGCGACCTTTTCGAATCTTATTAACATCTAATCCGTTATTCGCAAAAATTTGTTTTTCCCTGATCGTAGGCTCTATCTCCATCGTGCAGTCCCGACAAATTTGACGTACAAGACGCTGTGCCATAATACCGACAAGCGAAGTAGAAATGAGAAACGGTTCAATTCCCATATCCTGCAGCCTTGAAATCGATTCAATCGCACTGTTTGTATGTAATGTACTTAATACAAGATGCCCTGTTAATGAAGCACGAATTGAAATTTGCGCTGTTTCCAGATCGCGGATTTCCCCGATCATAATAATGTCAGGATCCTGACGTAAAATTGAACGTAACCCCGCTGCGAATGTTAATCCCACTTCTTCTTTTACTTGAATCTGGTTTACACCATTTAATTGATATTCGACTGGATCTTCAACTGTAATAATGTTGACACCCTCATTATTTAAATTGGAAAGTGCTGCATATAGCGTGGAAGATTTCCCTGAACCTGTCGGACCTGTAATTAGCACAATGCCATTCGGTTTCTCGATCATCTTCCTGAAAATTGCTTCGTTATTTTCTGTAAATCCTAGATGCGATATGTCTGTTGCAGCATTGCTTATATCCAATATACGCATAACAATTTTCTCGCCGTAGACAGTCGGTAATGTAGAAAGACGAATGTCGACACTTTTGAATTCGATATTAACTTTAAACCGGCCATCCTGCGGAATACGATTTTCTGTAATATTCAGTCCGCCCATAATTTTTACACGGGCTGTCATCATATTTTGCATATGCTTTGGCAGAGAACGTTCTGTACGAAGCACCCCGTCGACACGATATCGAATTCTGTATTCAGTTTCATGCGGATCAAAGTGAATATCGGATGCACGCTGGGCGACCCCATTGTTGATGATCTGGTTTACGAGCCGGACAATAGCCGAATCTTCATCGGTAATTTCCTGCTGCACTTCCGGTGTATTCACTTCTATTTCAGTTAAAGCTGCATCCATCGAAGCCTGCAGGTCATAGTATTTCGTAATTGTCCGGTACAGGTCGTCCTTCGTCGCAATACTCGTTTCGATTTGACAGCCTGTCGCCATGCGGACTTCTTCGATCGCAAAATAATCCATCGGGTCTGCCATCGCAATAAGCAGCTTATTTTTATCCCGACGCACCGGCATAATATTCGTACGCTTCGCCAGTTCTCTCGGTACAAGCTGCAACAGCTCCGGCGCAATGACATGTTTACTTAATGTAATATGCGGAATACCCAACTGAAACTCCAGCACTTCAATTAGCTGCTGTTCCGTCAGTATGTTTTCTTTAATGAAAAAATCCCCGAGTTTTTCGTCGCGGCTTTTATTTGCCAGTGCGTAAGTAAGCTGTGCTTCGGTAATAACGCCCGACTCTAAAAGCAAGTCTCCTAAGCGTTTTCTCGATTTCGCCTTCATATCTACGTCCTCCTTTATTTTGGAGTAATTAAATTTCCACCTTTATCGTAATAGCTGCCAGGAGGGAGATTTTCCTCTTTAGTATCGCCGTTTGCAGAATTGTTCGATGCAGCCCCTTGATTATTGTTTGATGCATTCGAATTGTTATTTTGGGAACCACTAACTGGTGTAGTTGACCCATTTCCGTTCGTCGTATCATCATCCGGGAAACCATCGCCATCTAAATCAACTTGATCGTTAGGATCGTTGTTCAGATTTTCTGATGTTGTCTGCACTTCCGGCTGCTTGGAAGACTTCACAATAATCCGGTCAACAGGCGGGTAATAATCGCGGCTTACAAGCTTCTGCTCATCAAACGCTGTACGATATACCGAGACGCGTAAACCTTTTGCACCTTCCTGTACTTGTTCCGTCCGTCCAATTGCCAGGTCCGCGGAGTAACGTGTGATTGTACGGGGCTGGATTTCTTCATCCTGCGAAACTGTCACATCTACTTCCGTTTCCTTTGCCGGTGTATATACTTCGGTCTTCAAGTTCCCTTCTTCCATAATCAGCTTTAAAACGACTGTATTGGATGAAGTATTTGCAAATTTGAGATCCTCATTTGCCAGTGCATCCACTTTTGCTTCCAATCCAGGTTTTAAATAGGAAGGGATTTCATTTTGCGAATGACGTTCCAATATTTCTGCATTAATATTCAGTGCTGCATTATATAGATTTGATGCAACAAAATTAATGGCTTCACGGTTGGCCAAGTTCATCGTCTCGCCCAATTTTTGAATCATCGAGAAAGTAATCTGTGGTTCTATTACTGTGTCATGTAATGCAAGAACCAGTTCATTAATGCCCATTGCTCCTTCCGGCATTGGCTCGACCGACAACGAAATCCGATCTGTTTCCAGTACCGACACGTCTATGACAACCGCTTCAACAGGATCTGTTTTTAAATACGCGGCATTCAGTTCTACATTGTTATACGTCAAATCCGTATCCCATGACGAAACATTACTAATCTCGTTTTTCACAATCTCACTAGGAAAAACAATTAGTGGGAGATGTACTGTCGGCGTATCTTCCCAGAAGGCGAACCATGACTTATGTACCTGATTCTCATAGTTAGCCACTGTACTCTCAATATCAAACTGGAATGTGGATGAGCTCACTTCAACTGAAGTCCCCCCGCCCGTGACTGTAAGTTTTTGGGTATACCATTCGTTAACGGAATTAGACAGCAATGCTTTTAACTCCTCACCCTTCAAATCACCCGTCTCTACCCCACCGATTGTGGAATCGACTGCATTATTATCAGCGGATGCAACCGAATCTACTATAAAGTTAGGAATCCAGATTGATAAAAGCACTACCAGCAAAGTTATTGGGATTATTGACCTAAAGATAATTTTCATTAACTCACCCCGTCTAATCACTTTAATTCATCATGTATAATAAGGACTTTACGACTAAAAATTTATTCCCTAATATGATATATGGAGAAAAAAATAAACTTTACATTTATTTTATATATAAAGATCATGGAAAATATTATAATAAATTCAATATATTATCTCATAAACTTCATTTTATGTACTAATTTTTATCCCTTTTACCAAATGTCTACTTATGTTACTATTATAATACACGATAGATTACTTTATGACTATTTGTTTTTTATAAAAATATATTTTTTATTTTTAAATAATCTATTTTACCTATTTTAATTTTACAAGTTACTTGAATACTGACTTATTGAAAGGGAACTAACTAAAAACCGAACTACTCAATTCACTGAATAGTTCGATTTTATTACAACCCATATGTTAATAGTATTTAATAGCTTTTGTTATATTATCAGCAGATGGAAGATTTGTATTGATAATATAATTTTCGGTAGGAATAGAGGTAACACCACATAAACTACTAAATGCATCTATCCCTACTTCGCGAGTATGATTCCCCGTATCTAGAGATCCTAAGCCAATTTTTTCATTATAGTTTTTTGGTCGACTCGTATTTAAAAATATAATTTCACCTTGACCAGTAGCTTTAGATTTCTTATTCGCCAGCGCTGTGCTTGTATTATTGAAATCTCTTATACAAAGTTTTCCGTCACCACTCACCGAAATACTTTCTTTTTCCCCAACTGCGCTCCCAGCAAAATTAACTGAGTTTACTACAACAGTCCCTCCACTAATGACAGTCGGATTTTGACCATTCAGTGTCAATTGTCCTTCAATATTCATATACCCATCTTTCATAATAACTTTACCAACAGTAGCTTTTCCTCCTACATTAATCGTACTACCACCTTCAATTGATTCAATCCAAGTACCGAAATCCGCATCTCCATTTACAGTTATACTGCTTCCATTTTTCAAATTATTTATATAACCAACAGCCATAGCTCCCCCTACATGGATTTTGCTCTTTTCCATAGATTGTATATATTTCCCGAGATTAGCTGATCCTGCAATTAGTAATTCACTGTTATTATTTATACTTTGAAGATAACCAACTTCAACACTGCCAGCTACATGGATTTTACTATTACTCATCCCATCTATATATCTACCAAAATTAGCTGCTCCCATTACTTTTATCAAACTATTGTCATTTATATTTTGTACATATTCAGATGCTGTTAAATTTCCATTGATTAAGAACTCACTACCCTGCTCCATTTTACTAATATACTTGAAATTTGTATTACCTTTGATTTTAATACTACTTTTATTAGTAATAGTATTAAAATAGTCAAATATGGCAATTCCGTTTACTTGTATTTTACTATTATCAATAGAACCCATCGCACTAAAGGTAGCTGTATTTTCTATTTCTATTTTACTTTTATTTAAAGAATTTAAAGTAGATATGTTTAATTTATTTGCATAGATATTGAGATTTTGCGCATGGATAGGATTTTTAATTGTTACTTCGTCAAGAGCATAAATATCAAGGCTGCTCATATTATTTATACCATTAATAGAGACGGAGCCCTTTGATTGAATTTTTGTGTTGTTTGGATTTTCTAAATTGTTATTGAGAATAAAGTTATCACCTGAAAAGGCTGTATTAGGATTAACATTTTCAGCAAAATTCACTATATTTGTCCTTCGAGGTATTAAATCATCAAATGTAATTTTTGTAATTCCTATAGATGGAAATGAGGGATTTATAATTCCTTCACTTGTACCAAGTACGATTAGCTCAAAGTCATTGCCTTTATTATCTTTTAATTGAAATTCAACATCTATTACTTGATTATCTTCTTTAGATAATCCAGTAATTTCTATTTTCCAAGGCGCATTTGAACTCAATACTCTAGTAATTTTATATTGTGTACCTGGAATCATATAATTTATATTAGAACTCAACAAATTCCCAATATCTGCTTCTAAATACCCTAAAGCTTTGTTAATGTAGCTCTCGATCGTACGTTTATACATCTCTGTTCCCTTATCTTTAGTGGGTGTACTTTTTATATAATTATTTAAAAGGTTAAGTTCTTTTTCAACTTTTGTCCATTCTAGTGTACCTGGGGTTTGATATTCTTTAATTAGATTTAATACTCTAGCCTGATAATATTCCACCCCCATTTCTGCAACTGCTGTAGCTTCATAGGACATGTCTGTTTTTTCAACTAATCTATTATGATTGAGTGCGCGTAATGAAAATGACATTGTTAAAATTACAATCAGTATAATAGTTATAAAGGTAAGCAATAATGCATATCCTTTTTCATTTTGAATGATTTTCAAATTTTCTCGACCTCTCTATAATTTAATTAGGAGAAAGTTTAAAGAATGTCGTAGCCGTTTTATATTGAACTTTTTTATCTTTTTTAGAAATCAAAGTTAACTTTACGTTTACATTGGTATTATTAATACTTTTTTCAAGTTTATATTCTATGTTTGAGTTATCGAATCTCTTATTTATAGATGAACAATCAGCACCATTTGATATAATCTCAATATATGAACCATCGGAACCTAAATCATGAATAGTGCATTTTGTATGAACTGTATGCATTGTATTTAAAATAATATTCGCTTCTTGTTGGAGTTGATTTTGTGTAACTGCTTTTTCATTGAAAGTAGTGAATTGAAAAAAAAATCTCCAAGCAAGAATAGATATTATCCCGAATAATACAATGGCAGCAAGTAACTCCACTAATGTTATACCACTTTCATTTTTGAAAATTTTCATACAAACCACCTCTTTTTTCAGTTACTAATATAACCATGTGTTTTTGTGATTACTGTAGATTCTCTTTTAATATTAATCGTAAAAGGTCGGAGCTGTGAGTCATTATCTATATTCTTTACAATAATTTCTACAGGGAGAGATTTATATTCCCCTTTTAAAATCAGTGGATTTATTGAAGTACCGTCTCCGTTTACTTGGAGAATAGTTAAAGTACCGTCTTGAAGGGTTAAACTTGAGTTTGCTGTCATCGAATATAATTCGTTAAACTTTTTCTTTTTAACATTTACTAAAATATCCTTCGCCACATGAGTAGCATTAAGATTCTCTCCGGTCAAATTGTTAAACTTATTCATTTGAGGTAGACTTGTTAGAAAAAAAGATATGACAACAACTAACAAAACAAATGCTGCTAATATTTCAACTAGAGTAAAAGCTCTTTGATTTTTCAAAAATTTAAACACGTATAACGTCCTTCCAATAGAGGTAGTGTAATAATTTATGTTTAAAATAAGGGATTAGTTCTTAATACATTAATTTAGGTATATAATACCCTTTAAAAAAGCTATAATATTATCAATTAAGTTAAGTGTATAGGATTTTATAAACAATCGTCAATATTAATTATCTTATTTCCCGAATTCAAATAGTACCTTATGACTATATATAGATTTACGATTAAGTTAACCAATTACGAAAGAAACGGTACTGTTCCTCATAAGAAACTATTGTCGGTTTACGCACATTCAGTGCCTTTTTTCCATTCAAAAATACTCTATACGAATGGTCATACGTAAACTTAGATACTTCTGATTCCTCTTCAAAATCACGTTTTATAAACTTTTCTATGCAAAAAAATCACCCACCTCGACTAAATTAATAGTCAAAGTAGGTGATTACGTTCTAATTCTAACGAGAATGTGGGGTACTCATTAAAACCTTCTATTTAATTTGCTTCCCCGATATGCATCGGATCAACACGCTTCATCCCAACCATGTTAAACAACACATTCAAGAATATCGCCGTTAGCGACCCCGCTACAATCCCATTAGAAGTCAAAATCGACATCCATGACGGAAGGTTTTCGAAAATGCCTGGTACTGTGGCAACGCCGATTCCTAAACCAACGCCTAGTGCTGCTACCATTGCGTTTTCCATTGATTTTGCGATTTCCGGTGCTAGCATTCTAACACCTTGTGTAATTACCATACCGAACATTGCCAACATTGCTGCACCAAGTACTGGTGTTGGGATGATTGTTGTTAATGCTGCAAGTTTTGGCAGGAATCCAAGTGCTACTAGCATACCGCCTGTAATGAAGATGACTTTGCGGTCGCGTACGCCTGACATTTGGATCAGTCCTACGTTTTGCGAGAATGTTGTGTACGGGAAGGCGTTGAAAATACCACCGATAATCGATGCTAGTCCTTCTGCACGGTACCCTTTTGATAAATCTTTTGAAGTTAAATCTTTTTTTGTAATATCACTTAATGCATAGTACACACCTGTTGATTCAACCAGTGATACCATTGCAACCAACGTCATCGTTAAAATAGCGGAAGCATTGAATGTCGGTGTTGCTAAGTAGAATGGTTGCATAATGTGCAGCCAAGAAGCTTCGGCAACTGGCGTAAAATCAACCTTGCCCATGAAAATGCCGATTACTGTTCCTGACACCATACCTAGTAAAATAGCAATTGCACGAACGAAGCCAACTGTGAAGCGGTAAATTACTAAAATAATTAATAACGTAATAAACGCTAACGCCACATTTGAACCTGATGCAAAGTCTGCTGCCCCTTGTCCGCCAGCCATATTGTTAATGGCTACTGGAATTAAGCTGATTCCGATAATCGTTACGACCGAACCTGTTACAACTGGCGGGAAGAATTTAATTAATTTCCCGAAAAGACCACCGATTAATACGATGATAATACCCGATGCGATAATCGCGCCATATACATCACCTAAGCCGCCGCCAGAACCGATTGCGATAATCGGGCTTACCGCTGTAAATGTACAGCCTAATACAACCGGTAACCCAATGCCGATTACTTTACCCTTCCATACTTGGAATAGTGTTGCTACCCCACACATGAAAATATCGATTGCTACTAAATACGTCATTTGCGCTGAACTGAATCCTAATGCCCCACCGATAATTAACGGTACTAAAATGGCTCCTGCATACATTGCCAACAGATGCTGAATTCCAAGCATTGTTGCTTTCGTGTTATTCATAAAAAGTTTTCCTCCAATATATGTGTACTCTTGCTGAGTCAATTTACATCGTTTGAACTTTATTACCTTTTAGAAATATGTGCTGCTTAATTAATCGTAAAACTCTACTTTGCCGTTTGCCAATGATTTAATATTTGCCAATGATTCGATGCGCAGTCCTTGCTCACGTAAAATCTTTCCGCCTTCTTGGAAGCCTTTTTCGATTACGATGCCGGCTCCGACAATTGTTGCACCTGCCTGGTTCGCAATGTCGATTAAGCCTTTCAATGCTTCGCCATTTGCTAAAAAGTCATCTATGATTACGACATTATCATCCGCTATAATAAACTTATTTGATACCGAAATTTCGTTCGTTTCGTTTTTCGTGAATGAATGTACTTTCGATGTGTACAGGTTGTCCGTCAATGTCAGTGATTTGCGTTTACGTGCAAACACAACAGGTGCACCTAGTGTTAAGCCTAAAAAAGTTGAAGGGGCAATACCAGATGATTCAATCGTCAATACTTTCGTAATGATTTGGTCTGAAAAACGTTTCGCAAATTCGTCTCCGATTTCTTTCATTAATAACGGGTCAATCTGATGATTTAAAAACGAATCTACCTTTAACACTGTATCTGAAAGCACTTGGCCCTCTTTTTCTATTTTTTCCTTTAAAAGCTTCATGATAAAAGCTCCTTCCCATTTGAATGTAAACAAAAAACTCGAAAGGCAAGCTCCCTACGATGAGTGGAGCAAGACTTCCGAGTAAGTTCAAAAGTAATAACAAATGTTTTGTGCAAATATAAAATAATTGGACAAATACATTCATTAAGCATGCTTCACTCATAGTCGGTTTATTTACGGTAATCCGGTAGAAACTTGCAAGCCTTATCCTTGCTATTATATGAGTGGCGAATATTTAATTTAACAATATGAATGTTCCAATTATAATCATGGAAATGCTAGTTTGCAATAACATTTAAATAATAAAATTATTCTTATTTTTCGGAAATTTAGTTAAAAAGTAAATTTTATTAGGGATAATGTTCGGTTTTAAGCATTTTTCTGTAAAATTTTTGATAAATTTTCTTTGAATTGTTCGAACTTCGAACCATCCGTACCGAAGTAGCTCATGCTGCGCGTAACGAAAATCGATACCTTTTTGCCATCTTCATAAACCATTTCCGCAAACGGGCCGGTCTGTTCGAGTAATTGCACTTTTGTTTCATCTTCATTATAAATCACTAAACGGTCAGCATACCGCGCTTTAAATTGCTCGTATGCGGCAGTCCCTTGCAAAATAATAATTTCCGGCAGAAACTCATCCATTACTTCTTTAAAAATGTGATTTCCCCGCTCAAAATTAGCGGTATCCTCTTTTTTCACTACTTTCGCTTCATCGGCTGATTCCAGCTGATATGTATTCAGCGACGTATAAATGAGCGATTCGTGATGAGTGTTTTCCAGCCAATTTTCAAACTGCAATGAGCCTTTAAATTCACGGGGTGCCCCTTTAATTTCACTTAAATATAGATCCTGGAAAAGATCTCTGTTCACTAATGACTCTGCAAAAGTCTGCTCACTCCGGTCTTCCACTTTAAATAACGGTACTGCATGCGAGCTTACTAGGAAAATACGGGATTTGTACGGGTTCTGTTTTGTGAGAAACGGTCGATACATCACCTTTTTATTATCTTCCCCTGTTAACCAAGGATATACTTTTTTATAGAAACCTTTTGAAATAGGCATGTTTTCACTTCCTTATTCTTCAGCGCTACTCATTTTTTTATTTCTTTTATAATACCACTGTTGCAGCAATCGTACTCGGGAAATTTAATCCTCACTAATCTACTGGTTATCCTCAATCAGTCTAGCATAATACTCAATCACTCTCACTTATTCCTCACTCCCTTTGTATATTCCTCACTTCAGGACAAATAATCCTCAATACAACAAAAAACGCAATGAAAGCCTATAAGCTCGCATTGCGTTTCAGAAATTATTTATTTGATAAATCGCAGTCCTGTAAAGGAACGATTTTCGTTTTATGCTTAAATTTGTAGCCAAACCATAAAGCGGCAAACAATGGTAAGCCGATATATGAAACGACGACACCGTACCAGTCAATTGTTCCGCCCGTAAATGCCATATAGTTTTGACCTAGCACGACAATCATACATAGGGCAAATGCGAATAGCGGTCCGAATGGGAAGAATTTAGATACATACGGTAAGTCACTCAATGAATTTCCTTGTGCGACATATGCACGGCGGAAGCGGTAATGACTGATGGCAATACCGAGCCAAGCGATGAAGCCGGACATACCGGAAGCATTCAACAGCCAAATGTAGACAACACCGTCACCGAAAAACGATGCCAGGAATGCTAACGAACCAACTGCTAATGTAGCTAAAAGTGCATACATTGGAATACCGCGCGATGTTACTTTCATGAAAAGTTTCGGCGCTTTTCCGTCTACCGCTAACTGATAAAGCATACGACTAGCTGCATATAATCCTGAGTTCCCTGCAGATAACATAGCCGTTAAAATAATCGCATTCATAACAGATGCCGCAAACGCAACACCCAGGTTTTCAAATACTAATGTAAATGGACTTGTCGCAATATCTTCAGATAAAAGACGTGAATCCGTATACGGGATCAGTAATCCGATTGCACCAATCGCAAAAATATAAAACAGCAGAATACGCCAGAATACAGAACGAACAGCTTTTGGAATGTTTTTGCCTGGATCATCTGTTTCCCCTGCCGTTACCCCAAGCATTTCCGTACCTTGGAATGAGAAACCGGCTGCAAGGAAAATACCGAACAATGCAAGGAAGCCGCCATTAAACGGTGCGTCATCTTTGAAGAAGTTCGTGAAGCCGACCGGATCGTTCCCGCCTAAAATCCCGAAAATCATTAAAAAGCTGACAATGATGAAGACAATTACTGTCGCGACTTTAATCATCGCAAACCAGTATTCCGCTTCACCGAAAGCTTTTACAGATGCCAAGTTAAATGATAAAACAACTACGATAAATAAAATGGTCCACAACATTGAAGAACTGTCAGGGAACCAGTATTTCATAATTAACGAAACAGCCGCAATTTCTGCTGCAATCGTAATCGCCCAGTTGTACCAATAGTTCCAGCCAAGCGCAAAGCCTAAAGCCGGATCAACAAATTTTGTTGCATACGTACTAAACGAACCGGATGTTGGCATATACGCAGCCATTTCCCCTAATGATGTCATTAGGAAATACACCATAACGCCGATCAGCGCATATGCGAGCAATGCCCCGCCAGGACCTGCCTGTGCAATGGCACCACCTGATGCTAAGAATAAACCTGTACCGATTGTTCCGCCAAGCGAAATCATCGTTATATGGCGACTTTTCAAACTTTTTTTCAACTCATTTTTATTACCGAGCTGATCTATTTTAATCTCACTCATGAATATAAAACTCCCTTTTTGTTTTGTTGGTGAAGTGTAAAAGAAAAACCACCACAAGTTTTTGTGATGGTTATAGTTACACCTCATCAAACTTGAAAGATAGCTCAACACATGCTCACACATGTGACAGTTCTGTTCCTTATCGGAAACAGCCCCAGCATTATTTTCAAGAAGAAAAATAACACTTCGGCAACCATTCCTTTCATAAAGCTTCACCGATTCTTCCTAATCTCAGCTATACTAGTCTTAATGATTGCGACCTCTACCTCATAATTTACATGAGGTAATGTTTTATTTAATTTAATTGAATCAATGATTAAAAGTCTAACATAACATTTTTTTGATAGCAATGGCTTCGCCTTTATTCTGTTTTTTATGAGTATTCAAACTACTCAAACATATATCAACATACAAAAGGAGAATCGAAAATGGACACACAACAAGTAAATCAAAATAGCAAAAAAATACTATCTAACCGACCGCTCATCTATTTTATGGTAGCCGTATTTTTATTTGCGACCACATTACGTACACCGATTACATTGATCGGCCCGATTATTTCATTTATACGTGAAGGGCTCGGGATATCGAACTTTCTTGCAGGCTTTTTAACGACCATTCCTTTAATTGCCTTTGCGGTCGTCTCACCATTTGCACCACGTATTGCACGCAAGTTTGGGATTGAATGGACATTATTTTATTCTGTCATTTTACTTTGTGCAGGGATTTTACTGCGTTCGCTAGGGGCAACATCTTTACTCGTTATAGGAACAATATTAATCGGGGTCGCAATTGCATTCGGGAATGTTCTTATCCCTAGCTATTTCAAATGGAAATTCCCATTACATATCGGATTATTAACAGGGATTTATTCCGTTTCAATGAACATTTCTTCCGGAATTGCTGCAGGCTTCAGTTACCCTATAGCGGCAAACACAGGATGGCAAATCGCAGCAGGTATTACGATTATTTTAGGGATTCTTACATTACTAATCTGGCTGCCGATTTTGCGCCAGGAAAAAATTGCATTAAATATGCCGACATCGCAGTCTAAGAAAACGCAAATGTGGAGGTCGCCGCTTGCCTGGGCAGTCGCTGGAGCAATGGGATTCCAGTCGTTCATATTTTACTGCTCGTCTGCATGGTTGCCGGAAATATTCATTAGCCAAGGCCTTGATGCTACAGCGTCCGGGTGGATGGTATCCGTTATGCAGTTTGCACAAATTCCGATGACATTTATTATTCCGATTCTTGCAGGGAAAATCGCTTCTCAACGTCCGATCGTCATTTTCTTTACGATTTGTTACTTAGTCGGTTTTACTGGTGTCTTAATGGAATGGACAAGTCTTGCTGTCGTATGGATGATTTTATTAGGCTTTGCAGGAGGGGCTTCGTTTGGTTTAGTCCTGATGTTATTTTCATTGCGCACAAAGACAGCCTATGATGCAGCTGAACTTTCCGGCTTCGCACAATCAATCGGTTATTTTGTTGCCGCAATCGGGCCTGTTCTATTCGGCTTTGCACATGATTTGACGGACAGCTGGACAATCCCGATCGTGCTGTTTATTCTCATTTCTGTTCTATTGTTTTTCTCTTCCTTTATGAGCTCAGACAATCGTACAATATAACCAAACGTATGTACCCTTTTATGATATAATAATGGTAGTAAATAAAAGGAGTACAGAACTATTGCGTAAAAAGAGAAGACGGAATAAAAAACGCCTGCCAGTAATCCCGCTATTTTTCATCGCATCGGCTGGTACAGCTGGTTTTTATGTAACGAAAACAGCTGAAGGCATCGGTATGGGGATTGTCGCTTATTTCGTTCTATATATCGCGTTTAAAATTTGGCTAAAATCGCTGAAGACGAGGAAATTGCGGAAGTCCGGCATTCGCGAAGTCGATAAAATGACCGGTGAAGATTTTGAAAGATTTTTAGGCGAATTATTTAAGCGCCGCGGATTTAAAGTGAGCTATACTGCAACGAGCGGTGACTACGGTGCCGACCTTATTTTAAAGGACGGCAAAGATATTATTGCTGTCCAGGCAAAACGCTATTCCGGTACTGTCGGTGTAAAAGCTGTACAGGAAATTATCGGTGCGGTAAAAATGTATGAAGCAACAGAGGCATGGGTTGTCACAAACAGTCATTTTACACGCCAGGCAGAAAAACTTGCCGACATCAATGACGTTTATTTAATCGATCGTGATGAATTGATTCAAATTATGTTAAATAAAAGATAAGAAATAGGTGTGCAGAGGCTCTCGCTTTCTGCACACCTATTTTAAAATGGCTGTTGCTGATACAAGTAGTTTGGTTTTTTTATCGTGTTGGCAATCGGTTCATGATACAGATCAGTTGTGGCCGGAGATAATGGCGGTACAAGCCATACCCAGTTTCCCGTTACATCCCGGTTGCTTGCATGTTCCTGCTTTTGAAACAGCTGAAATTGCTGGGCAGCGGTATGATGATCGACAATACTTACACCCGCTTTTTTATATGAATGTAGAACCGCAACATTTAGTTCAACAAGTGCACGGTCCTTCCAAAGCGATGCATTCATCGAAGTGTCCAGTCCCATTGCTTCCGCCACTTTCGGCAGGAAATTATAGCGGTACGTATCCGCCAAATTGCGCGCCCCGATTTCCGTCCCCATATACCACCCGTTAAACGGCGCTGCCTGAAAATCAACGCCCGCAATATTAAAACGCATACTCGAAATAATCGGTACTGCATACCATTTCATATTTAACTTTGAAAAATCATAATCCGGATGGGTAATTGCTACTTCCAGCACATGCTTTTCAGGAATTTCAAAAAACATTGGCTCCCGGTTATCTACTTGAATGACAAGCGGTAAAACATCATAGTTTGAACGTGCACCTTGCCAACCGAGATTTCCACATATTTTCGTAAACTCAATCGAGTCCGAATCTCCAACAATCCCATCATCTGTTTCATAGCCTGCATAGCGAATGAGCTGGTGGTTCCACACCCGTACACGTTTCGGGTCAAACAGTGTAATGGCAGGTCTGATTTTTCCGTTGTTTGTCGCAAAATCGATATGGTGTAGAAGCGCTTCATAAATTTCGACCTCATTTAATAAATGGCGCTGATCAAACACATTTAAGCTATTCCAAAACAGGCGTCCGATACATTTATTGCTGTTGCGCCATGCAACCCGTGCACCGTGCGTAAGCTCATCTGTCGTTAAAGTGAAATCAGGAAGATGCGCCTCTTTCTTCCGTTCTTTCAGCCACTCTTCTGACTGCTTTGTTTCTTTTTTATATAAAGTTAGGAATTCTATTCGTTCATGCAATACTGTAGTCGTTGTTGCCATTGTTTCATCCCCTTCTAATCCCATTTTCGCGCCTTCGATAGGGAATCTCAACAATACAACAACCGGTTAAAACATGTATTTTTCATATATGACTAAAATTGTTCATAATGTTTATCTTTTATAAGGCGAATTAAAATCTTACCTTGATGCTTTCTACTTTCGATTAGGCGATGCGCCTCCTGAACTTCCTCCAAATCAAAGACTCGCGCAATTGGAACGCTTAATTCTCCACCTTCGAACAATGGAATGATCCGTTCAACAACAGGAGCGAGTCGAGCAGGAGCTTCTTTACGAGTTGTACCTAAGCTGAAACCTTTTATGTTTCGGCAGCTATTGTGCACATCGCTTGTTGATATTACACCAGCTTTTCCACTACTGTTTCCAAACTGCACTAATGTGCCAAAATTAGCTAAGCATTCAAGACTTGCCTTTGTAACATCACCAGCGACCGAATCAAAAATCACTTGTGCCCCTTCACCATTAGTATGTTGCTTAACGCCATCTACAAAGCTGTCGTAAGTAAACACATCATCAGCACCTATACTCAGAACATAATCTTTCTTACTTAAATCACCGACAGTTCCAATGATTTTTGACACACCATAATGTTTTGCCAACTTCACAAGCATTGTCCCCACACCACCAGCCGCGCTATGTACGACAATTGTATCTTCCTTTTGTACATCTCCAATTTGTTTAAGTAATATCTCAGATAATATGGTCACGGTTGGAAGTGCTGCAGCTTGTAAGGGATCGATTGTTTCGGGAATTTTAAAGGTTAATGTTTCCTTCGCGGCTACTACTTGCTGATAAGAGCCCCCATTAGGGAATGCGAAAACATAATCTCCTTTTTGAAATGCAGAACTTTTACTTTCGATGACGTGCCCTACAATATCTAAGCCTAATGTGATTGGAAATGTACTCTGACCTTTATTTCCCATGCGCGTTTTAATATCCGCATAATTTACGCTCGTATATAGCCCCTGTATTAATACTTCTCCCTGTTGAATGGCAGGTATTTCTACATCCTCCAAAATTAAAACATCTGCCGTTCCTGCTTTGTATTGACGCACACTTTTCATTTCACGCACTCCCCTTTATTTATTTCAAATAAAATTGCCGCCCGGATTCGGACGGCAACTCTTCGTTAAACAACACTTAGTAGCTTAACTCATCCTTCTTCATTAATAATTACATTTTTCCCACGTAATTTCATAAGAATCGGAATCAGTATCCATAAAACTGCAATAATTAAAAAGACTAATGAAAGTGGTTTTGCTACGAAAATACTGTAATCTCCATTGGAAATTGTTAATGCACGACGCATATTGTTCTCGATCATTGGGCCTAACACAAGCGCTAAAACTAAAGGGGCAACAGGGAAATCATTTTTCGCAAAGAAATAGCCTGCAATCCCGCATCCTAATAACAGGAATAAATCAAACGTCGTATATTGAACTGCATATACACCAAAAAATGAAATGGCAATAATAATAGGCAGTAAAAATCTTTTCGGTGTTTGTATAATTTTAGCGAAAACTCGAACTAACGGCATGTTTAATACAAGCAGCATTAAATTTCCTAGGAACATACTGGCGATCAAGCCCCATGCTACATCCGGATGTTCCTCAAATAATAATGGGCCTGGCTGAATATTGTACATAATGAATGCACCCATTAAAATAGCTGTCGTCCCTGATCCCGGGATCCCTAATGTTAATAGCGGAATCATCGCTCCACCCGACGATGCATTGTTTGCAGATTCCGGTGAAGCAACCCCGGCAATGTTTCCTTTACCAAATGATTCTGGATTTTTGCTGATTTTCTTTTCTGTAATATACGCAAAGAATGAAGCAAGCGTCGCTCCTGCACCTGGTAGCACCCCTAAAAAGAAACCAAGGAATGAGCCACGGGCAATTGGTGCCGCACTGTCTTTTAAATCCTGTTTTGTAGGTAAAATACGATTAATTTTCGCGATCGGTTCATCGTTACCATCCTTCTCGAAAATCGTTTTAAATACTTCACCTAATGCAAATAAACCTACCGCAACTGTTAAAAATTCAATTCCACTAAATAATACCGGCTGATCATATGTAAATCGGGCTATTCCTGAAACAGCATCTATTCCAATCGTTCCTAATAATAGGCCAAGAACCGTCATAATTAACGCCTTCGTAATCGATTTACCCGCTAAACCGCTTACCGCTGCCAATCCTAACAGCATTAGCGAAAAATATTCTGCCGGACCAAAATTTATTGCTACTTTAGATAATGGTCGGGCTAATAAAACCAAACCGATTAACGCAATAATACCTGCGATAAAAGAACCGATTGCCGCAATGGATAAGGCGGCTCCAGCTCTTCCTTGCCGTGCCATTTGATATCCATCCAGCGTCGTAACAACTGAAGAAGATTCGCCTGGTGTATTTAATAAAATAGATGTTGTAGATCCACCATACATTGCACCGTAGTATACTCCTGCCAGTAATATGATTGAACTAGTTGCAGCCATTTCTATTGGTAACCCTGACGTTAATGTAGCCGTAACAGGAATTAATAGTGCAACCCCACTCATTGGGCCAATCCCTGGTAGTACGCCTACAGCTGTTCCAATAACTACACCTAATAATGCGAATAATATATTATGCCATTGAAAAGCAATAGCAAACCCATCTAATAAGTACTGTATCGTTGACAAATTAGCTCCTCCTTTCTATTTAGAGTGGGAATTTAGGCAATGATCCGCCTAATACGTTGACGAAGCCGAAGTAAATAATTGCTGAAAATGCGGCTGCCACTATAATTGAGCTAACCCACTTTCCTCGTTCAAGTGTTTGAAATGAGATTAATAAAAATGCAAAGGTCGTAACTAAATAACCTAGTTTTTCAAGTAAAAATGCATAAGCAACCGCTGAAACAAAAATAATCAGGAATCGCTTATAATTAGAGGAGCTCTCCCCTTCTTTATCTTCAGCAATTTTATACATCGCCTGATGACGAATCGTTTCAAAAAATAGTAAAATACTTAATATAATTAGAGCTATTCCTAATCCAAACGGAAATGTACTCGGGCCTATTTGAGAGCCGTACGCACTTGTAGATATTTTTTGGGATTCGACGATAATTAATATTCCTAGCACTAAAAACACAACACTAGCAACACGGTCAAATTTTAAATTCAACGTTGTACACCTCCTATAAAGAAGATATGGGCAATAAATATGCCCACATCAAGGTTTCATTATTTTTGCATACCTAAAGCTGTTAAAATTTCAGTAATCGTTCCTTCTTGTTCTTCAAGGAATTTCACGAAATCATCACCTACACGGAAGTCTTGAGCCCAGCCGTTACGCTCTAATTCTGTTTTCCATTCCTCTTTATCGTTTAACTCTGTTAGTTTTTCAATCCAATAATCCTTTGCAGTATCAGACATATCTTTAGGTCCGAAAATACCGCGCCAAATTGTGAACTCTGCCTCAATCCCTAAGTCATACAATGTCGGGATTTCTTCTAAACCTTCAAGTGCTAACTTTTCCGGTGATGTAACTGCCAATACTCGAACGTCACCGCTCTTCACATAAGGTGTTACAGTTGAAATATCTGTTCCGATCGCATCGGCATTATTCCCTAATAATGCTGCCATCGCTTCCCCGCCGCCGTCATAAGAAACATATTTTACGGCTTTTGGATCAATGCCGTACTCATATGCAGGTAAAATTGTAACTAAGTGATCCATTGAACCTGGAGCGGAACCGCCAGCCATTGTAAGCGCTGTTGGATCTGCTTTAATAGCATCCAATAAATCGGTTAACGACTCGTAAGGAGAGTCAGCACGAACAACAATTGCACCAAAATCCTTCGTTAGCTGTGCTAAAGGTGTTGTATCTTTATATCCGTAAGGGCTATTCCCTTCAGCTTTTAAGTTATTAATTAAAATCGGTGGTGATTTTACCATTAACATATGGTCGTTTTTTGCTTCTTTCGTCGCGTATGTTGCCATGAATACGGCACCACCGCCACCTGGTTTGTTTTCTACTGTTATCGGTTTTTCGATTAATTTTGTTTCATTCATAACTTTTGCAATCGAACGAGATGTTAAATCCCATCCCCCGCCAGCCCCGGATGGTGCTACGATTGTTAAGTTACTTGTTGGATAGTCTTTATCGCCTGATGATGTCCCCTCACTATCAGTACAAGCTGCCAATGTCAGTGTTAACGCCGCTGCTGAAAATAATGTTAGCAGCTTCTTTTTCATTGTCATAAAAATAGTCCCCCTTCTGTCTCACGCGTTATGTAAGCGTTATCTTAATTAAAAAGGATATTGTGTCTTTTTTATATATAACGAAACTATTGTCTTTTATTTTCATAGTGTCTATATTGTTCATATTGTTCACGACATAAAAAAGAGCATGTCCCTATTACGACATACTCTTGTTTGTTTATTTTTTTATAAAGTACCGGCGCTCTGGTCTGCCGACGTAGCCATAAATATGCTCAACAAAAATTACTTTTTCATCCATTAGATGCTCCAAATAACGCCTCGCTGTAGTTCTGCTGATCCCTATTTCTTTGCCAAGTTTTTCAGCAGTAATTCCTTCATCGCAATTTTGAATATAGGTCACCACTTTTTCTTTTGTAACAGAATCAATGCCTTTAGGGTTGCTTCCCTTTTCCAGTTCACTCGCATATGTAAGGTTATTCCACAGTTTTTTTATATCCTCAGCCTGTAAACGGTCGGTTGAGCTAAGTATTGTTTTTTTCTCTTTATATTTGAGAAGGCATTCTTTAAAACGCTGTAGTGTTAAAGGCTTTAATAAAAAATCAATCACACCGCTCGCATATGCCTTTTTTACAATTTCAACCTCCGCTGCTGCCGTGATTAAAATAATATCGGTATCCATATCCTTTTGCTTAATATAATCGATTAGTTCTGTCCCCAAATTATCGGCAAAGTAAATATCCAGCAAAATCAAATCCGGTTTTATTGTATCCAGCCAAATTTTTGCTTCTTCAATTGTATGGGACATTCCTATCGTTTTAAAACCATCAATTTGCTCAAGAAACTTTTCATGTATTTGAGCAATCCGCATATCATCTTCAACGATTAGTACTTCAATTGTATTCCCCATACGACTCACCCCTCTTTTGGAATTGAAAAAATGAATAGTGCCCCACCCAATTCTCCACTCTCAATTGCAATTGAACCATTTAATTTTCTCAGGTTTTCATCGACGATAAACAAGCCATAACCCCGATGCTCTTTATCTTTTGTTGACTGCTTTTTTTCAAATATATTGTTGATCACTTGTTGATCGATCCCATTCCCTGAATCTTCAATTTCACAAATGACTTCTTTCTCATCCTCGTAAATATAAATTCGTACGATACGTTCTTCTTCATCTAAATGCTCCACTGCTTCAAAGGCATTTGTTACTAAATTTCCTAGTACTGATATGAGTAGATGCTTTTCAAGATGTTGACCCAGTTTCCCACAAAAACTATCTTCATCTAGTAATAACGTAACCTTTAATTCTTTCGCTCTATTATAAAACCCGATGATTAGGCCGCAAATAAACGTATCTTGTATTTTTTCGTTTAAAAAGGATATTAACGCGTGATTCCCAAGTCGCTCAGAATGAATCAAATAGAGGGCTTCATCATATTCCTTCAGCTGAATCAACCCTGAAATCGTATATAAAAAGTTATTGTATTCATGTGTCTGTGCTCGTAACGATTCGATATATTGTTTTACTTGTGACAGCTCATTGGCAACTAAATCAATTTCTTCAAACGGTCTAAAACTGGACACAGCACCGGTTACTTCGCCATTATTAACAATCGGAACACGGTTTACTAATGTTTTAACACCATTAATGGTCATCATTCGGTCTAATTGTTCATGACCGGATTCCATCACTTTAATTAAATGTGTATTCGGAATAACTTTACTAATATTTTCGCCTATTTCAGAATCCCCACTCCTTAAAATCGCCTTCGCAGAATGATTAATCAATGTAATGGTCCCTTCTCGATCAACCATAATAATTCCTTCTCGAATCGATTCCAATATCGCATTTCGCTCGGACAATATTTTAACGATTTCCTGAGGTTCGTAATCCAATAATTGTGCTTTTGTTTTATTGGAAAAATAAGTGGAAAGAATAATAGATAAAACAATCGTAATGAAAAATATTATGATTAAATACTTGGAATAAATGATATTTGCTGAAAAGATATCGGCAAATAAAAAGCCAACTGAAACGACACCAATGATTTCCCCATTTTCATCTTTTACAGGTGCCTTGCCGCGTAATGCTTTACCTAATGTACCTTCCGCATTTGATATGTAAGCTTCTCCATCGATAAGCGCTTTAGCATTATCGTCACCAACCATTTTTTGACCGATTCGTTCTTTTACTGGGTGGGCATACCGGATTTCCTTTTCATCACCAATGACCACATATTCGGCATTAACACTTTGCTGAATTTGCAGTGCAATTTTTTGAATTTCTGCTGATGTTTGGGGTTGCTTCAATCCCTCTATAATATCCGGATGCTTCGCAGCGACTTGTGCTACACCAAGTGCACGCTCACCTATTTCTTTTTCCACGATTTCCCCAATAATAAAATAGGTTGAAACTAAACTTACTATTAAGATCATGGCGGCTAGAATCGTATTGTACTTGAAAAAACGAAAATTTAATGAGCTTCTTTCCATATGCTATTACCCCTATTTTGGCAGTTATTACTTTAGATGATTATAGCATAAGAATTTTCTCTTAATTCTAACAATTGGCAAACTCCTGCAATATATGCAAAATGAGCTCAGGTTATACAGAATTCCAAAGGCGAATAGCCACTTGGCGCCGAATAATTACGGTACCAAGTGGCTACATTGTCCTTTTTAAAAGTTGCCTATTTAATATAATTATCTCTTCCATTTATCGCTAGCTTTGAAATTATAGACCGGTGTCACGTGCTTGTGGATTGTCACCGTTTCTCCGATTTGCTCAACAATTTCCTGCATCGGCTTATAGGCCATTGGTGCTTCGTCGAGCGTTTCCTCGCTTACCGAAGTTGTCCAAATTCCTTGCATCGTCTGTTTGAAATCATCCATCGACAGGTTTTTCATTGCGGCTGTCCGCGAGTAAATGCGGCCAGCTCCATGTGGGGCGGATTCATTCCAGTCGGCATTCCCTTTTCCGATACAAATAAGAGAACCGTCCCGCATATTCATCGGAATGACGAGTTTTTCATCCTTTGCCGCACGCACTGCCCCTTTACGCAAAATCATGGCATCCGTATCAATGTAGTTGTGTACGGAATCAAACTGCTCCGCGAACTCCCACTTCATATGTTCGGCGATTGTCTTGGCAATATGCATACGGTTTTCATGTGCAAAACGCTGCGCCAGTTTCATGTCGGCAATATAATCCTGGAACAGATCACCTTCTAAATAAGCCAAGTCCTTTGGCACAACCGGATTTTCGTTCTTATATGCTTTAATCATTTTCTGAATGTCCTTGCTGTTACCGGCTTCTTTCAGTGCTGCAATTCTTTCGGTTAAATCTTCGCGCTGCAACGACTCAAATGCGCGCTTCTGATGCCAGTTCGCCACCTTTGCCCCGACATATCGCGAGCCCGTGTGGATCAATAAATAATGAACACCGGCATCATCTTTTGCAAGCTCAATAAAATGATTGCCGCCTCCTAATGTGCCTAGCGAGCGTCCTGTATATTCATTTTGCAAGCCACGTGCAATGAAATTTTCATTTGCAAAAAGTTCAGCCCCCTTTATATTTAGCGCAGTTTCATGGATTTCATTGCCACTCGGTACGAAACGTCGGATTACTGTATCAAGTTCATTAAAGTCAATTGCATCTTTGCCGATTTCTGAAACGAGCACCCCACACCCTACATCAACACCGACGAGATTCGGTACAACACGGTCATTCAACTGAATCGTTGTGCCGATTACACAGCCTTTCCCGGCATGATAGTCAGGCATTATTCGAACTTTTGTCTCTTCCATAAATGACTGATTGACGAGTTCATCAATTTGCTGAATCGCAACTTCCTGTGGGGTATTCGTATAAATTTTAGCGTTTGTATATTTTCCGTTAATCTCAATCAATGCTGTTCACACCTTTCTTTTTTAAACTGAGTACAGCGTATATAAGAAGTGCTACTCCAATATAGCTTCCAAGCAGAAATATCGGAGAATCTTGGTTAACAAATCCGAAGGCCATTTCGGATTGCAGTACAACTGTATCAGGTGCAAATTGCGGTTTGTAGAAAAAAGTTTGAATCAATCCGATTAACAGCTGTGCGGCAAAATATAGAATATGTAAGAGCAGTGCCCCGATGAATGCGAACAGGATATTACGTTTCATACCGAACCTCCTTTTGCGAACATAATTGTTACTATTTACGAGTGGGGGTGAGGAGAAGTTTCATAAATTTTTCCTGTATGGCAGTTAGCTTTTTATTAGAAGAAAGTGGAGTATATTAGAAAACTGGTGGACGGTATTTGAAACTTTTGACCATATATTTGAAAATCGGGGTTCGATATTAGAAAATCCGTGTGCTTTATTAGAAAATAACGATTTTATTAGACACTTGGGCACGGATATTAGAATGAATCGCAAACTTATTAGAAAACTCAAGCCACTCTTAATTAAAAAAGACCATTCGAAAAGCGTGTAAACTTTTCAAACAGTCCAATTTTTTGTTACTTCAAATGAACATACCTAGATACCATCATCGTTAAAAACGCGTATACGCCGGCTTTTACTGTTTGCAGTTCCTTCGTATCACGATGCGGGTCAATACAGACGAAATCCATACCTTTTACGATCCCGTATTTCCCCACTTCATACAACAAATCAAACAGCTCATCTGTCCGCATACCACCTGGTGTAGAGGCAGGGACTCCCGGTGCATATGCAATATCAAGTACATCCATATCTACTGTCACATACACAACATCTACTTTTTTGGAAAGCTCCTCCATTACATTTGCTATTACCGACTCCGCGCCACGACGACGGAAATCTTTTAATGTAATGCGGTTTACACCATAATGATCTGCAGCACGTATGAGACTCGGGGCATTGTAAAAACCGTGCAGCCCGATGTTGTACACATCTTCACCCTTCACTACACCAGCATCAAGCAGCTGGCGGATTGGTGTACCGTTTGTCGGGCCATCCGATTCTGTTGCCCGTAAATCCAGATGGGTATCGAACTGTAAAATACCGATTCGTTGCCCAGAAGAATTGGCAAATGCTCTTACAACTGGCGCAGTAATCGAATGATCCCCGCCAATCTGTACATAGAAGCTTTCCGGACAACCATTCAATATATCTGTCATCGCCTGTTCGATATTATCATGACATTGCAAAATATTCGTTCCGTGCATTTTCACATCGCCGACATCAGCAATCCGAAGTGCTCGAATATCTACATCTTCATCAATCGAATACGTTGTGAACAGATTCCAGCTTTTGCGGAAAAAATCCGGATATTCCGAAGCTGCTGAAGCACTAATTGACGAACGGGACAGCGGGACACCGGTAATGACCACATCAAAGGATTCTGAAAGCTCCCCATAACTTGGTTCTACCCAGTCTTTTACCTTCATGTCTTCAGATTCCACTCGATTCCAAGACGTTGCCGGGCTTACTAGAAACTCGCTCACAGTAAGCTGCCACCTTTCACAACGACATCTCCTGCTTTAATTACAGTATCTGTATGATTCATCCCGTAAAAATATTGAAGCTGCTTATAATTCGGAACATCTAAAATCAGTACATCGGCCTGTTTACCCTTTTCTAGTGTACCGACTTCATCTGCTCGTTTTATCGCATGAGCAGCATTGATCGTTGTTGCACAAAGCACTTCTTCCATCGTCATTCCCATGTTCATGCACGCCAAATTTTGAATGAACGGCAAGCTGATTGTCGGCGAAGAACCCGGATTAAAGTCCGTTGAAATAGCTACAGGTACACCACTATCAACCATGAGGCGACCTCTTGCATACGGTGCGCGTAAAAAGAATGCGGTTCCCGGCAAGAGTACTGCAATTGTCCCTGCCTTTGCCATTGCAGCAATCCCTTCATCCGAAGCAACGAGTAAATGCTCTGCGGAGATGGCACCGACTTCTGCAGCGAGTTCCGCTCCTTCATATGGCTCGATTTCATCTGCATGGATTTTCGGTGTCAGTCCGTATGCTTTGCCTGCTTCCAAAATAAGACGGGATTGTGCAGGTGTGAACACTCCTTTTTCGCAAAAGACATCATTGAATTCCGCTAGCCCTAACTCCGCCACTTTTGGAATCATTTGCTCTATTATAATTTTCACGAATTCATCTTCATTGCCTTTATATTCTTTCGGAACGGCATGTGCGCCCATAAAAGTCGAGACAATATCCACCGCATGTTCTTCCTGCAGTTTTTTCACAACATACAGCTGTTTGATTTCGTTTTCAAGATCAAGACCATAGCCAGATTTCGCTTCAACCGTCGTAACGCCGTGGCGCAAAAACTCGTTTAAGTGCTGAACGGTTTTATTGTATAAACCATCAAAACTCGCTTCACGTGTTTTTGTCGTTGTATAGTGAATCCCGCCACCTTCATTCATAATATCCATATAGGACCTTCCGGCAAGACGCATATTCAGCTCATGTTCACGTGTTCCCCCATGCACTAAATGTGTATGGCAGTCAACAAGGCCTGGCATGACAATCTTCCCTCGTGCATCAATAACCTCGGCACTACCTACTAGATGCGGATATTCCTGTTTTATTTCATCAAGAGGCGCAATCATTGCAATGCGATCTCCTTCGATTAGTACACTTACCTCTGTTTTTAGGCCGAGCTCGCTCATCTGCTCACGACGGCGAGGTAATTTTACATCACTTTCCATAGTTAATACTTCATTTGCATTGTTTATTAAAATAGCCAAAGTTCATCATCCTTTTAGCATCGGCATATTGATACCTTTTTCTTTTGCTGTGCGAACTGCAATGTCGTAGCCTGCATCTGCATGGCGTACAACCCCCATACCCGGGTCTGAAATAAGCACGCGATTGATTTTTTCTGCTGCCAGCTTTGTGCCGTCAGCAACAAGTACTTGGCCGGCATGTTGGGAATACCCCATTCCTACACCGCCACCATGATGAATGCTCACCCAGCTCGCACCGCCTGCTGTATTGACGAGCGCATTCAATAACGGCCAGTCTGATACAGCATCGGATCCGTCCTGCATCCCCTCTGTTTCACGGTTTGGTGAAGCGACTGATCCGGAGTCCAAATGGTCACGGCCGAATACAATCGGCGCTTTCAATTCACCGTTTGCAACCATCTCGTTCACTCTTAGTGCAAATCGGTGGCGGTCGCCATACCCCAGCCAGCAAATACGGGCAGGTAATCCTTGCCATTTCACCATTTTCTGTGCCATATCAATCCAGTTTACTAATGCTGTGTCTTCAGCAAACATTTCTTTTGCCAAAGCATCTGTTTTGTAAATATCCTCCGGGTCACCTGACAGTGCTGCCCAGCGGAACGGTCCTTTTCCTTCACAGAATAGCGGGCGGATATATGCCGGTACAAATCCCGGGAAGTCAAAAGCGTTTTCCACACCCATTTCCTTTGCATAGGCGCGGATATTGTTTCCGTAATCGAATGTTTCCGCTCCTGCCTGCTGGAATTCAAGCATTGTTCGCACATGCTCTGCCATCGTTTCCTTTGCACGGCGTTCATATGTTTTCACATCGGTTTTGCGCAATTGAAGTGCTTCTTCCAAGGTCATCCCGTTTGGAATATAGCCGTTAATCGGGTCGTGGGCAGATGTCTGGTCTGTAACAAAATCCGGAATCATGCCACGATTCAACAGCTCACGGTTAATGTCCGCACAGTTTCCTACTAAACCAATTGATGCTGGTTCTTTAGCAGCCGTTAACTTATTTACAAGTTCTATCGCCTCATCTACTGTTTCGACAAGGTAATCACAGTAGCCTTCATTTATTTTCCGTTCGATTCGCGCACGGTCCACTTCAACAACTAAAATGACCGCACCCGCCATTTTTCCTGCTAATGGCTGGGCACCACTCATGCCACCCATACCACCAGTTAGTATCCACTTACCACGAAGGTCGGCTGTTCCAAACTTCTTTTTCCCTGCTTCCACAAAACTTAAATATGTTCCTTGGAGAATTCCCTGTGCCCCAATATAAATCCAGGAGCCTGCCGTCATTTGCCCGTACATCATTAAGTTACGTTCTTCCAGTTCATAGAAATGGTCCCAGTTCGCCCAGCCAGGCACCAGGTTCGAGTTGGCGATCAGTACGCGCGGTGCATTTTCATGTGTTCTAAATACTGCGACCGGTTTACCTGACTGCACAATCATCGTTTCATCATTTTCCAGTTCTTTTAATGTCGCAATGAGTTTTTCATAGCTTTCCCAATCACGTGCCGCTTTCCCGATACCGCCATATACAACTAGCTCATCCGGATTTTCCGCTACTTCCGGATCTAAATTGTTCATCAGCATGCGCATTGCCGCTTCCTGTGTCCACCCTTTACATGAAAGCTCAGAACCACGTGGTGCACGGATGTTTGTTTTATATACCATAAGAAATCTCTCCTTTAATTTGAAGTTAGAATAAGATAAATGCTATTGGTGTAACGAAAATGAGTGTTAAGACAACTCGCTCAAACCAGATAATGATCATTTGGCGAATTGATAACGGGATGTCTGTCGATAAAATAACCGGAATGACAGCTGAGAAGAATAAAATAGCTGAAATCGAAACGACGGCTACGATAAATTTCGTTACAAGTACCGACTCAGTTACGATCATAGCGGGTAGAAACATTTCCGCAATCGATAATGACAATGCTTTAGCTGTCAGCATCGGATCTGGAATTTGCAGTAAATACGTAAATGGCGCAAAAATGTATGCCAGCCAATCGAATAGCGGTGTATAAATTGCTAATACCATTCCTAATAATCCAATCGATAAAATGGAAGGAATGACACCCATCGCCATAATAAAACCGTCTTTTAAATGAATGTATAAGTTTCTAGGTAAAGACGGGTTCGTTTTAGTTGCTTCCACCGCTTCTGTCCAGGCCACTTTTAGACGATCGTTTTTTACAACCTTTTCAGGCTGAGGAGTTGAACCTTCATAATACTCATCTTTAATTTTATTTAGCGGATAAATTCGGGCAGTAATAGCTGTAACGATGAATGTCACAACTAATGTCACCCAGAAAAACAGGTTCCAGTATTCCATTAAATCCAGTGTTTTCGCGACGACTACCATAAAGGTAGCTGACACTGTAGAGAAGCCCGTAGCAATAATGGCTGATTCTCTCGCTGTATACTTCCCTTCCTTATACACACGGTTCGTCAATATTAAGCCGACCGAATAGCTGCCAACAAATGAAGCTACGGCATCGACTGCTGAGCGGCCAGGTGTTTTGAAAATCGGTTTCATTACCGGCTGCATGAACACCCCTATAAATTCAAGCAAGCCATAGCAAACGAGCAATGCTAAGAAAACCGACCCAATCGGAATGACCAACCCTACCGGCTTAATAAGTTTTTCTAATAAAAATGGACCGATATCCGGATTAAACAACCAGGCAGGACCAAATCCAAAAATAAGCATTACCCCAGCAACTAGTCCGCCTAATTTAAAAATGGACAGCACCATGTTAACTTTTGAAGTCTTCCACTTCTTCGTGACAAATGGATAAAATGCGCCGAGTACTAAAAGAATCAACACATATCCATTTACTAACGCGGGTGCAAATGTTGTGAGAGCGCTTACAACATGGTCAATTAAAATCGATGTTTTCCCATTCCATTCAAATGTGATAAAAAAACTAAAAATCCCGATTAAACTGCAAATCACCATTTTAATTAAAATGCTCATTTCAAACTGTCCTATTTTCGACAGTTCATGTTCTTCCTGGTACTTTGTCATTCAACCACCCCTTTGTTATTTTCAGTTTAGTTTTCTTTCAATTCCGAATAAATAGAATAAAAACATCGATTATAGTAATATTTGAATAAAGTAAAATTAATTTGAATGATTTTTAGAATTTATATATGAATTAGTAATTTTTAAAGGTGGTGTTTGATTGAAAATTTTAATTGCTGAGCGGGATTTTGAGGAAATCGCCGGAATTGAGTGGTATTTAAAAAACTATTTTATGCGGGATATTGAAGTAATTGGCGTAATAGATGGCAGTAGAATAATTGAAGCTTTTGAAGAAGCGAGGCCGGAAGTACTACTTATTGAAATGGAACTTGTTTCTCCATCCATAGAGCAATTTTTACAAAAGCAGGCGATCCCTGTTATCGGAATAACAGCGGAACCTATTTTTCAGCAGGCAATGAAAGCAATCCGCTTAAAGGCAATAGATCTTTTTGTGAAGCCCGTTCCATTGGAGCAGCTAAAGTCTGCATTGCTGAAAATCCCTTCGACTAGGCGGGCAGAAACTTCAAGCAGTACCATTCCAGTCGAAACTCAATTATATTCGGATTTGTTTTTAAATAAGCCTGGGAATTTCTCATTAGATGGAAAGTCTTTCTTCTTAATTGAGTGTGCAGACTACGAGCATAACTTAATGCTGTATGAGTGGCTCATTGAATTGCCTATTTTTCATAATCTATTAGCCCTGCCGCTGCAAAACCGTGTGATTTGTATTGCTGAAATCGATGTTTTTACCAATCTATTCAGGCAGCTTAGAATCATGAGTCAGGAATGGGAGAAATTCAATGGGGAATCGCTGAATATTGCTGTTTATGACGGCGAGGAGACAACTTTGCTGACAATGTATCAGGCATGTAAAAAAAAATTGGCTCAGCGCTTTTATAAAGGGTATTCCCATATTTTTAAAAGCTCACAAACACTTCATGTGACAAGGCTTGATCCGCTTTTAACCCCTGAAGAACAGCAGCTTTGGATTACGAGTCTTGAAAACGGTGATTTAAAAGCAATTAAGACTTTTTTATATATGCTCACAACAAGTTCTACCTATTATCATCAGGATGATGTGCGTATTCATTTGACGAGTATTTTAGCGCAAATTCGCCGGTTTATGATGAAGTATCATCTGCAGCAGCAAGCAAAAATCGAACAGCAATACCGCGCACTGTTCCATTTTATATTAGAGCACCCAATTTTATATGCGATTGTACAGGAGTTTATTTTATTTACACAGCGGTTGATGGATGCGCGGAAAAATTTACAGCTACAGCAAATTGCTGACTATACGGAGTTGGCTGTCGAAATAATTGAGCGGGACTATAAAAGTGCTGAGCTGACATTACAGCATGCAGCGAATAAATTAAATATAAGCACCAACTATTTGAGCAATGTATTTTCAAAAAAACGAGGTATTCCGTTCCGGAAATATTTACAGCAGTACCGCGTACAGCAAGCCGAAAAGCTATTAATAGAAACGAGTTTAGGGATAGGGACAATCGCGGAAATGGTCGGTTTCACGGACGGCAATTACTTCACTAAAGTATTTCGGGAATACTATCAGTTAACCCCATACCGCTACCGTCTGAAGGTGAGGAAAACAGTCGGCTCAGCCAAAAATTGATTTCCATTCCGGGGACGCTTTCCGGGGGCGTGGCCTGAGCCTGTAGTCTCAGGCGTCACGCTTATCCCCAAGGAGTCGCCCCTCCATTCCAATCAATTTTAATAGCCTTTTCTTACTTAGTTTTTTTCTTTATTCAATCAGTTTTTTCTTTCTCCCTCACACAAAAAGAAATCAATCCTTATAGCAATTGATTTCTCCGGTTTTCAATAATTTAATTAAATACTTTTGAGAAATAAAAGAAATTATACAGATGCCGTAGCGCGGACAGATAGGCCGAAATCCATATCAGCTGCTGCTTGTTTCAAATTATAATAGTCTCTTAACTTTTCAACAATTTCCGTTGGGGGTTTTTCGTTGTAATAGCCTACACGTGTCACCGTCATACCGCTTATCTTCTGCAGATCAACAAGCGATTCACACGTTTTAATTCCTGTACCAAAAGAATCGATAATCGGGACATTGCCGACATGGTGAATATGATGGGTTGCCAGGAAAATATTCATCGGCCCTTCACCAGGAATAATAACATCCGCACCTTGCGCAATTGCAGTTTCAGCAGCTGCAATAAATTTATCGATAATTGGCTGGGGATTTTTATAGCCTTCCATAATATCGTAGAAGCCGATGTCCGCCTGTACGATCGGTCCAAGCTTTTGTGATAACCCGTATTGCTGTGCATTGAAGCGCAGCTGATCGGCTAACGGTGCCAGGAAGTTAACAATCCCTATTTTCGATCCAAGCATTGATGCCATATGCATCGACGATTGACCGTAACCGATCACCGGGATATCAACAAGCGCACGTGCCTCGATTAAGCCAACGTCCGGAATCGTACCAATAAACACTGCATCATAACCCGCCTTTTCCGCGATTAATGCATTGCGGATAAACTGCTCCTTATGCAGGCTTTGTAAATAGTTGTACGTAATATAGTGACCGGGATAATTTTCCGGGTACGTATCATTCGTCATACCGTGAAGGACGACATCTACATCCGGACGCGCAATTTTTAAAATATGCTGAATGACCGCATCGCGATATTCCTGAATATCTTCAATTGATGTTAAGCTTTGGTGCCAAATTTTCATTTAAGTACCTCCTGCTTTTTGGCTTGTATTGCTGTTCTTGCAGCTATACGGCCGAAAATTGCGGCTTTTCCTAAAGAACTGCCCGTCATATAACCCGCTCCGTGGAAACCTCCGACCATTTCGCCGGCTGCATATAAACCTTGGATTGGTTCATCGAATGGATTGAGCACATGCGTATGTTCATCAACTTGGACACCTGCATACGTAGCAAGCATCGCTGTTGCAGTTTCCATTATATAAAACGGAGCTGTTTCGATTGCCGTTGGTGTACCGAATTTATGTGTGAGCGATGTACGGCCAAATGCTGTATCCTGCCCCTTTTTCACATCGGAATTATACGTGGAAATCGTTTGCTGCAGCGCGTCTATCGGTAGACCTGCTTTCTCTGCTAACTGTTCAATTGTGTCAAAGCTTTCAATTAAACCTTCTTTGTAAAGTAAATCAAAATCATAAAGTGCATCATTTTCGACACCTTTGTCCATGACCGTCTGATCCCATACTTGAAAGGTCCGGCAATTTGGTTGTTGTAGTGCTGCATCACCAAGCAGCTTATACGAAATGGATTCATTCACGAAGCGCTTACCGAGCTCGTTCACAATGATGCCGCCTTTATAAAACGTATGGGCCTGACGTTTCTTATCATTTGTCGATGTTGGGTGGAAGCCGTATGTGCCCTTCAAATAAGTAAAATCTTCGAGCCATGCACCTGCCGAAGCCGCAAGTTTTATCCCGTCGCCTTTATTACCCGCCCCACCGAGACGAACAGTATTCGCTAACTGCGGAGCAAATTGTGCCAGCAGCTCTTCACTTTGAGAAAAACCGCCCGCTGTTAACATGACACCATAATCCGTAGTAAGTTCGATCTGTTCACCGTTCTCTTCGTATACAACACCAACTACTTGCTCATTATTTTTTACTAAACGTACAACGGGTGCATTGGTTTTAATTATTGCGCCATTTGCTTCAGCATTTGCACGTAATTGGCCAATTGCCTGGCTAGGAAT
The DNA here is from genome assembly GCF_002174535.1 of Solibacillus kalamii. Lineage (NCBI taxonomy): Bacteria > Bacillati > Bacillota > Bacilli > Caryophanales > Caryophanaceae > Solibacillus > Solibacillus kalamii. The sequence goes on along the minus strand of NZ_NHNT01000004.1, from coordinate 40,805 downwards.
GATCGTATGTCCGCGCGGGTTGGAATGTCCGCTTACAGCTTGGCATGTTTGGAATTGGACACCCTGTTCGACAAGCCAGTTGTATGTAGCAAGCTGATGTTTACCGTATGCTTCAATGAGTGTACGTTTGTTTTTATATTGACCTACAGCTAGGAAATCTTCCATTAAGCTTTCTGTCGTATCTTCAATACCGAGCTTCTTCTGAAAATCCGTCTCGGCGAAGGCCATAAAACAGCCGCTTAATAAGGAACTGCCGCCAATTTCAGCTTGTTTTTCCAGGACAATGACCTTTGCGCCAGCAGCAGAAGCCTCCACTGCTGCACAAAGTCCTGCCATACCCGCACCAACAATTATAAGATGGTCACGGCTCATCCGCACTACGCCTCCTTAACTGTTTCGGCCAATAGTTCAAGAGCGGCTTCACAGACTTGCATATCATGTGTATAGTGACCGCCGCTTACACCGATTCCTCCGATGCATTCACCATTTAATTGAATCGGATAACCCCCTCCGAAAATAACGAGACGATTTGTATGAACAAGACCTTCCATTAGTGGTGGATCATCTTTTAGTCGGTCGTACCATTCATGTGTAGCACGATTATATGCTGCTGCCGAGAATGCTTTATTTTGTGCGATTTCCAGCGCTAATACCGGCGCACCGTCCATAGCTGAAAATGCTTTTAAATTTCCGGCTTTGTCCACGATAGAAATTGCGAACTTCATGCCTAGCTCTTTCCCTTTTATCTCTGCTTTCTCTAACATTTTCTTCGCTAAATCTAAAGTCACTGTGTTTTGCTGGAATGAATACGTTAATTCTGTCATTTTAATATCCCCTTTTAATTGTTATTTAGCTAATCCAACTGGTGCACCGAATCCGAATGCCTCTACTGAAGTGGCAGTAATCGCGCGGCTCTTCGGCAGTACAAGATCCACGATGACATTGGCAATATCAATGGCATCCAACCAGCCGTCTTTATTCAAGTTTGCTCCAAGTTCATTGGTCATCTGTGTATCAACCGGGCCTGGGCAAACGGCATTTACTCGTATACCGTATGGCTTTAACTCTTCACCCAATGCTTTTGAAAAACCGATTACCGCATGTTTGGACGAGATGTAGGCACTACGGTTCGGACCACCTTTCGTCCCCCATATTGAAGAAATATTGATGATCGCACCTGTACGTCTTTCAATCATCGAAGGAACCGCTTCATAGCAGAAGTAATAAGGGCCATGTACATTAATATCGTGCATTTTAATCCATTCTTCGGGCGTTGTTTCCGTAAATGGCTTCAATGCCATCGCCCCAGCATTATTGATCAATATATCGATTGGTCCAAGCTCCTTTGCGACAACTGCTACAGCTTCCTGGACTTGTGCATAATCCGAAACATCGCATTTAATTCCGATGGACGGGACATTATATTTTGTTTCAATCAGCTGCTGCACTTCTGCACATTCTTGTTCATTGCGCGCACAAACAGCAACTTTCGCACCTTTTGAAGCTAGTAATAAGGCAGATTCTTTACCGATTCCCCGACCGCCGCCTGTCACAAGCGCTACTTTACCTAGTAATTCCATATAAACCTCCCTATTGATACGACTTTTCTCTTTCCCCGATATACCGCACTGCATCATGCCCTGCTCGGCGACCGAATACTAAACAACGCAGTACCGATGTACCACCCGGGTATTTGCCGTAATATACACCAGAAGTTTCCCCTACAGCATATAAACCAGGAATCGCTACTTCATCACCCGTTAGGACACGGCCGTTTAAATCTGTAGCTAACCCGCCATTCGTAAATACGTTGCAGCAAATAATCGGATATGCAATAAACGGACCTTCGTTAATCGGAATGGACCAATTCGATTTATTTAATGCCAAGCCAGTTGTTGCAAGGCCATCGACACGGTTGTAGATAAATTCACCTGTCGGGCAAGCTGCATTAAATTCATCGATTGTGTGCTTTAAGTTTTCTGCATTCACACCAATTTGATTTGCAATATCTTCAATTGTTTCTCCGACGATTGCCGGGATATCGGTTTGCAGCGCCTCTTCATAATTCGGAATGTTATACATTTTTTGGTCGGTAATCATGTAAGCAATATGGTCTTCACATTCGTAAAAAATTTTGCGTGCTACTTCTTCATACTGTTCATCAATTGTTGTAACCCCTTCATCCGTAAAGCGTTTTCCTTGCTTATTCACGAGGATGGCATACGGGAACAGCATGACGCCCGCTTCTTCGCGTTTACTGCGCGGGTCTACTGTTTCTGCATGGAAAGCATCAAACTGCCCTTTTCCGGCAGCACCGATATTTAATGCCATGCGGATTGCCTCGCCTTTATTAAACAGGCCACCTTCAGATACCGGCGGAATTTTATGTGCATGGCGGCCGATATACTGTGCCATCATTTCCTTGTTTCCTTGGAAACCGCCTGCACCTAAAATGACCGCAGTTGTTTTCAGTACGATTGATGTTCCGTCAGCCATACGTACTTTAATGCCATTGATCGCACCTTCATCATCGAGCGTTAAATCCCAAGCAGTTGTTTCATAAATGATTTCCACACCTAAAGCACGTGCGCGTAAAGTGAGTGCATCAATAATCGCGCGTCCTCCGCCAATCGGTAACAGGCGGGGTCTTGATGCTGTTAAAAACATCGTAGGTAGGTAGTCAAAATCAACACCTTTTGACTCTACCCAGCGCAATGTTTCTCCCGCCTCATCACGTAATGTTTCGGCATAGGTACGATCCATGAATGAATCTGAAAATGAGACCATATCCTCAACAAGACCATCTGCCGGCTTATCGATATTTTCCATACGCATATAAGCAGCCGTCCAGCGTGTATTACCACCGCGCTGTTCAAAAGGTGCACGCTCTAAAATGGCAATCGTTAAATTTTCATTTTGTTCCTTCGCTCGTTCAGCTGCAGCTAATGCAGATGCTGTTCCTGCTGCACCGCAACCAACAATGACTAAATCATAGTCCACTCCACTCATATCCACACCATCTTTCTGAATATTAAGAATATTGTTTTTCCAGTTGTTGAATTTCTTTTAATTTAAACAATTCTTGGCGTTGTTCCCATGTGCAAATGACATCATGAATGTTTTCCTGACTTTCATCCCGCATTAAAATTTGCATTGCATCGGTAGCACCTTTAATCGCACCACGTAAAGCCGAGTTGGCACACAGCATAATCTGGAAGCCTAAATTTTGTGCTTCCTGACGTGATACTAAAGGCGTTTTACCACCTTCTACAAGATTAATAATATGCGGGATACCAGGTACCTCTTTTGTAATACGGGACAATTGCTCATACGTAGTTGGCGCTTCCACAAAAATTGCATGTGCACCTGCCTCTTTATAAGCATTTGCTCGTTCAATTGCTTCATCGAAACCAAGGACACCTAACGCATCCGTACGCGCAATGATCGCTAGCTGATCATCTGTACGTGCGTCAAGAGCAGCTTTAATTTTGCCGACCATTTCATCCTTTGATATTACTTCTTTCCCGTTGAAATGACCGCATTTTTTCGGCATGACCTGGTCTTCAATCTGCAATGCAGCTGCACCAGCTTTTTCCAGTACCTTTACTGTTCGCTGCATATTGATGGCGTTGCCGAAGCCTGTATCGGCATCAACGACAATCGGAACCGTTGTCACTTCACTCATCCAGGAAACAACCTGGGCGATTTCCGTTAAAGTCGTCAGTCCGACATCCGCCCAGCCAAGCTGCGCATTTGAAATGCCGGCTCCTGTTGCATAAATGGCCTTAAACCCGGTTTCTTCGATAATGCGGGCCGTCATTGCATCAAAGGCGCCCGGTAATATAAATGTGTCTTTACTTGCTAATAACTGTTGAAACATCTCTGTTTTTTTCAAGTTTAACCAGCCTCTCAACTAATTTCTTGGTATTTTTGGGTTGCGCGTTGATGAAAGTAAATCGAACAATCATCAATATTTAAATCATGGTAAAAAATAATGTCCTCGGTATTCTTCACATACACTTTTTGCGAGATAGCGCGCTTGCCGGCTAAAATCGTGACGTAGTATTCTCCGCATTGAGGAAGTGTATAGTAATCATGCAGACCGTTTTTCACCGAGTACTGGACGCTGTACGGCTTTCCTAATAACGCTGTTACTTCTTCGACATAGCCCCGTTTCAATTTTTCCCGAATGCATGTCGAGCTCACCTTTTTACCTGAAATGGAAAAACGCTTCACAATGTCGACTATAATTTTGCAGTCGCTGTCAGAGTGAATCGTAGTAGTCGTACCGGCTCCTTTAGCTCCGTACGTATAGTCAAAACCTGCTACAGCATACTGCACTTGAAGCCCCACTAAATATTGCTGTACAAATTGCTTCGGCTGAAGAGCAGCAAACGATTTCGTAAAATCCACAATATAGAACAGATCGACACCTAAGGACTGAAAGCGTTCGGCCTTTTTCTCCATCGGCATTAAATAGTCCACTTCTTCATTTGAAAAGACCGTTTTCGGATGGGGGAAAAAACTCATCACAGCCAATTTCAAGCCATTTTTCCGGGCTTTTTTTCGGGCTGCTAAAATCACTTCCTGATGGCCTTTATGCACACCATCAAAAAATCCTAATGCCATTACTGCCGGTTCGCTATTTTGCTGGACAATCGGTAGATTATTTTCATTTACGATAATTATTTTCATGCTCCTTCACAACCTCTCTATGATGGCGTAATTTAGTGGTTTATGCACTTTAGACCTTACCTTGCTTCAATCGTAATATTGTTTAATTCTTTATCCTGCACACTGTCGCCCCAATATGTATTGCTTAAGGCCCGTTCTTCCAATGTCCACTCAACCGGTTCCCAATCTGGTTCGAAAATCAGGTAACCCCCCGAAAATAATTCCACACGGCAACCACTTCCCGGATCCATTACATATAAGTAGATCGCCTGAGATACACCGTGTTTACCTGGACCGATAAATGGCAGATTATTTTCTTTTAAAATATCTGCAGCACGTAAAATATCCTGTGTATCATCCAGCCAGTAAGAAATATGATGGAGTCGGGCTGGTGTTGGAAGCGTTTCCTTTTTTATCATCGCCACATCATGCACAAGTGGTGTCACACTCATCCAGCCGGCCAATATACCGTCATCGCCACGTACATATTCACGCATATTGAAACCGAGCACTTCCATTAAAAACTCATAGGATTCATCTACATCTGTCGTCGTATGAATGTTTACATGATCAAATCGACGAGGCGAAATCCCTTTATTCCATGATTTATATACTTGGTTTTTTAGAATCGAAGCTTTATCTGATGCAGCCTTAGATTTTTCAACCTCATAATAAAGTTCAAATGTATGTCCGCTTGGTAATTGAAAACGGATCGAATCACCGATGCCCGGTGTTGTGCCTTTTGGATATTCCTGAACAGCTATCCCTTGCTCGTCTAAAAGTTCTTTGAATCCTAGAACACAGTCAGCTGTTTTTGTACGCCAGCCAATATGCTTTACGTGAGCATTTTCACCGGCTTCAATGCTCAATGTATGGTGCTGGAAATCACTGTAAGCACGTAGATAGTGAACACCGTCAATTTCCGTTGTTTCTTCCAAACCAATAATCTCTTTAAAGAAAACTAATGACTTTTCCATATCTGTTGACACTAAAGCAACATGGCCTAATTTAGCGATTTCTGGTGCCACTGTAATTCCCCCTCAAAATGATGTATATGAATAACTTCTTATTGTTTTCAATGTTACAAAATGTACTTTTTGATATCTAGGAAACTTTTATTCAGAAAAATCTAACTTTTAGTAAAAAATTACTGAATTTTACTAATCGTTTCCGCTGCTAGCCAACATAAACTCGTAAGGTAATACACCTGTCGTTTTTAACGGAAACTGCAGTAAATAGCCTGCTAGCGGCTCTTCTTTTATACGCGCTTCCGGCAAAGATTCATAAGCTGTTGTTACATATAAGTTGTCCAAATTTTTCCCGCCGATTGTGCAGGAAGTGACATGGGAGACGGGTATGATAAATTCTTCTTTGATCTGCTGGTCCTGTGGATTGATACATACCACACGGGTTTGTTCCTTACTTGTTTTTGCCATAAGACCGCTTTTAAATAACGTTACATATAAATTACCTTCACTATCGATCGTCATACCGGCCGGATACCCTTCGACCATTTTGAACGTGTAAACAACTTTTTCAAAAAGCAGCTGTCCCCTTTCTGTTAATTCATATTGAAAGATTGCATGCTTCGACGAATCAATGTGATAAAATTTATTTGTTTTGCGATCCCATTCCAAACCATTTGATATCGCTACTTTCGATAGATGCGTCTGAATTTCGCCTTCTGCATCAACGGAAATTAATTTCGCATTTTCGAATGGATAGTTAGAAAATGCAGTTTGCGGTGTTTCTTTAAACTTTTTAAAAAAACCGTCTGAAGAGCCCACCCATAGTCGTCCATCTGGTCCACATTTAGAATCATTTAAAAAATGTAATTCAGACAGATCTGGCGGCAAAACAAACGGTTTTTTCAGGCCTAATTTAAAATTGATTAAATAGAGGCCGTCTTTATAAACTCCAATAAACTGACCTTCTGCTGTCGGGATGATTGATTGAATCCAGCCCATTGCATCATACACATCTTCTTTTTCCGTTTCCGGGTTGAAAGTTATAATTTTTTTATTCGCAATATCGAGCCAAATCACACCGTATGCCTGATGCCAGATTGGGCCATCTGCAAATTTCGCGCGGTATTTCCCACAAATCTTCATGCACTCACCTTCTTTATCTATAAAAGTATTTAAAAATAGTTGATGAATAAAAAGCTACCTCATTTATATTAAGGTAGCATTCAACATTATCGGTTTATTTCATTTATCATCGTAATATCAACAGAGCTTTTCATTACTTACGCAAACTCTGTGCCACTTCGTAAATTAAATCTTCTTGTCCGCCGACTGTTTTACGGCGGCCAAGCTCAACTAAAATATCGCGCTCATCTACACCGAATTGCTTGGAAGCTTTTTCTGTATGTAGCAAGAAGCTTGAATACACGCCTGCATATCCCATAATTAGGCTCGAACCTGATATTTCCTGAGGACGAGGTAAAATTGGTGCGACGATGTCATTTGCGACATCGATAATATTATATAAATCAACACCTGTTTGAATGCCCATCCGCTGCAATACAGCAACCAACACTTCGGTTTGCGTATTGCCGCTGCCTGCCCCCAGTGCACGCAATGATCCGTCAATATAAGTAGCGCCCGCTTCAATTGCTGCCAAAGAATTGGCCATCGCCAGTGACATATTATTATGTGCGTGGAAGCCGATTTCACAGCCGATGTTTTCTTTCAGTGCCCGAATACGTTCCGTGACCTGGTCTGGTAAAAGGTAACCTGCTGAATCCGTCACATACACGATTTCGGCGCCGTAGCTTTCAAATAATTTTGCCTGCTCGACAATGACACTTGTCGGCGCCATATGTGCCATCATTAAAAACCCGGCAGTTTTCAGTCCCAATTCACGGCTATAGGCAATATGCTGTGCTGAAATATCCGCTTCTGTCACATGTGTTGCAACACGTGCCATTTTTGCGCCTGCATTCACGGCATTTTTTAAATCATCCTTAATCCCGATGCCGGGAATAAGTAAGACAGCTACTTTTGAATCGGTACATTCATTGGCAGCTGCTTCGATTAACTTCAGTTCGTCTACAGCAGATAGACCGTACTGCAAGCTCGATCCTCCTAAGCCATCACCATGTGCGACTTCAAAATATTCTACACCTGCCTGATTTAATCCTCTGGCAATGTCACGTACTTGTTGCTCGGAATATTGATGCTTCATGGAGTGACTGCCGTCTCGTAACGATACATCTAAAATATGAATGTCTCTCATCGCACAACCGCTCCTTGCGCTATTAGATTTTTGGCTAATTCATTTGCTACACGTGCAGCAGCTGCCGTCATAATGTCCAAATTTCCCGAATAAGGCGGGAAGAAATCGCCAATCCCTTCGACTTCTAATAGAACTGATACTTTATTGCCTTCAAAAATTGGTTCACCGCATAAACGATAGCCCGGGACGTATGTTTTTACTTCCTCAATCATCTCTTTTATAGAAGCGCGGATTTCTTCTTCTTTCCCAGTCTCGGCTACGAGCGCATGGACGGTATCACGCATCATAATTGGTGGTTCTGCAGGATTTAAAATGATAATCGCTTTCCCTTTTTTCGCACCGCCGACTACTTCGATTGCATTTGCCGTTGTCCGTGTAAATTCATCGATATTTGCGCGTGTTCCCGGGCCCGCACTTTTACTTGCGACCGTTGCGACGATTTCGGCATAGTCAACAGGCACAACACGGGAAATTGCTGCCACAACCGGAATCGTTGCCTGACCGCCGCACGTTACCATGTTGACATTGTCTTTTTCAAAGTGCTCACTCAAATTTACTGGCGGAACAGTGAATGGTCCTATTGCTGCCGGCGTTAAATCAATCATCTTTTTACCTGCAGCTTTAATTACCTCGTAGTTTTCTCTGTGAGCATAGGCACTCGTCGCATCAAAAACGATATCAACTAGATCTAACTGTGATTTAAATCCTTCAATACCATTTTCGATTGCTATATAGCCACGTTCACGTGCACGTGCCAAACCTTCTGATTGCGGATCAATACCAACCATAACCGCCATTTCCAGTGCATCACAACGCTCAATTTTATACATTAAATCCGTACCGATATTCCCTGAACCGATGATGCCTACTTTTAATTTCGTCAATTTGCTCACCTCAATCCTTAATCTGTAAATCGTACTTTTAGCTGTCCATACTTACCGAAATCAATTTCAAACTCGTCATTCACTTCGAAAAATACTGCTGCTGTAATTGCGCCTGCTAAAATGAATTGACCTGCTTTCAGTGAGATATCATATTCACTTAACATATTGGCAAGCCAGGCAATTGCTTTCGCCGGGTTCCCCATTACTGCGCTGCTCACACCTTGATCGACCACTTCACCATTTTTCTTCACGACTATCGGAATGTTCGCGAGCTCTTCAAAAGATGGTAAATCAGATGGTGTGCCAATAATTGCCCCGGCAGACGAACCATTATCTGCTACCGTATCTTCAAATTTAAATTTCCAGTCCATAATGCGACTATCGATGATTTCAATTGCTGGTGCAATCGCTTTTGTTGCTTGTAATACTTGTTCAACAGTCACATTCGGCCCTTTTAAATCTTCCTTTAACAAAAAAGCAATTTCGAACTCTACTTTCGGTTGAATAAATTGTGATTTCGAAATAGTACTGTTATTTTCATATACCATCGTGCTCAAAATATGGCCAAAATCAGGTGTATCTACATTAAACATTTTTTGCATGACTTCACTCGTTAATCCAACCTTCATGCCTACCAATTCAGCTTCCTTCAATTTCTCCTTAATTTGCAACAGCTGAATATGATAAGCGTCGTCAACTGAAATATCAGTTGACGACGTGAAAGGTTCAATTGGCTGTTTCGAACGTTCAGCAGTTAATAAGGCACTTGCAGCTTGTTGAATATCCAATTTGAATCCCCCTGTTATACAGTAATTGTTTCTAATGAACGGTATTTGCCCGCGTAGAATAATAATGGCTCTTTCGAATCATCCAGCTTAATATCCCGTACTTTGCCGATGAATAATGTGTGGTCACCTTCGACATACTCCGATACAACATCACAGCTGATCTGTGCGATGGCCCCTTGTAAAACCGGTACCCCTGCCAATCGCTCAAAAGTTACCTCTACTACTTCATCTTTCTTTTGACCGGCAAAAACCATTGAATAATCTTGTTGATCTTCAGCTAAAATATTTACACCAAAAATGCCGCTCTCTTTAATTTTTGGCAGGCAGCGTGCCTTTTCTCCGATTGAAATTACAACCAGTTTCGGCTCTAAAGAAACAGACATGAATGCATTCGCTGTCATACCATGCTCTTGTTTATCGTGCTCTGTTGTAATGACGGTAACACCTGTCGCAAACTTACCCATCGCATTTCTAAATAAACGATCATCCATCATAATGAAGCCCCCTCTTTGCAGATCATATTTTCACTTCGTAAACTATCCGCTTTGCTGCGAAACATTGTTACGCTTTAATTGTCGGGTTATTTTCTGGGTTATTGTCCATTTGATCGCCCCAATAAGTGAAACCTAAGCTCATCTCATCTAATGTCCAACGAATTGGCTCCCAATCCGGCTCGAAAATCAAGTAGCCATTTGTGAAGATTTCCAGACGTACGCCACTACCAGGGTCAATTGCATAAATGTACATCGCCTGTGAAATACCGTGTTTTCCTGGTCCTTTAAACTCAATACCGTTTTCTTTTAAAATATCCGCTGCACGCAGTAAATCCTGAGCATTATCCAACCAGTATGAAATATGGTGTACTTCGTGTGTAGAAGCGGAATGCGGGTCAAAGCTGAATGCAATGTCGTGTACGAGTGGTGTTACACTTAACCATGCGCCTAAATAGCTGCCGTCCGGTGCTTCCACATATTCACGTAAGTTAAAGCCTAAGTGTTGTATCATAAAATCTGAAAATTCATTTGCAGGTATAGAGCTTAATAGATTCACATGGTCAATACGACGCGGTGATACGCCTCTATTCCATGATTTATGCGTCTGATTTTTTAATACGGAACGTGTTTCCGGTGCAGCCAATGTTTTCTCCATATCAAAGTAAATTTCGAAAGTATGTTTACTCGGCAGCTGGAAGCGGAAAGCTTTTCCTTGGCCTCTTTCCGTGCCTTCCTCTACCCAGTTGATTTCGATTCCTTCTTTTTGCAGATTTTCAGCAAAAGCATCTACATCTTCAGGTCGTTTTGTACGCCATGCAATATGATCAAGGCGAGATTCTTCACCGGCACGAAGTGTTAATGTATGATGCTCGAAATCACCCCATGCACGTAAATAGTGAACACCGTCTGCTTCTTCTGTTTCTTCAAGACCGATAACTTCTTTAAAAAACCAAAGTGATTTTTCTAAATCTGTACTTACTAAACCAAAGTGGCCAAGTTTTGAAATTTCCGGATTTGTCATAGTGCATTCCCCTTTTTTGATTATTTATTTATCTATGCAAAATATGTGTTTGGCTCTAGATCCACCATTAAACGTCCATGTGTTTCAAGCAAGCTTGACGGTGTAATGAATGCGTGTAAGTGCATCGTAATAAAGTCGCGGTAAAATGCTTGGAATACGTTGTTATTGTAAGCAAATACCGAACCTGATCCCGCCAGCATCAAATCATAGGCTTCCTTACATAATTGGTTGGCATAGCCGTACTGTGCCTTAATGCGAATACTTACTTTTTGCGTGAATTCCTTGCCGCTCGTTGAGTAATCGTCCAAAATTTTAATCGCATTTTCGAATAACGATCTTGCGCACTCCAACTTCAGATCGATTTCCGCTATTTGTAAATGTGTCAGCGGGGCATCTGACATTTTGTTGTAGAATGTATTGCCGATACCCGCTTTATTCACTCGTTCCATATGGACATCAAATCCGCCAAGAGCTGTGCCTAATACCGGTGCTGCAATTGATAATGTCAGTGACGGTACGAATGGTGTGCGGTATAACGGATTGTCTTTTAATTCATCAATCATATAATGACGCTGCTGAGCTAAGCGGTCTAATGAAATGCGGTGATCCGGGACAAACACTTCCTTAATGACGATACTGTTACTGCCTGATCCTTTTAATCCGACTACATCCCAGTCATCCAAAACTGTTACATCTTCACGAGGCACGATTAAAATAGCCATTTCAATTCCGCCATTGCCATCGTCAACCGGTGCGCCACAGTAGAACCAGTCAGCATACGGAGCACCTGATACGAAAGGCCACTGTGCGTCTTTAATGAAGTAACCGCCATCAACTTTTTCAATATCGATACGGATCGGTTTGAAGTTACCTGCTAAAATCACATCATTATCGCGGTTTGGTCCAAAAATCTCTGCTAGCGCTTTTTCGCCGTATACATAGGAAATCATGTAATCGCGAATATTGCTTAACGCTGTGAACCATCCGGCAGACGGATTTCCGCGGCTGATTTCAGTTACGACATCAAAGTAATTTTGCATGCTTGTTTCATGTCCACCGAAAATTTTTGGTCGTAAAACCTTCAATAATCCTTTTTCACGCATTTCCTGAATGATTTCATTTGGAATTTGGCTGTTTCTATCAATTTCCAATGTTGCTTCACGTAATTTCGGAATGAGCTGGCGAGCGTTCTCAACAAGCATTTCGCTTACAGACAATGTACTTACTACTGTTTCTCCCATGATATAGCCCCCTATTATGATTAAGAATGTACTTCTTTTTTATCCTTTGTGAAATAGTGCTTTGTCGCGTGTAAAAATTCTTCACGCTGTTCGATCATTGCCCAGTGACCGCATCTTTTTAAGATGTGCAGCTCTGCATTTGGTAAGTGTTCCAGCGCATAAAGGCTGCTTTGTACTGGCACGAAACGGTCGTGGTAACCATGGATTAATAAAAATTCATTTTGCATACGCTCTAGTGCCGTTTGCGGAATTTGGAATTCTATCATTGTTGAACGTGTAAAGTTTTCACGGTAAGAACGCTGAATTTCCGGGCGTTGGAATGCTTCCCAACGTGCCTCTACTACTTGATCCACAAAGTCCTGCATACGTTCCAAGTCATAGACGAACCAGCTCAGTAAGTTTCGCAAGTTTTCTTTTGTCGGGTCTAAATGGAAGTTTGCCAGTTTTGATAGCTCCGGTGTTGGCTGTGACAATGAAACACCCGCACCCATTAGCACAATTTTATTGAAGCGCTCTGGAGCAGCCATATTTAAATATGTTGCTACTACGCCTCCTAATGAGTTTCCGATCAGATTTGCTTTTTCAATGTTCAGCGCATCCATTACGTCGAGTACTTGCTTCACGCGTACCGACATCCATTGCACACCGTTTTCCGGATATTCCTCCGGATGGTCCGTGTTGCCGAAACCGAATAGATCAAGGGCGACTACATGGAAATCTTCCGCATAATCATCGATGACAAATTGCCAGTTCGCTTTACCATTTGCTCCAGGGCCAGATCCGTGAATTAAAATAACCGCATCTTTATTTCCGATACCGCCCTCCATAATGAATGTTTCGTAATCGCCTGTTTTTACTTTGCGCTCTATAATTGTCATAAAACTTCCTCCCTTAAATCGTAATTTTTCTTCGGCTATATTTTGCGGCCTGTTCACCTGCAATGCGGCCAAATACCGCGCCGGAAGTTAAACCCGCACCACCCGGATAATTGTCGTAATACAAACCACCGACAATTTCACCTGCTGCATACAAACCATCTATTATTGTGAAATCATTATGAATGACTTCCGCTTTTTTCGAGATTTTCAAACCGCCGTACGTAAATGTGATACCGCACCCGATGGCATACGCTTCAAACGGACCTTCTTCAATCGGGTTTGCCCAATTGGACTTCGGTACGTCCAAACCAATTGTTGCTTTGCAGTCCAATATATTAGGGTTGAATACCGCATCACGGTTGACAGCTGCATTAAATGCATGAACTTCCTGCAGGAAACGATTTTTATTGATGCCGTCCATTTTTTCGGCTAATTGTTCCAGAGTAGGTGCGGACACTTTCGATACGTGACGCCCTTCGTATTCTTCGCGCAGGAAAGATTTTGTTTTGGCATCGAAAATTTGCCATGCACATTGCCCCGGCTGCTTTAATATTTCACGTCCAAGTTTGGCGTACGTATAATTTCGAAAATCAGAGCCTTCATCTATAAAGCGTTTGCCGTCATTATTAACGAGAATACCGAATGGATAGCTTAATTTTTGGAAGCCTTCCTTATAGTCCGGTAAATAACGGTCGCCTCCAACTGCGTGTGCACCAGACCAGTTTCCTGTTGTACGGGCACCAAGCTGCATCGCCATTCGTAATCCGTCTCCCACGTTAAATTTACAACCGCGCGTATGAACCGTATCCCAGCCAGGCCCTAAATATTTCGTACGCATTTCCACATTTGCATGGAAGCCGCCGCTTGCCAGCACGATCGCCTGGCAGTCAATTTGACGCTCTTCACCTGCGTGACGGACGATAATCCCTTTTACTTTACGCTGCTCCGTTACTAAATCAACAGCAGCTGTGTTGTAATGGATAGTAATCCCTAAACGATTGGCTTCATTATGTAATGCATCAACTAAGCCTTTTCCGCCGCCGACTGCTTCAATGACCATGTTGCCCCAAAATTTGAATTTTCCGTCTATTTTATATGCTTGGCGACCATAGATCGGGATGAATTTAATATTGTGATCGAGTAACCACTGCATCGTTTCAAAACTCTTGTCGGTCATAATCGATGTTAAATCGTAATCTGTACGAAAGTTTGACATCGTACAGACGTCGTCAAAAAACTGTTCACTTGGATAGCTGCCGAAATCCGTCATCGCAAATTCTTCATCCGTCATATCCGGAAGCAATTGCCGAACCTCTTCTCCATCTTTAAAAGCAAAGCGAATAGATCCGTGCGTATAAGTCGTATTTCCTCCCTTTTCTTCTTCAGAGGAAATTTCCAGTACCGTTACTTTTGCGCCATGTTCCGCTGCCGAAATGGCCGCGCATAACGCGGCGTTTCCGGCACCTACTATGACGATATCTGCTTGTTCATTTAACATTTTCAAATCACTTCCACTTCATTTTGTAAGCGCTTTATTTTCATTCAGCGGAAAACACTTAGAAGGAATTAAATTTTACGGTTAAAGAATTGTTGAATTAAATAATTGAATGATTCTTTTTTCTCAATTTGTGTCCAGTGACCGCATTGAGGAAATACATGCAATTGTGCGTTTGGAATATGTTCTGCTAAATAATAGCTTGATTCGATTGAGCATACTTTATCGTTTTGACCATGGATTAATAAAATCTGATGGTTGATGCGGTTTAACGCTACGACTGGAATCGGTACAGCTGCTGTCGAGAAAATCGAGTTATTTGAGCGCTTTACTTCTTCTCGCATCGCATTGGCATAGCGTGCATCTGTTAGACCGTCAATAACCGGTTGCATCGCATCCTTGTCGTAAACGAACCAGCCCATAATTTGCTGTAGACGTTTTTTAGAAGGATTGTCATAGAACGATTTTGCGCGTGCCAACTCTAAACTTAGTTTCGTATTAGGTGTGCCGCCTGGACCCATTAATACAACGCGGTCAAACCGTTCAGGATATTCAAGCAACAGTTCTAGCGCAATGGAACAGCCTAACGAGTTCCCTACTACATGGGCTTTTTCGATTTCATAGTAATCTAGCAGCTCAATTAATTGCTCTACCCAGCAATCCATCCACAATTGGCGGTTTTTAAGCGGTTCATCCGGATGATCACTATCCGCAAAGCCGTATAGGTCAGGTGCTAAACAGTGGAAGTCATTCCCACAGTCATTTAATGCATAACTCCAGTTGGCGATTGACGTTACACCAGGACCTGAACCGTGTAAAAATAAGATCGTTTCATTTGTCTTTGAACCTGCTTCATGGACAAATGATGTATATTTACCTGTTTTCACGTGACCTGATTTAATTTTCACTTCATTTGCTACTGTCATTTTCCATCCTCCTATACTTCTAATGCTGGAACTGCTTTTGTCTCTTTAATCCCTGTGGCATCAATTGTTGGCTGGATAAGCGGATTACCTGTAATGCTGTCCCCCCAATAAGTGTTTCCAAATGCACGTTCTTCGGGACGCCATACGATTGTTTCCCAGTCCGGCTCGAAAATTAAATAACCGCCAGTAAACAGTTCCACTCTGCAACCACTTCCAGGATCGATTACATATAAGTAAATTGCTTGTGAAATGCTATGTTTTCCAGGTCCTATAATTTGCAGTCCGTGCTCTTTGCAAATATCTGCAGCTCGCAGTAAATCACCGGAGTTGTCTTGCCAGTAAGAAATGTGGTGGAATCGCGCTGTTGTTTCAAGTTTTTCATGCGATACTAAAGCGACATCATGTACTAAAGGTGTTACACTCATCCATCCGGCTAAAATATCCCCTTCTTCTGTTTCAATGCATTCATTGATCCGGAAGCCTAGTTCTTCCGTAAAGAATTTATAAGTGGCACTTGAATCCGCATCCGTATGAAGATTGACATGGTCCAGACGGCGAGGAGATGCGCCTTTGTTGTATGATTTATACGTTTGGTTTTTCAGGACAGAGCGACGGCTTTCTTCCACAACCGGTTTTTCAATATCATAATAAAGCTCCAACCGGTGTCCTGATGGTGCCGTAAAACGGATTGCTTCACCGATACCTGGTGTTGCCCAGGCAGCGATATAATCAATTTCATAACCTTTGCCGCCTAATTGATCCGCGAATAATGCCACATCCTCTTTGCGCTTTGTACGAAAACCGATATGAGTTACTCGACCTGCTTCACCTGGCGCAATGGAAAGCGTATGGTGCTGGAAGTCCCCCCACGCCCGTAAGTAATACGTATCTCCAATCTGTTCTGTTAGCTCAAGGCCGATAACATCTTGGAAGAAATGCAATGATGCTTCCACGTTCGAAGACTGTAACGCTACATACCCTAATTTTGCTATTGCTGGTTTCATTCTCTTAGCCCCCTTACTTAAAAGTAACTGTACTTTACTTCACCACTACTAAACTACGAGAAAGTTTTTTTGTTTTTTCTAAAAATTTAGTAAATTTTTACTTAATAACGAATCTGATTTGGCTGTAAACCTGCTAATTGTCTACCATAGTTTTCTCTCGTAATAACCGGAGACAATGAACGGTGGGAATTTAATGTTAAGAAATCACGAATGAGACGCTGCATCGGGCTTGCATCATATACAAATCCGGATCCGCTCGCTCTTAAAAGTACTTGAACCGCATCGTTTAACATTTCATTTGCATAGCCAATATCCGCCAAAGCTTTCAGACGCAAATCTTTTGGCATAATCTCGCCCTTTGCTGCCCACTCATCAATCGATTTTGCTAAATTCATAAAGTAAAGTTCAGCAGTTTCTACTTTTAACTCGGCTGTTGCTAATAAATGATGTGTGCTCGCCGCATCTTTAATCATTTTCACACCCATATGCTGAGCGGTACGGTATGGCAATGATTGTTTAAAATTATCGAGCATCTCTTTTACAACACCCAGACCTGGTAAACCTAAAGATAAAATTAAACATGGGAATAGTGCAGAATTATATAACGGAATATCTCGTAAATGAAGTGATTGGAAATCTCCGTCTAAAATTTTCACAAATGACGTAACACGGTGTTCCGGTACGAAGACGTTTTTCATTCTCACAGCATTACTGCCCGTTCCACGAAGACCTAGTGTGTGCCAGTCATCTTCAATTTCCAGTACATCAAACGGCACTGTCATTAACAGCTGCTCTAAAATGTTGTCGTTCTCATCTTTTGTGTACATGCCAAAGTAACCCCACGTCGCATGCAGTGAACCAGAACAGAACATCCAGTGACCTTCCTCTACAAGGTAACCGCCTTCCACTTTACGGACCGTACAAGATCTTGGTTCGTAAACACCCGCAAATAATACATCTTGCGGATTGTCAGAGAAAATTTCCAAGTGGGCCTTTTCATTGAATGACTCCGCCACCATAATATCGCGAATCGCACATAGAGAAGCAATCCATCCAGTTGAAGCACATGCTTTCGATAGTTCAATAATGACCTGGCTGTAAGTTTCGACATTTGCTTGCAAACCGCCGTATCGTTCCGGACGTAAAATATACATTAAGCCAGAATCTTTCAATTCCTGCATTGTCGCTTCTGGTATTCTTCTAATCTCCTCTGTTTCCTTTACACGTTTACGAACATTCGCTGCAATCTCCTGCATTTTATTCATTACTTCAATTTGTCTTTCTGTAAGCGCTGTCGTCATCATTTCAACTCCTTATATTTGTTAAATCCAATATTACGGTTTTAAATTTCGAATAATATGGTGAATATCTATGGAATTTACAATCAAATATAAGTAAAAATTAACGAATCTTGATCAGACAGCAAACGTCCACTCGTATAAAAAATACGGTTTTTATGGATTGTTCAAATCTTTTTGTTTCATCTTTATGGAAAACGATTTTCCAATTAAAATAAACGTTTTTTCTGTGTAAAGCCGCTTTCCGACATAATAATTTCATTTAGTTATATTACAAAAAGCAGGAATAACAGACCAAATTTAAGTTTTTTATAGAAAATAATATTAAGTTAAAAATAGTAATTTCTTTACTAATTTTTAATAAATATTAAAAAGTATCTTCTCATTTCTATGTAAAGTATGGTATGTTTCATTTTAAAATAGATAATATTCCGAATATTCAGGAGGTTGAAAATGGCTGGCTCATCTTATGTAGATAAAGCGTTGTATACTACTACTAATACATTTGGAATTTTAAGGAAAGAACTGATTGAAAGCTTAGGCCTGGAATACGCAAAATTTTTTTTACAGCGTTACGGCTGGAATATCGGTATTACTCATGCTAAAGAAGTTGATTATTTACCACTCACATTAACCGAAAAATTAAATAGTGCTGTCGGATACCACCTTGCATCCGGGCAAATTACAGATCTTCTTTCAGAAAGAGTTTTACATTTAAACCCTGATGATACGGTGAAGTATATGTACGCTAAAGGAATTTGGGTAAATTCTTATGAAGTTGAAGAACACCTGAAACATTTCAGTCAAAGTGATTCCTGTATTTGCCATACACTGGCCGGTTATTCAAGTGGCTATACCTCTTATTTAACGAAAAAAGAAGTATATATTGTAGAAATGACGTGCCGTGCCAAGGGCGATGAACATTGTGCATTTGAAATGCGCATGCTGGAGCACTGGGATCCCGAAACTCAAGCCGACTTAAAGAAAATTAGTCAGACACGTATGATAGATGACTTGAACAAAACATATATGGAGCTTTTCGAAGAGAAGAAACATACAGAAAAAGTATCAACTTTCCATAACAACCTAACACTTGGTATTTCACAAGGAATGCACATCGACCAGATTTTAGAAACAATTTACAATACGCTGAACATACCTGCTATCGTACAGGACTTAAGCTTTAATACACATCACTCGATTGGGATGACACAGGAACAGCTGGAATTTATTAAAGAGGACTTTATTCAGCAAATGCCCCAAACAAAGTCAGGAAAAATTTTAATTCAGCCTATCGACCCTATGCAGCCAAGTCAGGTAGATTGTCCGAATCATACGCGGCTAATTAGTCCGATAATCGTACAGAAGCAAATTATTGGTTATATTTCCTTCATCTATTTTTCGAAGGATACGAATTATAAAGAAGAAATGCATTATTTACAACGCTCAGCCGTTTCCATCTCCCTCTGCTATTTAAATGAAAAATCGAGTCTGGAAGCGACTGAAAATATTAAAGCATACTTTTTTGAACAGTTACTGCAGCAGCAGTATACTTCGAAGAAAAGTATGATCAGCCGCAGTTACCTCCTACAAATTGATCTAAATGAAGATTTTTATATCGGCAATCTTGGCGTCTCCAAAAAGGGAATACCTGTTCATGAAGCTTCCACCATTTCTAAAATTATTCAGTCGGTCATCGTCTATTTGGAAATGCATCAAACATCGATTTTCATTACAGAATTCCAGGATGAAATTGTATTTCTGTTCCCTAAAAAGGATGATACCGAGGATATTTATCAAAATATATTGAAGCACTTACAGCGTAAATTCAGAAATTATGATTTCCGCATTGGTTTAAGCCGCGTAATTAATGATATTGATGACATTGCGGAAGCACATCGCCAGGCAATTTCGTCGTTAAATATCAATAAGCGGGATACAATCGTATATTTTGAAAATACGAATATACTTGGCTCATTAATTAACCATCAAAACAGCGATATTATTGTGAAATTGGCCCAACGTGAGCTGGATCCCATTTTGTCATTAAAACCAAATAAAAGAGACGAATTTTTGAAGACTTTATACACATTTTTAAATCATAACGGAAACCTTAATTTGACAATGGTTGACTTGAATTTATCGATGAGCGGGCTTGTTTACCGTATTCAAAAAATTGAGGAACTGCTTGACCGGAACCTGCGCAGCTCAAAAAATCTTTTTGAATTAATTCTTTTAATTGAGTCGTTAATCGTTCTAGGTGAAATTGAAATAGAATAACCGAATTTCACGTACAAAACAGCGGAATTTCCGTAGTTTTGTACTTTTTTTATTAATTGTTAATTTCATACGCCAAAAGCTGATTCAGCCAACATTATTTTTCCGGTATTTAACAATTTTTGTTTAATTAGAAAATACTTTTCCGTAAATTATTATCGTTCCTGTGAAAGGGCTTACATGATAATATCTGAATATTCAATCGATTGAGGGGGTATTTTGCACAACATGCTGTGTTTTTAAGTTCCAAATAAATAAAAAATTAGGGGGTATTTCATGTTTCCAACATCCAACAGAGGTTTTTTAAAGTTTTTAATTGTCCTGATTGCCTTCCAAGACGTAGCTGCCGGTGTAGCTGGATCGATTATGGCAGACCTTATTGTAGCCTTCCCGGAGTTCAGCCCTACTACTGTTATGTTAATTGCGACAATACCCGGGTTGCTTCAAATTTTCCCTTCCCTTTTCTATGGTAAGCTAGCGAATAAATTTTCAAAACGTTCATTATTAACGACCGGTTTAATCTTATTCATAATTGGCGGAATCATGCCATTCTTCTTAAGCAATCTATTCGCAATTATTGTTTTCCGTGGTATTTTAGGCCTTGGTGTTGGTATCACTTTACCTTTATCCATTGATATTATTACTGGTTTCTTTGATGGCCGTGAACGTGATTTCCTGATCGGATTCGGTACATCGACAATCGCATGTGTTGGTGCAATCTTCTTCCAAGTAGTTGGTGGTATGCTGGCAGACGCTTACGGTTGGAATTATGGATTCCTAGTGTACTTATTCCCTATTTGGATTTTAGCTATTACGTTCATGTTTTTACCGGAACCGAAAAAACAGGATGTACCAAATGCGTCAATTAAAGATGTTTTATTTAAAGCACCTAAAACAGTTTACGGCTTTACAATTGGACAGATCATTTTTTCAGCTTTTGTTTTCGGTTATGTAACAAATATCTCTATTATTGTTCAAACTGAAGGCTTAGGGAATGCAACGGAAGCCGGATTGGCAATTTCACTCTTTACAACAGGTACATTAATAACGGGCTTCATGTTTGGTAAACTGCGTTCGATGTTGCCTAATCTAATTGTTCCAATAGGTGTACTTTTTACGGCTACAGGTATTTTATGGTGTTCAACAGTGGACAGCTTAACAATGATTTTTGTAGCAAGTGTCCTTGGCGGCATGGGCTTGGGAATTGTGATTCCAGGTGTGTTGGCACGTGTTTCTGAGTTATCCAATTTAGCAAAAGGGATTTCTTACGTTGGGATTGCTGCAGCCGGTCAAGGTTTAGGCGGTATTGTGAGCCCTTATATGTTTGCAACTGTTCTAGGCATTTTTGGATTGGAAGGCGGAAGATCTACATTGCTTGTCGCTTCTATCGGTCTATTTGTTTTAGCAGTTGTTTGGGCGATTATAACAGTTAGAAAATCACCTGTAACAGTAAACGATACGGACGGTCAGACAGAAATCGCATAAAATTACTCAACATAAAAGGTTGTTCAATTAAGGAGGGCTCCTTATTGAACAACCTTTCTATCTATTTCACACAAAACTTTCAAGTAGCAAATTCTTTGTTGCCCGGTGAGTTTGTAAAGGTACCATTCATGGAAATTATGTTCCCTATGCCTCCCCCGACATTAATTTTTTGACCTGTTACAAAGTCGGATAAAGAAGAGGCCAAAAACAGTGCGACGCCGGCGATATCTTCCGGTTGCCCAATTCGACCAAGCGGTACTTCTTTTTTTGCAAGCTCGGTAATCATTGCCTCTCGCTCTTCACCCGGTGGCATCAATTTATCCCAAAATGGTGTTAAAATCGGGCCGGGTGCAATTGTATTTACATGGATATTCTTACTTGCCAATTCAAAGGCGAGGTTTTTTGTAATCGACTCAACTCCAGCTTTGGCAGCATGATAATGAAGTACTGGAACATATGGATTTAATGCACCAAGAGATGATAAATTAATGATTTTACCCGCTTTCTGCTCTTTCATATGAGGAAGTACTTCCATAATAACATTCATTGTTCCAGTTAAATTCAACTCAATCATTGCCTGCCATTCACTCATATCAATATTGCTGGACGAACCATTTGGCGACATTACACCTCCAGCACAGTTAACTAAAATATCAATACGGCCAAATTTGGCAATCGTTTTTTGTACTACTTGCTGAATTTGAACTGGCTTAGTGATATCAACTGGATTGAAATAATATGCATTCGATCCTAACATTTGCGCGGTCTTAATTCCTTGTTGCTCCTGATAATCAACGAGCACAACCGTTGCACCATGTTCAATAAAAAGCTGGGCAGTTGCTTTTCCCATACCGTTTGCTGCACCTGTTACTATTGCAACTTTCTGTTCAATTAACATGTTTCCTGCCTCCTTTTATATTCCACGGACTCCGCCATCCGCAACGATGGACGAACCCGTCATGTAAGATGAGTCATCAGATGCTAAAAAAACTATTATGTTTGCTTGCTCTTCAGGTGTTGAAAAACGCTGCATCGGAATTAGGCTGCGGATAAAATCACTGTTTGGGTTACCCGCTACCATTTCCGTATCTACAGCTCCTGGCAACAAACAATTGACTCGTATATTCTGTCCAGCAAATTCCTGGGCTACCCCTTTTGACATTTGTGTTACCCCTGCCTTAACAAAGCTGTACAGCGAATGGGTTGGAATCGTATTAATTGCTGCAAGTGAAGTCACATTAATAATACTACCGCCGTTTTTCATATGTGGAATGACTTCTTGCATCATACGAAAATATGCATAACCGTCTAACGTAATGAATTGTTGAAAATCATCTACCGTTAACTCTAAAAATGACTTTTCAATGATATTACCAGCATTATTCACTAAAATATCAATCTGACCAAAAGCTTGTAATGTTTCATTGACTAAATATTCATAACTTTCTTCATGCATCATATCTGCTTGTACAAAAATTGCCTGACCGCCATTTGCTTTAATCTCTTGTACAACTTGTTCACCTTTTTCACTACGACGGCCGGTTACCGTTACACGCGCACCTGCTTTTGCAAGTGCAAAGCTGGCATATTTTCCTATACCAGATGTACTTCCCGTTACGATGGCTACTTTGTTTTGTAATTTCATTTTGGTTACCCTCCCTCTTTAAAATATATATGGACGTAGGGACATGAAGGTAGAATCAAATTAATAGATTTGTAGAAAAATTATACATTTCAGGAGGAATTGTAGATGATTACATCTAAAAATCGTACGAAGCATTTATTATGTAGTGCTTTAATGACTTTACTAAATAACCAAAAGCGTTCATTTGAATCGATTACCATTAATGAAATCTGTGAACAGGCTATCATACACCGGACAACATTTTACACCCATTTCTCGGATAAATTTGCGCTGTTTCAATATTTATACCGCACTTTAACAAAGCAACGTATGAACTATTCGATTGTCGAACGTATTTACGAACCATTTCGTATCTCTGCTGAGCTAAAACAGGTGCATGCTTTACATATTGCCACCGAATTATCAAGAAAATCAAAAACGATGAAAGACTTCATTGAACCGTTAATGTATGAAGCGATTTCTCTAGATTTAAAGTCCATGCAATATACAACGAATCTCAACATCCCTGAACAATTACTTATTGAACATTTACGTGCCACTTTACTTACACTGGATCACTACTGGATACAGGAGGCAAATCATCTTCAGGCAATGGAGATTGACCACTATTATCAACAATTAATTAAGCCGATATTTAAAACAACGCACCATTCGCATTCCTAGGATGCCGCGTGAAACTTTCATTAATTTTTACTGATTTTCTATCGCAAATCCATTAATTAACCACTAACTATTTCCAAAATTTTAAAATAAAATGACGGTAATCTATTATTAAGGAGGGGTTTCAATGGGAATTAAATTAGTACGCTTTCAGCAAGATGATGCGATTCAATGGGGTGTTTTAGAGGATGAACTTTATATAGTCAATGGTTCTTACCGAACATTACGGGATATTTTAACAACGGGTATGGAGGATGTCGTTACTGCAAAACAAACAGGTCAAATCGTCAATCAATCTGACATTACCATTCTTTCGCCTGTAACAGATGATGCAAACATTTACTGTCAGGGTACAAACTACAGCGCACACCGTATCGAAGCCGGTTTTTCACAGCAAAAGCCGCCATACAATCTACTATTTACTAAGGCACCAAGTACGTTAACTTCTGCAACAGCAAATATCGTATGCCCTGCACATGTTCGCTTACTCGACTATGAAATTGAGCTAGGCATTATTATGAAGCAGGATGTAACGGAAGCGGTTGTAGTGACGGAGCATAATTTAAAAGATTATATAGCCGGTTTCGTTAATACGAATGACGTTTCCGCACGGGATGTACAAATCGTTGAACAACAATGGTTTAAAGGGAAAAGCTACCGCGGCTTCTGCCCTACTGGACCGTATATTTATTTACTGGAAGACGGCGAGATTGATTATTTAGAAAGGCTAGAGCTCCATTTATCTGTAAATGGTGAAACGCGCCAACAGGTGAAAACAGATCAGCTATTGTTTAAACCGACTGAAACATTAACCGAAATGTCGAGTATTTTTGATTTGAAAACTGGTGACCTTGTTTTAACAGGTACTCCTGCTGGTGTAGGTCTACGTCTGAATGCTGAGATTTTAGGAAACATTTATGATAACTCCATCCCTTATGAAGAAAAAATAGAGGCGTTCTACAATTCTCAAAAAGATAACGGCTATTTACAGCCTGGTGATGTGATGCGCCTTGAAATTAAAAGTGAAGATGGTGTCATTGATTTAGGCGTCCAGGAAAATAAAATTGTACAGGCTGTTACAATAAAATAAAGAGGTATTTGAATGACAATCCCATTCAAATACCCCCTTTATACCTACTAAAATGGAAACAGTAACGGTACTGTAATCATCATGACGATAAACATAATAACCTGTAATGGAACACCGACTTTGACGAAATCCATAAATTTATAGCCGCCCGCTGTTAATACAAGAGAGTTTGTCGGAGATGCAATCGGAGTCGCAAACGCCATACTCGCAGCAGTTGCTACCCCTATCATAAATGTATACGGGTTCGCATCCATAGCAAGTGCTGCAGTGATGGCAATCGGCGAAAACAGTACCGCTGTCGCAGTATTACTAACAAATTGCCCGAAAACAACTGTTAATAAATAAATCCCCATCAATACACCATATGATCCGAAATCTCCGAGCAAACTGATAATCCCTTCCGCGAGAATCGTCATTCCCCCTGTCTTCTCGAGTGCTGTCGCCATCGGAAGCATGGCCGCTACGAGCACAATACTTTCAAAGTTCATTTTGCTGTAAGCATCATCCATATTGCGCAGACAGCCTGTAATAATCATAAGAACGGCCCCGATTAATACAGCAATTACGGCGTCAAACACTTCAAATACCATGAGTCCGATCATCAGCAGCATGATGATACCAGCAATCGGAGCCTTTCCATTTGCTGCAATTGCTCCCGCTAACTCGCGCGGCTGCCCCACTACGACAACATCATGCGTTTCTCGGGACAACAGCTCGATTTCATCCCATGTTCCCTGCACTAAAATCGCATCCCCAAAACGCAGCTTCTGGTCGGCCATGTTTTTCAATAAGTAATCACCTTTACGGTTGATTCCCAGAATATTTAAATTGTACTTTTCACGGAACCCGATTTTACTGACAGATTCCTTGATAAGACGTGACTGCGGTGTTAGCAATACTTCCGCTACACCAATTTTTTTCGTGACGAGCTCTTTTGCATGATCTTCGAACGGCTGAACCGTCAACGCAAAATCATGGGCAAACCGTGCTACATCATCGGCAAAACCTTGAACATACAATTCATCTCCTACATGAATAACACTATTCGGACCCGCAAGTTCCTGGTACGTCATCGGTCGTAAATTAAGCCCTTCCTGCACAGCACCGTGTTTTATTTTCATAATATAAATATGATAGGTTGCCGGAAGTTTCAAATCAGCAAGCTTTTGTTCCGAAATGGTCGAATGCTCGCTTACGACAACGCGGAACAATTTATCATGTAAATCATATTCCTTGGCAATTTTTTTGGGAGAAAGCTTATACCCCGCACTTGATTGCGAACGGTTATCCTCATTCGGCAACAGCACATTGCGTACTAATACTAAATAAATAATGACGGTAATCGTTGCGATAATTCCGATTGGAGTTATCGTAAAAAATCCTAGTTTTTCAAAGCCATGATCAACGAGTGTTTGCGAAGCAATCAGGTTTGTCGGCGATGCAATTAATGTCATCAGCCCCGACATGCTCGCAATGTACGAAAGCGGCATTAAAAATTTGGACGGGCTTACTTTGATGCTGATTGCTATCGAAACTACAATCGGCAGCATTAATGCAACCGTACCTGTATTGCTCATAAACGCCCCGACAATTGCGACAATGACAAGAAGCAAAATGAAGAGACGGAGCTCATTATCCCCCGACCATTTCAAGAGAAGGTTTCCTGCCATTCCTGCAAGACCCGTCCTTAAAATACCTGCCCCGACAACAAATAGTCCTGCTATCATAATGACGACAGAATTCGAAAATCCTGCCAGCGCTTCAGCGGGAGTCAAAATATTTAATATGACAAATGATAATAACGCCATTACTGCGACAAGATCTGCCCGCAATCGATTCGTCGTAAATAGAAGAATTGTAACTGCCAAAATAATAAAAGTTAATGTTAGTTGCATGCTTATGTCCTTTCGTAAAGTAATTGCCTCTACTATATAGGTAATAATAGAAGAACTACCCATATTTGTCGATAAACAAGTAAAAAGTAGTTATTGACCAAAAATGCGGAGCAATCTTTATCTTTCTAAGCTGGAAAAAGGTATAATTTACTAGAAAACTATATTATCGGAATTTTCATTAATGTCCATATATAATAACTAGTTCTTTAATATAAAGATTACTTAAAAAGAATTATTATAATCTAGTAGAAATTACGATTTAGATTTGTTATATTATTTATGAAGAGTTTTTCAAAAAGATTTAGGAGGAACTATACATGACAAACGAACGTTTAACAACAATTACTGGTGCTCCAGTAGTATCGAACGATGATTCGCAAACAGCTGGTCGCCGTGGCCCGATCTTATTACAAGACGTATTCCTAATTGAGAAATTAGCGAATTTTAACCGAGAAGTAATTCCTGAGCGTCGTATGCACGCAAAAGGTTCTGGTGCATTCGGTACATTTACTGTAACGCATGACATCACAAAATATACAAAAGCAAAAATTTTCTCTGAAGTTGGTAAGCAAACAGAAATGTTCGCACGTTTCTCAACTGTAGCAGGTGAGCGCGGTGCGGCTGATGCTGAGCGTGATATTCGCGGTTTCGCATTAAAATTCTACACTGAAGAAGGTAACTGGGATATGGTTGGTAACAACACACCTGTATTCTTCTTCCGTGACCCATTACACTTCCCGGATTTAAACCACGTAGTTAAGCGTGATCCAAAAACAAACATGCATAACGGCAACTCGAACTGGGACTTCTGGACTTCTTTACCAGAAGCTTTACATCAAGTAACAATCGTAATGTCTGACCGTGGTATTCCAGCAGGTTACCGCAACATGCACGGTTTCGGATCCCACACTTACTCAATGATCAACGAAGCTGGCGAACGTGTATACGTGAAATTCCACTTCCGTTCACAACAAGGTATTAAAAACCTGACTGGTGCAGAAGCTGCTGAAATTATCGGTAAAGACCGTGAATCTTCACAACGTGACCTATTCGATTCAATCGAAAAAGGCGATTTCCCGAAATGGAAAATGTACATTCAAGTGATGACTGAAGAGCAAGCGCGCAACTCTAAGGACAACCCATTCGACTTAACAAAAGTTTGGTACAAATCTGAGTACCCATTAATGGAAGTTGGAGAGTTCGAATTAAACCGTAACCCGGAAAACTACTTCGCTGATGTTGAGCAAGCTGCATTCGCTCCATCAAACGTTGTACCTGGTATTTCATTCTCACCAGACCGTATGCTGCAAGCTCGTTTATTCGCATACCAAGATGCAACTCGTTACCGTTTAGGTGTTAACCACCACCAAATTCCAGTAAACACACCAAAATGCCCATTCATGGTATATCACCGTGATGGTCAAGGTCGTGCTGATGGAAACCGTGGTTCAGCAATTACTTACTATCCAAATAGCTATGGCGCATTACAAGGTCAAACACAATATAAAGACCCTGCATTAGCTCTTGATGGTCCAGCTGACATCTACGACTTCCGTGAAGATGACAACAACTACTTCGAGCAACCAGGTAAATTATTCCGTCTTCAAACACCGGAACAGCAACAACGTTTATTCGAAACAACTGCTGCAGAAATGAACGGTGTTGAAGAATTCATCAAACGTCGTCACATTTTACACTGCTACTTAGCTGATCCAGCATATGGTGAAGGTGTAGCGAAGGCAATGGGTCTTTCATTAGATGGTATGGACCTTTCAAACCCATACTCTAATACGGTAAGTATGTACTAAGATGTACTCTATGAATTTAGCTTCTTGCTCAAATTGTTAAATTCACTAGCTTTTCATTAATTTAGTGTTTACTAGATTACGAAAGCGTTATTGATATCCAACTATAATCGCTTACAGCCGCAAGTATCTGAGGGGATACTTGCGGTTTTTTTATGAAAAAAGGGCTGCCACATAACCCAAAAACCCATTTTTCTCTATGAGAAAAATGGGTTTTTTAGCTGTGCGTAAAAATTGATTTCCATTCCGGGACGCTTTCCGCGGGCACGGCGTTAGGCCAACACGATGTTGGTCACAAAAGCGTTGCCACAGGACGTGGCGCTCTTAGCTTTTGTTCTTAAGTCTCAGGCGTCGGTGCTCCTGTCGCTTCGCTTTCGTCGCAAAATAAATTTTGCTATTCCCGCTGGAGTCGCCCTTCATTCCAATCAATTTTTAAAAGTATCCGTTTCGTTTTAACCTTTTCCAATCAAACTTTTAATTCTATTTGATTCCCTTTTCTATACAAATAAAATCGTCGATAAATAAATAACAAACGTCACGGTTAAACAGCTGATAATCGTTGAAAACAGCACTGTCTGGGCAGCTGTTGCCGATTCAATATCATACTCAAGTGCTAAGCTGGAACTGTTTCTTGATGTCGGGAATGCACTTGCGATAAATAGCGATTGTGCCACTACCCCGTCCAGACCCAATGCAAAAATAATAACAAGTGCTGTTGCCGGGCCGACTATTAATCGTGTAAAGCAGCTGACAAAAATCGTTTTATTGAACATCGAGCGCATTTCGATTGTAGAAAGCTGCGCACCTAATGTTATAAGTGCAACCGCCACAAATCCGTCTGCAATATGCTCCAGCGGAATACTAAACGTTTCCGGGATCGGTACACTAAAATAATTTAATGCCGCACCAATAATTAGCGCATGAACGATCGGCATTTTCAAAAAGTCCCGGACAATCGCTAATCCTGATTTTGTTGATGAGATTAAATTATACAAGCCATATGTATACGTCGTCATATTTTGAAAAATAACAAGAATAACTTGAATCGCTACCCCGATCGGCTGGGTTGCGAAAATCATTTGTGCAACCGGGATCCCATAGTTACCGGAGTTTATAAGGACAACACTGTTTTTAAAAACAGCCGCTTCCTTTTTATCAAGTTTTAACAACTTTGTGAGCAGCTGACTTAACAGCATTTGCGCACCGATAAACAAAATAATAAAAATCGTAATTTGTCCAAGCACGCTCATTTCAATGGATGTTTCATAAATATTGATAAATACCGCAGCCGGCATGAAACAGTATGTAATGAGGTGGGATAATGCTTTAAGGTTAAACTGAAACTTGCGCTGTAAAATAGCACCTATAATAAGTAAAATTAAAATCGGTGCAACAATTTTGAAGAAAATCATCGATAAATAGACCATGCGAAAACTCCTTTTGTGCATGTGTGCTGTAGTAGTTAATTATAGCGTATTTGTAAAGGAATTGTCAGAAGTTCCTGCGGATTTTTCTGTTTTCAGCTTAGCAGTCAAACCTATTATTGCTAATTTTCCACTCTGTGCGAGACATACCCCAAAAACCCCCTTTTTCTTTGTGAGAAAAAGGAGGTTTTTTCGATGTACATAAAAATTGATTTCCATTCCGGGACCAATCAATTTTATAAATAGTCGATTGCTATTAACGCATTGTAAATAAGTTCGGCAAACTCGCCGCGTGATAATGTTTTCTCAGGACTAAATGGACCTTGCCCATCGACAACACCAAACAGCTCTAGAATTGCAATGCTTTGACGCGCTTCAAATGTCAGGTTTGCAATATCCGGATAGCTAATGTTTAATTCATTGTATACTTTCGCCAAATCCTGATTTAAATAGCGGTACATGTTGGCAATAATAATGGCTGCTTCTTGCTTTGTCACCGAAGCATTAGGTGTAAAACGGCTCGATGTTGCACCACTCATGATGCCTGCTTCCAATAACCCCTGGACTAGTTTTAATTGCTGCGCATTTGCTATATCCAGATATTTCGATTTGGCGTTACTTGATAAATCCAGTGCCGATGCAATCATTACCGCTGCATCGAGTTTGCTTACTTGTTTATAGGTTTGAACTAGACGGCTTTTCGTATTAAATAGAATGCCGCGCTTTGCCAGCTCTCGAATGGCACGTCCTTGGTCATTGTTTGGAATATCCGTATAAATAACGCTGCTATTCGCTGCTTTAAATGTACCACCTGTGGCTGTACGGATAATGAATTTCGAGCCATCTACCTTAAATGATGCCGGTGATGTACCAGTTGATAGAACACGTTGAATTACTTGTGAAGTATTCGCCTTTAATTTAGAGACCGGAACATGAACTTCTACTGTATTTTCAAAAGTTTTTGCACGATTTCCTTCTGTAAATTGGATGTGTAGCTGATTATTCGCCACATTTACAGACACACCAACAGTAGCTGTAGAAGACTTTATTTCCGATGTAGGAATAACGATTTCAATATCTCCCGCTTTTAAACGCATATTCCGGTCTGTAATATTTTTCACTTGAGAAGTGGTAATTTGCGTTGTATAGCGGCCATTTTGATAGCTCATCGTTTCATATTGTGACCAAGTTGGCGTTTTCGGAATCGTTGTCGCAACTGTATTTGAATCATCCGGAATGTAAAGCGGATCATATGCCGGCTTCTCAATGACTACTCCGCCCGGCTTTATTTCATGGATATAATCAGGATAATACGTATACACAAGCTCAATATAATACGGATCTCTCCACATTGTTTCAAGACGAACAAGCTTTTCCAAAGCTGTTACATGTCTTTTCGCTTCTGCCGATAAGTTGTTGTATAGTGACCGAGCTCTCGCAATTTCATGTGTCGTCGAGCTGCGACTAATATTGTTCATATATATATCAAATGCGTTGGCATCAAGCTTTGCCTGCTTCACAACAGTATTTTGATAAATAATATAATTCTCACCATCAATTAAAATGTGGAGGTTTGTTACAGACGACTTCGCAAGATCACTTAGCGCATTGTACGCCATACGTATACTTTTAATTTGTGCTTCTGTATATTTCATTTTGTCGATACGATTAATGCGGTCCATCACGACTTTCGCTTCTTTTTCAGCTTGTGCCTTTTGAACAGCTAACCGGCTTTCGAAGTATTCAAGGTTTGTAACTACTTGTTTCTCAATTAGCTTTTTCGCCTCGCTGTTTAATGCATCATATGCTTTTCGTGCTGCACTGATTTCAGTAGGAGTCGACTCGTCGTTTAACGTTTGAATCATTTCTCTGACTTTATCTGCTGCGACAATATCAGCCGCAGCTGCTCCCTCTGCCTCTACTTCCCCTATCATCCCAATACTTACCGGGATTGCGGCCAATGCAGCTAGCATTAACTTTGATTTATTCATATGTATCACTACCTACTCTCATTTTATATACCATATCTATTATATCGGCTCTTATCCCATATTTTAGAATAAAAAGTAAGTGGAAACAGGAGGCAGTCATGGTAAAGTAAAAATAATCCAATTATAAAGGAGGTTTTTTTATGAAACGCTTCTACTTCACAATTATTTCTATTATTGTAGGGCTGTCTTTTTTTATTTCTCCAACTAACTCGGTGGCAGCGAAGCAAGTGTTTAAAGATGTCCCGACAAACCATTATGCGTATGACGCAATTAAATGGGCATATGATTTTAATATTATAAACGGCTATGCTAACGGTACATTCCGTCCAAACCAACCCGTGACAGAACAACAATTTGCTCAAATTTTAGTTAGCTATTTTGATTTGGAACCTGTTTTGGAAGAACTGGATAAGTTCACAAAGAAAGAGATTCCATCCGATGCAAACTATAATACGCTTGCCGCCTATCAAGTACCTTTAAACGGCTATTTCCATAACAGTATTCGAGGTGCAGCTGTAAAACGGGGAACTGTTGCACAGGCGATTGCCTATATAGCGGATGGACAAACGACTTTAAATAAAGCAATCCGTTTTTTACTGGATCATGATATTTCTAACGGACAAAACGCAAAGTATGAGCAAACTAATTTACAGCATTTTTTCGGTACAACAAATAATTTAACACGTGCACAGCTTGTTCTGTTTTTCTATAACATGCAAAATAAAAACTTCTTTTATCGTTCTGACATGGCAGAAGAGGGCTTTGCTAGTAATAGCCCGCTTTATGAACGTGCTTCTTCCGCCCGCAGTATGCTTGATAAATCATTGCGCACAGGTGCAAACTGGTCCCCTACTGCCGACAAGAAGCCAAATAAATCTTGGAATGGCGAGTATACGTATTTTCATACTTACGGTAAAGGGGACCTTGATTCAAAGGGGCGTGTATTAACAATCTCTAATAGTACGAAAACCGGTTTCCAGTTGACCTATTATACGTATGACGGCTGGGCATCCGGCACGATTGAAGGAACAGCGACATTCACAGCCGATACAAAAGCGCGGTTATCCAAAACAGCGGATGGTGATCGGTGTGTTATTGAATTCGAACGGCTTACTATTAAGACAATTAAAACAACCGAGTTTTATTGTGAAGCCGGCCGTGATAAAGGAACGACATATAGTGGAACGCTCACTGTAGAGTAGCAGACAAACCGCTGAACAATCTTTATACAACGAGTAAGTATACAAAAGCTTTCGCAAAATGGAATCAACCTCAAACGACTCCGACGACACTTTATGTGAGATGGAAATAATACGCTATAACAAAAACAGCTGCCTCTCCCGGGCAGCTGTTTTCATTGATCAATCAAACTTGTAACTGAAAAACACCAATCCCCGCCCCGCAACTCACGCACAATTAAACCGCGCTGTTCTGCCAGGAGCGTTAATCCGATAATTTCAGAAATTATAAATGTAAAATACTTCGCAAAACGGGCACCATAGATTGCTTCTCCCAATTGTTTTGCCGTATGATTTCCTTCACTAATTTTGGATACAACCTTTTGCAGCTTGTATTCTATTTTACTTAAGCTTTTCTCCATCACTTCATTCAAGTTTTCATAAATCTCTTTATGTCCGGCAAATACGGTGCGCACATTGTATGCTTTCATTTTCTCAATCGAGTCTATATATTGGCTAATCGGGTTCGTTATGTCTCCTGATTCGTCATGATCGATTAACGCATTCGTCATACCAGTAGCCAATAAAAAGTCCCCCGCGAATAGCCATCCTGTCTCCTCATCAAACAAACAAATTGAATCCGGTGAATGGCCAGGAGCAGCCATTACACGTAATCCTCCGATTTCTTGCCCTTCTTCCAGTTTCATAATCGGCGGATAGATCATCACATGTTCTTTATTGTGAAGAGTATTCTCCATTTTTGCCATTCGTTCACGGGCAAATTCCGGTACGCCGTATTGCTCATACAAATCATAGTAAAAGCTAAGCTTCTGCTGTAAATAATCATCCTCACACTTCAAACGAGGAATGGCAATTTCACTTGCATAGACAGGAATCGGGTACTCATTCGTAATTTGATTTACTACCCCGATATGATCATTATGAAAATGAGTTAAAATAATACGGGTAATTTGATTAATTTCTATATTATATTCTTTCAATTTCCGATAAAAAAACTGCTCAAATTCCTCATTTTTAATGCCCGCATCGATTAATGTATAGTCTTCTCCATTTTGGTAGACATAACAGTTAATACTCCCCAATCCACTATAGTCAGAAGGGAAAATAATCGGATAGACTGCTTTATTCCCTGTTTTTATTATTGCATCCACTTTTCCACCTGCTTCCACTGTTTTATACGCAGAAAGGGCTTGCCCCGAAATTCATTCCAGACAGCCCCTCTATTGTATCTTTATAATACCTTACTATACGCACATCAAACAGTGGATACTTCCATTATTACTCGACCTTTTGCGGCTGTACCAATTCTAAATGACGCTGCATTTGCCCTACGTGACTTTCAGCATGCAATACAATTAGATGGTTGATTAAAAATGATAACGGCTTGCCATCAAAATTCGGGTTGTAGCTAGGTGCTGTTTTTTCTAAATCTTCCTGTTGCACTTTTGCAAAGCTTTCGTTCACTAAAGGAATGAGCGCATTGAGCCTTTCAATCGCTTTTTCCTTTGAAACAGTCGCTACATAATTTTCATCTACCGCAGCTAAACGACGGACATGTTCATGGTTACGTCCCCATTTCGCTCCTGGTACGACTAGGAGTGCCTCTAAGTCGGCTACCCAAAACTCGATTGCTTCGATGATGTGTGTAGCGATTTGCATAACCGACCATTTTTCTTCGGACGGTTTTTTATACAGCACTTCCGTCTCTGTTATACTTATTAGATCAACCATACTATTGATGCTTTTCTCGAAACTTTCAAACTTCTTTTCCATAACATTAGTTTTCATGATATAATCTCCTTATTTTGAATGACTTTTTAAGAAAGGTGAATAGAATACTATGTCAAGCAGTACTACAATCGGATCATTAGCATTAGGTATTCAAATTATCGATGTCGTTGCGCAAAGCGACCACCCACTACGTTTTTCCGATATTCAGGAACAAACAGGCATTTCTAAAAGTAATCTCTATAAATATTTAAATACACTTATCCAGTTAGATTTGCTTTATCGTGATCAAAAGACCGGTAGCTATTCACTCGGCTATAAATTTTTGGAATACGGGAATGCTGCCATGCAAAACGACGATTTTATCGAACGCCTTACACCCTATTTTAAAGAACTTAGCAATTTAACAAATATGACGACGCTACTATCTCTTTGGGTGAATGATTCCCCAGTTATCACAAATATTTGGAATACGAATTTTGGCTTAAGTATCGGTGCGCAAGTCGGTACGAAACTGCCGATTAATTCATCTACAGGAAAAATTTTTGCGGCCTATGCTAATTCCTTGGAAATTACGAACTGGATTGAAGCTCAGCAAAATGAACTTGCCAATTTTGATGTTGCGGCTTTTCAACGCGAGCTGAAAGGAATTCGCAAAAACGGGTTTTCGTTTGCACATGAGCCCCTTGTCCGTCATGTTTCCTCTATCGGTTTACCAATACTCAATTACAAAAATGAGCTTGTCGGCGCTATTACGGTTGTTGGCTTTGAAGAGGACGTACCTACAGACACTTCATCTGAAATGATGCAGCAAATTATTGATATGAGTAAAGAAATGTCGACTGTATATGGCTTTAAAGAGAAAGGGAACTAATCCCCTTTCTCTTTTTAATTTTCCGATATTCAGCTCTTAACTTCACTTTTGCGTGTGTTGAAGTAATTATATAAAAAGTCTGCTACATCATAGTTTGTTTCCTTGTGACTGCCGAATAAATGATCACGTAATAACACAAGCGCACGGTCAAGGTCGTCAGCTGTATCTGCATGAATAATTTCACCCCAGCGACGTGCTGAATTTTGTACCATTGCTGAACGCGGTTGGCGCTCTTTTTGATAACGTAAAAATGCTTCATTGTACGTTGCTTCATTTTCTAAAGCTTCTCCTAATACATATGCATCTTCAAGTGCTTGTGCACCGCCTTGCGCTAAATATTGAAGCATCGGGTGAGCTGCATCTCCCAATAGCGTTACATTTTCATCTGTCCAGTTTTCTATTGGCAGACGGTGGAACATCGGCCAACGGAATTGAGTCGAAATATATTTTAACGCACGCTCTACATCCGGATGTGCACCTTCAAAGCGTTGTTGCATTTCTTCCGGAGTACCCCAGTCGCCTTCCGGTTTATAGTCATATGTTTTGAAAACAACGACTTGATTATATAACTCACCGCGACGAACAGGATATTGTACTAAGTGTAAGTTCGGTCCAATCCACATAATCACATCATCCATTGCAATATCGCCTTCAGCAGTAATCTCTTCAATCGGTAATGTCCCACGGTATGCTACATACTCTGAACAGATCATTTCGTCTTGAGAAAATAGCTTACGTACATTTGATTTAATACCATCTGCCCCGATTGCTGCTTCTGCTGTATAGGACTCACCACGCTGGTTTGTAATCGTTACTTGACCTGGCGTTTGTGATACTGTTTGGATTTG
Organism: Solibacillus kalamii; assembly: GCF_002174535.1. Taxonomy (NCBI): domain Bacteria; kingdom Bacillati; phylum Bacillota; class Bacilli; order Caryophanales; family Caryophanaceae; genus Solibacillus; species Solibacillus kalamii. The sequence continues at coordinate 3,941 of NZ_NHNT01000004.1, read as the reverse complement.
CTCATCGTTTTTAAATGAAATACGGTTATTTTTCAAACATGCTTCATATAAAACACGGTGTAGATCCGAGCGGTGCAATACAACGTACGGCTGCTTGAAACGCTCCTGGAAACCGTCAGTCAAATCAAGTACAGCTAATTCCTTTGCCGTATAAATATCTTTTAGCACTAAGCGCTTCGGTACGACCGCTACATTCAATATTTCTTCTTTAACACCTAATTGGTCTAATACATGCAGTGCGTTAGGTGCTAATTGGATACCTGCTCCTATTTCTCCGAATGCAGGTGCTTGTTCTAATACTGCTACCGTTTTATCTGTGCGTTGTACTATTGAAAGCGCTGTCGCTAAACCACCAATTCCCCCACCAACTACAATTACATCGCTAATATTTGTCATTTCATTACCTCCAATTCTATAAATAGAGAACTTTGTTTACCAATAATGAAAATGTATCGTAAAAGTGAAGCATTTGTCAATAATATTTCTAAATTTACTGATAATTATTGATTTTAATAGGTCCTAAATCACTTATTTAAAAGATTTTTCTGAAAAATATTGACTTTACTATCTAAAGTACTTTATATTTTCTTTAAATAGAGAACTTTGTATTCTATTTCGATAAAGGAGGATAATTATGAAATTAGTCAACTATACAATGAACGGTATTACACGTGCTGGAGCGATTGTGAAGGAACAAGTAATCGATTTAAACCATGCTTTTGAAGCAAAACTTCAAGCAGAAGGTGAATACCGTTATAAGGAGATTGCCCATGCTTATGTGCCGGCAACTACAGATGGTATTTATGAAGGCGGGAAAAAATCTATTGAATTGGCGCAACAAGCTGTCGACTTCATTTTAGAGAATCCAAACGCTTCTATTACAAAAGCGGTTTTTGATCGTAACGAAGTACATGTTGGAGCACCAGTATTAAATCCAGGAAAGATCATTTGTGTAGGTCACAATTACCGTGAGCATATTCTGGAAATGGGCCGTGAGTTACCAACACATCCAGTTATTTTCGCTAAATTTGCAAATACACTTTTAGGGCCTGATGATGATATTCCATTCTATCCGATTTCTGAACAGCTTGATTATGAAGCAGAGTTTACATTTGTTATTGGTAAACAAGCCCGTAATGTTTCAGAAGAAGACGCCCTGGATTACGTAGCCGGCTATACAATTACGAACGATGTGACTTACCGTGATATCCAACGTCGTACATTACAATGGCTGCAAGGTAAAACAGTAGACGGTTCTGCACCGATGGGACCTTATTTATTAACAGCTGATGAATTACCGGATCCATCAGGGTTATCTGTTGTATTGACAGTGAATGGTGAGGTACGCCAGCAAACGAATACGGCTAACTTAGTATTTTCTGTACAAAAGCTAGTTGCTTTCCTATCTAACTTAATGACATTAGAGCCGGGTGATGTAATTTTAACAGGTACTCCAGGTGGGGTTGGTGTTGCAATGAATCCTCCGACTTTCTTGAAAGACGGCGATGTTGTCCGTATCGAAATCGATAAAGTTGGTGCACTGGAAAATAAAGTAGCAGCTGCAAATGTGCCAGTAAGTGTATAACCTTTTAATACGGTCTAGTATTCTTTATGCACAATTACTATTAAAGGAGTGAAGATGTATGGCAGGAGTATCAGAAGAAGTAAAAGAGTTTATGAAAAGTGACACGGTAAAAGATTTTACGAAAGATATTGAACAATATCATTTAGGTCCACTTTGGGAAGCCATTCCGGAAATTATGAATCATACACCAAAGCCACAAGCACAAGCTTACCTTTGGAGTGATGAACTAATTAAAAAGAAAATGGGCGAAGCAGCACAAATCTTTACACCAGATCGTGGTGGAGAACGTCGTGCAATCTATTTCCAAAATCCAGGATTAACATATCGTCAGCCATGGGGTTGGGCATCTACTACACAAACGATTTACGTAGCGGTACAAATGCTGTTACCGGGTGAAAAAGCCCCATCTCATCGTCACTCTCAATCAGCATTGCGCTTTATTTCTGAAGGACAAGGCGCCTACACAATCGTACAAGGCGAACGTATTTTCATGGAGGAAGGCGACTTTTTAATTACACCTAAAGGTTTATGGCACGGGCATGAACACGTTGGCGATGAGCCGATGTTATGGACAGACGCGCTGGATATCCCGACTTTATACGGAATCGGCGGTACTTTCTTCGATCCTTATGAAGGCGGTTTACAAGAGCCGAATATTCCGGATAACTTCACGGAAAAGCGTTATCGTGGAGGAATGGTACGCCCTGTCGGAGATGACAAGTATACAGTAGCACCACTTGCCAACTATAAATGGGATCGTACGGTTGAAGGAATTAAAGGCTTAATGGAATTTGATCCGGACCCCCATCATGGTTTTGCTGTTGAATATATTAACCCTTCTACAGGTAAAGCAGCTAACCCGACATTAGGTACACGTATGCAGCACTTACCAGCTGGCATGCATACAAAAGCTTTACGCCATACGCATTCTACTGTTTATCAAGTGCATAGAGGTGAAGGCTATACAGTTATTAACGGTACACGCTTTGACTGGAAAAAAGGCGATTACTTTGTCGTTCCAAACTGGGCTTGGTATGAGCACTATGCTTCAAAAGATTCGTACTTATTTTCTGTAAACGATATTCCGATTATGGATCGTTTTGAATTAGAGATCGAGCAAGCGTATGAGTCGAATAATGGTCACCAGGAAGTGACCGGCGAATTTAAAGCTGCATTCCGTTAATGCAGCATCTATAAAAATTCTGCCCAATTTTTATAGAACGTAAAATTCTTCATTTATAATCACATAGTATAACAATTGAACTTTGAACAATTTTCCACGCATCCCTTTTATAATATATCTCAAAAAAACATCCTACATCGATAAATCGTCCATGCCGAAAGCGATTTGTCTGTAGGATGTTTTTTATTAAAGTATAAAGTTGTAATAGCTGTATGATTTACTATTTGTATGGCCTCATTACAGTTGGACAGTCTACCAGATAACCTTCATTTTTATTGATGGCCCTCCCTTTGCTAAATAAAAGGCTCAGTTAAATTTAATTGTTGATTTTGAAATAAATAATTAGAGGTGCTCAACAAATTAAGTTCCTCTAATTATTTTCCTTCCATGACAATACTCATACTCTAATTTAACCTTTAGTTTTCTACACGAATAAAGCACTTTTCATATATTTCAATGGCTTCAATTTGTAAATCATTTAAATTAATCTTCAATTCAACTTCAAGGTCTTCATTTTCTTCTCCGTCCCAGCAGATGTATATTTCACAAATATCACCTTTCAGGAGCAATTCTTTTAGAGAATGACATAAATTGAGAAATTTTTTTTTGGATTTTTCATAGTTATGTGGAGAATAAGCCTTATTATAGTCCGTCAATTCCCAAATAGGATTTGCAAATTGTAAAATCTCAAAGATATAGGGTGTCGTAAAATGCTTTTGTTTAACTATGTTAAGATGTTCTGCATCGGGGCAAACATAGTCAACTTCATATTCATGTTCTACATCACCTTCATTTAGTTTTATCGGAAAATTAAAGCCTATATAGGCTATCATACTCATTTATTCAAATTCCTTAACATTCAGTATTTCAAATAATTCCCTATGTTGACTTCATTTTTAAACAACAAAAAACACATTGCAAAATCTGCAATGTGTTTTCTTTCAAGTGTATATGACCCGTACGGGATTCGAACCCGTGTTACCGCCGTGAAAGGGCGGTGTCTTAACCACTTGACCAACGGGCCAATGGCTCCGAAGGCAGGACTCGAACCTGCGACCTGCCGGTTAACAGCCGGATGCTCTACCAACTGAGCTACTTCGGAATAATACTATGGTGGGCCTAAATGGACTCGAACCATCGACCTCACGCTTATCAGGCGTGCGCTCTAACCAG